>JAYWGW010000018.1:0-8058 GCA_043778045.1 Bacteroidota bacterium | reverse complement strand
AACAGGGAAAAGAATTAATTTTCTTTTCTTTGTTCTGAAAAAATATTTAATCTTCTTGCGCGATTCCTAATTTTCGCATTTATTAATTGAATCTGTGATGTAAAAAAAAATCGCTTTCGATTTAAAGCAAGCAATCATTTTTCACGTTGACTATGACCTTAATCATGTAAGAAATTGATTAAATTCTATAATCTTATTGACGATAATCCAGCTTATCATTACATTTATTTATAAAATACATTAGTAATGGAAAATCAAAATATAGTTGAGAAAAAATCCTTAGAAAAAGATAGCTCGGAGCAAACCATTATGCCAACTACTGGACAAAATTTGTCCGAAGCACTTCTTAAGACCGAAACAGTGATTGATAAAAATGGTGTCGAAAAAATAGTTGACAGAACCAAAATTCATGATCAACAAACTGCTTTAGTTGAAGTTTTGACAAACAAAAATATTGTTGCAAATCCAAGCGATGCAACACCGAACGCGTCCAAAGAAATGCTGGAGAATCGAGATAGAAATTCAGATATTGTAGCTAACCGAGAAATTCCAACAACTGAAAATCAAACAATATTATAATAAAAAATTGCTTAGCAAATGTTTCATGAATTTTCGAACTTTGATATTCATGGGGTTGTCATGGACTATTTATTAACTAAAAAATAAACGGTTTAGAAAACTTAACATTGACTTTTGAATTTGATTTGTATATTTGCATAACAATTACTTTACATTAAAATAACAATTATAAAATAAAGCAATGCAACAAATTATCGATAGATTCATTAGTTACGTGGTTATGGATACCGAATCCGACGCAAAATCTGACACAACACCTTCAACAGTAAAACAGCATAAATTAGCAAATCTACTTGTAAAAGAGCTAAAAGCTATCGGAATGACCGAAGTCGGAAAAGACCGAAACGGATATGTGATGGCAACACTCGCAAGTAATGTTTTGCACGAGGTGCCAACTATCGGATTTATATCTCACTACGATACGACGCCAGATTTTACGGGTGCTAATGTAAAACCACAAATTGTTTCTAACTACGATGGTGGCGACATTATTTTGAATGAAGAAAAAAATATTGTGCTATCACCCAACTATTTCAAAGATTTGTTACAATATAAAGGACAAACAATTATTACGACTGACGGAACTACGCTCTTAGGAGCAGATGATAAAGCTGGCGTAACCGAAATTGTAACCGCAATGGAATATTTGATTCAAAATCCTACCATTGAACACGGAAAAATTCGCATTTGTTTTACGCCCGATGAAGAAATTGGTCGTGGTGCAGATAAATTTGATGTAAAAAAGTTCGGTGCAGACTGGGCGTATACGATGGATGGAAGTCAAATTGGCGAATTGGAATATGAAAATTTTAATGCTGCATCAGCAAAAATAATTTTCAAAGGAAAGTCTGTTCATCCTGGTTATGCAAAAAACAAGATGATAAATTCGATGTTGCTTGCAAACGATTTTATTGCTGATTTACCAAACAAAGAAATTCCGCAAGAAACCAAAGGATATGAAGGTTTTTATCATGTTCACCATTTGAATGGAAGTATTGAAGAAACTGTTCTTGAGCTTATTATAAGAGATTTTGATGCAAAGAATTTTAAAAAGCGTAAAGACTTTGTTCACGATTTAGCAAAAAAATATAACAAACAATTCAAGAAGCAATTTGGTTCTGATATTATTGAAACGGAAATAAAAGACCAATATTACAACATGAAAGAAATGGTGCAACCTGTGATGCACATTGTTGATTTGGCTGAAAAAGCAATGAAAGAGTTGGGAATTAAACCAATTATCAAACCCATTCGAGGTGGAACCGATGGTTGTCGATTAAGTTATATGGGACTTCCGTGTCCAAATATTTTTGCAGGCGGACACAATTTCCATGGAAAATATGAATATGTGCCTGTTGAAAGTATGCAAAAAGCAGTTGAAGTGATTGTGAAAATTGCACAATTGAATGCTGAAAAAGAACCTATTGCAATTGAAAAATCACCGAAAGACAAATCTTCAAAAGATAAAAACGACAAAAAGAAAAAGTCAAAAAAATCAAAAAAATAATTTGATATCTGTATTTTAAAAGCAGAAAATATTTTCCTATATAATATGCCTTGTAATATTAAAACAAAAAACCGTTGAATATTCAACGGTTTTTTTATGATATTTTTACAACTATTTTTTTACAACAGCTGTATTTAGCTTTGCGCTCATTTCCATGGAAATAGCAGAGCGTTCCATTTTTAGTTTACCAGACATGGTTTCGACAACAATTGTTGTTTCTGCTAATTCAGAAATTTTAGCGTGAATGCCACTTTTTGTAACAATTCTGTCACCAACTTTTAACGCGCCTTCAAACTCGCGTTCCGTTTTTGCGCGTTTTTGCTGCGGGCGAATCATTAGGAAATAAAACACGGCTATCATCAGCACATAAGGTGCAAATTTTACTAAATCAGACATTTTTTTGGATTTTTTAGATTAGATTTTTTAGATTTGTAGACTTCTTAGATTATTAGACTTCTTAGTTAGACTTCTAAGATTGTTAGACATCTTAGATTATTTGATAAAACGAAATTTGAAATTGATAAATTATTAAAATATATAATATTTTATGTTGTACATCCTAAAACTTGAAATCTGAAACTTTTAAATTTGAAACTTTTCAACCTGAAACTTTTAAACTTGAAACTTTTAAACTTCCCTACATCAACCCTTTGCCTATTTTAACAATTTTTTTGTTTTCGGTCATCTCTTTTAAAATATTATTTAAAATTCCATTCACAAAAGTAGCACTATTTGGTGTGGAATATTCTTTTGCAACTTCAATATATTCATTGATAGTTACCTTGGTAGGAATTTGAGGATATTTCAAAAATTCGCAAATTCCCATTTTAATAATGATAGTGTCAATCTCTGGAATCCGAGTAATGTCCCAATTTGGGGTTTTGTCTTCAAATTCTTTTTCAAAAATTGTTTCGTTCAAAACTGTTTTTGAAAACAAAGATGTGGCAAATTCCAAATCATCAGCATCTTTGAAACTTTTAGGAATTTTAAATTTATCCGGCGACATTAAAGGTTTCAAAGAATTAAAATCTTTGATTATTTGTGTATTTACCACTGGAATATCATCAATCCACGTCAGTTTATTGTCTTCCAACAAATCATACAATTTATCGTTGGGTGCAATAATTTCTGTAAAAATAGCAATCAAAAAGTTTTGATCTTTAGCAAAATCATTTACTGAATTGCTCATATAAACATCATACAACTCGCTTTTTTTGATGTCATTCAAAAGAATCTGAATATAATCGGAATGCAATTCCCAGTAGTCAATTTTTCTATCAGTCAATGCGATACTTAACTGACTACTTTCGACTAAAACATTTATTGCAAGATTATTAACAAATTTTCTATTCGGATTTTTGTCGGTTTTTGAAGCTAAATGCATTTTAGATGTCAGTTCCAAAAAGGTATTTTCTGCCTTTTGAATTTCTACAAAAATAGAAAGCATGACCAAATATAAATCTAAAACACCATCAAGACTAAATTTTAAAAATTTTTGTTGTTTCTCAATATTATCTGTGTTGCTCTGGTGCATGGCATAAACCGACTGCATTACTTTTATTCTTATATGTCTACGGTTTAGCACGAGATTTTGTTTTAATTAATATTTATAAGAACTTTTTTTAGCGGTGCAAAAGTAGCAATAACATTTGAAAATAGAAAGCGTTTTATTATAAGATATTTAAATGTGAAAAGTAAAATGCAAGAATCAAGAATCAAGAATTAAGATGCAAGAAATAAGAATCAAGACAAAAAATATGACATTTAAAAGTTAAAAAAGCTGAAAGCTAACAGCTAATGGCTAAGAGCTAAAAGCCCTTCTTCCGATCCTCAATTTTTTTCATAGCGATAGACATGGCGGCTTCTTGTGTGGTGATGTCATTTTCTTGAGCAAAACTGCAGATTTCTAAAGTAGTATTGTAAATATTTTCTGTTCGTTTCATGGCTTCTGCTTGATCATATCCAGCAATTTCTCTGTAAACATTGATAATTCCACCTGCATTTATAAGAAAATCTGGCGCATACAAAATATTCCTATCCTTTAAAATTTGACCATGAACGGAATCATTTGCCAATTGATTGTTTGCAGCTCCTGCTATAATTTTTGCATTTATTTTATAAACTGTTTCATCATTGATGGTTGCTCCCAGCGCACATGGCGAATATATGTCAACATCGGCACGATATAAATCTGCGCCTTCAAAAATTTTCGCACCATATTTTTTTGCCACTTCCTCTGCCCTACTCCGACTTAAATCGTCAATTTGAACAATAGCACCTTCCTTACTTAAAAGACCAACCAATGTTTCCCCAACATGTCCAATTCCTTGTACTAAAACAGTTTTTCCAGCCAAACTGTCGGTGCCAAATTTGAACATTGTCGCAGCTTTTATTCCCATATAAACTCCGTAGGCAGTCACGGGAGATGGATTTCCTGAGCCTCCATTGCTTTCAGAAACTCCTGTAACGGATTGGGTCACGGTGCGAATCAAATCCATGTCTTGCGTGGTGGTGCCGACATCTTCTGCTGTGATATATTTTCCAGAAAGCGATCCCACGTATTCTCCGAATTTCTTAATCATTTCGGGCGATTTATCGATTTTTGCATCTCCGATTATCACCGCTTTTCCGCCTCCTAAATTCAATCCCGTAATGGCAGCTTTGAAAGTCATGCCTCTTGAAAGTCGCAAAACATCATTTAAAGCTTCCCATTCATTTGCATATTTCCACATTCGTGTGCCTCCAAGCGCGGGTCCTAAAATGGTGTTGTGAATTCCAATTATTGCTTTTAAACCCGTATCTTTGTCGTTGCAAAAAACAATTTGTTCGTGATTATCAAAAGATTGTTGTCCAAAAACAGGATCGATTTTATGAAGGTCGTTGGCTTTTAAAAATTCTGTTACCATGATTTCTGTTTTGAATAAAATTACATTATTTACATAAATATAATTCAAAAATAAGATTTTTAACAATCAAATGCAATAAATCTGAATTTTTTTATAGAATAGACAAAGAAGTGCACTTTTTTTAAATTATATATTCTTTACCAAAAACATTAAATATTGGCATAATGTCAAAAAAATTATCATATCAATTATCATAATGAAAGAATTACAATATTTAAACAAGTATTTTGTTAAATACAAATACCGTTTTCTTACAGGTATTTTAACAACAATTGCAGCCCAAATTTTCATGCTTTTTTCGCCAAAGCTGATTAGCAATTCCTTTAAAACCATTGAGAATTTTATAGCTTCAAACGGCGCAAATCCAGATTTAATCAAATCTCGATTGCTTCAAAACATACTTCTTGTAATTGGAACAACTCTTGTTTCTGGTGTTTTTACGTTTTTGATGCGTCAAACCTTGATAGTAATGTCGAGGCACATTGAATTTGATCTGAAAAACGACATTTTTGCGCAGTATGAAAAATTAACGCAAAGTTTTTATAAACGAAATCGAACGGGCGATTTAATGAACCGAATTTCAGAAGACGTTGGTAAAGTGCGTATGTATGTTGGCCCAGCTGTCATGTATTCGATTAACACATTTGTGCGGTTTACGATGGTTATTGTTTTTATGTATAAAGTATCGCCATTGCTGACACTTTACACACTATTGCCACTACCAATTTTATCATATATCATATTCAAATTAACACAAAAAATTAATGTTTTAAGCACCTCTTTTCAGCAAAATTTATCGTCATTATCAAGTTTTTCGCAAGAAGTTTTTTCGGGAATTAGAGTTATAAAAGCATATTCTTTAGAAAATCAATATAACAATAATGTAGAAAATCTCTCGAATGAAAGTCGGGCGCGTGCGTTAGATTTAGCGAAAACACAGTCGATGTTCGGACCTTTGATGTTGGCATTAATTGGAGTCAGCAATTTAGTAGTCATATTTTTTGGTGGCAAAATGTATATTGAAGGCACAAATGGCATCACACACATCGGCACAATTGCAGAATTTATATTGTATGTCAACATGCTCACTTGGCCAGTTGCATCATTGGGTTGGGTGTCGTCAATGGTGCAAGAAGCAGCGGCATCGCAAAAGCGTATCAATGAATTTTTAAAAATTGAACCAGAAATTCAAAATAACGTTATCGAGAATAGTCATATCAACGGTAATATTAGGTTTTCTAACGTGTCTTTCAAATACGATGACACAAACATTCAAGCGTTGCAAAATGTAAGTTTCAGCATTAACAAAGGTGAAACATTGGCAATTTTAGGGAAAACCGGTTCGGGAAAATCGACAATTTTGCAATTGATTTCTCGTATGTATGATGTTTTGCATGGCAATATTTTTATTGATGATAAAGAAATTAGTCAACAAAATCTGCATGACTTGCGCAACAGTATGGGCGTTGTGCCACAGGATTCATTTTTGTTTTCTGACAGTATTGCCAACAACATTAGGTTTGGAAAAGAAGACGCATCCCAGTTTGAAATTGAAGGTGCAGCGAAACTTGCGATGGTGCATGAAAACATTGTAAATTTTAAAAATCAGTACGAAACCATTCTCGGTGAACGAGGTATCACGCTGTCTGGTGGACAAAAGCAACGTGTTTCTATTGCCCGAGCGGTCATCAAAAATTGCCCAATTTTGCTGTTAGACGATTGTCTTTCTGCTGTTGATACTGAAACTGAAGAGGCAATTTTGACCAATTTATTGATTTTTTGTGCCAATAAAACCACAATTATAGTGTCGCATCGCGTGTCATCAGCTAAAAATGCAGATAAAATTATCATTCTCGACGAAGGGAAAATCATTCAACAAGGCGCTCACAATCAATTGATAAACCAAGACGGTTACTATAAAGATTTATATTACAAACAACTTTCTGAAAAAGAATTGATTTAAAGTTTGTGAGACTGTAAAATAATTATCATTTTTGAGTTATCAAAATTTTTAAAACGAAAGCAAAATTATGAGAGATAATGAAATGATGGAAAAAGAAGAGATTTTTTCAAAGGTATTACGAGCTGGCCGTCGCACTTATTTTTTTGATGTGCGTTCCACAAGAGCCGACGATTATTATGTAACCGTAACCGAAAGCAAAAAATTTACAGAAGAAGATGGGTCTTTCCATTTCAAAAAACATAAAATATACCTCTACAAAGAAGATTTTGTTGCCTTTGCCGAAATTCTCGGAGAAATGACGGATTATGTTCTTGATCACAAAGGCGAAGAGGTGATTTCAGAAAGACATCAACGTGACTATAAAAAAGAAGTTTACGAAGAAAATACGGCAAAAACAGACGTGGCTGAGCCAAACGACAAAAGTTTTACGGACGTTAATTTTGATGATATTTAAGATATTTGAAGTTTATGACATAGAAAAGGGTTCGACAATGTTGAACCTTTTTTTTGTACTCGCTATTATAGAAAAAATTGAACAACTTGAAAAACAATTGATTTTCATTTACTAAATTTATTTATATTTGATTCCTATAAACCAAAACCTAACCAAACCTAAACTATTATGAAAATTTTTATTGTTATTCTTCGATCATTAATCGGATTATTTTTATTGTTTGCCTCAATTTCATATTTTGCCAATTTTGGAGACCACCCAGCACCAACAGGTGATATGAAAACATTTATGGATGGTGTAATGGCATCAAAATATCTAATGCCATTAGCAAAATATATTGAACTTTTTTGTGGGTTGGCGTTCGTATCAGGTCGCTTTGTTGCCTTAGCTAATTTGGTTTTATTGCCTATTACAATAAATATTCTATTAATTCTTGCTTTTATGTCGCCCAGCGAATTGCCAGTTGGAATAATATTATTTTTAGCCAATGTTTTTCTGATTTACTCTAAATGGGACAGTTATAAACCCATTTTTAATATGCGTTAATAAATTTAGGTTATGTTTTAGAATATTGTGGATTTAATAATATTTCATATAAATCTTCTATTTCTTTATATTTAAATTGTGCTTTTTTGTTTCTAATTATAAT
>JAYWGW010000017.1:0-39645 GCA_043778045.1 Bacteroidota bacterium | reverse complement strand
AAACCGCCCTGGAAGGGGTTGCTTCGTACCTCGCAATGACTGGGGCGGTTTTTGGGGACGGGTGGCACGCCCAAATTATAATTTTTAGGTTTACCTTATATATAAGTATGATTTTAATAGGTGCATCGAATTGTGTTGCTTTAAGGTATGTGAAAAAAATTTGTAACATTTGCGGTTTTTTATTGTCTAACAGTTTTTTCGACCATCTATTCAATCAAATTACTAATGAAATCAATTTTTACATTAATTTTTACTTTTACAATTTTTATTTTCGCGAAAGCACAAGACACGCTTCAAAAAACTACTGAACTGAAAGAGGTTGTAATTAAAAAAGAGAAAAAGGCAATCGAGAAACGTGCCGACCGAACAATTTTTGATTTTTCGTCGCAATCGCAACTGAATTCAGGGTCGGTGTTGGAAGGATTGCGCAAATTGCCTGGACTTATTATTTCGGATGTGGCGGGTTTGATGTATCAAGGGAAGCAACTGGATGTGTATATGGATGCGCGACCGCTGAATATTTCGTCGAATGAACTGAACGCTTTTTTGGAAGGCATGCCAGCAAATGCTATTGAAAAAGTGGAAATTATTACGCAACCTGGCGCGGAATTTCCAGCAACTTCAGGTGGTGCGATTATCAATATTGTGACGAGCAAAACAGCGAAAAACTATTTGAGTGCTACCTATAATAATGGTGTGAATATTACTTCATACGACAAAAACAGAGCGAGAGTAAACAACAGTCTTTTGCTTAACGCTAAGAATAAACTTTTTGGGTGGCAAGTAAATATCGGTCAAAACTATAGAGAATCGGCGCTTTGGTCGAATGTGAAAACGCTTGATAATGGTGTTTTTACAAACGTTTCGGACACGGATGCAGACAGAATTTCAAGAAATGAATATATGAAATCGGTGGTTACGATTGATATTAAAAAGGATCGATTATTGTTGAATTATGATGTGAATCTCAATAATAGTGACGCAAACACCAATGGAATTGGTTTTGGATTTGTGGCGAATGATGTGAGTAAAGCTAAATCTGTTCGGCAAGAAGCGGTTGCAACTTATCAAAAAAGGTTTGAGAAAGCGGACAGGAAACTGGATTTTATGTTCAGCTATTCTAACAACCAGAGTAGTTTCTTGTTGAATTCGCTTGCGTTTGGCGCGACGGTTTTGGACAATACGGCTGATCAAAAATATCTGAATTTCAAGGTGGACTATTCCCAAGATTTAAAAATTTTGGATAAGGGGAAATTTAGTACGGGCATTTTGTCCGACGATTTGCAATTTACTACGGACAATTTTGATGTTTTAAATTTGAATTACAGTCGAAAAACCACGGCTGGATACGTGGAATTTCAATCTTCGTTGAAAAAATTTGATTTCATTGTTGGCACGCGCGCCGAAAACTATGATATTTCGGGCAAAACGAACGTTGCAACGTTGATTCCGTTTGAGCAATTTAGGTTGTTTCCGAACGCGAGTGTGCAATACAATTTTGCAAAACAAATTTTTGTGGGTGTGAATTACAATAAGAAAATCAGTTTGCCAACCACATCATCTCTAAATCCGAACAACACGAATTATCAAAATCCTAACGTGAATTTTGCTGGAAATCCGCAATTGCAACCGACTATTTTCAATAATTTTGAGGTGGAAATTAGTGCTTTTGACTATGCTTTTATCAATTATAATCAGAGTGTGGCAACAAATCAGGTTATTAACCGAGTTTTTTCGACGGGCAATGTCGTAACGAATCAAAACATCAATATTGATCAAATTAAAATTCACAGTTTCAATGTTGGACTACCAATACCTTATATGTTGTTTACAAAAGGTTTGGCAGAAACGATGAAATTTGACTTTAATCCAGATAAAATCAATTTCTTATACGCTTATGCAGGTTACCAAAAACACCAAATTCCTGATGTTGATGCAAGCGGTTTATGGTTTTTTAACTTTATGTCGCAAATTTTGTTGCCAAAAGAAGTGAAGTTTATTGCGCAATATAACGGCAGTACAACTGGCGGAAATTATTTCTATTTTATTGCCGATAAATCTTTCAGTCAGAGTTTTGATGTGAGTTTTTCTAAGAAATTTTTAAACAATCAACTTTCGGTTTCGGTGAATTTTGATGATATTTTTAATACAAATATTCGAGGGGTTTCGTCTTTTGGAACTAATATTTCAATAGAAAATAAAGAAGATACACGCCGTTTTGGGTTTACATTGAACTATAAAATTCCTACGAAAAACAAATTAGCTAACGAATCTCAAAATTTATTGAATAAAGAGAATAAGGAAGAAAATAAGTTGGGAATGTAGTTTAGATTGTTAGACCATTTAGATTGTTAGACCTTTTAGATTAGTGGATTATTAGATTATTAGAACTTTGAATTATTAGATTGTAAAAAAAAATAGAATTTTTCACATTTCACTTCTTACATTTCACTTTTCACATTTCACTTTAAAAAAATTATCTTCGTAAAACTTTCATTAACACGCTAAATGCACCACGAATAAAGCTTGCGCTCGTAACAACTTTTAAAACCGATTTTCCGATAACGGTTGCTGTGCTTGGTTCGTTTGACTTTTTGACTTCTTCTTCGACAACCGCTTCCTCTTGAATAAGTTTTTTGGACAACATTTCAAAAGCAGATTCTTCATCTAAAGTTTCTTTGTATTTCTTTACCAATTTAGATTTTGAGTTGATTGATTCAATTTCTTCTGCGGTCAAAATATCCATTCTGCTTTCGGGCGCACGCATCATCGTGACGGCAAGTGGCGTAGGAATTCCTTTTTCGTTTAGAGCCGTTACGAGTGCTTCACCGATACCAAGTTGCGTAATAATTTGATCCGTTTTATAGAATTCAGAAATGGGATAATTATCAGCAGTTTGCTTGATGGCTTGACGATCATTTGCCGTAAAAGCTCGCAATGCGTGTTGAATTTTTAGTCCAAGTTGTGCCAAAACACCATTTGGAACATCGGTTGGATTTTGAGTGATAAAGAAAATTCCAACACCTTTGGAACGTATCAATTTGATGATGGTTTCAATCTGATCCAACAGCGTTTTGCTGGCTTCATTGAATATAAGGTGTGCTTCGTCTATAAAAACAACTAATTCTGGTTGGTCAACATCGCCTTTTTCGGGTAGCGTATGATAGAGTTCTGCCAAAAGACTCAACATAAAAGTAGAAAACAATTTGGGTCGGTCTTGAATGTCTGTCAATCGCAAAATGTTGATATATCCAAAACCATTATCGTCCAAACGCATCAAATCTTCTATATCAAAACTGGTTTCGCCGAAAAACAAATCGGCACCTTGCTGTTCCAATTCAATAATTTTTCTGAGAATAATGCCCGTTGTTGATGTGGAAATCTTTCCATAATGCTCCTCAATTTCATCTTTTCCTTCGTTGGTTATGAAATTAATTACCTTTTTTATGTCTTTTAAATCTATAAGCGGAAATTTATTATCGTCGCAATATTTGAAAATTACTGAAACTACGCTTGATTGCGTTTCATTCAAATCTAAAATTCTACCGAACAAAACGGGTCCAAATTCCGTTACGGTCGAACGCATTCTGACGCCATCTTGCTCTGAAAGCGTAAGCAGTTCGACAGAAAATCCTTTCGGCGAAAACGGTAAATTAATTTTTGTATGTCTTTCTGTGATGAATGATTTTTCTTCGCCTGGCATTGCAATACCGCTGAAATCGCCTTTTATATCCATCATTAGTATAGGAATTCCTTGTGCGGAAAGCTGTTCAGACAAAATTTGAATGGTTTTTGTCTTTCCAGTTCCTGTGGCTCCTGCAATCAAACCGTGACGATTTAATGTTTTCAGCGGAATTTTTATAACCGCCTCGCCCACTGCTAAACCGTTTAACATTGCCCCACCAAGCGTGATTGTTGAACCTTTACTGGCGTAGCCATTATTTATTGTTTCTACAAAATGATTAATATCAGACATCTAACAAATTTTTAAAATATTTATGTTTGCAAAAATAATATAGTTTTTGTTTTAACGTTATGAATAAAGATAAAACTTCACATATCAATAGACAATTTAAAAATATTGGCGTTTTAATAGTGATATCGTAATAAATATGTAAAATAAACGATACTAACAAGAATTACGAATTTAGTGAAGAATAGATGTAAAAATTATGTTATTTTGAATAATTTAATCAAATAAGTTCAATTATTAGATAAATTTTTAGCAAAATCACTATTTATATTTATTATTTGACTTGATTTTATCGATGAAATACATAATTTTATAATAAAAAAGCAAATTTTATTTTTTTATTAAGTGTAAAAATTTAAATTTGTCATTCGTAGAAATACTTTCAACTAAATTATTTAATTAAAACTTTTAAAAACTTAAATTAACAGAAATGGCAAACGTTACACCAAAAACAGTAGTAAAAAAACAAGACGGAGGTTCTAATGCAGGCGGAATGATTACTGGAATCATTATTATTGCTTGTTTAATATTAGGAACATTTGTTTGGAAATTCTTAATGGGAGCTGCGGGAAATTTTGAAGGCGGAGATCCAGAAAAAGGACATCCATTAAACACATTAGGAATGGTTTACAAAGGTGGTTTTATTGTACCAATTTTATTAGGTATGCTTTTAATGGTTGTCGTATTTTCTATCGAGCGTTTTATGGTAATATCTAAAGCTGCAGGAACAGGCAACTTAGATTCATTTATGAAAAACGTACAAGGGAGTATCAAAAATGGTGATATCGAAGGTGCATTAGCTTCTTGCGATAAGCAAAAAGGTTCTGTCGCCAACGCAATAAAATCAGCACTATTGAAATATCAAGAAGTGAAAAAAGAAGGATTTGACAGTGAGGCAGCAGCCGAAACTATTCAAAAAGAAATTGAAGAAGCAACTTCTTTAGAAATGCCGATGTTAGAAAAGCACATGACAATTATATCAACAATGGTATCTTTAGGTACATTAGGTGGATTGCTTGGTACAGTTTCTGGTATGATCAAGGCATTTGGTGCTTTGGCAAGTGCAGGAACACCAGATCAAGCAGCGCTTGCAACAGGTATATCTGAAGCACTTATCAACACTGCAACAGGAATTGCAACTTCAGCTTTAGCGATTGTAATGTACAACTACTTTACATCAAAAATTGATTCACTCACTTATTCTATTGATGAAGCAGGCTCTACAATTGTTTCTACATACAGAAAATTTAGAGGAAGTTGAAGAGGATAATATTAATATTTTTTATGTGAAAGTGAACATGTTAAGCACTTTCACATAAAATTTAAAAAACAATATAATGGCAAATGTAAAAACACGTAAAAATGCATCGTCGATTGACATGACTGCAATGTGCGACGTAGCATTTTTGCTACTTACGTTCTTTATTCTTACGGCTACAGCGAAGCAACCAGAGCCGCTTCCAGTTGACACGCCTTCATCAACAGTTCAAACTAAATTGCCTGAAACGGATTTGGCAATGATTACCATCGGTAAAAAAGGAACGGTTTTTATGGGAATAAAAGGTCAAGACGTGCGCAAAAGAACATTGGAAATAATGTCTGAAAAAACAGGCGTTGTTTTTTCTGCTGATGAAGTGAATAAGTTCGCATTGTTAGAAGACTTCGGTGTGAAAATGGCTGAATTACGAGGGTTGTTGGCATTGAAAAATGCTGACCGAAATGTCGAAGGATTGCAAAAAGGAATTCCACATGATTCAATTAATAATGAACTGAAAGAATGGATTAAAGCAGGTAGAAATGCTAATGCTGAACTGCATGAAAAGCAATTAAATTTTGCTATAAAAGCTGATGCAAAAGAAGAATATCCAGATGTGAAAAAAGTAATGGATATTTTACAGAAAGAAGGCGTCAACAAATTTTTTTTAGTAACCGGACTTCGTAGCAAAGAATTTTAATATTTAAAAAAAGAAACCATGGCAGAATTAAATACCGACGGTGGTGGTGGAAAAGATAAAAAAGTTAGAAGTAAGAAATCAAATTCAAAAGTAGATTTAACCGCAATGGTGGATTTGGCTTTTCTTTTGATAACCTTTTTTATGCTCACCACATCATTGTCAAAGCCACAGTCAATGGATTTGGGGATGCCTGAAAAAGACGATGACGCCCCCGAAATACTGGTTGCGGACGCAAGAACATTAACTATTTTGATTGGAGAAAACAATACATTGAAAACGTATATGGGTCAATTTGCAGATCCGTTGGAAAAACCATCAGAAACTTCTTATGGTAAAGATGGTATTCGAAAAATTATACTTGCAAAAGTAAAATCAGTGCCAATTACAATGGGAGATCCTAAGAAAGGTCTGATTGTCATTATAAAAGCTACAAAAAAGTCAACTTGGAAAAACCTAATTGACGTTTTAGATGAAATGGCTATAAGCAAAGTTCCTACCTACGCAATTGTAGATATTGAAAAAGCCGAAGACGCTTTAGTAAAAGTAGCTCAATAATTTAATAAAAACTTATACTATGAAATTAGATCTTTTTAAAGGAAACTGGATTGATATGGTTTTTGAGGATAAAAATAAAAAGTACGGTGCTTACGAGCTTCGTAAAGAAAATCCAAAAACCGCCTTAAAAGCCCTTATATTTGGTGGCTTAGTTTTTACTGCACTCATGGCTTTGCCTTTGTTAGATCTTTCAGGTTTGACAGGTAAAGAAGAAGAAGATGTGAAAATTGTAGACATGGCGAATTTAGCGCCACCACCTCCTGTTGAAAAACCGAAGGTTCCACCACCACCACCACCACCACCAGCGCCAAAAATTGACGAAGTGAAGTTTGTGCCGCCAAAGGTCGTTAAAAAAGAAGAAGTAGTTGAGGAAATCAAAACTATTGAAGAACTTAAAGACAAAAATGTTGGTGCCAAAGATGTAAAAGGCGTTGAAGACGGAAAAATTGTTGTCGAAGAAGAATCTGGCGAAGGTAAAGAAGAAGTGAAAATTGTTGAAGACAATACTGTATATAATGCTGTAGAAGTAAAACCAGATTACCCTGGTGGAATTGCTAAATTTTATGCATACTTCATTAAAAACTTTAAATCTCCTGAAGATGAAGCTTTAAATGGTAAAATTCAGGTGACCTTTGTGGTAGAGAAAGATGGATCTATAACTGACATCAAAGTTTTAAGAGACTTAGGTTATGGAACAGGAAAAGAAGCAAAAAGGGTTTTGGAAAATTCGCCAAGGTGGAAACCTGGAATACAAAACGGTCGTCCAGTTCGAGTTCAATACAATTTACCAATCAGTATTGTTACTGGTGAATAATTTATGTTAGAAAAAAACAATTCAAACCAAAGAATACAGAAATCGCTCAATGGGCGATTTCTGTTTGTTGTGGGAATTTTGTTGGTAATACTTTATCTTGTTTTAGCAGGAATATTCATATTTTGGACAAAATTGCAATTGCCTTTAGAACAAAAATATCGTACCATGTTTGGCTGTTTACTTATTGTATATGCCATCATACGCTTTGTTAGGCTAATGAAAAATAGAAATTTAAAAGATGAAAAAGATAATCAGAAATAGTAGCATTTTATCCAAGATTTGTTTTTTGTTAATTAGCGTTGCATTATTTTCATGCAAACAAAACGGCAATGCAGAGGAAGTTAAAGAGACAATCATCCGCGGAAACGCAACAATTGTAGTCGACGAAACATTGCAACCAATCATGGAAGATCAAATTGCCGTTTTTGAAAATCAATATCCAGCAAAAATAAAGCAAATCAATCTTTCAGAAAATGAAGTTGTCCGTAAACTAACAACGCAAGAACACGCAATTGCATTAATGGGTCGCGAGTTGACAAAAGAAGAGTCGGCAGTATTTCGCAATAAAAAAATTAAGGCGCGAACAACAATTATTGGTGTTGACGCAATTGCCTTAATTACGAATAATAATTCAAAAGATACTTTGGTAGATTTGGATGAAATTATCAAGTTAATGCAAAACAAACCATCAAAAATCTTAGGCTTGGTTTTTGAAAATTCAAATTCGAGCACAGTTTCATTCATGAAACGTTTGGCTGGAGTTAATAAAATACCGACCGCAAACATTTATTCGTTGGTTAACGTGGAAGAAGTGTTTGATTACGTGTCTAAAAATCCTAATAAAATTGGAGTTGTTGGACTAAATAAAATTGTACAACCAACGCCTGCCATCAAAACTTGGATGACAAACATTAAAGTGATGGCAGTTCGAAATGTTAAAACTGACACAAGCAACAACCGTTACTTTAAACCAAGTCAAGACAATCTGGGTGCGGAATTATATCCATTATCACGGAAAATCTATATGTTAAATTATCAAGGTGGATCAGGTTTAGGTATGGGTTTTGCATCATTCGTTGCAGGAGAAATCGGACAAAGAATAATTTTAAAATCAGGACTACTGCCCATAGCAATTCCGAGTCGTGCGGTTCAACTCCGAAAGGGAATAATTAACAATCAATAAAAAAATCATTAAGATGAAATCATTTAAAATTTTAAGCATTGCCTTTCTTGCCTTTGCCGTTGGCGCAACTGCTCAAGATTTAGAATCAGCCAAAAAGGCAATCGATGGCGAGCAATACGAAAAAGCAAAAGGTATTTTAAAAGGACTTGTGGTCACGAAACCAGATTTTGGTAAAAACTATTTTATGTTGGGTAATTTATACCTGACTCAGAAAATTCAAGATTCTGCTGCAATTTTTTTCAACAAAGGATTGCTTGCTAAAAACGATGCAAATTTCAATAATATTGGACTTGCACAAATTGAGCTTGAAAACGAAAAACCTGCGGTTGCAAAAGCTATTTTTGATAAAATAACTTTGTCTATACGTAAAAAAGATTTTGAAGAAAACTTGTATATTGGTCGTGCCTACATGGCTGGCCCAAAACCAGATTTCAAATCTGCACTTACGTATCTTGAAAAAGCGAAATTAGTGCAACCAAATGACGCACAAGTATTGTTGTCTTTAGGTGATGCGCATTATGGGGTTCGAAACAACAACGATGCTTTCTCTGCGTACCGCGATGCTTTTGATGCGGATAAAACTGCCATTAGAGCAAAATTGCAATTGGCAAGAATTACCAAAGAAGCCAAAGCGTTTCCAGAAGCCTTGACACAATTTGAAGCCGTCAAGCTTGCTAATCCAACGTACGGACCAACGTATAGAGAATTGTCTGAAACATATTATCTTATAGGTCTAAACGACAGAAAGAAATTTGTTGAAAGCAACAAAACTGCATTAGAACTTTATGATAAGTATATGTCGCTAACAGATTATTCTTTAGATTCTCGTATGCGCCATGCCGACTTCTTGATGCTAACAAAAGACTACAAAGCACTTGAGTTAGAGGCAACAGAAATGAAAAAAATTGCCAAAGTAAATCCAAGAATTCTTAGATATTTAGGATATTCGGCATATCAAACTGGAAATACAGAAGCGGCGGTAACAGCCTTGAATGAATTCTTGGCAACACCTGGAGCAAAAATAATTGGTCGTGATTACATGTATCTTGGATTGGCAAAAACCAGAAAATCTTTGATTTCTATTACTGCACCCGATGGTAAAGTTACCAACACAATTGATAGACCTACGTTTGACGCTGGTGTTGAAAGTTTAAGAAAAGGTGTTGAATCTGACCCAGAAATGGCAAATGAAATCAACGATATTGGTAAAGTTTTCTACGATTTGAAATTGTATAAAGAAGCTGCGAGCATCTACGAAATTGGCGCTAATGTACCAACATCGCAAAACTATACCTTTGATAATTTCTACTTTGGATATGCAACATATTTCGAGCAAGCCAAAGCTGAAAAAGCAGATGTAGCGCAATTGCAGAAAGCACTTACCGCATTTTCAAACGTAATCACAAAAAGACCAGAATTTGCTGACGCTTTTATTTTCAAGGCAAGAGTAAATGGTTTGATGACAACCGATGAAGCTGCGAAAACTGAAATGGTTAAAAATTATGAAGAGTTTAACCGAATCGTTACAGCAAAACCTGCCGCTGAGCAAGCAAAATATAAAACAAAATTGCTTGAATCTTACAATGCAATTGCTGTTTATTACTTGAAAACTGACAAAGTGAAAGTGAAAGATAATTTGGATAAAGTCCTTTTGCTTGATCCTACAAATGCCGAAGCATTGCAAAACATCAAATTCGCAAAATAATTTCTTATCTTCCCAAAGGTCAAAAACCGATAACAACACGTTATCGGTTTTTTTATGTAATTTTTGCTTGGATACAGTATTGTTTATTTGGGCGTGTCCCTAAATTGTTGTTTGCTTCCGCCCCGGCGAACAGGCCCTGCGTCGCAACAACAATTTAGGGTCGGGGTTCCGTTCCCGCTTTGTCATTGCGAGGGACGATGCAATCAATAAGCAAACTCTTTCTTTACTCGCAATGCCAAGAGTTCCACTCAACCACTCACGCAAATCCCTCTCGAAAATATTGTAATTTACTGAAACATATTTTCCATTCCTGGAATCATTGGCAAATCCATTTTCGCCACCGCATCGAGTTCCGTTTTGTTTTTCACCATAGCTTTTTCAATGGCTTGGTTGATCACTAAAATCAGATAATCTTCCAATTGCTCTTTATCTTCAAGAAGCGAATCATCGATGTTGATGTTTTTCAATTCGTTGTTCGCCGATATAGAAATTTTTAGCAAACCATCTGAACTTTGGTGATCAATAATCACATTGCTTAGCTTTTTATGCGTTTCTTCAATTTTGCGTTGGGTTTCTTGCATTTGACCCATCATTTTCATTATGTCCATTTTGTATAATTTTGCGTTAAGCCACAAATTTATTATATTTATACCAAACAAATAGAATCTATATGAAAAACACAATTTTTATTTCAATCATTTGCTGTATTTTTGCGACTTCGTGTAAAAAAAATGAACCTATTATGACCGATAAATTAACTGCGCCCGTGGCAAAAATAATTCCAACAAAGTTAGAAAAACATGGCGATGTTCGTATCGACAATTATTATTGGTTAAACGATAGAAAAAATCCTGCCGTTATCGATTATTTGAATCAAGAAAACGACTATTATCAAAAAATGACGGCGCATACAAAAGATTTTCAAAAAACGCTGTTTGACGAAATGAAAGCGCGAATCAAAGAAGATGACCAATCCGTCCCATATTTATATAACGGATATTGGTACATTACAAAAACCGAAAAAGACAAAGATTATCCAATTTATTCGCGCAAAAAAGGTTCGCTCACTGCGCCAGAAGAATTGTTGTTTGATTGCAACGAAATGGCAAAAGGCAAATCTTTTTTTCAGATGGGAGGCATTTCAATAAGTCCAGATAACAAATTTGCGGTTTTTTCTACGGACACAAAAGGACGTCGCATTTATACCATTCAAATAAAAAATTTAGAAACCAACAAAATCCTTAAAGACAAAATAGAAAATGCCGACGGTGGCGCGGTTTGGGCAAATGACAACCAAACCATTTTTTATGTGACACAAGACAAAAAAACACTCCGTGCGGACAAAGTTTTCAAACATAAACTAAACGATTCTTCAAAAAACGACACATTAGTTTATTTTGAAAAAGACGATACTTTCAATGTTGGCATCAACAAATCTAAATCAAATAAATATCTTGCAATAGAATCAGGAAGCACTCTCACGTCTGAATATAGTATTTTGTTGGCAGACAATCCCGATGGAAAATTTAAAGTTTTTCAGAAACGTGTTCGTGGTTTGGAATATGACATTTCTCATTATGATGATAGTTTTTATATTTTGACCAATAAAGACAAATCGACTAATTTCAAGTTAATGAAAACGCCAGAAACTGCAACATCCAAAGAAAATTGGGCGGATATTGTGCCACATCGCCCCGATGTTTTGTTAGAAGATTTGGAAATTTTCAAAAACTATCTTGTTTTGACCGAAAGAACAAACGGATTAACAAAAATTAGAATCATGCCATGGTCGGGCACAGGAGCATATTATTTGCCTTTTGAAAGCGAAACCTATTCAACATATACCGCAATGAATTTGGATTTTGATACGGAAGTGTTGCGTTTTGGATACCAATCAATGACAACTCCAAGTTCGACAATTGATTTTAATATGCGCACAAAAACTAAAACCGTGCTGAAAGAGCAAGAGGTTTTAGGCGGTAAATTTGATAAAAAAAACTACGTAGAAAAACGCATTTGGGCAACCGCAACCGATGGAACCAAAATTCCAATTTCAATGGTTTACAAAAAAGGTATAAAACTTGACGGACAAAATCCATTGCTGCAATATGCCTATGGATCGTATGGATATTCAATGGATGCAACCTTTTCATCCACGCGACTATCGTTGCTTGACCGAGGATTCATTTTTGCGATTGCACATATTCGTGGTGGCGAAGATTTGGGTCGCGATTGGTATGAAAACGGAAAGTTATTGAAAAAGAAAAATACCTTCACTGACTATATTGACTGCTCTAAATTTTTGATTGCTGAAAAATATACATCAAACAAACATTTATACGCCGAAGGCGGATCGGCTGGCGGTCTGTTGATGGGCGCAGTTGTGAATATGGCACCAGAATTATATCATGGTGTTATCGCTCAAGTGGCTTTTGTTGATGTCGTGACCACAATGTTGGACGACACAATTCCACTAACCACCGGAGAATATGACGAATGGGGAAATCCAAACGTAAAAAAATATTATGATTATATGAAATCCTATTCGCCTTACGACAATGTTCGGGAACAGAATTACCCAAATATGTATGTTTCAACCGGACTTCACGACTCGCAAGTGCAATATTGGGAACCCGCAAAATGGGTTGCAAAACTGCGCACGCTGAAAACCGATAAAAATGTTTTATATTTAGACACCAACATGGAAGCTGGACATGGAGGCGCATCTGGACGGTTTGAAGCTTTGAAAGAATTGGCTAAAGAGTTTGCTTTTCTATTAGATTTAGAAGGGAAAATATAAAGTTATCGTATGTAAAGGTGGGAAATATGAAAGTTTTTTTTGAATATTATTAAATAAGTTTTGTTAAATTTGCGAGGTTTTTTGTTTACAATATTTTTTAAAGCCTTGCTTTACGTAACCATTTTTATATGAAAATACCTATAAAAGCATACAACAATATTTTAGAACTCATAGGCAATACGCCACTTATTAGATTAAACAATGTTACTGCATCCCTAAAAGGAAACTTTTTTGCAAAAGTAGAAGCCTTCAATCCTGGGCATTCTACAAAGGATAGAATTGCACTATATATTATTGAAGAAGCTGAAAAAAAAGGTATTTTAAAGCCTGGTGATACTATCGTTGAAACCACATCTGGCAACACGGGTTTTAGTCTTGCAATGGTGAGCATCATTAAAGGCTACCATTGTATTTTGGCAGTTAGTTCAAAATCGTCAAAAGACAAAATTGATATGTTACGCAGTCTTGGCGCCAAGGTCTATGTTTGCCCCGCGCACGTTACTGCCGACGATGAACGCTCTTATTATAGCGTAGCAAAACGTTTGCACGAGGAAAATAAGGGCTCGGTTTATATCAATCAATATTTTAATCAACTTAACATAGACGCGCATTACAAAACAACTGGACCTGAAATTTGGGAACAAACGAGCGGGCAAATTACGCATCTTGTCGCATGCAGTGGTACTGGAGGAACAATTTCTGGAACGGCAAAATATCTTAAAGAACAAAATCCAAATGTAAGAATTTTGGGTGTTGATGCCTTTGGATCGGTTTTGAAAAAATATCATGAAACCAAAGAATTTGATGGCAACGAAATCTATCCATATCGCATCGAAGGTTTGGGAAAAAATCTGATTCCATCGGCAACCGATTTTGATATTATAGATAAATTCACAAAAGTTTCCGATGCAGACAGCGCACATGCGGCGCGCGAACTCACAAGACGAGAAGGTTTGTTTTTAGGATATACATCAGGAGCAGTCATTCAAGCTGTTAGACAATATGCTGAAGAAAACGAATTTGACGAGGACAGTAATGTCGTTTTGATATTTCCAGACCATGGTTCGCGATACATGAGCAAAGTTTTTAGCGACGAATGGATGGAAGAACAAGGTTTTTTTGATACCGTAAATTCAGAAGAAGTTCAAAAAATTGAATTTATAAAATAGAAATATTATAATTTTTAAACCATCGCAGAAAATAATGTGATGGTTTTTTATTTTGAAATTATAGCAAATTTATTGTTAACAAGTTATATATAAAAATTGCGCTACATCGTTTGCGTAACTTCCGTGTAAATAATATCGATGACAATCTATTTTTTGTAAATTTGTTAAAATTCATTATTCCTAAAAAAGCATGATTACAAATACTGACCTTGAATATAAAGGAAATCTATATCCTTCAAAAATTATTAAAATTGAAAAAGAAACAGATTCTGTTTTTTTTCATTCTGACAATAGCGTAATTCTTAAAGTAACCGTGCTTCGCGACAGCCTGATTCGATTTAGATACACAACAAAAGGATATTTTAGCAATGATTTTTCCTATGCCATTGACAAAACACAATCGCATGGATATAACCATCTTGAGGTCCAGGATAAAACTGATTTTTTTATTATCAAAACCAGTAAAGTACAATGCAAAATTGATAAAATCGATATGCGCGTTTCGATTTTTGATTTAGAAAATAACGTAATCGTAGAAGACGAACTTGGTTTCCATTGGGAAGAAAGTTATCATTATGGTGGAAATATCATCAAAATGAGCAAGGCTTCAAAAGATGGAGAATGCTTTTATGGCATGGGCGACAAAGCATCGCATGCAAACCTCAAAGGCAAAAAAGTAGAAAATTGGGCAACGGATCAGTACGCTTTTTCTAAAGACCAAGAACCTTTATATAAGGTTGTGCCGTTTTATATTGCGCTTCAAAACAAACAATCCTACGGCATATTTTTCGATAATACGTTCAAAACAACTTTCGATTTTTGTCATGATCGACGAAATGTCACAAGTTTTTACGCTGATGGTGGCGAAATGAACTACTATTTTATTTACGGTCCTGCCATGGCTGATGTGGTAACAACCTATACACATTTGACTGGAAAACCAGAAATGCCACCTCTTTGGGCATTAGGATATCATCAATGCAAATGGAGCTACTATCCAGAAGCGAAGGTTCGAGAAGTGGCAAACAAGTTTCGTGAGTTGCAGATTCCATGCGATGCCATTTATTTGGATATTGACTATATGGATGGTTTCCGATGCTTCACTTGGAACAAAGAATATTTTCCAGACCCAAAAAAGATGGTCGCCGAATTGTTGGAAGATGGATTTAAAACTGTTGTCATCATAGATCCTGGTATCAAAATCGATAAAGAATATTCCGTCTATCAAGAGGCATTGGAGAAAGACTATTTTTGCAAACGAGCGGACGGACCATATATGAAAGGAAAAGTTTGGCCAGGCGAATGCAATTTTCCAGATTATACAAACCCAGAAGTACGTGAATGGTGGGCAGGATTGTTCAAAGAATTAATTTCAGATATTGGCGTAAAAGGCGTTTGGAACGATATGAACGAACCAGCCGTTATGGAAGTTCCAGGCAAAACATTCCCAATGGATGTGCGCCATGATTTTGACGGAAACCCTTGCAGTCACCGAAAAGCACACAATATTTATGGTACGCAAATGGCACGCGCAACATACGAAGGCGTAAAACGATTTGCCTATCCAAAACGTCCATTTATCATCACGCGTTCCGCCTACTCTGGCGCACAGCGATATACGTCGTCTTGGACTGGCGACAACGTGGCAAGTTGGGAACACCTTTGGATTGCAAACATTCAAATGCAAAGAATGTCAATCTCAGGAATGGGATTTACGGGTTCGGACATTGGCGGTTTTGCCGAACAACCGTCAGGCGAACTGTATGCGCGTTGGATTCAGCTTGGCGTTTTTCACCCGTTTTGCAGAACGCATTCCAGCGGAGACCACGGCGATCAAGAACCTTGGAGTTTTGATGGCGAAGTTGTGAACATTACTCGAAAATTTGTTTCGTTGCGCTATCAGCTCCTACCCTATTTATATACCATGTTTTGGGAATATGTGAACGAAGGTTCGCCGATGCTGAAACCACTTGTATATTATGATCAAGAAGACATTCAAACACACTATCGCACAGACGAATTTATTTTTGGAAATCAAATTTTGGTGTGCCCAATTCTTGAGCCAAACGCCTTAGGACGAAGAATGTATCTGCCAACGGGAAATTGGTATAATTATTGGACTAACGAACATATCGAAGGCAAAAAAGAATTGTGGGTAAAAACAGATTACGACCAAATTCCAATTTTTGTAAAAGAAGGATCCGTAATTCCAAAATATCCTGTACAGCAATATGTTGGCGAACTACAGTTTGACGAAATTACTTTGGATGTTTATTATAAATTAGGAAAAGAAAAATCTAAATTATATGAAGATGCGCAAGATGGATATGATTATAATAAAGGTCGATATAGCCTTTCAACTTTTAGTTTTAGAGGCAAAGAAAAAGAATTGATTTTGCAACAGCACACCGAAGGCAAATTTCAAACACCCTATTCAAAATTTAAAATCAATTTGATTGGATTGCCGTTCAAAATCAAAAGAATAGAATTCGACAACGAAGAAATCAGTTTTGAAAATGCAGTTTTTGATGGAATGAATTCAGTTACCATCAATAAAGATTTTACGGAAATGCATATAATTGGAGAGTAAATTTTAAGCCAAAAGTCATAAGGTCGAAAGTCATAAAGTCAAAGGTCATAAGGTTACAAAAAATGCTAATTAAAAGAAATCTAATAATTGAAAATATTTAAAACCTACGCCAAATCCCGTATTAAATTATTCAATCTTTAAATTTTTAAATTAATGAAAAACATGAAAAAAACACACCTCATCGCAATCGGTTTTATTGCACTTGCCGTTGCATGCGCCACAAATCCTATCACAGGAAAAAAAACCTTGAATTTTGTTTCAAACTCGCAATTGTTTCCATCGGCATTCCAACAATATTCTACTTTTTTGCGAGAAAATAAAGTTGTTACAGGCACTGCCGATGCCAGGCGCGTAGAAGATATCGGCATAAAAATCAAAAATGCAGCACAAAAATATGTGCAATCCATCGGTCATCCAGAATATTTGAATGGTTATCAGTGGGAATATAAACTTGTTGACGACAAAGCCATAAACGCATGGTGCATGCCAGGCGGAAAAATTGTGGTGTACACTGGCATTCTGCCCGTAACGCTAAACGATGCTGGTTTGGCAACAGTAATGGGTCATGAAGTTGCACACGCTTTAGCAAACCATGGCGCACAACGCATGAGCGCGGCTCAGTTGCAACAAATTGGTGCCGTTGGAGTTGCTGTTGCAACTGGAAACCAATCGCAAGAAAGACAACAAATGTGGCAACAATATTTCGGTATGGGTTCGCAATTGGGAATAATGTTGCCTTTTAGTCGAAATCATGAAACTGAGGCAGACAAAATTGGTGTGATGCTAATGGCAATTGCAGGATACAATCCAGACGAATCAACCAAATTTTGGGGCAGAATGTCGCAGAAATCAAACGGACAAGCGCCACCAGAATTCATGAGTACGCACCCGTCAGACGCTACGAGAATGGCAAATTTACAAACATTTATTCCAGAGGCAAAAGCAATAGCAAGCAAATTAGGAACAGTTTACAAATAAGCAACACAAATTTTTATCCTGATTTTTTAACAACACAAAAACGGCACTTTTCAAAAAAGTGTCGTTTTTTTATGGTTATATTTGCCGCTTTTAAAAACTCCTCGACAATGAAAAAACAACTTTACACCTTGATATTTATCAAAATAATGGGATGGAAAATAGTTGGAAATCTGAATCCAAATATACAACAATGTGTCTTAATGGTTATGCCACACACAAGCTGGCACGATTTCTATTTAGGGCTTTTCACACGTGGAATCACGCGTTTGGACATGCACTATATTGCCAAAAAAGAATTGTTTCGATGGCCTTTTGGTGCTTTTTTCAGATATATGGGTGGCACACCAATTGACAGAGCTGGAAGCGCAAATAAAGTAGATGCAATCGCAAATATTTTCAAAACAAAACAAATTTTTCGCCTTGCCATTTTGCCCGAAGGCACCCGCAAAAAAGTTTCAGAAATCAAAACTGGTTTTTATTTCATAGCCTTAAAAGCTAATGTTCCAATTGTACCCATAGCTTTTGATTTTGAAAATAAGCAAGTGAAAATCGGAAATCCGTTGCATCCGACTGGAAAATTAGAACACAATCTTCCTATTTTACTGAGTCATTTCAAAGGCATAAAAGGAAAAGTAGCGCACAACAGTTTTGACGTGTAGAAACAATTTTGATTACAAAAATTTAAAGATCAATTGATTGCCCAAAACAACTAATTTTGTATGTTTACTGAAATTATAACATCAAAAATATGTTACAAAAAGGCGACTCCAAGCTCCGCAACGCGTGGGCTTTCTACGACTGGGCAAATTCAGTGTACACGTTGGTTATTATTTCGTCAATTTTTCCAATTTTCTACGCGACTTTATTCTCAAAGTCAAATCCAAACATTGCCATTTTTGGCACAACGCTTTCAAACACAGCTTTAATAACTTTCATCACTGCATTTGCATTTTTGGCTATCGCAATCATGTCGCCAATTCTTTCAGGAATTGCAGACTATATTGGAAATAAACGAAAGTTTCTAAAGATTTTTTGCTACATTGGTTCGTCCGCTTGTTTTGGATTGTACTTTTTTAGTTTAGAAAACATATATTTTGGACTGTTTAGCTATTTGTTCGCTTTAATTGGATATTGGGGAAGCTTGGTTTTCTATAATTCTTACCTTCCAGACGTCGCTTTCAAAGATCAACAAGATGGCTTGAGCGCCAAAGGATATTCAATGGGATATGTTGGAAGTGTGACTTTGTTGCTAATTTGTCTATTTCTAATCATTGGAAAAGAAGGCGAAGAAGCCATAAAAGCCATGCGACTGTCATTCGCTTTAACAGGCGTTTGGTGGGTACTTTTCGCGCAATATACCTTTTTCTACTTGCCAAAAGGAAATCAAAATTCTCAGAAAGTCACTAAACCAATCTTTTTCAATGGTTTTAAAGAACTTATAAAAGTCAAAAACCAACTTTTTCAAAATGTTGCATTGAAAAGCTATTTGACTGCCTTTTTTGTTTACAGTATGGCAGTGCAAACCGTAATTTTAGTCGCCACTTATTTTGGCGAAAAAGAAATCTCTTGGGACAGCGATTCGCAAAAAACAACAGGATTAATCACCAGCATTCTCGTCATAAACGTCGTGGCAATTTTAGGAGCTTTTTTAACCTCAAAAGCATCAAATAAATTCGGCAATATTCCGACGCTGATTGCTGTAAACGTCATCTGGGTTGCCATTTGCGTGTGCGCCTATTTTGTAACTTTGCCCATACATTTCTACATCACAGCAAGCTTCGTAGGCTTAGTAATGGGTGGCATTCAAGCACTTTCGCGCTCCACATATTCAAAATTTCTGCCAGAAACACAAGACACAACCTCGTTTTTTAGCTTTTATGACGTAACAGAAAAAATTGGAATCGTCATCGGAATGTCAATCTACGGCATCATCGACCAAATAACGGGCTCCATGCGAAACGCGATTCTTTTCTTAGGTTTATTTTTTGTAATAGGCGTAATTTTGCTATTTAGAGTTCCAAAAAAATAAAAATATTTTGGGCGTTCGAGCGGACTATCCGCTATATCTTTTGCGGCAAAAGTCATTGCGAGGTACGGCGTCATCTTTGACCACAGATTGCTTCGTTCCTCGCAATGACAGGATGCCGCTTCTATTCCTAACGCAGTATCAATTCCTGCATGAATATTTTTTTTTTTCAAATATTTTGATAAATTTGTATAGCAATCAACAAGAAAGAAAGGATTATTTGACATAACTTTGAAATATTCTGGAAAAATACTCAAATTGGCTAACAATGGATAAAGAAAATATCGCAGATTATAAGATTTCGATAAGCAAAACAATAATACTTGTTGTGAACTCATATTCGATATTATAAAATTCACTTGACATCGTAAATACATGTTATAAAATCAACAGCATTTTGTTCAAATATAAGTTCTATATCTGCTACAATCAGCACTGTTTTTGCTATTTTAATTTCAGACGCACAACCTACCAAACGAACAAAAGCTGGCGGATCGCAATCTTTTATAATCTCAGCTGGCGAATTTAATGTAACAAAATAAAGTAATAAATAGTGTAACAACAGATAATCCTATCTACATTTTTGATAGGTTTTTTTATTGGCATAAATCTTGTTTTTATAACCATAAATATCAATCAATTTGTTTGATATTCAGAAACTTACCCTAATATAATCTTAAATGAAACGCAAATATTGTTTCATTTAATGACAAAATGACTTATATATACTATGTCTCAACATAAAATTATTGCACTTGACAACATGTCACTTCATGAATTTGACACCGAAGCCGAACTAATCCCATTACTTTCCTCGGAAGACGAAGAGGAAATGAACAAAGAAGAACTTCCCGAAGATATTGCCATTTTGCCACTGCGAAACACAGTGCTTTTTCCTGGCGTGGTGATTCCCATTTCTGCTGGTCGGGATAAATCTATCAAGCTTATCAACGATGCCAACAATGCTGGAAAGACCATCGGTGTGGTCTCGCAAATTAACGAATCAGACGAAGATCCAACGCACAACGATGTCAATAAAATAGGTACTGTCGCACGTATTCTTCGTGTTTTGAAAATGCCCGATGGCAACATCACCGTTATTCTCCAAGGTACAAAACGCTTTGAAATAGAAACCGTTACAACCGAAACGCCGTATATTCGAGCCACTATAAAAGAAGTTGCAGAAGTGCGTCCTGAAAAAAATGAAGAAGAATTTGTAGCCATCATTGATTCGCTTAAAGAGGTGGCAACGCAAATCATTCAGTCCAGCCCAAACATTCCGACCGAAGCCACGTTTGCCATAAAAAACATCGACAGTCAATCATTTTTAGTAAATTTTGTTTCTTCAAATATGAATTTGACCGTTGTTGAAAAACAAACGTTGCTCAACATGTCCAATCTCAAAGAAAGAGCAATGGAAACGTTGCGATACATGAATATTGAACATCAAAAATTGCAACTCAAAAATGATATTCAATCTAAAGTTAGATTCGATTTAGACCAACAGCAACGTGAATATTTTTTGCAACAGCAAATAAAAACCATTCAAGAAGAACTTGGCGGACAATCGCAAGAGCAAGAAGTGGAAGAAATGCGAACCCGCTCCAAAGAAAAAATTTGGGACGAAAAAGTGCAGAAACATTTCGACAAAGAGTTGTCTAAAATGAATCGAATGAATCCGAATGCGCCAGATTTTGGAATGCAGCGAAATTATTTGGAAATGTTTTTAGACTTGCCGTGGGGACATTTTTCGAAAGACAATTTCGACCTCAAACAAGCACAACAAATTCTTGATGAAGACCATTTTGGACTTGAAGATGTCAAAAAAAGAATGATTGAACACCTTGCTGTTTTGAAACTTCGCAACGACATGAAATCGCCTATTTTGTGTCTTACTGGTCCTCCAGGAGTCGGAAAAACTTCCATTGGAAAATCCGTAGCGAAAGCCCTTGGCAGAGAATATGTCAGGATTTCACTTGGCGGATTGCGAGACGAAGCAGAAATTCGGGGTCACAGAAAAACATACATTGGCGCCATGCCAGGTCGCATTTTGCAGAGTTTAAAAAAAGCAGGAACTTCCAATCCAGTTTTTGTTTTAGACGAAATTGATAAATTGTCAAATAGTCACAATGGCGATCCGTCGTCTGCATTATTGGAAGTTTTAGACCCAGAACAAAACAGTGAATTCTATGATAATTTCTTAGAACTTGGCTATGATTTGTCTAAAATTATGTTCATTGCAACCTCAAACAGCATGGCAACCATCCAACCTGCATTAAAAGACAGAATGGAAATCATAAAAATGTCTGGCTACACAATTGAAGAAAAAGTGCAAATTGCGCAAAACCATTTATTCCCAAAACAGCTTTTAGCTCACGGCTTAACCTTGGAGCAGTTGACAATTGAACTGCCACAACTCGAAAAAATTGTCGAAGGATATACGCGCGAATCTGGTGTGCGAAGTCTGGAAACAAAAATTGCACAAGTCATTCGCAACGCGGCAAAATCAATTGCGATGGACGAACAATACAATACGAAAGTAAGCAACGAAGATATCATAGAAATTCTTGGACCACCACGCATGGAACGAGACAAATCCGAAGGAAATGATGTGGCAGGCGTAGTAACTGGATTGGCTTGGACAGCGGTTGGTGGCGATATTTTGTTTATAGAATCTTTGGTTTCACCAGGAAAAGGTGCACTTACCATAACAGGGAATCTTGGAACGGTGATGAAAGAATCTGCAACAATTGCACACGAATTTATTAAATCAAATGCAACATATTTAGGTCTTGCAATTGAAATGATTAACAAACAAAACATTCACTTGCACGTTCCTGAAGGTGCGACACCAAAAGATGGACCAAGTGCTGGAATTGCCATGTTGAGCTCGTTAGTGTCAGTTCTCAGCCAGAAAAAAGTTAAAAATGGTATTGCTATGACAGGCGAAATTACGCTTAGAGGAAAAGTTTTACCCGTTGGCGGCATAAAAGAAAAAATCTTAGCCGCCAAAAGAGCCAACATTCAAGAAATTATTTTATGTCAAGAAAATAAAGTTGATGTAGACGAAATTAAAGCTGAATATCTGCAAGGTTTGACCTTTCATTACGTAAGTGAAATGAAGCAAGTTTTGGAAATTGCAATTACAGACGAACCAGCAAAAAATGCGAAAATTTTAAATTAAAATATTTGTATATGTTAATTTTCGCAAAAGTTAGATAGTGAAAAACAAATTTGTTATTCATATATATAATTTTAACTTCGCAATAGCGTTTAAAAGGCAAATCTTTCTATTGCATGTTTAAAAATCTGATCTTGATTCTTGTCGTTTTCAACTTTTCTGCGGGATTTTCGCAGATTGGTGGTCAATCTGCCTATCAGTTTTTAAATTTAGTTACTTCGCCACGACAAGCTGCGCTTGGTGGAAAGGTGATTACTTTTTACGATTCAGATGTCAATCAGGCTTTTTTTAATCCAGCGACAATAAATGCTGATATGCACAAGCAATTGTCGGTAAATTATGGAAATTATTTTGGCGAAGTGTCATACGGAACGGCTGCTTATGCTTACACATTTGACAGGCATTTGCAAACTTTTCATGCTGGTGTGAACTTTATTAATTACGGAACAATCGAAGGTCGAGATAATTTAGGAAATTTAACAAGCAATTTCACTGGTTCAGAGGCTTCTGTTTCCGTTGGCTACGCGCACAACATTCCGGGTTCGGATTGGTATGTTGGCACAAACGCAAAGCTAATAACCTCAACTTTAGAACAATATCAATCTTTTGGTGGCGCCGTCGATCTTGGCATTCTTTTCATTGACGAACCTAATGACGTCAATTGGGCACTTGTTGCACGAAACGTTGGCACACAATTCACTACATACAACGGTTTTCGCGAAAAAATTCCGTTTGAAATATTGTTTGGCGTGTCGCAAGAAGTTGAAAATGTGCCCATTCGATGGCATTTGACTTTAGAAAATTTGCAACAATGGAACATTGCTTTTGCAAATCCAGCGCGCGCCGTAGGAAACATTGATGGTGGAAGCGAACCAGAAAAAGTATCTTTTTTGGGAAATGCGATCAGGCACGTTCTAATTGGTGTGGAACTTTTTCCGCGAAAAGGATTTAATTTGCGGTTAGGTTATAATTTTCGACGCGCGGAAGAACTGAGCATCACCGAACAAAGAAATTTTTCTGGTTTTTCTGTTGGTTTAGGACTGAAATTTAACAAGATAAAATTCAACTATTCCTATTCGCGATATACATTGGCTGCAAACACAAGTTTAGTTGGATTGACAATAGATTTTAGCGATAATTTTGATTAGAATAAAAAATATCTGCATAAGTGACAAAGTAGAAATTATTTATAATGGTTAGTCCCTCGACTGCGCTCGGGATGACAAAAACTTAAAAAAAATTTGCCCGCAACCAACCAAGTGCAAAAAGCAATGCATCTTGACACTGCAAAATTCGCCTATATAAAAAGTATTTATGAAAAAAATTATAATTGCAATCGACGGATTTTCATCTACTGGAAAAAGCACATTGGCTAAGGATTTGGCACAACATTTAGGATATGTTTTTATAGACACGGGCGCCATGTATCGAGCGATTGCGTTGTTTGCTTTGCGAAATAACTATATTGGAATTGACTTTTTTGATAAAGAAAACCTTGTCAAAAACTTACCGAAAATATCGCTTCATTTTGAATTTAATGATGAATTGGGTTTTGCAGAAATGTTTTTGAACAACGAAAATGTTGAGACTGCCATTCGTACGATTGAAATTTCTGGCTACGTGAGTCGCGTTGCCGAAGTGTCGGAGGTTCGTGCAAAACTGGTGGAGCAACAGCAAGAAATGGGTAAAAATAAAGGCATTGTGATGGACGGTCGCGACATTGGAACCGTTGTTTTTCCTGATGCTGACCTCAAAATTTTTATGACCGCAAGTGCCGAAGTTCGTGCCACAAGACGCTATGAAGAGCTTCAATCAAAGGGTGAAAATGTATCTTTTGATGCCGTGATGCAAAACGTGACCGAACGAGACTACATTGATTCGAACCGTGCGGATTCGCCTCTTGTAATGGCAATGGATGCAATAGAAATAGACAATTCTTACATTTCAAAAAGCGAACAATTTGCGCTTGTTTTGGATTTGGTAAATGAATTGTTTACGTAAGAAAAATTTTGAAAAATATTTTCGTAGTACTTCACGAATTTTTAGGAAAAAAAAATTAAAATCGAATTTCACGAATATTTACGGCGTTTATAATTTATGAATTTCAATAAAAATCTACGCCAATCTATTGCACTAATTTTTTGTAAACGTATCTGATTATAAAAATATGCAATAGTCAAAATAAACTACTTGCTTTTTTCTTCAAACGTACGTAAAGCGAAAGTTGCCAACCAATGTTCGCCTTCATAATTTCCATCGAAAATTTTTGAAAGTGAAAATTTAAAATGATTGTCAGCTATTTTTTTTAGATGTTGAAATGATTTTGGATATTGATTTACAAGGTAATAGATGTTCCATGCGCGACTGAAATTCAATCCGTCTAAATGCACTAAATGTCCATCGGATCGGTCGGAAACGGTGGCGACAGCAAGTCGATAATTTACAGAAAAAAGCTGTGGTGCAAATTTTTTGAGCCAAACTAAAAATTCTTTTTGAGGCAGAATCCTTTGCATTATGGCAATTTCCTCAAAACAGGGCGAAAGAAAATCTGTTCCGCTTGGTTCCCATACGAATGGACAATTTTGATCTTTGAGAAAATATCGTTTTGCATTTTCTCGAATTGATTTTTGGAGCATTTCATTTTTTATAAAAACCGCATAGTCCCAAGCCGATGTTAGTCCGAAAGCAGTGTTGTTGTGCGTTCCCGTGCGAAGCGGATAGGTAAGTTTTGGTAGAAATTCAACATATCGCTCAATGATTAAATTTGTCAAAGGCTTGAGATTTTCTGCCAAAGGTTTTGCATAATTCTCTTTTGATATTTCAAGTTCGTGTTGCAATTTTAAAATCCAATTCCAACCATAGGTTCGTTCAAAAGATTTTTCGTGTGTTTTAGAAAGGTAGGCTACTTCTGTCAAAATGTTTTCTTTGGAAAGATTGATTTTTAATTTTTCTATAATATCAATATTATTGTTTAAACTCGGATGTTTTTTTAATAGAAATAGCAAACTCCAATGACCATGAACAGACGAATGCCAGTCGAAACAGCCATAAAAAGCAGGATGCAACTTTTTTGGATTAGCAATTTCTGTACTGTCCAAAAGCATTTGATTGAGTTTGTTTGGATATTCTTTATGCAAACATTTCAGTGGCAAAGTCGCCAGTTGATTGGCCTGTGCCATCGTCAAATCTTGCGAAAAAAGTTGGTTTGAGAAAATGAAGAGGAAAAAATATAAATATTTCATTGAATTTGTTTTTTCAAAAATACTAAAAACTTACCTTTGAAAATAATATAAAAACGATGTCGAGAAAAATAAAATTGATTTGGGATTTTCGTGGAAATTCAAGTGCAAAAACTGCTGAGCATCATAACATTCATTTGCAGGAATTCATAGACAAAGAAAATATTGCTTTAAAAATCACTGGTTTTGACATTTTCTCGGAAATGCATGCTGTTGCATTTATGGTTGTTGAAGAAGAGGATATGATAGTAATCCGAGATATTTTGAAACCGCACAGAGGCGAGGTTTATGAAAATTAGTTAGGGAATTTGCGAAAAATCAATGTCTGAAATCATGTCATACTAAACCATTTTTTACTGCAAAAGTTACCAACTCAGGACTGTTTTTTACATTTACTTTCTTAAAAATTTTTGTTTTACGAGATTCTACTGTTTTTTCGGTAACATTTTCTGATGATGCAATGTCTTTATTGGAATCTCCTCGAGCGATTTTTTGGATTATAGAAAGGTCTTTTGCAGAAAATTTTAATTTGCTTAAATCACTAAAAGAATTTTCTATTAGCAGTTTGGTTACGTCAGGCGAAGTATAGTTTTGTCCGTTAAATACGGCTCTAATTCCTTCAATCAAATCTTTACTGGAAGCGCTTTTAGATATATATCCTTTAACGCCAAGCATAAACATTTTTTTTATAACAAAATATTCACTGTTCATTGAAACAATGATAATTTTTGGATTTGGCAAAATGTTGCAAATCACGGGAACATAGTCTATCGACAACTTACCTTTAATATTCAAATCCAGCAAAATTATATCTGGTCTAAATTGGTGCAAACCCGCTTCAAGATTATCAAGATTGTCAATTTCACCAATAATTTTGAAATCTAAATAACCACTTAACATTAAATTCCATGCTTCGCGAACCATTTGATGATCTTCTACTAAAAGAATTTTTATCGGCGTATTCATGCGGTAATGTGAAAATTAATATAAAATAATGTGCCTTTGCCAATTTGTGAGTTAACAATGTAGTTTCCGTTGATAACTTTCAGTTTGTTTTGTAGATTCACGAGTCCGTTGCCCTTCTTGGTTTTTTGGATGTCAAAACCAATACCGTTATCAACAACTAATATTGATATTTCATTAGTTGTTTTTTTTACATAAATATTTGCTTTGGTGGCGTCTGAATGTTTTAAAATATTATGAATCAGTTCTTGTATTATTCGTAAAATAATGATGCTTTTGTCATCCGAAACTTTAATTTGAAATTTGTTGGTAATTTTCAGACTAAAATTTATTTTGTTTGATGGCAATGACAATATTAACTCGTTTAAGCCTTCGTACAAAGATTTTTTATACAATAGAAATGAATTTTGATTTGATGCAATATATTTTATTTCGTTAATTGATTTCTCTATCAACGAAATGCCATTTTCAAACAGTTGATCCTCTTTACATTTACTCTCTTGCAACTGAATTTTTGCGGCAAATAAAAGCTGGTTTACGCCATCGTGCAATTCTTGAGCGATAGCATGACGTTCGCATTCTTGTCCTATCATAATTTGATATGCAATTTCTTTCGTTGCTTTTTGTTCAGTATATCGCAACAATTTGAGTTCCTCGTTTTGAATTTCTAACTTGTCTTTGATATTGCTAAGTTCTGTAACATCAACTAAACAACCTATAATTTTGTCAATTCTTGCACCGCGTCTTTCGGTTATTACGCCTGACAATACCGTAGTTAAACGTTGACCTATTTTGTTTTTAAATTTAAGTTGATAAGTAAATGGTTTTTTTGGATTACTTTTAATATAGTTCGTTATTGCGAGCCAAAAAACATTAAAATTTTCTTTATCCATAACATCCAGGAGCGGACTTCTTATAATGTTTTGGTAGTCAGTTTTTTTGTAACCAATTGTTTTTTTAAGTTTGGCACTTAAAAACATATTATTGTTTTTAAGATCCCATTCCCAGTAGCCACCAAGAGATTCTTCAAAAACAGATTTCAAAACTTTCAAATCTTTTGCAACTTTGTTTCGTTGCAAAACTTGTTCATTAATATCTATAGCAATTCCGATAAAACTTGGCAATCCGGTCTCGTCTTCCTGAATAAAATTCCCTTTGACATGAATCCAGCGATAGTCTCCATTCTTATGCTTGACCAAAATTTCAAGATTTTCTACCACAGAAATTCCTGACAATAAATCTGATTGATATTGTAATAATAATGAATGAAAATCTTCATGAACAATATCTATATATTGTAAACTAATTAAATCTTCGGGCTCGTATCCTAAATTGATTTTATGAGTGGATGTGAATGTAAAAACGCCTTCGGGCGTCATTGAAAAAATGGCATCACTACAATTTTCTGCTAATAATTTGAATTTTAAACGCTCGTTTTCAAGGTTGGTTTGAATATTTTTTTTGTCGGTAATGTCCGTACAAGATCCCAAAAAAAATGATTCTTTCGGGCTTTGATTTTGAACAAAATTACAACTTGCGTCATACCAGCGAACAGTTCCGTCTATATGTATGGTGCGATGTTCACATTTTACATTGTCTTCTTTGCCAGATTTCACTTTCTGAAAAAAATCTGACATTTTCTCTATATCTTCTTCATGTATAAAAATACTGTAGTGCTTTTCAACAACATCGCTAAGATCATGTCCAAGTTGGTCTTTCCAACGTGTTGAAACATATGTAAATATTCCCTCTTCATTTATGGTATAAATAATTTGATTGGTATTATTTATAAGATATTCTAAATATACAGCATCCAAATTTATAAATATAAAATGTTTTTAATTTGCCACTTCGCTAATGAATTTTATTCTCATATATCGCAACTCGTCAAGGTCATATTCGCCATCAAACTCTTTGAGAGCCAACTCTATATTATCAGATTCGGCTTCCATAAAATAATCGAAAATTTCTTGCTGTTGGTCATCATCTAAAATGTCATCAACCCAATATTTAATATTTAATTTTGTTCCAGCATAAACAATTTGTTCCATTTCTTTGATCAAATCATCCATTTTGAGACCTTTTGAACGTGCAATATCCGATAGTGATAACTTTCTGTCAATGTTTTGAATGATATATAACTTGTTGACAGAATTTGCTCCTGTTGATTTTACAACCAAATCGTCTGGACGCGTAATGTCGTTGTCGGTAACATATCTTGAAATTAAATCGGCAAATTCTTGTCCATATTTTTTAGCTTTTCCTTCTCCTACGCCGTGAATATTAGCCATTTCATCAATAGACATTGGATATTTCAATGCCATATCTTCCATGGATGGATCTTGAAATACCACAAATGGTGGCAAGTTTAATTTCTTGGCGACTTTTTTGCGTAAATCCCTAAGCATTCCCATCAACACCTCATCTGCTGTTCCCAACGATTTGGATGCGGTAACAATTGCGTCGTCCTCAGCTTCGTTATATTCATGGTCTTCGGACATCATAAATGAATGTGGTTTTGCAATGAAATCTAAGCCTTTTTGGGTAATTTTAACAATGCCGTAGGTTTCAATATCTTTGGAAAGCATGCCGTCTACAAGCACTTGACGCAAAAGTGCCATCCAATATTTTTCTTCAAATGCAACACCACAACCAAAAAACTTCTGTGTGTCAGTCCGATGCGCTTTTATGATGGCATTTACTTTTCCCGTCAGCGTGTAAACCACTTCTTTAGATTTATACAAATGTTTTGTGTCTCGTACCACTTCAAGCAGTTGCACCACTTGTTCTATGGCTTCGGATTTGCTTTTTGGGTTTCGTACATTGTCGTCCATTTTGGCGCCATCGCCGGTCTCAGAATCAAATTCTTCACCAAAATAGTGCAATAAAAATTTTCTTCGCGACATGGATGTTTCTGCGTATGCAACCACTTCCTGCAACAACGCAAAACCAATTTCTTGTTCTGCAACAGGTTTGCCCGTCATAAATTTTTCTAACTTTTCAACATCTTTATACGAGTAATATGCCAAACAATGTCCTTCGCCACCATCGCGTCCGCCCCTACCCGTTTCCTGATAGTAACTTTCCAAAGATTTCGGAATATCATGATGGATAACAAAACGAACATCGGGTTTGTCAATTCCCATTCCAAAAGCTATTGTTGCGACAACAACCTCAACATCTTCCATCAAAAACATATCTTGATGTTTGGCTCGTGTTTTCGCATCCAAACCTGCGTGATACGGAACGGCAGAAATTCCATTCACTTGCAAAACCTGAGCAATAGCTTCTACTTTTTTTCGACTTAGGCAATATATAATTCCTGATTTTCCTTTGTGTTGTTTTATAAATCGGATAATGTCGGATTCAACATTTGTCGTTTTTGTGCGAATTTCGTAGTATAAATTTGGTCTATTAAAAGATGCTTTGAATGTATTGGCATTTGGCATATCCAAATTTTTCAGAATATCTTCTTGCACTTTTGGCGTTGCTGTTGCCGTCAAACCGATAATAGGAATGTCGCCCAACATTTTAATAATATTTTTTAGATTCCGATATTCAGGTCTAAAATCGTGTCCCCACTCCGATATGCAATGCGCTTCGTCAATTGCTACGAAAGAAAGCGGTACCGTTTTCAAGAAACTGACATATTCGTCTTTCGTTAAAGATTCTGGTGCAACGTATAATAATTTAGTAATTCCTGCTGAAATGTCGGCTTTTACTTGTGCAATTTCGGACTTATTTAAAGATGAATTCAATACGTGTGCCACACCATTTTCAGATGATAAGCTGCGAATGGCATCTACTTGATTTTTCATCAGCGCAATCAATGGCGACACAACAATTGCTGTTCCTTCGTTCATGAGCGCTGGCAATTGGTAGCATAATGATTTGCCTGCACCCGTTGGCATGATAACAAAGGTATTTTTGTTAGCTAAAATGCTTTTTATAACCTGTTCCTGCAATCCTTTGAAATGCGAAAAACCAAAATATTTTTTTAACGCAACGTGGATATCACTTTCAGATGAATTCATTCTATTATGATGGTATTTTTATATAAATTTGCAATTATAAAGGTATAATTATTTCTTACAAAAACAAATATATTAAAAAACAGTTTTGAAATCCACAAAAAATTTATTGGCACTTGCCAAAAAAACAATACTTTCCCAAGCGCAATCGATTGAGAATTTATCCAATCTACTAACCAACGACTTTGCGATCGCAATCGACATTATTTACAAGTCTGCTGGCAGATTGGTTGTAACAGGAATCGGAAAAAGTGCCATTATTGCTCAAAAAATTGTAGCAACAATGAATTCAACAGGAACACCAGCCGTTTTCTTACATGCGTCTGAAGCCATTCACGGCGATTTGGGAATGGTTTTGAAAGACGATGTGGTGATTTGCATTTCAAAAAGTGGCAACAGTCCTGAAATAAAAATTTTGGTTCCGATTATAAAAAATTTTGGAAACACCTTAATCGCAATCACAGGAAATTTACATTCATTTTTAGCAAAAAATTCTGATTTGATTTTAGACACAACTGTCAACACAGAATCTTGTCCGCTAAATTTGGCACCAACAAACAGCACAACCGCTCAACTTGTTATGGGCGACGCAGTGGCTGTTTGTTTGATGGAAATGCGCGATTTCACCGCTGAAGATTTTGCAAAATATCATCCAGGTGGCGCGTTGGGGAAAAAATTGCTTTTTCGCGTAGAAAATATGTTGGTGAATTCTTTGCAACCAAAAGTGACGGCATTATCATCAATAAAAGAAGTGATTTTTGAAATTTCAGAAAAACGTTTGGGCGTGACAGCTGTTCTTGATAATGACAAACTTGAAGGCATCATAACCGACGGCGATATTCGCAGAATGCTAAACAACCACGATAGTTTTTCGCATTTGACAGCAAAAGACATCATGACCATAAATCCAAAAACAGTGCAAACCAATAGTATGGTAGCAGATGCGCTGAATATTTTAGAGGATAATTCTATCACACAGTTGGTGGTTTTAGATGGCGAAAAATATGTTGGAATTCTGCATTTACATGATATTTTAAAAGAAGGAATCGTATAATGACACAAACAACTTTGAAAGAAATGTCCTTTTTAGATCATTTGGAAGTCCTTCGTTGGACTATGATTCGATGCACAATTGTGATGCTTGTTATGGCTGTTGGGGTTTTTATTTTCAGCGATATCATTTTTGACGACATTCTTTTTGCACCAACGAAAGTGAGTTTTGTGACCTATAAATCATTTTGTGATTTGTCACACGCTCTTGGATTTGCAGATAGCATTTGCGTCACAGAACTGCCGTTTATCATTCAAAACACCGACATGGAAGGGCAAATTAATGTTTTGGTTTGGACTTGCATTACGGCAGGATTTATACTAAGTTTTCCATTTATTTTATACGAATTTTGGAAATTTATTTCACCAGCATTGTATGAAAAAGAACGCAAAAATGCACGGTCATTTATCGTCGTATCCTCGTTGTTGTTTTTCACGGGTGTTCTTTTCGGATATTATGTTGTGGTTCCGATGTCGGTAAATTTCTTTGCTACTTTTAAAGTCAGTGAAGTGGTTCTAAATCAGTTTACATTAGCATCGTATATCAGTTTAGTGAAAACATCGGTTGTTGCCAGCGGTTTGTTTTTTGAATTACCTATTATCATCTATTTTCTGACAAAAATCGGTTTGGTTTCGCCAGCATTTTTAAGAAAATATCGTAAAATTGCCATTCTGATTGTGCTTGTTGTTGCTGCAATTGTAACGCCACCCGATGTTGTCAGCCAAGTAATTGTAGCTATTCCTATGTTGTTAATATTTGAAATTAGCGTTTTGATTTCGGCAATGGTTGAGAAGAGGGAAAATGCGGTTGTTAGTTAGAGGAAAGAAAAGAAAAAAGAGCCAAGAGGAAAAAGCCAAGAGGAAAGAGGCAAGAGTGAAGCTATTTGTTAGCACAAGGTTCAAAAAAACATCTTACATTTTACTTAAATACATCATATAAAAATGAATAATATAGTTCAAGAATTCAACGATTATCGTTCTAAAATGAACGAAAAACTTTTGCAAGACGACAATAAAGTCATAAAGCGAATTTTCAATTTGGACACAAATACATATGCCGCGGGCGCTTTGGACGTGAAGACAAAGGAGCTTCTCGGACTCGTGGCATCAGCAGTTTTGCGATGCGACGATTGTGTGAAATATCATCTGGAAACTTGCCATAAACTTGGCGTTACTAAAACCGAGATGATGGAAACAATGTCTGTAGCGACCTTAGTTGGTGGCACAATCGTGATTCCGCATTTGCGTCGAGCGTATGAATTTTGGGAAGCTCTCGAAAGTCCAGCTCAGGCCCTCTAACCCGCCGCGGCGGGGAATGTAGCAGAGAAAGAACTGTTGCAAACTATGCTTGATTATTTGTCAGTTTACTTTTAATATTTAACTTTTTACAACTTACATTTTACAATATATATTTTACATTTTACAACCTACATTTTACTATTCAATAAAAACCTTTCACTAAAAATGATATTAAGAGCCGAAAATTTAGTAAAAACATACAAAGGACGAAGCGTCGTGAAAGGCATTTCTGTGGAAGTGAATCAAGGCGAAATTGTGGGCCTTTTAGGTCCAAATGGCGCAGGAAAAACCACATCATTCTATATGATTGTAGGATTGGTTTCTCCAAATTCGGGTAACATATATCTCGATAATTTGAATATTACGGACTATCCAATGTACAAACGTGCGCAACAAGGCATCGGATATTTAGCGCAAGAAGCATCAGTGTTCAGAAAATTGAGTATCGAAGATAATATATTATCTGTTTTGCAACTCACAAAACTTTCAAAAGAAGCACAAGTTGCCAAAATGGAATCGCTTATAGCCGAATTTAGTTTAGAACACATTCGCACAAACCGCGGCGATTTGCTTTCGGGCGGTGAACGTCGGCGTACAGAAATTGCACGTTGTTTGGCTACTGATCCAAAATTTATTCTTTTAGATGAACCTTTTGCAGGCGTTGATCCCGTTGCTGTGGAAGATATTCAACGCATTGTTGCGCAATTAAAAAACAAAAATATCGGCATTTTAATAACCGATCACAACGTTCAAGAAACCTTGGCGATAACCGATAAAACGTACCTAATGTTTGAAGGTGGCATTCTAAAAGCAGGAATTCCTGAAGAATTGGTTCAAGACGAAATGGTACGGCGCGTGTACCTTGGGCAAAATTTCGAACTTAGAAAAAAGAAATTGGAGTTTTAAGAGTGTTCACAAACTGAATTGGACAAAAACAATTTGCAATTTCTTTATTTAAATTTAGAATAATCAATGCGTTTCGTGTGAATATTTCTACATTCAAAATATATTCCAAAACTTATCGTAGTTTGGCGTTCCGTTCCGACGCAGGGATTTGGTTATCTAAATGTATCGATTAAAAATCCATTCGCCTACGCAAAACAAAACCAACATTAAAATTTGCCTGAAACATTCGGCAGTGGCGGACGCCAAGCTGTTGTTGCAAGGAACTTATTTTATTTTTTATCTAACGTCAAATTATTTTTTAAATTTAAAAAATAACTTTCGAAATATTTAAATGATAAATGAGCAGTTATAATTGTTGAAATTAAAACTAAAAGATTGAATATAATTATAGAATTTACATTCGAAATTTTTAAGTGTAAATTTGATTTTAAAAATAAAAACCCAACAAATTGCATCATGATGGCGTGATACATATAAACTCCGTATGAAATTTTACCTAAATATATTAACAATTTATTCTCTAATAATTTTATTGGTTTTTCTGCAAAAGCGCACAACGTAAGTCCGAATAAAATCATACTTAAAAGATGATAGTAAAAATCAGTCAAATTACTTCGAAAGATTGGTGTAGTAAAATAAATACTAAAAAGAAAGAAAAATAAATATTTAAAATTATGAAGATTGATGCTTTTATTTAAAGACATAATTGAACATAATCCACTAAACGAGAAATAGAAAAATAGCATTTTATAACTCCTCATAAAATTTGTCGATTCTGAAAAAAATAACAAAAAGAAAAGAATAGTAAAAAGTAATAGAAATTGAATGATTTTTTTAAAAGGAATGATAAAAATTAGAGGTGCAATCAACAAGTAAAATTGTTCTTCAATACCAATTGACCATAACACTTCTATTATTCCTCCCGGACTGTAAGAGGCAAATATATTAGGAAAAAAAGTATATGATAAGAAAATACCATAAACTAAATCGTAGTTGTTTTCATAATCAAATCCAAAAAAAGGTAATATTAATCTGTAATATATAAATCCAAAGGTTAATACTAAATAGTACAATGGAAAAATTCTAAATATTCTTCTAAGAAAAAAATTCTTTAGGTTAACTGATGAAGTACTTGATTTCTCGATAAATAGTTGTCGTATAATTAAGAAACCACTTAAAGAAAAAAACATATAAACAGCTTCTTCTCCTCTGTTAAAAATAGTTAAATTATTAAAAAATGGAAACCCCCTATTTTGACAAAATTGAGGAATGTGAAAAATAACGACTAAAAATGCTAAAAAAAATCTTAATCCAGTCAAATTTGGTAATAACTTCATATTTCGTCTAATATCCTTAAATTTTCAGTTTCTTGACAAAATTTCGTGTAATTATGATAAAAAAACTACCTTATTTCTTACTTATTTTACATAATCGCCTCGTCTTCAATATCGCTCAAATGCAACTTCAATGCATTGATAGAAATACTTATTTCCCAAAACGACAATCCCAATGACAGTAGCAAAGCCAACAAACTGAGTCCAAACAAATATATTCCAAATTGTGGAATATCAAAAAATAAAAGCAACATCGCAAAGACTGATAAAAATAGCGACATCACACCAAAAAGTTGCATGTTGCGAATTAACGTCAGTCGCAAATTCAAGTTTTTAATTTCTAAAAGAATTGATTTGTTGTGATTTTCAATATAAGTTTTTTTCAAATTTCGTATAATTTGCGCCAAAGTCAGAAATCTATTTGTATAAGCCAGCAAAATTAATGATGTAGCGGAAAAAAGCAAAGCAGGTGTTTCAATGTGAAGTGTCATTTTTATTAATTGTGAAAAGTGAAATGTTCATATCTATCTAATTATTTCAAAAATCTAAGAAATCTAAAAATCTAATAATCTAATAATCTAATAATCCAAAAATCTACCCTTTCGGTTTCGCTAATTTTTCTTTCCAAACATCAACCATTTGATTGTAATCCAAAGGAATTGCAGGATTTTGCTGTGGCAATTTATAGCTCGAAAAAGCACGAGTCAAAATGGTTTCTATCAAATAATCTTCGTTGACTTCAATTGGTCGATATTCAGTTTTTAGATTAATATCAAACAATCGCGCCGTATTATTAGACCAAAAAGCTTTCCAACCAGATTTCAAATTTTTAATTAATTGAAAAGTTGTGCTTCCCGTTTGTCTGTGAATAAGTTTCACTAAAATTTGCCCATCTTTTCGAGATAAATTTTTCAATTGCGCCTCAAATTCATTGGTCATATAATGCTCTACAATCTTAAAATATTTTCGTTTGTCTCTGTCCGAGGTCAATTTATCCATACCTTGATTCAGCAAAGTCAAACGTTCCGATGCCACTTTCGCAAAAGGATAAACCCGATAAACGCGTCGTTGCAAAATCAGAAATTGCTTGCGCGCCAATTCATCCGCCTTGATTTGGTTCTTATTAATAACCAACTCTTCCAGTTGCACTGCCGGACCTAAGATGCTGTCGGTCTGTTGATTCAAATACGCATCGCGCGGGTCTTCCTGCGCACGAATTTGCTCAACAAAAACCAACATCAAAACCATTAAAAATATTTTCATCATATAAATTTTAGCAAAATTATACATAATATATACAACTGTGATGCCAATTTTATAAATTCGCAAAAAAAATACTTTATGGAATCCATTTTAAACGAAAAATCACTCACATTTTTAGAAAATTATCTCAACAATGCCTCGCCAACAGGCTATGAAGCCGAAGGTCAAAAACTGTGGATGGACTATCTAAAACCATATGTAAACATGTTCATCACCGACACATACGGAACCGCCGTTGGAATCATCAATCCCGATGCAACATTTAAGGTCGTTATCGAAGGTCATGCGGACGAAATTTCGTGGTACGTAAACTATATCACTGACGATGGACTTATTTATGTCATCCGAAACGGAGGTTCTGACCACCAAATTGCACCCTCAAAACGCGTAAACATTCATACTAAAAAAGGCATTATAAAAGGCGTTTTCGGTTGGCCAGCCATACATACGCGCGGTCGCGGAAAAGAAGAAAATGCCACACAACATAACATTTTTATCGATTGCGGATGCACCACCAAAGACGAAGTTGAGGCACTTGGCGTCCACGTCGGATGCGTGATCACCTACCCTGACGAGTTTATGATTTTAAACGAAAACAAGTTCGTTTGTCGCGCCATCGACAACCGAATGGGCGGATTCATGATTGCCGAAGTTGCCAGAATGTTACACGAAAACAACATCACTTTGCCCTTCGGACTTTACATTACGAATTCCGTCCAAGAAGAAGTTGGACTTCGTGGTGCCGAAATGATCACAAAAACCATCAAGCCAAATATTGCAATCGTCACCGACGTTTGCCACGATTCCACCACACCCATGATCGAGAAAAAAATCGAAGGCGAAACCAAAATCGGCAAAGGTCCAGTCGTAACCTATGCGCCAGCAGTTCAAAACAATTTGCGCGAACTCATCATCGAAACCGCTATCGAAAAAAGCATCCCATTTCAACGTTTAGCATCATCAAGAGTAACTGGAACAGACACCGACGCATTCGCATATAGCAATGGTGGCGTAGCATCAGCACTGATTTCGTTGCCTTTACGATACATGCACACCACCGTCGAAATGGTACACCGCGACGATGTCGAAAACGTTATAAAACTAATCTATGAAACAATTCTGAAAATTCAAAACAACGAAACATTTTCTTATTTTAAGTAAAATTTTTTGAAACTATTTCCTGCCATCCGCTTCAAGTCCTCGTTGAAAACCACAAAAAACTAAGCCACAAAAGGAACACTTTTGCTACCCTCTCTTTTGGAGAGGGGCTGGGGGTGAGCCGGTCGTTCTTTTGTGGCAAGTTTTTTTGTGACTTTCACCTGCGGGCTTTCCGCTTTTGTCAGGGCTAAGGATTGTTGATTTGTGATTGCGGATTTTTGATTTTTGATTTCCAAAATGCTTACTTTTGCAAAACTTAACAAAAGTTAAAATTTAAATGATTTGTACATCGCAAAACAATCGTTAATCAACATTCATAAATCGTTAATCAAAATCTTATGTGGCATCAATATATTTTCGCAACAATTTTCGTGGTCGCAGGCCTAAATCATTTCAGATCTGAAAAATTATACTTAAAAATCATTCCAAATGCTTTTCCAAACATAAGTGCTATCAACATGTGGGCAGGAATTCTTGAAGTGCTTTTTGGTGCGATGCTGTTTTTTCTACCAACCGCCAAAATTGGCGCGTATGGCATAATCGGACTATTGGTTGCCTTTTTTGCAACACACATTTTTATGATTCAAAACAAACAAGCAAGCCTTGGGTTGCCAAAAATTCTTCTATATATTCGATTTTTTCTTCAATTTGGGCTTATATATTGGGCTTTTCAATACACCAAAATCTGATGCTTTTTCAAGAAAACGAACCCGTTATTTTTAATTTGCCCGACGCAGAAATTGTCTATTATTCCAATTTTTTTGATTTTCAAAAGTCAAACGAATTATTTGAAAATCTTAAAAACAATATTCCTTGGCAACAAGACAACATCACCGTTTACGGAAAACAATACGAACAACCGCGTCTTACGGCACTTTTCGGCAATGAAGGCAAGCCGTACGGATATTCCAACATCGTGATGCAACCACACAATTGGTCACCATTGATGACTTATATTAAGGAAGCAGTTGAAAATATTTGTCAAGAAAATTTCACTACTGTTTTGTTGAACCGCTATCGCAATGGTCGAGACAGCAACGGTTGGCATGCTGATAATGAAAAAGAATTGGGGCGAAATCCAATAATTGCGTCTGTTAGTTTTGGTGCGGAGCGCGTTTTTCAGCTCAAGCATCATACTATAAAAGAAGCAAAACAAAACATTATTTTGCAACACGGAAGTTTGCTTTTAATGAAAGGAACGACGCAACATTTTTGGAAACATCAAATTCCGAAAACAGCAAAGCCGATTGGTGAACGCATAAATCTTACATTTAGAATTATAAAATAGAAAGTGACAACCCTTCTTGACGTGATTTTATAGTTTTTGACTATGATCCAAAACATACATCGTATCTGCATATTTTGTGATATAATTTTAGGTTATGTTTTAGAATATTGTGGATTTAATAATATTTCATATAAATCTTCTATTTCTTTATATTTAAATTGTGCTTTTTTGTTTCTAATTATAAT
>JAYWGW010000016.1:0-8335 GCA_043778045.1 Bacteroidota bacterium | reverse complement strand
ACCACGAAAAAGACATCAATATAGATCACCAAATGAAGTATATTTACATAAATTAAATAACAAACAGGCATTCGCATTTATTAATTGAATTCACCATAATTAAAAAATTAGTTTGTTAAATTTGCTAAAAAAACTATTTCCATGCAAAATGTTATAATAAAACCAACGCAAAACGATGCGATCATAAAGTTTGAATTTTCTGATTTTATAACCCAAAATGAAAATTTTGAATTTAAAAATATCGATGAAGCGTCTCAATCGCCATTGGCACAGCAGTTGTTTTACCTTCCGTTTGTGAAAACCATTTATATTTCTGGAAATTTTATTGCCATAGAAAGATATAATATTGTGGAATGGAACGACGTGCAAGATGCTGTTGCTGAGCAAATTAATGAATATATTGCAAACGGTGGCGTTATTTTTAAACCATCAGAAAACAAAACTCAAAAACAACCCGCAACAGTCTATGGAGAAACCACTCCAAATCCGTCAGTTTTGAAATTTGTTGTCAATAAAAGACTTACAAAAACAGCTATTGAATTTAAAAATATTGATGAAACTTTGGCATCTCCTTTAGCAAAAGAATTATTTAAATTTCCGTATGTAAAAGAAATTTTCTTTGATGAAAACTATGTTTCAGTAACCAAATATGACGTAAACTCCTGGGACGAAATCACGTTAGAATTGCGTAGTTTTATAAAAAATTATATAGAAAATGGTGGCACCGTTATCGATGAAAGTCTTGCGGAAAACAATCCAAAAACTGAAAAACAAAAAATAGAAAATTTTGATAATTTAGACACCACATCGCAACAAATTATAAATATTTTGGAAGAATATGTCAAACCTGCTGTTGCTGCTGACGGTGGAAATATTCTTTTTGATTCGTATGATGCCGAAACAAAACGCGTAAAAGTTGTGATGCAAGGCGCGTGTAATGGCTGTCCGTCAAGTACTTTTACATTAAAGAGTGGTATTGAAAACATGCTAAAAGACATGTTAAAAGATGAAAATATTGTGGTTGAAGCAATAAATGGGTAGGGATTTTTGATTGGTGATTTTTGATATTTGATTTTTGATTTTTGAAAATTAATTTTTTAAATTGGCTAATGCCTAAATTATATATTTAAGTACTTCCTTTATATTTAGCAAATTAGCTGGATTTGACAGGTATAATATTAAAAAATCTGTGGAAATTTGTGCAATCTGTGCCTAAAATAAATAATATTAAAATTAGGATAAGGATTTTTGATTGGAGATTTTTTATTTTATAAAATTTATAGGCGTTTCATTTTTAACAAAAATGTTTTATAAGTTTTGGTGACATTCAAAATATTTTTGTAATTTTATATCATTAATAATAAACTAAAACTTATAAATTATGGCTGTTTTAAAAGTAATCGAAGTATTATCAAGCTCTGCAACATCTTGGGAAGATGCCACAGAAAAAGCTGTTGAAAAAGCATCTAAATCCGTAAAACACATTCGATCTGTGTATGTGCAAGAGCAAAGCGCAGCTGTTGTTGACGGAAAAGTTACCGAATACAGGGTCAATTTAAAGCTCACTTTCGAGTTAGAATAACAACATAAGCGTTTCAATCGAAACGCTTTTTTTAAGCAATTTTTTAAAATATTGGATAAAATGACAAACATTCTTGCGCAGGAAACAAGCCCTTATCTGCTTCAACACGCCAGCAATCCTGTCCATTGGCAACCTTGGAATGACAAAACTTTGCGCGAAGCTGAAAAACAAAACAAACTGCTGATTGTCAGCATTGGCTATTCAGCTTGTCATTGGTGCCATGTGATGGAACACGAAAGTTTTGAAAATACGGACGTTGCTCACGTGATGAATGCTCATTTTATAAACATCAAAATCGACCGTGAAGAGCGTCCCGATGTTGATGCAACCTATATGAAAGCCGTTCAAATCATGACGGGAAGCGGCGGTTGGCCACTAAATGTTGTTTGCCTTCCTGATGGTCGTCCAGTCTGGGGTGGCACTTATTTTAGGAAAAACGATTGGACAAACACCTTGGAGCAGCTGCAAGAAATGTTTCAAAAGCAACCCGAAAAAATTATAGAATATGCTGAAAAATTGCATAATGGAATTAAAAATATTAGTCTTGTTGCGGTCAATAAAAGCGACAATGATTTTACGTATAATAGTGAAATAGTTGAAAATCTGATTGCTAAATGGACAAAAAGTTTTGACTTAGATTTTGGAGGCATGTCACGTTCTCCAAAATTTATGATGCCAAACAACTATATGTTTTTGATGAATTACGGACATCAAACCAACAACCTAAAACTTCTGAATTTTGTAGATTTGACCTTGACCAAAATGGCATATGGTGGACTTTTTGATACGATTGGTGGCGGTTTTAGTCGCTATTCTGTTGACGACAAATGGCACGTTCCACACTTTGAAAAAATGCTATATGACAATGCACAATTGCTATCGCTTTATTCAAATGCTTTTAAGCGGACACAAAATCCATTGTATAAAACTGTGGTTGGAAAAACAGTTGGATTTATAGAAAACAATTTAACGAATGAAGACGGCGGTTTTTTTTGTGCCTTGGACGCAGACAGTTTAAATAGCCAATCAGAACTTGAAGAAGGCGCATTTTATGTATGGACAAAACCAGAATTACAACAACTAATTGGCGATGATTTTGATCTTTTCGCAACACTTTTCAACATTAACGATTTTGGATATTGGGAGCATGGAAACTTTGTTTTAATTCAAAATCAGCGTTTAGAAATAATTGCTAAAAACAACAATATTACAGTCGATGCATTGATTCTAATGAAACAGAAATGGGAAACCATATTGTTTTTAGAACGAGAAAAACGACCACGGCCGCGGTTGGACAACAAATGTCTCTGCTCCTGGAATGCACTTATGATTGTTGGTTTGGTGGACGCCTACAAAGCATTTAGCAACCAAAATTATCTTGATATGGCACTCAAAAACGCAAATTTCATCGTAGGGAAAATGTGGTCGCCCGGAGGATTTCTATATCATATATATACGAATGATAAACTTGCAATTGATGGATTTTTAGAAGATTATGCACACTTTATTAGTGCTTGCATTTCGCTATTTCAAGTAACGTTTGATGCCGTTTGGTTACAATATGCAAAACAATTGACCGATTTTTGCTTGGAAAATTTTCTTGACAATGCCTCGGGCTTTTTCGCCTTTAATAGCAATAATACTGAAACACTTTTGGCAACCCATTTTGAAACCGAAGACAACGTAATTCCCGCGTCAAATTCTGTTTTGGCAAACAATTTATTATATCTGAGTACGGCATTCGAAAATCCGCATTACGAGAAAATTGCCATAAACATGTTGCAACATATCGTTCCAAATATTGACTATCCGTCGGCATTTTCCAATTGGTTATTGGCGTTTATGAACATGTCTGAAACACAGAAAGAATTAGCTATTGTTGGATATGATGCCATTGCGAAAAGCAAAAATATTAATCAAAAATATTTACCAAATTATCATGTTTTTGGAAATATTGAATCATCTGAAATTCCATTTTTGAAAAATAAATTTATTGACGGAAAATCTTTATTTTACGTTTGCGAAAACAAAACCTGCGGTTTACCAATGGATACATTTGTAGATTAATATTTTTTACTTTTTACCTTTCTTATTTTAGACTTTTTACGTTTTACATTTTTTGTTAAAACAATGATAAAATTTTGTATTATTGCATTTCAAATTTTAAAAATAGAAACTATGAGCATAGGAAGTTTTTTTTCAGGTCTTTTTGGTAAAGCCAAAATCGTTGGAGCAGATTTAGTAGAACAAGCAGAAGTAGGGTTTGACAAAGCCAAAGACTATGCTGAAGAAGCCATTGAAACTGCTAAAGTTAATGCAGCACCTTATATGGAAAAAGCAGAAATATTTGCTGATGAAGCGGTTGCTAAAGTTTCAGAGTTTTCTGAAAGCGCAGGCGAGGCATTGAAAAATGCAGTTGATTCTGCAAAAGAACATGCTGCACCATTGATGGAAAAAGCTGAAGTTTTTGCTTCAGAAACCATTGCTAAAGTTGAAGAAACATTTGACAGTGCTAAGGATAAAGCAACAGATGTTGTAGTTGATGACACAACCGATGAAACGCCAAAAGCATAATTACAAAACTATTCTTGAATTTAAAAAAATCGATTTAGTCTCTAAATCGATTTTTTTTTGAAAATTTTTAAAATATGAGTTCTTTCGTTATAACAAAAAGATATAATGATTTATATAAATTTGAATTTACTTCAAGACGCGGAAAAACCATTTTTTCAAGTTTGGGATTTGAATTAAAATTTGAATGCGAATTGGCAATTGAAAATTTTAAGAACAATACTGCCAATTGTATTTTTGAAAAACATAAAGCTGCGGGTGGAAAGCATTATTTTAAAATTTTTTTAATCAGTGAAGCCTTTGCCACAAGCCGAAAATATAGCACTGAACTTCGATTAGAAAAAGGCATTGAGGAAATCAAAAAATTTGCATTAATAGCCGAAATTATCGATTTTTCAGATCAGAAATTTATTTTTGAAGAACCGAAGATTAACGATTAGGGAGAATCGATTATTACATTAACGGTTTATAAGATTAGTGCATATGAACTGCGGCATTCAACAGATTAATTTTTAAAACTTTAAAAAAAATTAAATGCATAAAAAAACCTCGCAATAGCGAGGTTTTTAAAATCTTTAGACTTGAGGTCTAATTATTTTTTAACTTCTTCAGTTGCAGATGCAGCAGCAGCTTCAACAGTTGTAGTTGCAGATGCAGCAGCAGCTTCAACAGCTTCAACTCCTTCAGTTGCAGCAGAATCAACAGTTTCGGTTGCAGCGTCAGTAGCATCAGTAGTTACTTCAGCAGCTTTTTCTTTACAAGATACTACAGTTAATGTAGCGATAACAGCAAGGCTTAAAAATAAATTTTTCATTTTTTTAAATATAAAAGGTTAATTATTAATTCGATGCAAAGATATAATTTTTTTATTTAAAATTAAAAAATTTAATTCTTTTTAAAAAATAAATATTTCGGCAGTGCTTAATCTACTACCAAAGATTGTGCCAAACATCAAAAGATGTGGTTTAAATGTTAATTATTTTGTAAAATTTTATTGACGCTTATTCTATATGTGATTTTATTGCTTTAATGGGTATAAAGTAGCCCAGATTGTAATGAAAATCCTTTGGCTGGAAAATTAATTTTTTTATTTACTAAAAAAAGCGACCATAGAAGCTCTTTTTTTGTTTAGAAAAAAACAATTTTCCAGCCAAAGATTGAAATGAAAAGCTGGATTGGCTTCTAAAAAAAATTTTTAAATTTTTGGACTTTTAGATTGTTAGATTAAAAAGTTTATTGCACTTTAATAAACAATCTTCATCTCGTTGATTAAATTTTTTGCTCCAGCAAATTTGTCGATTATAAATAAAATATATCTGGCATCAACCATGATGTTTCGGCAAATTTCAGGGCTGTAAAATATATCAGACATTGTGCCTTCCCAAACGCGGTCGAAATTTAGACCAATAAGGTTTCCTTTGGCATCGATAGCGGGACTGCCTGAATTGCCGCCTGTCGTATGATTGGTTCCTATAAAACAGACTGGCATTTTACCTTTAAAAGCATAACGACCATAGTCTTTCTCGTTGTACAATTCAATAAGTTTTTTTGGCACATCAAATTCATAATCGCCTGGAATATGTTTTTCCATAACGCCGTCTAAATACGTTATTGGATCATACGAAACCGCATCAACTGGTTTGTAACCTTTAACTTTTCCGTACGTGACGCGAAGTGTTCCGTTTGCATCTGGAAAGAGTCGCGCTTTGGGAAAAAGTTCAATCGTAGCCTTGGTAAAGGTCCGTTGTAGGGCAATGTTTTTTGAATTGATTATGTCATATTGAGGCGCAACTTTTTCTTGATAGGCCACAATTAGTTTCTTTGCAAAGGCAAATCCTTTGTCGGCATTAAGGTTTCCAACGGCTGTTTTGGCATCAGCATTTAAAAGTTTTTGAAGACCATCAGAAGAGGTTATTGCTGATTGACTATAAATTTCAGTAGCAATTTGCGATGCGTTCAAACTTTTAATTCCATCGGCATGAAATTGTTCTGGAACATTTTTTTGGTATAATGCAAACAGTTGTTCAAAAACTTTTTCGTCAACTTTTGGATTAAAATCTTTATATAAATCCGCCATTGCATTCATCAAATTCACTTTTCTATCATTGAAAGCTTGCTCACCTTTTGAATCGTAAACTTGTTCTAATTGAAATAATCTGTAACAAAAGCTAAGCAACTCGGTGTTGCGTTGCACCACTTCCATAAAATAGTCTCGTGCCAATGCTAAATCATTAATCTCAGCATAATTTTTATTAAAATCGGTAATAATCTTTCCATATTCAGCTGTTTTGCCTGCGACTGCGAGTTTGTTTTGAAATTCTTTTTCAAAATTTTGTTTGATGCCAATTGCGTTAGCTTTTTTGAGTCCTTTGGTTTCGCCAATCCATTTTTTCCAATAATTTGCAACACCAGCATATTTTGATGCATATTGAATTTTGATGGCATTGTCTTTTCTCATAAATCCGTCTTGCACTTTCAAAGCTGCGTCTCTGACTTCAATTTTTGCAGGATTCAGCGTGTTCACTATTTGAGCAACTGCTGCCGAAGGCAAAAATTCCTGCATCCGACCAGGAAATCCCATCACGAGAGTAAAGTCATTTTCTTTAATTCCCTTTGCCGAAACAGGTAGAAAATGTTTTGGTTTATACGGTACATTATCCGCAGAATAAACTGCAGGACGATTGTTTTTATCGGCATAAATTCTAAACAAAGAAAAATCTCCTGTGTGGCGAGGCCAAACCCAGTTGTCCGTGTCCGAACCAAATTTCCCAATGGAACTTGGTGGCGTGCCAACCAATCGAATGTCTTTAAAAGATTCTGTAACAAAAAGCAGGTATTGATTGCCGTCAAAAAAAGTACGGATTTTGTTTTCTTGCCATGCTTCTTTAGTAAAGCTATTGGTTGTTTTTGAGATATTTTCTTGAATTTTTTTTTGTTTATCTCCTTCAGCAGAAAGTTCAGAAACGCCTTCTAAAATTTGTTTCGTAACATCGTTTATACTGATTACAAAAGTTACTTCAAGATTTTTGTTCGGCAATTCGTCTGATAATTTGTATGCCCAAAATCCATTAGTCAAATAGTCATTTTCCACCGACGATAAATTTTGAATGGCATCAAAACCACAATGATGATTGGTAAGCAATAGTGATTTATCCGAAATAATCTCAGATGTGCAACCACCATTGAACTGCGGCACAGCGTCTTTGATGCTGGATTTGTTTGTACTGTATATATCCGCTGCAGAAATTTTCATTCCAAGCGCTTTCATTTCAGATTCGCGCGCGCCACCAAGCAATGACGGAATCCACATCCCTCCTTGTTGGGCGTTGAGACTGACAGCAATAAATAAAAATAGAATTTTAAGATTTTTCATAATCATATTGGTAGATTTTTTTAACAATGCAATATAGTTTTTTTTATAAAAAAAATAGGATTTAGTCTAATAAACATATGGTTTTTTTAGCCACAGATTTAAAAGATTTACATAGATTTTTATATTAAAAATTCTAAATCCTACAAATCTTTTAAATCTGTGGCTAAAACATTAAGAATCTAATGCACTTTCAGACCATAAATAAAAAATATCACAAAAAAAAGCACCAACTTTCGTTGATGCTTTCCCAAAAAATTCTTGAAAAATATTATTTTTTCTTTCCTTTCGCAGCTGGAGTTTTCGCAGCTTTTGCAGCCTCTTGAGCAGCCTTCATTGCAGCACGAGAAATTCTCACCTGTGCAACAACAGTGTTGTCTGGATGCAATAATTTAAACTTATCTGCTGGAACTTCAGTCACATAAAGTTTGTTACCCATTTCTAATTTAGAGATATTTGCTTCAATAAAATCTGGCAAATCTGCTGGTAACGCTCTCACTTTCAGTTTTCTGCTGTTCAATCGCAACACACCACCTAAAAGTACACCAGGCGAAACACCCGTAACTTTCACAGGCACTTCCATCGTAATTTCTTTCTCATCAAAAAGTTGAAAAAAGTCAATGTGCAAAATTTTGTCCGAAACAGGATGAACCTGAATGTCTTGCAAAATTGCGTTAAAAGATTTTCCACCGTCCAAATCAATCACAACTGTGTGCGCGTTTGGAGTGTAAACCAAGTTTTTGAAAGCTTTTTCGTCTGCCGAAAAATGAACTGTTTGATTTCCTCCGTATAACACGCAAGGAACCGCTCCA
>JAYWGW010000015.1:0-40752 GCA_043778045.1 Bacteroidota bacterium | reverse complement strand
ACGGGGCGGATGGGAGAGTATGTCGTCATCTTTCTTAATGAAGCTTGCCTGAAAAGACAAGCTCTTTTTTTTGGATCGATGTGTTCGCATGCTCGGTTCCTCGTCTTTCTTTAAATCCTCATCATTTATTTGGTGAGGATTTTTTTTGAAAAAAATTAAGATAAAAAATAAGCGAAATAAAGAAGTTAAGCCCTATGGCGCAGAAGATACTGCCCGCCGGGGCGGATGGGAGCGTATGACGTCATCTTTCTTAATGAAGCTTGTCTGAAAAAGACAAGCTCTTTTTTTTGGATCGACGTGTTCGCATGCTCGGTTCATCGCATTTGTTTAAATCCTCATCATTTATTTGGTGAGGATTTTTTTTTTAAAAAAAATAAGATAAAATTTAAACGGAATAGGGAAGTTAAGCCCGTCAGCGCAGATAGTATTGTCCGCCGGGGCGGTACTTGTCCGCCAGGGCGGATGGGAGCGTATGTCGTCGCCTATGTTTAGAAGATTTGGTCTGAAATTACTGGGGTTTTTTTATATTCTTGACAGGTGAAATGCGATCATTGCTGGGTTTTAATAGTTTTCGTATTTCATTATATGCTCGTTTATAAAATGATTAATGCCGATTGGAAGAAATTTTAATTTTTAAATATAGATTATAATCAAAACTTAAATTTTTTATAATTGGTGATCAATTAAAATTTTTTATTCGAAAATGATATGTTTCTGTGGAATAATTAATAACTACGAAATAGAGCAACTGTTTATAATGATGAAGTTTTTTTTAAGAATTTATAATAGATGATTAGAATTTGTATATTCTGAAGGATTGATCAGCAGGAATGTTGCACTTTGACGAGTTATACTACCAATACACATGGAGATGAAAAGTAATTATATGCAAATTTGTAATAATGAAAAGATAATTTGTATATTTAAAAATTGAATTAAACTGATAAAATAGATATAAAAATTAAAGTTTTTAAATTTAGCTAAGATTTCTGTAAAACGTTTATAAGCGTAACCTTTTACTTCAATGCACAAAGTTTGCACAGTATTTTGCCACATATCAGTAAATTTAATTGCAAATAATTATATCTTTAATTTGATGACGCTAAATAAGCACAGCTATAATATTGATGTAAAACTTATAAGAATATCAATGATTAAAAAAACGCTAATATATTTTGAGTGTTAAAAAAGCAGTCAACAGATTCACATAAATAGCATAAATATTGAATTTAAATGTAAATCAATTTTTTAAAAAAGACTAAAAATATTTTTTTAATAATTACAAATAAATAAACGGTAACCAACAAATAACAGAAAGTAAAGGCATCAAAAATAGAAATAATGTAATGTCGAAAAATATAGGAAATTTTATGTAAATCAAATAGATAAAGTAGTTGAACTAAATTGACATAAACCTATAAGTAATTTTGAGAGTTACTTGAGATATTGCAATTCTCATTCTAATTGGAAAAGTTATGTAAATGAAATATAATTTAACAATTTAAAACAGTCTTTAATTATTCTTTCTCATCTCTCTTGCCAACAGCGTGTTTTTCAACAACATTGCAATTGTCATTGGTCCAACACCACCAGGAACGGGTGTTATGTGCGATGCTTTTTTTGCAACATTTTCAAAATCAACATCGCCCACAATTGCATATCCTTTTTCGGAATCGTCGGCAACGCGAGTGATTCCAACATCAATGACCACGGCTCCGTCTTTGACCATTTCTGCCTTTAGATAGTTTGGAACGCCAAGTGCGGTGATAATAATATCGGCTTGAGTTGTAATTTGAGCAATATTTTTAGTGTAGCTATGCGTGAGTGTAACCGTTGAATTTCCTGGAAAACCTTTTCGCCCCATCAAAATGCTCATCGGCCTACCAACAATATGACTGCGACCAATCACAACAGTATGTTTGCCTTTAGTCTCGACGCCATAACGCTCCAATAATTCCAAAATTCCAAATGGTGTCGCTGGAATAAAAGTCGTCATATCCAATGCCATTTTTCCAAAATTCTCTGGATGAAAGCCGTCCACGTCTTTGCTTGGGTTTATTGCCATCAAAACCTTTTGCGTGTCAATTTGTTTTGGCAAAGGCAGTTGGACAATAAATCCGTCTATATTATCATCAAGATTTAGTTTGTTGATTTTTTTCAGCAACTCAGTTTCGGAAGTTGTACTGGGCATTTTCACTAAAGTTGATTCAAATCCAACGCGTTCGCAGGCGCGCACTTTGTTGGCAACATAAGTCATACTTGCGCCATCCGACCCAACAATAATAGCTGCCAAGTGAGGCACTTTTTCGCCGTTGGCTTTCATAGCATCTACTTCCGCCGTGATTTCAATTTTGATGTCTTCGGCTGTTTTTTTCCCGTCTAAAATTATCATAAAATATGTGTCTTAAAGTCTTAATGTCGAAAGTCTCGAACATCATTACGACTTTCGACTTTTGACTTGATGACTAATTTATCTCATCCCTGGCATGCCACCTTTCATATTTCCCATCATCTTCATCATATTTTTCCCGCCTGGCCCCTGCATCATTTTCATCATTTTGCTCATTTGATCAAATTGTTTCATCAATTGATTCACCTGCTCAATTTTTGTTCCAGAACCTTTTGCAATTCTATTTTTACGCTTGACGTCTATCACCGATGGTTTTGTTCGTTCAATTGGCGTCATCGAATGAATGATTGCCTCAATATGTTTGAACGCATCATCTTCAATTTCAACATCTTTCATGGCTTTTGAAGCGCCCGGAATCATCGAAACCAAATCTTTCATGTTACCCATTTTCTTTACTTGTTGAATTTGCGTCAGAAAATCGTCAAAACCAAATTCGTTTTTCGCAATTTTCTTTTGAAGTTTTCTGGCTTCCTCTTCGTTAAACTGTTCTTGGGCGCGCTCTACCAAAGATACGACGTCGCCCATTCCAAGAATACGCTCCGCCATACGCTCAGGATAGAATACGTCAATGGCTTCCATTTTCTCGCCCGTACCAACAAATTTAATAGGTTTGTTAACCACAGACTTTATTGAAATTGCCGCGCCACCTCGCGTATCTCCATCTAATTTTGTAAGAATAACACCATCAAAATTCAATATGTCGTTGAATGCTTTTGCAGTGTTTACGGCATCTTGACCAGTCATGGCATCCACGACAAACAATGTTTCTTGAGGTTGCAAAGCTTTGTGAACTCTGGAAATTTCATTCATCATTTCGGTGTCAACCGCCAAGCGACCTGCGGTATCGACAATCACAACATTATAACCTTTTTCTTTGGCGTATTTTACTGCATTGGTTGCAATTTCAACTGGATTATTGTTGCCCAGTTCAGAGTATACTTCCACACCAATTTGATCTCCAACAATGTGGAGCTGGTTTATTGCCGCAGGACGATAAACATCGCACGCAACCAACATTGGTTTTTTGTTTTTCTTGGTTTTAAGAAAATTTGCCAGCTTTCCAGAAAATGTAGTTTTTCCTGACCCTTGCAATCCCGACATTAAAATAACAGTTGGGTTTCCAGACAAATTGATTCCTGCAACGTCGCCACCCATCAATTCTGTCAACTCGTCTTTGACTAACTTCACCAGCAACTGTCCCGGTTGAAGCGACGTTAAAACATTCTGGCCAATTGCTTTTTCTTTTACTTTGGTTGTAAAATCTTTGGCAATTTTGAAATTCACATCGGCATCCAATAACGCACGACGAACCTCTTTTAATGTATCAGCAACGTTTAATTCATTTATTTTTCCGTGACCTTTTAAAACCTGAAAGGCCTTGTCTAATTTTTCGCTTAAGCTATTGAACATTTTTCTATGAATTTTGAATTGCAAATATAACTGTTTTGCCTCAAAATTTCAAATCGAAATTTACTAATAAATATACAAGCAAGACCCATTAAAGGCTTTCAAAATTAAACGTATTTTTTACAAAAAGTGTTATAATTAAGGCTACCCCTGAAAACTACATCAAACTTTTTCTTTACAGTAAACCATTAAGAAGATTAAGATTATTAAGTCGTTGCTTGCTTAATTTTTTTAATGAACTTAATGGTAAGTTACTAAATATCTAATTAAAAAGTTTCAATTGAGTAATAACTGAGTTTTTAGAGGGGCACTTAAACATTTTTTAAAACAAACTTGCCTCTTCGGTTTTGCTTGACGGCGCAATCAACATATTAAGTTCCGTAATTTCTGCATCGGTCAAATCTCGATAGCGACCAACGGGCAAATCGAGAGAAATATTAATAATTCGTATTCGTTTCAAAGCCGTAACATCATAGCCTAAATATTCGGTCATGCGTCGGATTTGGCGATTTAAACCTTGCGTCAAAATAATTTTAAAAACAAATTTACTGATTTGTTCTACCTTGCATTTTCGAGTTACAGTTTCCAAAATTGGCACGCCATTGCTCATTCTTTCAATGAATTTATCCGTAATTGGTCTGTTTACTGTGACGGTATATTCCTTTTCGTGGTTGTTTCTGGCACGTAAAATTTTGTTTACAATATCGCCATCATTAGTCATAAAAATCAAACCTTCACTCGCTTTATCGAGCCTGCCGATTGGAAAAATTCGTTTTGGATAGTTGATATAATCCACAATGTTGTTGCGCACATCCAAGTTGGTAGTACACTCAATTCCGATTGGTTTATTGAACGCCAAATAGACCAACTTTTCGCGCTTTTCATGAATCAATTTGCCGTCAACACGCACTTCATCTCGATTTGAAACCTTGGTTCCCAATTCTGGAACGATGCCGTTCATAGTTACGCGACCATCTGCTATAAACTTGTCAGCCTCGCGTCGAGAACAAAATCCCGTGTCGGCAATAAATTTATTCAAACGTTTCAAATCTTCCATATTGCAAAGATAAAGTTTTTTTCAAGATCATTCAATAGCATTTGGGCGTGACCCAGAACCCGCGAAAAGCAGGTCGGGTCTCGCTTTCCGTTCCCGCTTTTTTCTAACTTTATACCCGTCAGGATTTTAAATCCTGACGGGTATAAAGTTAGGAAAAGAGCTCCACTGCCACGTGTCCGCCGCAGGCTGATCGCTCACGCAAAACTTTAAAAACAAAAATAAATTGATAAAGACAACTACATCCGATTCGGTACTTCAATACCCAACAATCCAAAAGACAATTTAATGGTTTTTGCCACTTTGTCTGAAAGTTGTACGCGAAATGTCTTTTTGTCAAGATCACTTTCGGGCAAAATTGGCACCGCTTGATAAAATGAATTATAGGATTTTACTAATTCATACGTGTAATTTGCCACCAAAGCTGGACTATGATTCTGCGCTGCATCTTGAATGACTTCTGGAAAATAGGAAAGATTTTTTATTACTTCTTTTTCTTTTTCGTCCAACAAATCAACGCTACTTGTAGTTGCATAATCAAAATCAGATTTGCGCAAAATAGATTGAATTCTGGCATACGTATATTGAATAAACGGACCCGTGTTTCCAGCAAAATCTACTGATTCTTCTGGATTGAAAAGTATTCGTTTTTTGGGATCGACTTTTAAGATGTAATATTTTAAGGCGCCCATACCAATTGTAGTATGTAAAATAGCTTTTTCATCTGCACAATATTCTTCTAACTTGCCTAAATCTTCCGAAATTTTTTGCGCAGTTTCAGTCATTTCTTGCATCAAATCATCGGCATCAACCACGGTTCCTTCGCGAGATTTCATTTTCCCTGAAGGCAAATCGACCATGCCATAAGACAAGTGAAAAAGGTTTTTTGCCCAATCGTAGCCTAATTTTTGTAGAATCAGAAACAACACTTTAAAATGATAATCTTGCTCATTACCAACAGTATAGACCATGCCACCAACATCATTGTGGTCTTTCACACGCTGAATGGCAGTACCAATATCTTGCGTCATATAAACCGCTGTTCCGTCGGAACGAAGTACAATTTTTCTATCTAAACCATCGGGCGTTAGATCTATCCACACGGAACCATCGGTGTCGCGTTCAAAAATTCCTTTTTCTAACCCGAGCGTAACCACATCTTTTCCAAGTAAATAGGTGTTCGATTCGTAGTAATACGAGTCAAAATCTACGCCCAAATTTCTGTAAGTGACTTCAAAACCATCATAAACCCATTGGTTCATAGTGCGCCACAAGTCCATTATTTCTGGTTTTCCTGCTTCCCAGTCTAAGAGCATTTGCTGCGCTTCGAGAATAATTGGCGCATTTTTTTTTGCATCATCTTCCGTCATTCCTGTTGCCATGAGGCTTGCAATTTCTTGCTTAAAAATCTGATCAAATTTAACATAGAAATTTCCAACTAATTTATCGCCTTTTAGACCTGTGGATATTGGCGTTTGTCCATCACCAAACTTTTGCCAAGCCAACATTGATTTGCAAATGTGAATGCCTCGATCGTTTATGATTTGTGTTTTGTAGACTTTGATTCCAGATGCCTCAATGATTTTTGCAACCGAATGACCCAAAAGAATGTTTCTGACATGACCCAAATGCAAAGGTTTGTTAGTGTTTGGCGAAGCAAATTCTACCATCACTGCTTTTTTAGAGTTGTCTGTTGGAAGAAAACCAAAAATATCTGAGCGATAGATTTCGTTGAAATATTGAATATAATAATTATCTGATATTGTGATATTCAAAAATCCTGAAACAACGTTAAATTTTGAAACTTGCGCTACATTTTCAGTTAGATATTGTCCAATTTTGTTTCCAATTTCAATGGGATTTCCTTTAATAATTTTCAGCAATGGAAACAAAACCATCGTCACGTCGCCTTCAAAATCTTTGCGCGTTTGCTGAAATTCAACTTTTTCAATTGTAATTTCAAAAAGTGTGGCAACAGCCAATTTTATTTTTTCGGATAAAAATTCTTGTAAGGAAGACATTTGATGGTTTTTATAGTGCGCAAAGATAAATTTTATTCTTTAAAATTTTCTACTATTTATGTCGTTTTTTAAAATTGAAGAAGTCGTTTTTGTTCGGTGGATATTGCGTTAGCGCTGGTAGTGAAAAACCTTTTTGCCATTGAAAACATTGCTTCGTGCTTAGCAAAGAATTCAAAGGCAAAAAGTTTGGGAACGAACATAGCGACCCGCCCGCTTTTCGCGGGACTGGGAAACGCCCAAATAAGTGATAATTTAATAGTAATAATTATTAAGTCGTATGGGATTTAACGGGTTTTATAAAAAATATATTAAACGACATGTAAATTATATTGATTTGCACGCACAGTAAAATTTTATACTTAATACTTCGACCTTAATCTTTTAAAAATCTACCACTTAATAATCACGCTTCCCCACGTAAATCCGCTACCGAATGCAGCAAGAACTACTGTGTCGCCGGACTTGATTTTGCCTTGCTCCCACGCTTCTGTAAGCGCGATTGGAATAGACGCGGCTGTGGTATTTCCATAGCGCTGAATATTGTTATAAACTTGACTGTCAGAAAGTTGAAATTTTTGTTGAATATATTGTGAAATTCTAAGGTTTGCCTGATGTGGAACCAACAAATCGATGTCGGCAACCGTTAAGTCATTGGCTTTCAATCCTTCATTTATCACTTCGGCAAAGCGAACAACTGCATTTTTGAACACAAACTGTCCGTTCATTTTTGGCAAATAGCTTTCATCGTTTGGATCGTTATCAGCCAAAATATCCGTAACCCAACGACCACCCATTCCAGGAGCCAAAACGGCCAATTCTTCGGCATGTTGTCCTTCGGAATGCAAATGTGTGGAGAGAATACCTTTGCTCAAATCTTCTTCACGACTGAGGATTGCCGCCCCAGCTCCATCGCCAAAAATCACGGAAACGCCACGCCCGCGGTCTGTCATGTCTAAACCTAAAGAATGCACTTCGGAACCAATTATTAGAATATTTTTATACATTCCCGTTTTGATGTATTGATCGGCGATGGAAATGGCATATACAAAACCCGAACATTGGTTGCGAATGTCAAGCGCACCAACGGTTTTCAGACCCAGATCTCGTTGTACAAGCACGCCAGGACCAGGAAAGTAGTAATCGGGACTGAGTGTTGCGAAAACAATAAAGTCAATATCGTCTTTGGAAATTCCCGAGCGCTCGATCGCAATTTTCGCCGCCTTTACGCCCATTGACGTGGTGGTGTCTTCGCCTTTTATAATATGTCGCCGTTCTTGAATTCCTGTACGTTCTTGAATCCACGCATCGTTAGTGTCCATTATTTTAGATAAATCGTCGTTGGTCACCACGTTTTCTGGCACATAAAAACCGAGGCCTGATATTTTTGAATTGTACATTAATATTGATGTTTTGTTAAGTAGTAGGATGTGAATTTCGTAGGTTAATTTCTATATCAAAAATAACTATTTTTTAATTATGTGCAATGTTTTTGTTATTTTAATGTGAACAAAGAAGTCGAATGTCAAAAGGTCAAAAGTCAAAAGTCATTGCGGTTGCTAATTTCCTCGTGTTTTGGGATGCACCAAATTGGAAAATAAAACGACAAGCTAAAGTGAACGATAATAAAACTTTAAAAACTTTATAACATTCGACTTGCGACTTTTGTACTATATTTTTTTTAAGTTAAAAGAAGATTTAGTAGTTTTACACTTCAAAACGAGATGATGCAACTTACGCCCCAAACACTACTTGATTTAGAAAAAATTGTCGGAAATTCCTATATTTTTACAGATATTGAAACGCGCAATGACTATGGACGAGACGAGACCGAAGATTATGTTTTTCCGCCTGCAGTGGTTTTAAAACCAGCAAATACGCTGGAAATTTCTGAAATCTTGAAAATTGCAAATGCCAACAATATTCCAGTGACTGCTATTGGCGGACGAACGGGATTGAGCGGTGGCGCACTTTCTGTTCATCAGGGAATTGGACTTTCGATGGAGCGACTGAATAAGATTCTGACCATTGACGAAAAAAACTTGCAAGTGATTGTGGAGCCAGCCGTTATCACGCAAGTTTTGCGCGAGGCCGTTGCCGAAAAAGGACTTTTTTATCCGCCAGACCCAAGCAGTCAGGGCAGTTGTTGGATTGGTGGCAATGTTGCCGAAAACGCAGGCGGCGCACGAGCTGTGAAATATGGCGTGACAAAAGACTATGTTTTGAATTTGGAAGTGGTGCTTGCCAATGGAGAAATTATTTGGACTGGAGCCAACACGTTGAAGAATTCTACTGGATACAACCTCACGCAATTGATGGTTGGAAGCGAAGGAACACTCGGAATTATCACAAAAATTGTGATGAAATTGATTCCAAAAAACAATCATAATGTGCTTATGCTGATACCTTTTTTCAAGGCTGAGCAAGCTTGCGAGGCAGTTTCTGCAATATTTAGGGCGGGTATTGTGCCAAGTGCGATGGAATTTATGGAGCGTGATGCCATTGACTGGACACTTCAATTTAATCATGATATTAGCATCAATGTTTTGGACGCTGTTCAAGCGCATTTGCTTGTTGAAGTTGATGGAAATTATCCTGATATTTTGTTTCAAGAAGCTGAAAAAATCATGACGGTTGTGGAGCAATTTGACATTGACGAAGTGCTTTTTGCCGACACCGAAGATCAAAAAAATGCGCTTTGGAAAATGCGCCGATCCGTGGCAGAAGCCGTGAAAGCAAACTCTGTTTATAAAGAAGAAGATACCGTCGTGCCAAGATATGAGTTGCCAGCATTGTTGAAAGGAATCAAAGAACTTGGCAATAAATATGGTTTCAAATCTGTTTGCTACGGACATGCGGGCGATGGAAACCTTCATGTAAACATCATAAAAGGGGACATGAGCGAAGAAAATTGGAACACCGAAGTTACAAAAGGCATTCGCGAAATTTTTGAACTTACAGTATCTTTGAAAGGCACACTTTCTGGCGAACATGGCATCGGATATGTTCAAAAAAACTATATGGACATTGCGTTTAACGAAACCCAAATCGCATTGATGCGTGGCATAAAAAACATTTTTGATCCGAATGGAATTTTAAATCCTGGAAAAATTTTACCGGATTAAAAATTTGTTTTTAAAGATTTGTTTCAAGTTTTTTTGTTTCAAGTTTTTGTTATACTGACATAAACTTGAAACCTGAAACAAAAAAAAACCTGAAAATCTTTTCAATTTAATCTCTTTTAGGTGTATTCTTTTTATCTCTTTTGGCCTCTTTCTTTTCTTTTGCCGTTTTCAAAGGTTCTTTCTTTTCCGTTTTTTTTGCGTCTTGACTTTTTGCCATTGTATTTAAGTTTTAGAATTATTTTCAAAATCAAATGTAATAAAATTTCTTTAAAATAGTTTTTAAAGATGTATTTTTGATTTATAATTAACTTTATGGGCTTTCGAGTTGAGAAATATTGTGGAAATCAAAAAGAAGTTTGGGACAAATTTGTTGCTACGTCCAAAAATGGAACTTTTCTGTTTCACAGAGATTTCATGGAATATCATAGCGATAGATTTGAAGATTTTTCTTTAATGGTTTTTGACCAGCAACAATTGGTCTCCATTTTACCAGCAAACATTTCCGAAAATATTGTGCATTCACATCAAGGTTTGACATATGGCGGTTTGGTCTTCACTGATGATTTTAAAATTGAAAAAATCAGTTTTATAATACAATCTATAAAAGTGTTTCTCAAAAATCTGAACATTTCAAAATTAATTATAAAACAATTACCAGAATTTTATAACCAACATAATACGGAAATAGTCAACAGTGCATTGATAAAAAACGGAGCTATAAACATATATTCTATGATGAATTTAGCCGTTGACTATGCAACAGATGTTCTTATATCTAAAAGCAAGCTCAAACATTATCGGCGCATCGACGCCAGTATTGACTTGCAAGTTTTTGAAGAAACCAGCTGCGATTTGTTTTGGAACGAGGTGCTAATACCCAGATTGTTGTTAAAATTTAATACGACTCCATTACACTCACTATCCGAAATTGCATTTTTAAAAAGTAAATTTCCTGAAAAAATAAGACAGTTTTCAGTTTACATTGACAATCAAATTATTGCTGGATTGACATTATTTGAATCACAAAATGTAGTAAAATCGCAATATGGTGCAACGACTTCACTTGGTGAGAAACACAGGGCTTTGGATTTTTTATTTATAAATTTGATTGAAAAATATAAAAATGAGGGCAAACAATTTTTTGATATGGGAACAGTTTATAATGGAACAAGCGTCAATGAAGGGCTTTTAAACCAAAAAGTTGAATTAGGATGCACAGTTTTTCATCAAAATTATTATGAACTATGCATTTAAATATTGTTTAAAAATAGAAGATTCATTAATTTGTATGGAACTGTTTATTTAAAAACGACACGATAACTATCATGTCAATTTCTTGTAAAAATTATTTATAATAAAACATAATACTTTAAAAACTTTACAACTTTTAAACTTTCGACAGAAAAAGTATGATTCAATTTTTAGATTTACAAAAAATAAATGCACGCCATCAAAATGCTTTTGTCGAAAAGACGAACCAAATTATCAATAAAGGTTGGTTTATTTTAGGCGATGAAGTGCAGGAATTTGAAACTAATTTTGCCGAATTTTGCAAGTCAAAACATTGCATTGGCGTGGCAAACGGACTTGATGCGCTAATTTTAATTTTCAAAGCACACATTCAACTTGGAAATTTACAAGTTGGCGACCATGTGATTGTACCATCAAATACCTATATCGCAAGCATATTATCTATTTTAGAAGTTGGTTTGATTCCTGTTTTTGTGGAGCCAAATGCTGAAACTTTTAACATTGATGAAAATATTATTCAACAACACATCACGCCACAAGTAAAAGCCATTTTGGTGGTTCATTTATATGGGCAATTAGCAAATATGAAGGTGATTTCAGATATTGCAATTAATAATAATTTACTGATTATTGAAGATGGTGCGCAATCGCATGGTGCAATTTCAGACGATATAATTGTTCAAACAAAACATCAAACAACTGCTTATAGCTTCTATCCTGGGAAAAATCTTGGCGCATTGGGCGATGCGGGTGCCGTCATAACCGATTGCGATTTGATGGCAAAAGCCATTAAATTGCTTAGAAACTATGGTTCTGATATCAAATATTATAATGAAATTTTAGGTGTAAATTCGCGTTTGGATGAAATTCAAGCAGCATTTTTGAACGTAAAACTTCCATTTTTAAATTCAGACAATCAGCGAAGACGCGAAATTGCAAAACGATATATTGCAGAAATTAGAAATCCAAAAATCAAACTTCCCTTTTGGAATGGTTCTGAAAACCATGTATTTCATTTGTTTGTGGTGCTAACTGTAAATAGAAATAATTTGCAACAATTTCTATTAGAAAACGACATTCAAACCATGATTCACTATCCGATTGCACCGCACAAACAAAAGGCGTTGTTAAAATATAATCATTTACATTTTCAAATAACCGAACAAATTCATGCGGATTGTTTAAGTTTGCCTATTAGTCCTATTATGAATGATGCGGAAATTGACAAGATTATTGATGTTGTAAATCGATATTAAAATGGGAATTTCAAGTAAATTAAAAAATATTTTTTTTGTGCAATTTCGTATTTGGAAATACAAGAAACTATCAACTTGCAAAAAAGTTATTGGCAAACCAAACGTATTTCATCCTTTATTATTAAATGGAAATGGCGAAATTTCTTTTGGTAAAAACGTTCAAATTGGTGTAGTAAATTCACCGGGATTTTATTCACAATATACTTATTTAGAGGCGAGAAATCCAAACAGTAAAATTCAAATAGGACACGATACGGCAATAAACAATGGGTTTTCCGTAATCGCTTTTGATGAAATTCGTATTGGTAACAACGTATTGATTGGCAATAATTGTTGCATTATGGACAATGATGGTCATTCGCTTAAAGCAGATAAGCGGAACAGTGACGAGCAAATTTCAAAACCTGTAAATATTGACAATAATGTTTTTATAGGCAATAATGTTACTATTTTAAAAGGCGTTTGTGTTGGCGAAAATTCTGTTATTGGAAATGGTTCAATCGTAACTTCAACTATTCCTGCAAATGTTATCGTAGCTGGAAATCCGGCAAAAATCATCCGTAGTCTTTAAAAATATTTATGGATATTCTGATAAAATCTTTCAATCGACCCTATTATCTTGATAGGTGTTTGTTTTCAATCAAGAAACATGTAAAAAACAACGATGGCAAAATTGTGATTTTAGATGATGGCACGCCTCCAATTTATTTAAATAAAATCACTGAAAAATATCCATATGTTACAATAAAAAAATCAGAATCTTATGATTTAAAACAACAGTTTACAACCAAAGGAATTTGTCCATCGACCTATGAAATTCCTATTAAACTTTGGATTGAAGGCGCAAGAGAAGCAACTGAAAATTTTATAATGCTTGAAGATGATATTTGGTTTACGGATGATTTTGACTGTTTAGCGACTGTAATTGACATAAAATCAGACAATGTGATGATGACTAAATTACATTGGCTCGGCAACTCCATCATAAATCAAAATAAATATAAAACTTTAAAAAACAATTTAATTTTAATAAAACCTAAGTTATTTACCATCGTTCCGGCGCTTTACTATTTGATATTCTATAAATTTGACAAATTCAAAATCAGAAAAACTTTTCGTTTTTTAAGAATCAATACACGCAAAAAACATTTGGCATATTATAGCATTTATGCTGTTGCTGGTGTCATTTTTAATAGAGAATATTTCCTCAAACTTTGGGCAAATCATGAAAATAAAATAGATGAAGGTTTGCAAATTTACAATGCCGTAAAAATTTATCAGAAAAACAAAAACACAAACCAGTTTGCTATTTACAAAAATGAAATTCTTAAAACTGGGTTTACTTCATCCGCAACCAACCAATACAAAGAACACTATTTGGGCAATGTAGATATGTTTATATTTAACAAAATGCTCAACGATGCTTGGCTTTCAAACCAATTAGACACCATAAAATCTTTGCCAAAAGACATCGATATTGATTCTATAAATCATATTTTGAACAATAATTCGAATAGTAAAATTACAGCAACAGATTGGCAAAATTGGATGCAAGATTTTAAAACCGAATATCGCGTTTTCGGATGCATCATCGATTGATTTAAAATAAAAAATGGAACAAAAAACCCCAAATTTCTATAATTCAATTCTAAAGGCAACAGGCGTGTTTGGTGGCATGCAGGTTTTGCGGTTGTTCATTAGTATCATAACCACCAAATTTATTGCAGTCTATTTAGGCCCAATCGGCATTGGAATGGTCTCGCTTTTGAACAATGCCATCAACATAATTGTAGCTGCAACAAATTTTGAATTTCTCAAAACAGCTACTCGAGAAGTTGCCATTCATCATGATGCAAATGACAAATCAAAACTTTCGCACACTATTGCTACACTGCAAAAAACTGCAATTTTAATTGGAATTCTTGGCGCGTCAGTTTCAGTATTGCTCAGTAAAACGTTAAGCAAATTAGCGTTTGGAAATTATGACAAACAAAATTTATTTATTTTATTAGGGCTTTATTTTGTGTTGACAAGCTTTTCAAATGTTCGATTATCCATCCTACAAGGTGTCAATAATATCAAAGCATTGGCATGGAGCAGCATCGTAATTGCGTTTTTTACGTCAATTGGTACCATAATAATTTACTATTTTTTAAGATTTGAAGGCATCATTTGGGCAATTCTTTACGCAAGTTTTGTTCTTTGCTTTTTTTCGATATATTTTACACGCAAATTTTCATTTGGCTTTGGAGCTATAAATTTTGCAGATTATTTCAAAAATGCTACGCCAATGCTTCAACTTGGTTTTCTGATGTCATTAAATTTAATTTTTGGACAAATTGTGAATTTTATAGTAAAAATTTACATCAGCAACAACGATACTACCTCAGAAATACTTGGTCTTTACGAAGTTAGCACCGTTATTTTAGTCAATTATGTGGGACTTATATTTAATGCCATGGCGTTTGATTTTTATCCAAAACTAACATCATTTAGCCACGACAATCAAAAAATGACGAAATTGGTAAACAATCAAATCGAAGTAGCCATAATTTTGATAACACCAGCAATAATTTTTTTGTACTTAGCAGGTCCATTTTTGATAGAAATTTTATATACTAAATCGTTTATAAAAGCCTTTGAAATTTTAGAATTCGCTTTATTTTCAATAATAATAAAAGCCGTAATATTTCCGCTTGGCTACATTGTTTTGGTTAAAGGCAACAAAAAACTATTTTTTACACAAGCACTTTTGGGCGACGTTCTAAATCTTATATTGTCAATAGTACTTTATAAATATCTAAATTTAAATGGATTAGGTTTGGTATACATTGTTAACTACGTCATTTATGGAATATACATTTATATGATGGTCAAAAGAGAATACCAATTCAAATTTGAAAATATTTGTCAAATACTAATTGGCAAAAACATAATGATAGGAATTTTAGCAATCGCAGTCATTCAATTTCTTGCGGGAAGCGTTGCGCATATTTTGCTAACAATCATTTTGTTATTGTCATGCTATTTTTCTTACATGGAACTCAGCAAGCGCATTGATATAAAGTCAATATTCTTGAAAATTAGAAATAAGAAGTAAATTGTTTTGGGCATGTCCCGCAGAAAAAGCGGGTCCCGCTATCCGTTCCCGCTTTGTCATTGCGAGGCACGAAGCAATCTCTATTTATAACAATTTACAATCTCACAATGCCAAGAGCTCCACTTGTACTTGTCCGCCACAGGCTGATCGCTCATGCAAGCCAAACTTAGCAATAAAATCAATTTATAAAATAAAAACTACTTCAAAATATTTCTTGCAATCACAACTTTTTGAATTTCGGTTGTGCCTTCGCCAATTGTGCAAAGTTTTGCATCTCTATAAAATTTTTCAACAGGATAATCTTTTGTATAACCGTATCCACCATGAATTTGCACCGCATCGTTTGCTACTTTGCAACACACTTCAGAGCTGTACATTTTTGCCATCGCTCCCATTGTGGTAACTGGCAAATGTTGTTCTTTCAAATAGGCAGCTTTGTGTAGCAACAATTCTGATGCTTCAATTTCTGTTGCCATATCAGCAAGTTTAAACGAAATTCCTTGAAATTCAGAAATCGCTTGTCCAAATTGGTAGCGTTCTTTTGAATATTTTAACGATGCTTCATACGCGCCTTTTGCGATGCCAAGTGACAAGGCACCAATAGAAATTCTACCACCGTCTAAAATTTTCATAGCTTGTATAAAGCCTTGCCCAACCTCTCCCAAGCGATTTTCATCTGAAATGCGACAATTGTCGAAAATCAACTCTGCGGTTTCCGAAGCTCGCATACCAAGCTTATTTTCTTTGCGACCAGAGCTAAAACCAGCCATACCTTTTTCAAAAACAAAAGCGGTCATTCCTTTGGAATTGCCTTTTTCTCCTGTTCGCACAATCACAACAGCAATATCGCCAGAAATGGCGTGGGTTATAAAATTTTTTGCACCATTAACAATCCAGAAATCTCCGTCTTTAATGGCCGTTGTGTTCATTCCGCCAGCATCAGAACCTGTGTTGTGTTCCGTTAAACCCCATGCGCCAATGTGCTCGGCAGTTGCTAACTTAGGAATCCATTTTTTCTTTTGCTGTTCGTTTCCAAAAGTCAGAATGTGATTGGTACATAGTGAATTATGCGCTGCAACAGAAAGCCCAATCGACGGATCTACTTTTGAAATTTCTTCAACGATTGTAATATATTCGTGATAACCAAGACCAGAACCACCCAACTCTTCTGGCACAAGAGCGCCCATAAAACCCATTGCGCCAAGTTCTTTAAACAATGCAACAGGAAAAGTTTGTGCTTCATCCCAAAGCATGATGTTTGGGCGTATTTCTTTTTCAGCAAAATCTCTTATAGATTGTGCAATCATCTTCTGAGTGTCATTTTGACTGAAGTCCATTATATTAGGTTTTATTTTAGAATTCCAAATATAAGGCTATTATTTTTATTTTATCAACAGGAAAATCCTTTATTTTTGTTAAATCCGCAGAATTCTGAAAATCTCCATTGCTACTTCTATACAGTACTATTTCGCGTGCCAAAGCATATCTAAAAAGTGGAAATTGCATCAATTCTTTAATAGACGCTTCATTTATTCGTATTTTTTTAACAACTGGAATTGTTGAAATCCGAAAAGCTTTATTTAAATTTTCGATTGTTTCTGGCGGCAATCCCCAAACGTCGTTAAGTTGCTCCATCGAAACAAATCCACCATATTTTTCTTTTTCTTTTAGAATTCGGATAGAATAGCCGTCGCCAATTCCGTATATCTTCATCAAATCTTCTTGTGTGGCAAGATTTAAATCCTTGACAACAATAGCTTCTTTTTTAGGAAATGTAGTGTTTTCATATTTTTTAAAATTGTTTTCATTTTTTTTATTAACCCAGTCGGGAAATTTAAAAAATGGCTCAATCACTTTTAATAACGAGTCACTAACTTTCGTAACATTTTGAAATTCCTTTGCAGAATTGACGTACTTATTAGTTTCTCTAAAAGCATGCAACCTGTCAATCTCACCAATTGACATTCCCAATTTATATCCTTTATAATCCGTAATAAAATTTGGATTGAAAGGATAAGTTTTTGGAATATAGTTTTCTTTTTCACTCTTTAATGAGTCAATTTCAGATTGAAAAGAAAGCCACTTCGCTTTTTCTTTATCATTTTCAATAAAAGAGACAGCAGAAAAGTTAACGAATAAAATTATAAATTGTGCAATTATAATAAGTCCAAAAAGACCAACAATTCCGATTTGTTGCGATTTATTAAAATTCAAAAACTGTTTGTAAATTTGCTTCATATTTTCAATTTTATAAATCAAAAACAGACGATCGTTTGGCGCGTATCAAATCTTTGAGTCGCAACCAAAATGCCAAGGTTAAATATACGCCAAACCATAATCCTGCTGTTACAAACGAAATATAAATAAAAAAAAGACGTACACTATTTGCTCTCATTCCAAGGCTGTCCGCCAACCGAGATGAAACATGAAAACCATGTTTTTCTGCAAAATATTTGAGTTTTATCACAAATGGAATTGGTTTCATATCAGATTTGTATTTAATTTTTGAGTAGTTCCACGCCCACCGCACAATCCAAGCAGCGCGCATTATTGCAATATTCATTTTTTAGTTGCAACAAAGATTGCGTGTCAAAAGCATTTTCAGCATCGATTCCAAAACTTCTAAATTTATCAATAATTCCATTACTTTCGGGTTTAACCATATTCAAGATATCAAATAAATCTTCGCTAATTTCTACGGAAATACTTTTTGCAAATGCAAATTTTAATGGAACTACTGTGTTGATAATCAATAAATCTATGAAGGATTTAGATAAAATTTTATTTTTTCGCGGACTTTCATGATCAAACTGAAAATGCGTCTGCCAATATAAAGATACGCCTACGTCAAACAATTTGTAGATGTCAGTCGCATTTTTTATACCCATTATTGACGAAAAAAGATTTTTTTGTGTATGCAGTAAATTTGCAAGTTGCGAAAGTCTTATGCTTGGAAAATTATCTGGTCGATGTTTAAAAAAAGTTACGTTTTCAAAAATAGTTGCGTCTAATTGATGTTTGTTTATAAGGTAAAAAAAACGAAATTTCAAATCTTTAAAATAGTTGTCTTCTTTTTCAACATTCAATAACCCTGCAAATCCAAATAGCAAAGCTTCAATGTTTTCAACTTCGTGGCATTCTTTTCTAATAATTTGAAATGAAATTTTCTTGGCAATAGCAAGAAAAGATGCCCCATTAGTGTTGAGTCCAAAGTTTTTTGCTAACATACAAAACAATACGGATTCCCAATCTTTTTCGGTATTAGCCAACAACAGTTCAATATTTGATGCCTTTCTTTCCAATCGCTCGAAGAACAAACGTTCTTGCCAATTTTTCAGTACAAAATTAGGAACAGTTGCAATTTGATTTTCGCAAAATATCCATGATTTCTTCGATAACAACTGATTATAAGAATTCAAAGTTGCAGTCGAAACATAGTCTTTCAGTGTCAGCACGGGAACTGACGAATTGTTTAAACGAAACACATCAGCATCATGCTCCCACACAACATGCAGAATAACACTATCATAGTTAGCATCATTTTCATGATGATGAACATACCAATCGGACGATTTTACGTGAATTTCGACATTGCCAGCCCATTTTTGATCATCAATTTCTATTTGTGCATTAAAAAAATCAGGACCTTGCAATTGGGTATATTGTCCTGAATTTAAAATGATTAATCGTTCATTTTTTACCGTCAATAAATTTGAAAGCTCGAATTTTTTATATTTCCATATATAATGTAAAAAAGCCTCTTTCATTTTTTGTGACAAATTGAATTACGAATATATGAAAAATAGTGCGTTCATCAAAACTATTATTAAGCTTGTATTTGCGATCACATCTAATAAAGTGCAAAGTGGTCGCAGTCTATTTTCCAGTTTTCTTTTTAAGAATTGCCGTACCAGAAAATTTTTGTAAGTCAATTTTTGCATCGCCATAAATCTCAATTTCTGCTTTTTCTGTTGCGTTAATCGCTAATGTTGATTCCGAGTTTACGAAGCAATTAGCGTTATTTTCAACTGTTATGTCAGTTTTTTTACTATTCAATTTTTTGCCATCAAATTTGCTATTGTTTTCAATTCGCACAATCATGTTGATAACATCGCCTTCAAGTTTGGCATCTGCATCTTGGTACAAATCGCATTTAAAAGTGATGGCGGATACTAATGCTTTAAGTTTTGCATTTTTGCTAATATCAATTGACAGTGTTTCCGCTTTGCTGTTGAGTTCTAACATAACTTTGTCGTTGGCGGATATGGTGCAATTTTTTGAGTCAATGTTTAAAAATAATTTGGAATTGTCAACGGCTTTGATAGTAAGAAAATCTAATTTTATGGTTTGAAGTGCCATAATTTTTGACTTTTCTTTGGCTGAAATTAAAGTTAAATCATCTGTGTAAGTAACGCGAATACTAAATTTTTTTGAACTTGACACTTCTTTAGCGTACGATATAACAAGCATTGTTCCATTCATTCGTAAATCTAAAACGTCTTGCAAATTGTCGTCGGCTTCGAGTTCAACAGCACATTTATCTCCTTTTATAAGATTAATTTCTATATCATTCAGAATTTCAAGTTGGGTGAATGGTTCAATTTTCTTCTGTTGAATCACAACATTTTTTGATCCTTTAATGCGTTCTTTTTTTTGTGAGAATGAAAAAGAAATTGCAAATAAACAACAAATGACGAGTAAGTTTTTTTTCATGGTTTGGGTTTTATGAAGCAAATATAAAAATATTTTGCAGATTTAAGGATATAAAAACTTACCGTAGATATTGGCACCGCAACATGTGCTCGTATTCGGGATAGAGTTTGTCCGCCGCGGCGGATCGCGAAAGCCTGGCAATTTTTTGTGTGGTCGCCAATCAACGGAAGCCCACCTTAGCGACTACGCAAAAAATTGTAACGCCCGAAAGAAGTCGAAAGTTTTAAAGTCGAAAGTCGAAAGTCATCTGCAAATCGTAATTCGTAATTCGCAACTTGTAATTCGTAATTCGTAGTTCGTAATTCGCAATTCGTAATTCGCAATTTTAATTATAAAAAAATCCCTATTTCAACAATGCTGTTAAAATAAGGATTTATGAATTTTAAAAATATGCTAAGCATTACAAATTAGTAAAATTTGTAGTTCATTAATTAAAAAATTTGTACAAATATTTAATTGCAAATATTATTCAATACTCTCAGACTTTTTAACTTTACGACTTTCAAACTTTCGACTTAATTTATTTTACCAAAACCCATTTGCCTGAATTGATCATCAGTTCGGCTTTTTTATATTTCATTTCTTCGGTTTGTCCGTTTGCGACGTTTTGAATGGTTACGGTGTCATTCCGATTGATTTTTGGCTGGTCTCTTACAATCGTTTCAGTAATATTTCGCTCTTGCGTTTGGCCAGCTTCGCGGTTTTCTGCTGATAGAGAATCGCTATTTGGAATATCATCTTTGGATGTTTTATAGTTTTCTTTTGCGCGTACTTGTTTGGCTTCTTGGACAAAAGTTTGTTGCGGTAAATCGCCTTTAAACAAAAACGAAATTACTTCTTTGTTGACATTGTTTAGCATATTACTAAACAATTTAAAGGCTTCTAATTTATAGATTAGCAGCGGATCTTTTTGTTCGTGAACTGCCAATTGTACTGATGTTTTAAGCTCATCCATCTTACGCAAATGCTTTTTCCAAGCTTCGTCAACAATGGCAAGTGTGATATTTTTTTCAAAATCCGAAACTAAATTTTGTCCTTTTGAATCAAAGGATTTTTTTAAATCTGTAACAACGCTCAAAGTTTTTATTCCATCGGAAAAAGGCATTACGATGCGTTCAAATTGGTTGCCTTCGTTTTTGTATACGTTCGTAATTATTGGCATCGCTTCGCGAGCCGTTCTTTCAGTTTTTTCAGTATAATACGCAAACGCAGCTTTATAAATTTTTCCCGTTATTTCCTGCTCGGTAAGTTTAGAAAATTCTGTTTCGGTAATTGGTGAAGTGATAGAAAAATATCGAATTAATTCAAATTCGTAATTTTTAAAATCGTTTGCGCGTTTATTACTTTCAACAATCAGTTCACAAGTATCGTATAACATATTGGCAATATCAACTTTCAAACGTTCGCCATGAAGTGCGTGACGGCGACGTTTGTAAACCACTTCTCGTTGCGCATTCATCACGTCATCATATTCTAAAAGTCGTTTTCGGACGCCGAAATTATTTTCTTCAACTTTCTTCTGAGCACGCTCAATAGATTTTGTCATCATCGAATGTTGGATAACTTCACCTTCCTTCAAACCCATTCTGTCCATCACTTTTGCGACACGTTCAGAGCCAAAAAGACGCATCAAATTATCTTCCAAAGACACATAAAATTGTGAACTCCCGACATCGCCCTGACGGCCTGCACGACCGCGCAACTGCCTGTCCACACGACGCGAATCATGACGTTCGGTGCCTACGATTGCCAATCCGCCTGCTGCTTTAACTTCAGGTGACAATTTTATATCCGTTCCACGACCTGCCATGTTTGTTGCAATAGTCACAACGCCAGATTTTCCAGCTTCCTCGACGATTTGCGCTTCTTGTTTGTGCATTTTAGCATTCAAAACATTGTGGGCAACGCCGCGCATTTTTAGCATTCGACTCAACAATTCTGAAATTTCCACGGACGTTGTTCCAATTAGAACTGGGCGACCAGCTGCCGAAAGTTCGGTTACATCTTCAATTACGGCATTGAATTTTTCTCGTGTTGTTTTGTAGATATAATCTTCTTTATCGACACGCGCCATAGTTCTATTGGTCGGAATTTCTACCACATCCAACTTGTAAATTTGCCAAAGTTCGCCCGCTTCCGTAACTGCGGTTCCTGTCATACCCGCAAGTTTGCTGTACATTCTAAAATAGTTTTGCAAAGTGACAGTAGCAAAAGTTTGTGTAGCGGCTTCGATTTTTACGTTTTCTTTTGCTTCAATGGCTTGATGGAGTCCGTCTGAATATCGACGTCCGTCCATAATACGTCCTGTTTGCTCGTCAACAATCAAGATTTTATTGTCCATAATCACATATTCTACATCTTTTTCAAAGAGAGAATATGCTTTTAAAAGTTGTGTCAAGGTATGGATTCGCTCACTTTTAATAGAAAAATCTTGAAATAATTTTTCTTTTTCTTCCGCTTCGGCATCTTTTTCGAGATTTAATTTTTCGATGCGAGCAATTTCGGTTCCGATATCTGGCAACACAAAAAATAATGAATCACCTTCGCCTGAAAGGAATTTTATGCCCATGTCAGTCAATTCGACTTGGTTGTTTTTTTCTTCTATCACAAAATAAAGTGCCGCATCTGCTTTTGGCATCTCTTTATTATTGTCTTGCATGTGGAAATTTTCAGTTTTTTGGAGTAGTTGTTTTACGCCTTCTTCACTCAAAAATTTGATTAACGCTTTATTTTTTGGCAAAGCCCGATAGGCACGCAAAAGTGAAAATCCACCTTCTTTGGAATTGCCCTCTTTAATCAATTTTTTAGCTTCTGATAGAAATCCGTTTGCCAAATTTCTTTGCAACGACACCAAGTTTTCAACTTTTGGTTTCAACTCGTTAAATTCATGGCGATCACCTTCTGGAACTGGACCTGAAATGATTAGTGGCGTTCTGGCATCATCAATAAGAACAGAATCGACCTCATCTACAATGGCAAAATTGTGTTTGCGTTGCACCAATTCTTCTGGCGAATGCGCCATATTGTCCCGCAAATAATCAAAACCAAATTCGTTATTTGTTCCATAAGTGATATCGGCTTCGTATGCCTTACGACGCTCGTCTGAATTGGGTTGGTGGTTGTCGATGCAATCTACAGTAAGTCCATGAAACTCAAATAGAGGTGCTTTCCACGTGCTGTCTCGTTTTGCTAAATAATCGTTGACGGTCACTAAATGCACACCATTTCCAGTAAGCGCATTGAGGTATAAAGGTAATGTTGCCACCAAAGTTTTTCCTTCACCTGTTTGCATTTCTGATACTTTTCCTTCGTGCAAAACCATGCCACCAATTAGTTGCGTGTCATAGTGAATCATGTCCCAAGTGATGGATTTTCCTGCCGCATTCCAAGAATTTTTCCAAACGGATTTGTCTCCATCAATCGAAATATATTCTTTTTTTGCTGAAAGTTCTCGGTCTTTTGGCGTTGCGTTAACTGTGATTTCTGTATTTTCTTTGAAACGTCTGGCGGTTTCTTTAATAACAGCAAAAGCCTCAGGAAGGATTTCCATCAATGTTTTTTCAGAAATGTCGTAGGCTTCTTTTTCCAAAGCATCAATTGATGCGTAAATATCTTCTTTTTTGTCGATATCAACTGTAGCTTCAACTTCAGATTGCAAAGCACTAATTAGCGCATCTTTTTCGGCACGCGCTTGCGTAATCTTAAGTTTAAAAGTTGCTGTTTTTGCACGCAAATCATCATGTGAAAGTGCCATCATTTCCGGCTCAAGTGCTAATGTTTTTTTGAGATATGGTTGCAAAGCTTTAACATCTTTTTGAGATTTGTCGCCCACAAAAACTTTCAATATGCTGTTTATAAAACTCATTTTGTTTGTAATTTCTATTTAAATTGAATGCAAATTTAATCAAAAAAAAAGCCTCTGCTGAGACTTTTGATTGGATTTTATTATTTAATATTCATCCTCGTTCCAAAGATAATCTTCGTCGGTTGGATAATCAGGCCAAATTTCTTCCATTGATTCATAAATCTCACCTTCATCTTCAATAGATTGCAGGTTTTCAACAACTTCGAGCGGCGCACCGGCACGGATTGCGTAATCGATTAATTCGTCCTTGGTCGCTGGCCACGGGGCATCACTCAAATAAGATGCTAATTCTAATGTCCAATACATGTGCTATCGATTTAATATTTCTGCAAAAATAATTTTTTTAAGGACAAAAACAAGTGATTTTTGCTAAATTTTATGATATTTTTAAGAACGTGATGATTTTTGATTTTCGAATGTTGATTTTAGGTTGCGGATTGCTGGTATTGCTGACTTTTTTATATAAAAATAATAATTTTATTATAAAAGCAAATCAAAAATCGTACATCAAAAATCAAAAACCCCTATTTTCTCGGAATCCATTTCACTTCTTCTGCATTCAGATCAAAACTCAACTTCCGTGCCAACACAAAAAGATAGTCAGAAAGGCGGTTGAGGTATTTTACGGCCATCTCGTCAATAGGTTCTTCATGCGATAGATGCACTGAAAGTCGCTCTGCACGGCGACACACGCAACGCGCAACATGACAATATGACACCGTTGTGTGTCCGCCGGGAAGCACAAAATGCGTCATTTGTGGCAAAGCATCTTCCATTGTGTCAATTTCTTTTTCAAGAAGTTCAATATCAGATTCGATTATACCAAGATTTTTCAATCGTTTTTCACCATTTTTCATAATTTCTTTATCAATGGGCGTTGCCAAGATAGCCCCAACGGTAAACAATCTGTCTTGAATTTCAATAAGCGTGTCTTTATAATGTTGGTTCATGTCTTGATCGCGAATAAGACCTATATACGAGTTGAGTTCATCAACTGTGCCATAGCTTTCGATTCTGATATGGTCTTTAGGAACCCTCGTGCCACCAAAAAGTGCGGTTGTTCCGCCGTCGCCTGTTTTTGTGTATACTTTCATTTTTTATTAAATTTAAAGATTTAAAGATTGAAAAATTTAAAGATTTCATGATTATTAAAGTCATTCTAAATTAAATCTACAATTGCCTCAATAAATGTTTGTTCTGCTTTTGGACATAATTCAAAATACAAATCAGGTTCGAGGCATTCTACTTCCATCAGCAGTAAATTATTATCAATCACAATGCAATCAATGCGACAATAAAGTAATTCTTCCGTGAAAGTATTGACAATTTTTTGCGCTTTATCTATTAGTGTTTGGCTTGGTTCAACTATCGTATAATTTCCGCCAAATTGACTTTGAACTCTAAAATCGCCTTTGAAAGGCATTTTGTTTACGCAATGTGAAAATTTTTTGTTGAAAAATATAAACGACGTTTCGCCAACGGTCTCAATTTCAGGAATAAATTCCTGCAGAAGCAATTCTTTTTCAGATGCAATTGTTTGATAATCAGTATTTATTGATTCGATTTCAGCAACATCAAAAAGTTGTGTTTGATAAGAACCACCTGAATATGCGGGTTTTATAACTGCTTTTTTCAAATGATTTGGAATAATTTTTGAAAGGTTTAAATTGTTGGTTTTTTCAATAAATATCGTTGGAATGATTGATATTCCGTTGTTTTCTAATTCTTTCAGATAGAATTTATGCTTGTTTTTTTGGATAGTTTCGATGCTGTTAAGGCATTTGATGTCAAGGGTTTGAATTTCATTTAACCAAACGTCAAATGCGGTTTGTTTTTCATAGTAATCCCAAGTATTTCTAAAAATCAGTAAATCGTAAGTTGTCCAATTTATGTTTTTATCATTCCAAACAACAGCCTGCACTTCGTAATTATTTTGTTGTAAACTTGGCATCAAAAACTGTTCACTTTCCAATAAATTTGGTAGCTTTTCGCATGTTAAAATCCCAATTTTCATTTATAAACTTTTAATTCGTATATTATTGATTTCAATTCTTCAATATCATTATCTTCGCAAAGCAAGAATGTTATTGTCTTTTCATCGCTCTTATAAACGGTTATGCCTTCCATCTTTTCAACAGCTGCAATTTGCTGGGCATACTCAATCGTAAAAGTATCCAAATTTATGCATCCAAATATAGAACCCATAATTTCCCCATCTAAATAAGTTGAAGTTGTGTTTTCTGCCGTTGCCAAAAAATAGCATTTATTATCGTGAACAACCGCATCCGTAAACCCGCATTGTAAACCCAAAATCATAGGTAAAACAATAGGTTTAAATTGAATTTCATTTTCAAACACTACAAAAATTCCATTTGTCGCTTGCGCGCCGTTGCCGCGCTGAAAATAATATTGTTTGTCATTATGAAAAACTACTCCTTCTATATTAAGGTCTTTCTCTGACAATATTGCAGTTTCTAAAAATCTTTTGTAAAAGTCTTTTGTGCTATTTTTGTTTATAGAATTATCTGCAATTGAAAAATCAATTTGCTTGTTTCGTTTTTTTGTAGATCCAGAACCATATATATGCAGGTTTCCATCATGTAAACCAATAGATTCAAAATCTTGTTTAAAGGCTTTTGGAGTAATTTCTTTAGCATCTTTCACTAACGGAAAACGTTCTAATTTTTTATTTTCAACATGATATTTAAATAAAAAACCCGAGTTATCGCCAACGATGTATAGATGGTCTTGGTGATAAATAATTCCAGATGAATTCCCAACACCGTCAATCGTTATAAACGGTTTTATTTCAAATTTTGTCATAGACTTTGGAGGAGTTTGCGGGTTTTGCTGATTATTTGTATCTGCTTTTTTGCTAATTTTCGTTTCATTATTGTTGCTATTCCGACACGAAGCAACAATAAAAATGATAAGCAGATAATAACGTGTTTTAATTTTCAAGATAGGTTTAAATTTAGTAAGTTTGGGATTGTAAACTTAAACAATTTATTATGAAATCCATAGACATCAACAGCTATAAAGTTAAAAATGCAATAAAACTTTCATTAATACCAACAAATCAGGTTTTTAATTACGAGAAAGAAGATTTTGAAGATGAAATAGAAAAGGTTAGCGAAAAATTAAGCGAATTACAAGATAAGATGTATGCACACAACCGATACAGCGTTTTAATTTGTTTGCAAGGCATGGACACATCTGGAAAAGACAGCCTAATTCGCGAAGTTTTCAAACATTTTAATGCGCGTGGTGTTGTAGTCCATAGTTTTAAGGTTCCAAACAGCACGGAAATGGAACACGATTATATTTGGCGACACTATTTGGCATTGCCTGAAAAAGGAAAATTTGCGGTTTTCAATCGCACGCACTACGAGAATGTGTTGGTAACGCGCGTGCACCCTGACTATATTTTAAATGAAAATTTGCCCGGCGTTGAAAAAATTGAAGATGTGAACGAGGCATTTTGGGATAAAAGGTTTGATCAGATTAACAATTTTGAGAAACACATAGCCGAAAATGGAACCATAATTTTGAAATTCTTTTTGCACATGAGCAAAGACGAGCAGAAAAAACGGTTGCTAAAACGCTTAGAAAACCCCGAACATCAATGGAAATTTTCAACTGGCGATTTGAAAGAACGCGCGCTTTGGGATGATTACATGAGATGTTATGAAGATTCAATCAATAGAACATCAACTGATTACGCGCCTTGGCACGTGGTTCCTGCAGATGACAAACCAATGGCGAGATTTATTGTAGCTAAGACAATTTTGGAACGATTAGAGCTTTTGACAGACATAAAAGAACCAACCTTAGACGAAAAAACGATGGCGAACTTGGAAATTTATAAAGCGGAACTTAAAAAATAAATAATTTTGGCCGTAGTATACTCATTATAAGTTTTTTTTACCACAGATTACGCAGATTACTTTGTATTAAAAATTTTCAATCCTTTAATTCTTATTAATCTGTGGCTAAAACTTGACTGATTTACATTTACTATTAAGACCATAGCCATAATTTTTTACGAATTTTGCCACGTGTAAACATATTTTTTTGCAATTTCTATATAATGATGTTCCTTCTGAAGAAATGCTTTTGCATTATTCGAAATTTTTAAAATTTCTGCTGGATTTTCAATAAGAAAAGTTAGATTTTCAATTAAATAGTTGACATCAGGTTTTGCATTTATTGCAACTTTCTCCGTCAATTGATATTGGTTTTCAAACTCGGTTTCGGCACCTGTAAAAACCACTTTTCCTTGTGCCATGGCTTCTAAAGCGTTATATCCTTGGTCGCATGCATAAACTTGATCTAATAAAATGTGGCAACGGTCATATTGCAAAATATATTCTTGATAAGCAAGGTTTTCAGCGACGACAATTTCAATTTTTTTTGAATATTTGTCTTTAAGTTCAGCCAATGCTTTTTCAAAATATTGAATTCCTTTTTGATGGTAATTTCCTCGATTTATGCCTAAAAAAACGACAATTTTTTCATTAATAATAAGGTCTTTCGCAACTATTTTATCTATGTTTACGGGATTTGCAATCAGTCCAAGAAATTTTTTGTTTCCATATAGAGGCAAGACATAATCCATGTCTGAGGCAATAATGCCACGACAATGATCGTAAACAAATTGATGTGTTTTTTGATGGTTATGTTTTAAATAGGTAAAAACATAATCGTAATGTTTTTTAAGAGATTTGTCTTGAAAATACGGTTGCAATATTGACTTAAAATTTTTGTTTTTTATTATAAAATCAACATTAATTTTGTCAACGCCTGATGACAGAAGAAAAACTTTCTTATTGTATTTAAATATTTTTTTTATCAAAAATAGTTCTAAAAAAGGCAAGGTTTGAATGGGTCTTTCATTGATAAATTGCACCACATCAAAGCTTTTCAAATATTTCAATAACAAATAAAACCGAATAGCACGTTCTATTTCCTCTAAATCAAAGTGTAATAATTTTAAAAATACGTTTCTGACTTTTGCGAAAAACCAAAGGTTACAAATTTTGGGCGCATAAAGATAATTTGACGGAAATTTTTTAAAACTATCCCCACTCGAAGTCAAAATCACATCATGGCCGAGTTGCAATAATCCTTCTTGCAAAGAATTGTGCAAACGGCTGTATTCGCCAATTAAAAGTATGCGCATAAATATTATGAATTTGGTTTAAATTTACTAATTTCTATGCAATGACACAATAATTAATATTTATTTACAACTATATTTCTGCTTTCTACAAAAATATTTTTATATTAGCTTAATGAATATTCAATATATCAGCATTCCAAAAATTGAAGACTATCGCGGTAACATTGCCGTAATTGAAAACGATGTGTTGCCCTTTGAGGTAAAACGAGTTTACTATTTATATGATATTCCAAGCACCGCAACGCGTGGCGGACATGCACATAAAGAACAATCTGAGTTTTTGATTGCAATTGCAGGTAGTTTCGATTTGGTTTTAAACGATGGGAAAACAACTCAAACAGTCACACTAAACAAACCCGACAAAGGATTGTTGATTCCGACAAATGTTTGGCGCGAGTTAGAAAATTTTTCTTCTGGTGCCGTCTGTCTTGTGCTCGCATCTGCAGTTTTTGATGAGGATGACTACATCAGAAATTTTGATGAATATATAAAATACATTACTTGAAACTGGATATTTTTAAACCTTTTGTCAGTAAAATTTTTTTTATTTGTGCGAGAAAATGCAACATAAAAATTGGCATTTCCAATAAAATGCGTTGTTTTATATTTAATCCAGAAATTTTTGTGTTATTGCTTATTTCGTTTTTTAGTTTCTGAAACGTTTTGAAATCGCACTCTTTTTTATAATTACTTGCCAGCATATACCTATTAATATCAAGGTATTTTTTTAAATTTTTATTGTTATAAGCTAAAATTTCATACTTGTTAAAATTTGGAATTATCTTGCCAAGAATTGTATTTCTGGTAATTCGGTTATCGTCAAACATGATATACTGAACTAATTTTTCTTGCGAATATGCCAATTTTGAATGAAGATTGGCACGAATATTAAAATCTATATCTTCAGCATAATTAATAGTTTCGTCGTATAAACCAAATTTTTCAAATGCCGATTTTCTAACGCAAAAACTTGATTGACAATAGATAGGTTGTTTTAAATTTTCTGCGAAAAAATCGTTGATTATGCTATCTTTTTCAAAATTTGATAGACTTAGAACGGGCGTAATTCGATTGTTGTTGGAATATACTTCTTCGTAATTTGTTCCAAATAAGTCGGCTTCAGGAAAATTTTCTATCAACGAAATTATTTTTTTTAAATAAGGAGGTTTCATCAAATCATCAGCATCAATAAGGACAATAAAATCTGCTTTACTATTTTTTATTCCCGTGTTTCTCGACGCTGATAGGCCTTTGTTTGCTTGGTGCTGAATGATTTTTATTTTGTCAGATTTCAAATTTTCAACGATAGTTTTGCTATTGTCTGTTGAGCAATCTTCGACAACAATAATTTCATAATTCGTAAATGTTTGAGCGAAAATGCTCTCAATTGTTGCCAAAACAAATGCCTCTTTATTGTAAAGTGGAATAACTATGGAAAGAAATGGTGTTTTCATCTCGAACTGTTTTTTGTTATCACATCAAAAACTTCAAACCAATTGTTGCATTGATTTTTATCGCTGTAATGATATTTATTACCGTCAAAAACAATTTCTTTATTCACAAAATTTGTGATTAAATCTGCTAATTCTTGTGGCCGATCTACATCAAAAAATGACACTTTTTCGTAGTTGCCGACCGTTTCTTTGGCATACGGTAAATTAGCAACTAATATAGTTTTTTGAAAAGCCTTTGCTTCTGAAATGGGCAATCCCCAAGTTTCTAACTTTGATGGAAAAATCAGGCAATCAATTGAATTGTAATAAGTTAAAAGCTCACTTCGGTTTAAAGATTTTAAAAAAACATATTCTTTATTACTTTTGTATTGACTGCAGATTTCCTTTCCGTATTTCGTTTTTGATTCTTTTATATTTGTAAAATGAATTTCTATTTTTTCAAGAATTTCTGCGCTTAACAACTTTGTGGCATCAAATATAATTTCGTAATTTTTATAAAATCGCGGTATACTTGGATAAAAGAAATGAATTTTTTTTGGTTTTAAATTTATTTTGCTATTAGTTAATTCTTCTGAGAATTCTGGTTTTGAAACTGTGATTTTACTTATTGAAAACTTCTTTTCAAAAATTTCTTTTATCCAATGTTGTTGCACAAACACATTTGTGTTTTTTTGTAAATTAATTTGATATAAATATTTATAAAAAATTCCAAAAACACCCATTTTATAGTCTAAAACCCATTCTTTAGCGCTTGGTTTGTAGAACATATTTGGGTTGTGACAATAAACAAATTGATGCTCGCAAACCACATTCGGTGTAATATCGTGTAGCGAAAACCATATTAAAGGTTGCCATTTTTCAGAAAGCTTCTTAAAATAATAATATTCATAATAAATTCTATAAATCCAATATTTTTTAGATTTCGGAAATTCATAAAAAGTAATTGATGGATAGTCAAATTTAGATTTATCGTGCACAAGTGCAATGATTTCGTATTTTTTGGCTTCGTTGTAGCGCTCAATTTGTTGCAAACAATTATCTAAAATGGTGTATATTCCGCCTTCCACCATATTGATTCCTGAGATGATAATTTTTGGTTTTGAAATTTGCATTGTGTTAAATTCCATATTTTATGACGCAATAAATAGCGCGAAAACCATCTTTCCAGCTTATTTTTTTTCCCTCTTCATACGTTCTACCGTAATATGAAATGCCTACTTCATAAATTCTTACTTTTGAAATTTTACTGATTTTTGCAGTAACCTCGGGCTCAAATCCAAATCGTTGTTCTTTAAGCGTGAGGCTCTGCAACATGCTGGTGTTGAATAATTTATAACAAGTTTCCATATCGGTTAAGTTCAAATTTGTAAATACATTTGAGAGTGTAGTTAAAAATTTATTGCCAATCGTATGCCAAAAAAATAATACCCGATGCGCGTTTCCTCCCATAAATCTCGACCCATAAACCACGTCTGCAAAACCGTCTAAAACTGGTTTTAGCAAAATATTATATTCCTCTGGATTGTATTCCAAATCAGCATCTTGAACAATGGTAAATTCGCCTGTTGCGCTGGAAATCGCCACGTGAAGCGATGCGCCTTTGCCCATATTTTTTTCATTGCAAAAATAAAAAATAGACATTTCAGCATTGGCTTTTATATAATTTTCGATAGCAATTGGAGTTCCATCGGTTGAGAAATCATCTACTATAATGATTTCTTTTTCAATGTCGTTTAATAAAATCACGTTTTTGATTTTATCTAAAATTAAATGCAAAGTTTTTTCTTCGTTGAAAACAGGAATTATAATAGACAGTTTTTTCATTTGTTGCATATCACACAAAAATACATTTCTAAATTTAATATTCAATTAAATTGCTATTTTTGTTTAAATCTGTAAATTGTGCAACCTCAATGAAAATAGTAAATTATAAGTATCATTTTCTACTGATTATGTTGGGATTAATATGGATAAATTTGTTTGACTTTTTATTGCAGTTAGGTTTGCAAACCAACATCTGCAACGACGCTACAAATTATGTTGAGGCATCGGATTTTTTATATAATTATGGTCAAACACATTATTTCCGACCATCGTTTTTGGCTATTCTACATGGGATTCCGTATCTATTTGGAGCAAATAATATTTCTGAAATCTATGCTTTTAGCTATTATTTAAATATTTTTTGCTGGCTTGGTTATTCTCTTGTTTTTTTTGAAATGATTAAACATTTTTTTAAACCAAGAAAATCCTTCTTTATTGCACTTTGTCCGCTTTTATTTTTAGGAACAATGTCTCTAATATTTCAAGCGCTTTCTGAAAATGTATTTATGTTTTTGTTGATTTCTGCTTTTTATAATCTCTCAACATATTTTCAAACTAAGCAATATGCAAATCTTTCGATTGGAATAAGTTTAATGATTGTAGGGATTTTAGTTCGTCCTGGCATCTTATTTTTCACAATCTTAATCATTTTTTTTTTATAAAAACAATTTTTGACAACTACAATCGCAAGTCTAATATTTGGCTCCTTTGCTCATTGACACTTATTGTAGCGCATGGCAGTGGCATGAAAAAACATTACGGAAATTATACAATAAGTTATATAGATTCTTATACCTACTACAATTATCTTGGCACAAGAGCTGATCTTTTGCAAGTAGGAAGCGAATTTGATCAAGGAAATACGTCACGATATCAGTTTATGATGAAGCATAAATATTCTGAATTTAAAAAAATCGCTAAAGAAGATTTTTATAATCAAATACAAAACAACACTTTAAATCTATTCATAGCATATTTACATAATATCTTTGAAAATACAAAAACGGGTTCAAGTGCTATTTACGACTTAAAAAATGTTAAAAATTGTAGTTCGTTCGATAGTTTAAAATATTTTTTTGCAACCACTTCAAAATGGCAAAATAGGTTTTGCACAATTGTTGGATTTTTTCTATCATTATATGTGTTACGAAATACTTTTATGAAAAGAAATTTGGAATTTTTTATTGCCCTATTTATAATTTACACAATTTCAACCTCCGCTGTTTCATGCTGTCAAGGTGACCGCTTCCATTTGGTTTTCTTTCCTTTAGTGATTTTTTTGACTACTGTTTTTATTTCAGAAAAATTTAAATTGCTTTCTGAACCACTTCAAAAATAGTTTTGTTTTCGCATTTCAAAGTTTTTTTCGGGAACTTCATAATCAAAGCATAATCGTGCGTTGTCATAATAACAGTCTTTCCTAAATCGTTGATTTTTCTCAAAACAACCATCACTTCCACGCTGGTTTGAGGATCTAAATTCCCTGTTGGTTCGTCTGCTAATATAATTTCGGGATCGTTCAAAAGTGCGCGAGCAATTGCGACACATTGCTGCTCACCGCCCGAGAGTTGGTGTGGCATTTTTGAGGTCAAATGCTTCATATCGACTTTCTCTAAAACTTCGTCGATTTTGTTTTGCATTTCAGTTTTGTCGGTCCAACCAGTTGCTTTCAGTACAAAAAGCATGTTTTCATTGACGGTTCTGTCCGCAAGCAAATTAAAATCTTGAAAAACCATTCCAATTTTTCGACGTAAATATGGAATATCTTTTTCTTTTAATCCATGTAAATCGTAATCCACAATGTGTGCTTCGCCTTGCGTAATAGGTAAATCGGCATACAAAGTTTTCATGAAACTACTTTTGCCTGAACCTGTTTTTCCTATCAAATATATAAATTCTCCTTTGTTAACTTCAAGCGTTATGTCGTTTATTATTGCTTTTTTTTCCTGAAAAATAGTCACATTTTTCAATGCTAAAATCGGTGCGTTCATCTCAAAAATATTGTTTGTGTAAAAGTAGGCACATAACTTCCGTTTTCAAAGTATAATGTTTATTTTTTTTCGTTGCGATCGGAAACCTAAATGTATAAGGCAAAAAATCAGTAAAGTTAAAATTTGCAATAATATTAAAGTATGGTCGTTTCAATAAAATTCAAATATATCTTACCTTTGAAATATTAAAGTATTTAAAAATATGCAAAATCGAATTCTTTTTTTTTATATAACTTTAGGTATTACGTTTTTTATGCAAAGTATAGGTTTTGCACAACAAACTGCCATTCAAACTGACAATTTAAAAGATTATAATCAAGCGATTTCACTATACGATGATCGACAATATTTATCAGCTCAAGTAATTTTTGAAAATGTAAAATCGAATAATCAAAATGCTGAAATTCAGTCTGACTGCGCTTACTATATTGCAAATTGCGCCATAAAATCCAATCAGGCAAACGCGGATTTTATGATGGAAAGTTTTTTAGAAAATTATCCAACAAGCACGAAATCGAATCAAGCTATTGTGGAGGTTGCCAATTTTTATTTCAACAACAATCAGTTTTCAAAAGCCTTAATGTGGTTTGAAAAAGTTGATGAATCAAACGTCGGTCGTAATCAAATCGACAGATTGAATTTCCAAAAAGGATATAGTTTTTACAAAACGGGAAATAAGAAAGATGCCATTACTTATTTCAATAAAGTTGAGAATTCTACAGAATTTGGCTCGCAAGCAAAATACTATTTGGGTTTTATTGCCTATGAATCAGATAATTATAGAGAAGCTAACAAGCAATTTGAACAAGTAGCAGAAAAAGAAAACTACCGTCAAAAGATGTCTTATTTTCAGGCGGATATGAATTTTAAATTAGGTTATTTTCAAAAAGCCATCGATTTGGGAAAAACAGCTTTGCTGAAATCTAACGAATCAGAAATTTCTGAATTAAACAAAATCATTGGTGAAAGCCATTTTAATTTGAAGCAATTCGACAAAGCAATTCCATATTTAAAAGCATACAAAGGTAAAAAAGGCAAATGGAACAACACTGATTTTTATCTTTTGGGCTATAGTTTTTATATGTTGAAAGATTATGAAAATGCCATTTTGCAGTTCAATAAAATCATCGATGGACAAGATTTTGTAGCTCAAAATGCTTATTATCATTTAGGCGAAAGCTATTTGAAAACAGACAAAAAACAACAAGCTTTAAACGCATTTAAGTCTGCTTCGGAGATGACTTTCGACGCAAAAATTCAAGAGGATGCGTCGTTGAACTATGCGAAACTAAGCTACGAAATCGGAAATGCGTATCAATCTGTTCCCGACGTGTTGAATAATTTTATTGAAAAATATCCATCTAACAAAAGTAAATCAGAAGTTGAAACCTTGCTTATCAGTTCCTATATTACATCAAAAAACTACAAAGGCGCCTTAACGCTATTAGAAATAAACAAATCTTCTGCGAATCGACCTGCCTATCAAAAAGTGACTTTCTATCGTGGATTGGAACTTTTTGCAGAATCAAATTATTCGGAGGCAATGGCAATGTTTAAAAAATCGATTGCAGAGCCAAAAGATGCAATATTTTTAGCGCGAGCCACTTTTTGGAAAGCTGAAACAGCGTTTATTCTTGGCCAATTCGATAATAGTTTGTTGGATTTTCAAAAATTTATAAATCTTGATGGCTCAAAAAACACAGCTGAGATAAGAAATGTTAATTATAATGTAGGTTATAATTATTTTAAGCTAAAACAATACGATCAATCTGCAGTTTATTTTGAAAAATATGTTGTTGAAAATCCAACGGACAAAAGTCGATTAGCCGATGCTTATTTGCGTTTGGGCGACAGCAATTTTGTTTTGACGAAATATTGGCCAGCCATGGATGCCTACACGAAAGCTATTGATTTAAAATCTGTTGATTTAGATTATGCACTTTTTCAAAGAGCAATTTGCTATGGTTTTGTAAATAAAAACGATAAAAAAATTGACGAATTGATTTCTTTTATTTCAAAGTTTCCAAAATCGCAGTATGTTGACGATGCAATTTTTGAATTGGGAAGTACTTATGTAACTGAGAATAATTCTAAAAGCGCACTATCAACATTTGACAAATTAATTGCAGAATATTCTAAAAGTTTGTTTGTTTCGAAGGCAATTTTAAAGCAAGGTTTAATTCACTACAATGCAGATAAAGATGATTTGGCACTTGCGAAATTTAAAAAAGTGGTTGCAGAATTCCCATCATCGCCTGAAGCCTTAGAGGCAGTTGCAACGGCGCGATTAATTTATTTAGACGCAGTAAAAGTCAATGAATATGCGGATTGGGTGAAAACACTGAATTTCGTGGAAGTGTCTGACGTTGAACTTGATAATGATAGTTTTGAAGTTGCCGAAAAACAATATTTACAAAATAACACCACAAAAGCTATTGATGCTTTGGAAGGATATTTGGCACGTTTTCCGAAAGGACGACATGCATTAAAAGCAAATTTCTATTTGGGTCAAACCTATTTTTCAACGGGTGCCGACAAAAAAGCAATTCCAAATTATGAAAATGTAATTGGAGGCTCAAAAAATCAATATACAGAACAAGTTTTGGTTCGCTTGGCTGAAATTTATATAAAATCTAAAGACGTTTCTAATGCAACTATCATATTAAAAAGATTGGAATTAGAATCGGAATCTTCGCAAAATTTGGTGTTTGCGCAAGCGAATTTAATGAAATTATACTACGAAAAACAAGATTTTGAAAACGCCGTTATCTATGCGCAAAAGGTTTTAATGAATCCGAAAATTGATGATAAAGTAAAAAGTGATGCACAAATTATCGTGGCGCGATCGGCATTAAAAACAAATGATGAAGCGAAGGCACGCGTTGCGTATGCAAAACTTTTACCAATTGCGAAAGGCGAATTAGGTGCTGAATCTCTTTATTATGATGCTTATTTTAAAAATAAAGATGGAAAATTTGAAGCCTCGAACGCAAGCATCCAAAAATTATCCAAAAATTATGGTGGTTATAAATATTATGGTGCAAAAGGATTGGTGGTGATGGCTAAAAATTTCTATGGACTGAACGATGCTTTTCAAGCTAATTTTATTTTGGAAAGCGTAATTAAAAATTTCGCAGAGTTTGCCGATGTTGTTGAAGAAGCAAAAACGGAGCAAATCAAAATTAGATTGGAAGAAGGAAAAACAAATTCATCTGTTAAATCATATGTTTTTTTTAGAAATTAAAAATTTAGAATTACGATTTTAGAATTACGAATTACCAATTACGAAAAAAGAATAAAGAGAATAGAAGTAAAATACTAAAAAAAAAATTAAATTAATATTTTTTTACGTTTTATAATAAATACATCACACAAAAATGATTTTTAAAAAACAAATATACATAATCGCATTTTATACCTTAATATATAGCAACATTTTTGGGCAAATAAAAAACCCAAATTTAGGTACAGAAACCGTGAATGTCGTGAAACCATTTACGCCAAGTGTTTCTGATGCGTCAAAAATTATTGAGGTGCCGTCGCTTGATGATGCGGAAACAAACAAAACAGAAAATATTAAATATTCTATTTTTTCTGTTCCCGTGGCATCGACCTTTACGCCATCAAAAGGTGTGGCATCCAATGTGGAAAAGGCTGTTGAAGCCCGAACTTACGACAATTATGCAACACTTGGTTTAGGAAGTTATGCTTCGATTTTGGGTGCGCTTTTTGTTACACACAAGTTTTCAAATAGTGAATTTGTTTCTGGTATGTTTCGCCATAATTCAGCACAAGGCGACATCAAAGGCGTGGAATTGGACAATAAATTTTACGATACAAAATTTGATTTGGATTACAACAACAAACTATCCGATTTGAGTTGGACAGCCAATTTAGGCTATCAAAACCAAGTGTATAATTGGTATGGTTTGCCCATGAATTTCGGATTTGGTTTAACTCCCGAGCAACGAGCAACGCTTATTGCGAGCATTAATCCATTGCATACTTTTCATGATTTTAAATTTGGGGGAAATGTCGATTTTACAGAAAGTTTATTTTCGGGAATTGCACTAAACTTCAATCGTTTTTGGGACAGTTATGGTTCAACAGAAAATGAATTTTCGCTTAAACCAAATTTTAAATTTGATGTTGCCGACAATGCCATTACGTTGAAAACTGCGATTACATATATAGGTACAAATTTCGAAAAATTTTATCAGGCAAATTTGAATAATCCTGCGATTATCAATTTTCAAAATCAAAATAGCTATTTTGCACTGTCTCTCAATCCAAATTATACGATGCTTCGCGACGATTTAACATTGAATCTTGGCGCGGAAGTAACCTATTTAAACACGTTAACAAACACCGCAAATGGAACTGATTTTGGAAACAAGTCGAGTATATTTTTCTATCCAAAAATAACAGCTTCCTACAAAGTTGTTGGCGATTTAATGATCGCTTTTGGCGGAGTGGAAGGCGGACTAAATCAGAATTCTTATCGAAATTTTGTAAGCGAAAATCCTTTTGTGTCGCCAACACTTAGCATTATTCCAACGGACGCATCCTATGATTTGTATGCCGGACTAAAAGGAAAACTTGCCAATAATTTGGGTTATAACGTGCGTGCATCATACTTGACAGAGGAAAATAAAGCACTTTTTAGAAGTAATTTTTTCAACCCCACACTTCAAAATAATAATTATGAAAATGGAAATTCATTTACGGTTGTTTATGATAACGTGCAGACTGTAAGTATTTACGGCGAGTTAAAAGCCGATTTTTCAGACAAAGTCTCCTTCGGAATCAACGGAACTTTTGCGAGTTTTAACAACAATTTTCAGGAAGAAGTTTGGAATATGCCAACTATAAAAGTAGCATCAACGTTGGATGTGAACTTCACTAAAAAATGGTTTGCAGGCGCGAGCATTTTCTTCTTAGGCGAACGAAAAGATCAGGTTGCAGAAATGAGTCCAGCTTTTATTGCGCCACCAATATTTGATTTAAAAACTGTTGTCCTACCTGGTTTTTTTGATGCTAATCTCAATATTGGATACAGGCATAACGACCGAATTTCAGCTTTTCTAAAGGCAAATAATATCGGAAACCAATCGTATCAACGTTGGCTGAATTTTCCCGTGCAACAATTGCAGTTGATTTTAGGAGCCAATTATAAATTTGATTTTTGATATACTTATCGTAGTTTTACGACAGTAATTTATCAATATGAAAATAAAATTTCTGAAAATTTCTTTTATCATAATCTGTTTTTTCAGTTCTTTTAAATGCATCTCGCAAGAAATAAAAGGAACCATTTTTGACGAAAATAAAAAACCAGTTCAAGGCGTTTCCATTTACTTGGATGGCACCACAACCGGAACAAGTACAGACATTAATGGTGAATTTTCTATTAAAAGTCTAAAAATAAACACCTCGCTTATCATTAGTTTTGTTGGATATGAAACCATCTATGTCAATGATCCATTTCAGAATAACAATCAGAAATTTTATCTTACCGTAAAAAATGAATCTTTGCAAGAGATTGTAATCCGCAAAGAATTGTTTACACGAAAGCAAAAAATGAAAGTTTTCAAAGCCTATTTTTTAGGTCGTACAAAAGCGGGAAAGTTGTGTAAAATTATGAATGAAGACGATATCGATTTGCAGTATGATTATGATAAAAATATATTGTCTGCAACATCAAAAAATCCTGTTCAAATAGTAAATAGTTATTTAGGTTATGATGTCAGTTTTGATATTTATAAGTTTAATATTTTCTTTAATTTTAAAAGCATTAAAGAAACTGATGTCAGCAGGAGTTTGTTTTTAGGCACAACGCTTTATAAAACTACGTCTGAAAGCGAGCAAGTTACAAAACGTCGAAAACACGTTTTTTATGGTTCCAAAGCACATTTTTTTAGAAATTTGACCAAAGGAATTTGGGATAAGAAAAATTTCCTTTTATTTAAAGGTAGTTTTCAAACCATTCCGAGTGAATACTTTTTTTGAGGTCAGTATTTAATTACATATCTTTGAAGTACTATTAAGTATAAGAATTATGGAAATTTTCAAAGGTCAAAATCTCATAGAGTTTACTGAACG
>JAYWGW010000014.1:0-2293 GCA_043778045.1 Bacteroidota bacterium | reverse complement strand
TAAAAAAATGTAATTAATTTATAATCAGTACGTTTAAGGTTTTTTAAATATGTTAAAATACATGCATTATGCCCCCGTCCCGAGTACAAAAAAACCTCATAATCTTTTGATTGTGAGGTTTTTTTTATTATATTAATTTTTACATCAATCATAGGTTTGATTAATATTTTATAAATTAAATTAATAAAAATTACTTTTTAGTATAGTGCCATTTTTATATCTAAATTGACTTACAAAAACAATATTAAAAGCAAAATAACAGTTATATTTGTTTGCAATATTAACAACTTAAAACACACTTATGTCATTCTCAGATTTATTCGATAGCGAATTTAAAACCAGAAACAAAGGTCACTTTTCAGCAATAGTGCGCGTAGCAATTGCCGATGGCGCTTTAAGTGCAGACGAAAAGCAATTTTTAGATAAAATAAAAACACGCTTAGAAATCTCTGACGATGAATATACGGAAATTCTCGAAAATCCGACCAAATATCCAATAAACGCCCCAGTGATGCACATTCAACGTTTGGAACGTTTGTATGACTTATCGCGAATGGTGTATGCAGACCACATTCTTGGTCCTAAACAAAAAGAAATTTTGACGAAATTTGCTTTAGCACTTGGTTTTACGCCAGGAAATATTGTTTACATTGTTGACAAAGCATTGTCATTGTTAATGCTTGAGGCAGATTTGGATATTTTTCTTTATGAAATGCAACACATGAATAAATAATTTGCAACAGTATTTTTTAAGAAATTGGCAATTTATATTCTTTTAAAAAATCATAAATAACAATAGGAAAAGGGTAGGAACGTGCCTCTTCAAGTGATTTTGCATTAAATATTATGCCTTCAACATGTATCATCCAAAACTTTATATAAAGATGTTGATGTGTGAGCTTATGAATAATTGGTATTGAGTTATAACAATGAATGTCAATTATTTGATTTTCATAAAACACGTAATTGTCGATAGATAGTAGTTCAAAATCAGACTCAACGAGTGGCAATTCATATAAATTTTGCCAAATGCCTTTTCCAGTGCGCTGGATTATAGACGTTTTTTTTTCTTGATCAAGATATAAAATATAGTTATAATGTTTAATTGTAGGTTTTGCTTTTTTTGCCTTCAAGGGAAGTTCATCAATTCTTTTAAATTTTAATGCAAAGCAACTTCCGTTAAATGGACAAATGCTACAATTTGGTTTTTTGGGTACGCATTGCAAGGCGCCAAATTCCATGATAGCTTGGTTGAAAAGGTTTGGTTCTGCATTATGCATCAATTCAAGCGCTAATTTTTGAAAAATTTTGCGTGTTTTTAAATTTGCAATGTCGTCTTCAACGCCAATGTATCTTGAGATCACACGAAAAACATTTCCGTCAACTACTGGCACACGCTCATTATAGGCAAACGAGGCAATTGCGGACGCAGTATAGTCGCCAACGCCTTTTAAATTTAAAAGATTATTATAATTTGCAGGAAAAACTCCATTAAGGTCATTAGCGATAAATTGTGCGGTCTTGTGCAAATTTCGCGCGCGAGAATAATAGCCAAGGCCTTGCCAAAGTTTCAAAACTTGCTGTTCAGATGCGTTTGCAAGATCAAAAACAGTTGGAAATGCATCAACAAAAGCCAAATAGTACGGCAAACCTTGCGCAACTCGCGTTTGTTGCAAAATAATTTCTGAGAGCCAAATTTGATATGGCGATGTGTTGTTGCGCCATGGCAAATCACGTTTATGTTGTAAATACCATTGTGTTAATGTTTTAGCAAAATCCATAGAATTGATTTGGTTGGCAAAAATAAATCTTTATGTAATTAAATTTTAATCTTTTAAGGTTGATTTATTGAAAAATTTATTTCTATATTTGCACACTCAAAAATAATATACATCAATAATACGCAAAAAAATGACGAAAGCAGATATCGTAGCGAAGATTTCAGAAAAAAAAGGTCTTGAAAAAAATGACGTTCAAGCTATTGTGGAAAGTTTTATGGAAGAGGTGAAAACATCTTTGGAAACTGGTGACAATGTTTATCTTCGTGGTTTTGGAAGTTTTATAGTGAAAACAAGAGCTGAAAAAACGGGTCGTAATATTTCAAAAAATACGACAATAAAAATTCCAGCGCACAACATTCCAGCTTTTAAACCAGCAAAAGTTTTTGTTGTTGGCGTGAAAACAAACAACGTAATTAAGTAAACAAACAATAATATTAATCATAAAAACATAACGATATGCCAAGTGGTAAAAAAAGAAAAAGACATAAGGTAGCAACGCACAAACGCAAGAA
>JAYWGW010000013.1:0-42229 GCA_043778045.1 Bacteroidota bacterium | reverse complement strand
GGGGCCCAACAAGTAATGCTCCTTTGGGAATTTTACCGCCAAGATTGGTATATTTTTCCGGATTTTTCAAAAACTCTACAATTTCTTGAATTTCCTCTTTTGCGCCTTCCAAACCAGCAACATCTTTAAAGGTTGTTTTACTTTCTGAATTTTCGTCAAAAAGTCTTGCTCTTGATTTTCCGATGCTGAACATTTGACCACCAGGACCATTTCCGCCTGACATTCGCCGCATGATGACAATCCAAACGATGACAATTATTATTATTGGCAACACACTACCTAACAATTCCGTCCAATTGCTTTTTGTTTGAAAGTCAAAAACCCGCAATTTGCCTTGCGTTTGTGCAAGTTCAAGTTTTTTGATAAAATCTTTGTCCTCGCCAGTGTTAAAAATGTATTGCGGTCCTTTTGATTTTGTTTCCTTTTGCACTTTTGCAATTTCGGCGTGCTCCTTATCGCCAAGTGCCTCTTTTTTAAGATAAACTTCGCCTTCAGTTTTATTGAAAATAACTACTTTATCGATTTGTCCTTTTTCTAAAAAAGAATTAAATTGAGAGGTTGAAATTTCTTTTACGCTCAAAAAACCTGTGTTTCCATTCCAAAAATTGAAAGCAAACAGCAGTAAAATGATGGCGACTGGAACCAACCATGGTCCAACGTTTATTTTCTTGGGCAGCTTGTTTTTGTTTGGTTTTGGTGAAGGGTTATTGCCTGGTGCTGGTGTGTTCAAATCTTTATTGTCGGTGTTCTCTTGTGACATTTTTTAGTATTTGTTTTCGATTGTAGTTATTTTTGCATCGCCCCAAAGGCTTTCTATGCTGTAGTATTCGCGGATGTGTTTTTGAAAAACGTGAACAACAATATTGACATAGTCCATTAAAACCCATTCGGCATTTTCCATACCTTCAATGTGCCATGGTTTGTCTTTTATTTCTTTTGAAACTGTTTTTTGAATAGAATTTACAATCGCAGACACTTGTGTGTTTGAATTTCCGTTGCAAATCACAAAATAGTCGCAAGCGGAATTATCAATAGTGCGTAAATCCAAAATGTCGATGTCGTTTCCTTTAACTTCTTCAATACCTTTAATGATGTTGGCCAGCAAGTCATCATTATTTATTTTTTTAATTGCCATTTATTTTTTTATATCAATTTGCAAAGTTACCATTTTTTGTTGTTATTTTTGGTGCTTAACAAAACATTAAAAATTGTTTTTTTAAATTATCTGCTATTCGTATTTTCTTTAAATTATTTCTGCCATTATCCTCTCATATAATGAATATTATCAAACTCGATGCCATAGATTCGACCAGCGATTTTCTTAAAAAATTAAACGCAAATGCCACGGTAGCAAATTTTACTGTTGTATCAACAAAAACACAAACACATGGACGTGGTCAAATGGGCGCCACGTGGATATCAGAACCAAACAAAAATTTGATAATGAGCATTTTAGTGCAACAAAATGAGGACTTCGTAAACCAAATTTTTGATTTTAATGTAATGATTGCCGTGACGGTGATCGAGGTTTTGTCTGTTTACAAAATCCCTAATTTGAATCTAAAATGGCCTAACGACATTATGGCAGGCAACAAAAAAATAGGTGGTATTTTGATTGAAAACGCTTTAAATTCTACAAAAATGACTTCAATTGTTGGTATAGGAATTAACGTAAATCAAACCAATTTTGGTAATTTAATTCAAGCATCTTCATTATCAAATATGGCAGAAATATTTTTTGACATTGACAATCTTGTTATTGCTATTGCTGAAAAAGTTGCTATAAATTTTCAAAAATTTTCTGGACAGAGTGACTTTTTTTGGCAAAAATATCATTCCGTTTTGTTCAAAAAAGATCAACCCATAATGTTTGAAAACACAGACAAAAGTCGTTTTCAGGGCATTATAAAAGAAGTGTCGCGCAATGGCAAATTGATCGTACTTCTTGAAAATGATTCGTTTACATCTTTCAATGTTAAACAAATCAAAATGCTGTTTTGATTACAATTTGGTCATGTTTTCTGACAAGGTTTCAATAAATTTAGAAATCGGACCTTTGATCATCATGGCCATCATGGCATTAAATTCGCCGTCAAACGACAACTGAATTTCTGAACTCTCCGTTGTTACTTCGATAATATTTGCAGTGAGTGTAAACGGAAGCTTGTCTGAGGCTGCTCCCAAAACGATTTGTGAATTTGGAGTTTTTTCTTTTGATTTCAACTTTATTTCTGGCATTCCTTTCAACCCAAAAATAAACGAATCATCGCCTGTTACTTCAAATTTTGCAATGCTTTCTGGCATCAATTTTTCAAAATTTCTTACATCTGATAATTGATCAAACATATATTTTGCTGATTTTTGAACGGTAGTTTGTGCACTTTCTAAATTCATTTTTTATTTATTTTTTATTAATCATCAATTGCTCCAAACACTCGGATTTTTTCGCCATTGGCTCAAAGTTTCCACCTCTTTCTCGGTGATATACTTTTTGTTCATTGCCAACGGCAATAGGTTTTCATAGTCGCTTAACGTAAATAAAACTACGTTTGCTGCAGCAAAATTTTGTATAGCAATATCAAATCCATAGCTAAAAATTGCTGCCATTCCTTTCACATTAGCGCCAGCATCACGCAGCGCTTCTACAGCCAAAAGGCTACTACTTCCTGTAGATATCAAATCTTCGACTACCACAACATTTTGTCCTTTTTGCAAAAACCCCTCTATTTGGTTCATTCTGCCATGTTTTTTGGGTTCGGGACGCACGTAAACAAAAGGCAAACCAAGCACTTCTGCAACAAGCAGACCAATGCCAATTGCTCCTGTTGCAACACCGGCAATAACGTCAGGTTTTCCAAATTGTTTTTCAATATTTTTTGCAAATTCATTTTTTAAATAATTCCGAATCGCTGGAAACGAGAGTGTTATGCGGTTGTCGCAATAAATGGGGGATTTCCATCCTGATGCCCACAAAAAAGGATTTGATGGATTCAATTTAATTGCATTAATTTGTAAAAGCAATTCGGCTGTTTGGCTGGCTGTATCTTTATTAAAAATCATAATACAAATGTATAAAGTTTTTGTGAACGACAAACCACTTTTCTTAACAAATCAGATTTTCAAAGAAACTGATTTTCAGTTTTTTTTGCTTGAAAGTGTTGATATAAAGCAGGTTATTGTTAAAATTTTTGAAAATAAAATCCAAAAAGCATACTTATACCATCCTGACGAAAAAGAAATTTTTAAAACGCTAAAAACTAAACTTCCTGTTCAAAAAGCCGGTGGCGGCTTGGTTTATAACAAAAAAAATGAAGTACTGTTTATATTTCGGAATGGAAAGTGGGATTTGCCCAAAGGTGGCATCGAAAAAGGCGAAGACATTGCGCAAACTGCCATTCGAGAAGTTGAGGAAGAAACGGGCGTCAATCAACTTGTGATCGGTGACAAATTGCAGAAAACTTACCATATTTTTAAGCGAGAAGGTCAATATAAACTTAAAATTACACATTGGTTTGAAATGCGAACAAATTTCAATGGCATTCCCGTCGGTCAACTCGAAGAAGGTATTGAAAAAGTGGCGTGGTTAAATCCAACTGAAATTAAAGACGCTTTGAAAAATTCCTATGAAAATATTAAGTTGCTTTTTGAGTAAGAAAGAAGTCTAATGTCCAATGTCGAAAGTCGAAAGTAAGAATGCGTATTGTGCGCTACTGAAATTGTTGTTGATATTATTTTAAATTCAATAATTTCTAATTCAAAATTTGCTCAAACTGTGAGTCGTATAGTTTTCTATAAAATCCGTCTTTGAGCGTTAGCAACTGGTTGTGCGTTCCTTGCTCAACGATTTTTCCTTTGTCCATGACAACAATTTTATCAGCATTGACGATAGTTGCCAAGCGATGCGCAATCACAATGGACGTCCGATTTTGCGTGATGGTTTGTGTGGCTTGTTGAATCAATTCTTCGGAATATGAATCAATAGACGATGTTGCTTCATCAAGAATCAGAATGCTTGGATTGCTGATGTAGGCGCGTAAAAACGCAATCAATTGTCGTTGACCCGAAGATAGCATAACGCCACGTTCTTTGACGTTATAATCATAGTTGTTGGGCAATGACATAATAAAATCATGAACGCCAATTATTTTTGCTGCCTCAAAAACTTGATCTCTACTAATGTTCGGATTATGAAGTGTGATGTTGTTATAAATCGTATCGGCAAACAGAAAAACATCTTGCAAAACCACCGCAATTTGCTTGCGAAGTGAATCTAAGGTATAGTTTTTTATATCAATATTGTCAATAGAAATTGTGCCACTATTAATTTCATAAAAACGATTGAGTAAGTTGATTATGGTCGATTTTCCCGCACCAGTAGAGCCAACAATCGCAATGGTTTCGCCAGAATTGACCTCCAAAGAAATGCCTTTGACAACTTCTTCGCCATCCACATAGCTGAAATAAACATTTTCAAAAGCGATTTGTCCTTTAAAAGTTGGTGCCTCCACCGTGCCAACATTTTGAATTTCTTCGTTTGTGTCCAATACATCAAAAACCCGATTGGCAGCAATCATTCCCATTTGCATTTCATTAAATTTATCGGCAATTTGACGCAATGGATTGAACAACATTCCGATAAACATGGTGTATGAAAATATAGATCCAAAAGAAGTGGTGGTGTCTCCATTTAAAATACGGACGCACCCGTACCAAACCACGAATCCCAAAGTCAAAGATGAAATAATATCCGCGATTGGAAAAAAGACCGAGTTGTAGAAAATGGTTTTTATCCAAGCCGTTTTGTGTTTTTCATTTATTGCACTAAATTTTTCGGCCTCAATTTGTTCTCTGCCAAATAGTTGAACGATTTTCATGCCGGTGACACGTTCTTGCACAAAAGTGTTCATGTTTGAAATCTGCGTGCGAACTTCTTCAAATCCGAGTTGCATTTTCTTCTGAAAAACTCGCGTAAAAATCAATAGAATTGGCATGGCAGCAACTACAATCATGGAAAGTTTCCAATTCATATAGAACATAAAAACAAGCGTTACAATCATTTTCATTAAGTCGGATGCGATCATAAAAAGTCCTTGACTGAAAATTTTTGCAATAGATTCAATATCGGAGACTGTTCGCGTAACCAATTGACCTACAGGTGCATTGTCAAAATATTTCATTTTAAATCCGAGCATGTGTTTAAATAATTTCACGCGAATGTCTCGCACAATATCTTGTCCAAGCCAGTTTGCCCAAAAAACGAAATAAAATTGCGAAATGGTTTCCAAAATAAGAATAACGGCCATGGCAGAAACAAAGTACAAAAGACCAAGTTCGTCTTTTGTTGCAATATATTTATCGACAGTTTGCTTTAGCAAATATGGGCGATAAGCGGCAAAAACTGAAAGAGAAATTGCCCATAAAATCACAGAATTAAATCGGGTTTTGTATGGTTTTGTATAGACCATTATGCGCTTGAAAACGCTGGTGTCGAATGCGGTTGTTTTCATTTTTATAATTTAATTATTCAAAGATTTAAATATTTAAAAATTTGAAAACTGTTTTTATTTATATATTATTTTTAACTTAAAAATTGCAAATAATTGCATAATATAGTGGCATTCCGATTGTAATATTGAATGGAAATGTCACTCCAATTGCCATTGGAATAAAAAGCCCTGGATCTGCCTTTGGTGCGGCCAATTTCATTGCGGCTGGAACTGCAATGTAGGATGCGCTTGCTGCCAAAATTGCAAAAATAAATCTGTTGCCGATATCTTGTGTAATGAAGCTGCTTGCAAAAGCAACAACAGAACCATTTAGTGCTGGAATTATAAGCGCAAAAACACTCAAAAACAAACCGTATTTTTTGAACGCTGCAAAACGACAGGCGGTTACCATTCCCATTTCTAACAAAAAAATCGCTAAAAAACCTTTAAAAATATCTGTTGTAAATGGTTTTATGCCTTCTGCTTGTTTTGAATCTGCGATTAGTCCAATAAGTAAACTTCCTAAAATAAGCAATACACTTCCATTTGTGAAAGAATGTTTAACAATAGAACCAGTGCTTACATCATTTTTTGCATCGCTTTCATATTTTGAAATAAGAATCACGCCTATAATAATAGCCGGAGATTCCATAAAGGCCATCACGGCAACCATGTACCCACTGAAAGGAATTTGCTGAATTTCAAGAAACGCAACCGCAGAAACAAAAGTAACGGCACTAACCGAACCATATGTTGCAGCAACTGCACCTGCATTACTTATTGACATTTTTCGTTTTAGAATAAAAAAACTATATAGCGGAATTGAAGCAGATATGAAAAGTCCAAAAAGTATTGCATATATTATTTCAATATTAAAATGGCTGTGCGCAAGTTCCTGACCGCCTTTGAAGCCGATGGCAAATAATAAATAAAGCGATATAAATTTGCTTGATGATTCAGGAATTTTCAAGTCACTTTTTACTATTGTGGCAAATATTCCTAATAAAAAGAATAATAGCGTTGGGTTAGTTAAATTTGACACGATAATCTGTAAATCCATTTATTTAATTTTAAGTTATAATAATTTTTTGCAAAAAATATACAATACTTTTTAATATTTTATTTCTCTCAAATATAAACCGTGTGCTGGTACAGAAAATCCTGCTTTTTGGCGGTTTTTACTTTTTATTATTTGTTCAAAATCAGCAATACTAATTTTACCTAATCCAATGTTAATTAATGTTCCGACGATCGCACGGACCATATTTCGCAAAAAACGGTCGGCGGTTATTGTGAATACAAATTGATTGTTTTCTGTTGTCCAAATGGCTTTTTGAATGTTGCAATTGAACGTATTTACGTCTGTATGCACTTTCGAAAAGCATTCAAAATTGGTATAAATTAATAGTTTTTCCGATGCCAAATTCATTTTTTGAATGTCGAGATTTTTGTTGAGATACCAACTTTGATTTTCTAAAAACGGATTTTTTTCAGTGTGAACATAATATTGATAGGTTCTGCTTTTGGCACTAAACCTTGCGTGCTTATCGGGTGCGACCTCAAAAATTTCGATAATTGCGATGTCGGGTGGAAGTAGTGTGTTGAGTTTATAGATTAATTTTGGAGCATCAATTTCATTTTCAAATTCAAAATGAGCAAACATTTCTGAAGCATGAACGCCTGTGTCTGTGCGGCCTGCGCCAACAAGATTTATGTCAGTTTTTAGCAATAAGTTCATGGCTTTGGTCAAAGTTTCTTGAACAGAAATGGCGTTTGGCTGAAATTGCCATCCGTGATAATGTGTTCCGTTGTATGAAAATTTGATGAAAAACCGCATGAAAATGTTAGACTTTTAAACAGAAATTTGTTTGGTCAAAGGTAGTTAATATTTATTTTTGAAATTGATTTTGTTTCGTGAATGAATTGGTTATTTTTACGTTAATTTCGTAGCCCTGATCGTGCCGCGGCAGACAAGTCAACGCGGCATCCTTTTCAAAAACGATTTTTCTTCGTTTTTGAAAAGATATAGCGGATGGCAGGACTCGAGCCTGAAAGTGCGACTGGCGAAGCAAATAGCTCCAAAAAAAATGACTAAAATTCTTCTACTGTCCGATACGCACAGCCACATTGATGATGTGATTTTGAAATATGTTCGTCAAGCGGATGAGGTTTGGCATGCGGGCGATATCGGTGACTTGCAGGTGACGGACGCTATCAAAAAATTGAAACCTTTGCGCGCAGTTTTTGGCAACATTGATGATGCAAAGGCTCGTTTGGAATTCCACGAAGATAATCGGTTTTTGGTTGAAAATGTGTCAGTTTGGATGACGCATATTGGCGGATATCCGGGGAAATATAATCAAAAGGTTCGCGAGGAATTACGAAATAATCCGCCGAAAATTTTTATCTGCGGACATTCACATATCTTGAAAGTGATGTTCGATAAAACCAATAATCTGCTTTTTATAAATCCGGGTGCGGCAGGCAAAAGTGGTTTTCATCAGGTGCGAACAATGGTTCGTTTTGTGATTGATGGCGACAAAATTCAGAATATGAAAGTTGTGGAATTAGGTCAGCGTTGATTCTGCATTATAGTTTTTCCGTTTTTTTACACGAATATTATGAGAAGTACACGGGTGGATTTTAAAATAATTTCACGAATATATTATTTTAATTATTATTGACTATCTAAAGCGTACGTGTGAATAATTATTATTCTTGCCACAGATTTAAAAAGATTAGATGGATTTAGTACTTATGAAATATAAAATCTGTGAAAATCTTTTTAATCTGTGGTTTAAAAAATTATCTAAATAATAGACCAAGTCTTAATTTTAAAGATTAATGGCAAAGAAAACAAGGATTTAGCTTTTCTGTTCCTTATTGAAATATACCAAATAATAATACATTTGTTTCTCTTCGTCCCAACCTTTTTCAACGTATTTTTCGGCGCTTTCGGGATTGATAAAATCAAGTTTTATTTGGATGTTTGTGTCTAAATTTATAACATTTTTAATGCTTCGGCGCGCATCTGAAACCGCACTATTGGCAATGGGAAAACTTGTGACGTCTTCAATGGAATATTTTTCGCCTTTGTCTACTTTATAGCTTTTAAACTCTGGAATCAGATCAGGATTGTCCAAAACTTCATTAAGGAAATTGGTTTCTTCAAATTGATCGTTTTTGGCAAAATAATTCACAGATCGGTTCATAAACATCACTTCTTCCTTTTTGTCTTCGGCAGGAAAAACTACGTCTTTGGCGAATCCTTGGCAGAATTTGAGGTATTTTTTAGTAATGAAATTTTCATCTTGAAAAGCATCAACCGAAAGGAAATGTTCCAACCAATATCGGGCATCGTATCGGTTGCTGTCAACAGTCAAAATCTTGTAGCCTTCTTCTTTTTTATAATTAAAAATCAAGCAACCTTTGTCGAGTTTACTGAGGTTTATGCCTTGTTGCAAAATCATTTCGAGCTGTGAGCCTTTTTCTTCAAATTGAATGAAATCTGATTGCATTTCGCTTTTGAATATTCCGATTGCATCAACAACATTATTGTCAATGTTGAGATTTGTCAAATACGTTACATAAACCTCACCATTTTTAATGTGCGGATGATTGGATTGCTCAAAAAGGTGTGTTGTGATTTTTTTTGAAACTTCATGTGCATTGCTTGGATTGTCAAAAATTTCCGTTGCAAATTTAAACATTTCATTGTAATCCAAATCTACATCATGAGCAAATTGATAATAAATTTCTTCTTTTTCTCTGAACGGTTTAAAGAAAAATTCCTTTATTAATGGCACAATTTCGTCGTTCAACGAAAAGGTTTTTTCTGATAAAAATAGTGCTTCGTTTCGAGATTTGTTTCCTACTCTGTGAATGGAAAGCGAGTCGATGTGAGTATTGTATAGGTTGATCATTGTTTAGATTGAAAGATTGAAGAATTGAAAGATTTAAAAATTGCACAATTGAAAAAAATTTTGACTTAAAAACTTTATAACTTTTAAACATTTTAACTTTAAAACTAAATGTCTAATTCCAGTTTTCTTCAAAGCCATAATCTTCGAAGTTTTCGCCGCCATCGAGCATGTCGAGGTCATCTTCATCGTAATCATCTTCAAATTCGCTTATGGAATTTTCGTCAAAATCGGATTCAAAAACTTTATCGCCAGATTCTTCGGGCATGATGCCGTGAGAAAATAGCAAACTTGGATAAGTTTCGCCCACAACTTCGTTTTCAATTGAGGCAAGTTCCACAAGAAATGTCCACATGTTGATGAAATCATAGACGTAAATTATCTTTGTGTTTTGCTTGTCTAAAATATCTTCAAGAACATAATCCGCCATTATTTTAACGTCACCAGGTTCATCGCCGGTGTCGAACATTGGAATTTCTTGGTCTTGGTTCCAAGTGTCGTCACAGGTGTAAAAAGAGGCAACTTCTAAGCCATCAAACCCAAAAGCATTGAAAAGCGCATTATGCAAATCTTCCAAAGTGTCTTCTTGGCTGATGGCAATGTCTCTAAAAATATCGTCTTCATTGTCCAGAATGGCTCTAAACTTATAAATCATAAAAAGGGTTTTTGTAAGGGCAAATTTAAACTTTCTTTTTAGCTTTGTGCGGAATTATTGATAAAATTATTTGAAAAAAAATCTATTGTTTCATATTCAGAAACAATAGATTGATGATTTTTTTCGTAATAAGAATGCTATTATTGAAATTATGGAACCGCAAGTAAAAAACACAAACTTTAAATTTTTGGTTTACAAAACATTGCAAATTATGTAAGTTCTGTATTGTCAGAAAATGCCGATAATATGGCACGAGATGATTATAAACTTCTTCGGAACATTTATATCATATACAAACAATTTTGTTTTTTATGGCATACATAACAAGTCCTATTCTGGTTTTTATTTCTAATTTTTCGAACAAACTTTCTCTGTATCCATCAATTGTTCTTGGACTAAGACACATTTTATCCGCAATTTCTTTATATGTTTTTTCAGAGCACGCGAGTTTTATAAATTCTAATTCTCTTTCTTTTAATAAAACTTTGTTATGTTTATTTTCTAATTTACTAACCAATAATCCTGAAACCAATTCCGTGTAGTAAAAGCCTTTATTGAAAACTTCTAACATCGCCAGTTTAAAAGTTGATGGATCCGTATCTTTAAGCAGATACCCTTTTGCGCCATTGGTTATCATTTTCATGATGGTTTCTTCGTCATCGTTGACAGATAGTGCAAGAACTTTTAGATCGGGATGATTTTCTTTGATCCATTTCATAGTTTCAATTCCGCCCATAATTGGCATATTGACGTCAAGGAGAATAATATCGGGTTTTTCAACTGTTACGGATTGAAATGCATTTATAAATTCTTTACCATTTGAATAGCTCTCAGTAACTTCAAATTGTTTAAAAGTGCCTATTAGAAATGCAAGCGACTGAGAAAACAGCACGTGGTCATCTACAATTATAATTTTAATTTTTTCCATGATTTTTATATATCATCTATTGTTTTCAAAGGATAGTCAATCATCAAAACAGTTCCATTCTTTTTGTCTGAATAAATGGTAAAAGCGGCTCCGATTAATTCTGCTCTGGTCTCTATATTTGAAAGTCCTGAACCTTTTGGGCTGTTTTCAATATCAAATCCTTTTCCGGTATCAATAATATCAATTTTGCAATTACTTTTGGAGAATAGTATGTTTATTGTAATGGTATCGCTTTGCGAATGGCGTAATATATTTGAGATGGCTTCTTGTAAAATTCTATAAATAATTGTCTCGTGTTCTTTATTAATAGTTTGAATTTCACCATCAATATTCAACTTGCATTTTATTTTTTTGAGTTGTTTGATTCTTTCCAAATCTTCCCCAACTGCGGCTATGAAACTGGTATTCAAAAACACGTTTCCATTCATTATTTTCGAAAGCAGTCTAATTTCGTCTAAAGATTTGTTTACTAATTCTTTGATATTTTTTAAATCTTTTTTAGAATAATTATCGTCGCTTTCAATGATTATATTCATGTGCATTAAGGCTACTGAGAGTATTTGACCAATATTGTCATGAAGTTCTCTGCTTACGTTGGTGAGTGTTTGTTCTTTTATTTCGATTTTTGATTTGGTAAGTTCAGATTGAAAAAGCAATTCGACTTCCATTTTGTCCATAAGAAATTTGGATTTCTTTTGCTGAAAAAAAAAGAACAAAGTAAAAACCGTTAGTAATAGCGTAAACAGTACTATACTAAAAGAAATTATTAATAATTGTATTTCTTCTCGCTCCATATAAAACCAATTGCAAAACAGCTATACATTAACAAATTTAACACAAATAATACAATATTAAATATGGATTCAACATTTTTTAAAAGAAAAAGATTAATGGCCAACAAATATGGTAAAAATGAAATATGAAACAATAATGCTCCTAAAATAAACCAAAAATAAATGGATTTTTTAAAGTTTAAAATTTGAACAGAATTAAAAATTTCAAAAAGATATAAACAGGAAATAAACAAAAAGACCACCACGCCAACAGCGTAACTATTTGTATAAAGTGCTACTATAGAATTTTGTATAAAAATGGCGTCAATAAAATAAAATCCAACAAAGATAAATAATGAAAATGTTGCCAATATTTGATTGACAATTTTTTTTAAAAGCAATCTTAGAAGTACAAGATAATATAGAAATATAATCAATATGTAAAGATTGAATATAGGAAAGTTTACTAATCCTGTCCAATCTTTGAAATGAATTCCCATAAATTCAATTAAAAAACAAAACCAAATAGAAAATAACGTCGATTTAGCTTTAAGATTTGGTAGTTTATTGATGACAAATAGTCCCAATAATCCACAAACTAAAGCCAAATAGACAATTTGTAATCTTAAATCCACAAGCATTATTGTAAAGGTGAGTATTCATCTTTTGGTGGATGACCTATTGATCCAAAATTCAATGGTTTTACTTCTGTCACATCAACATTTTCTTCTAATCCTATTTGCGCTTGTATTGATTTCATTTTGCTGCCATTTTCTACTACTTTAATTCGCTTCATTGTAGGACACAAAAATATGGTAGTTAAACCTGCTTTATGTTTGTACTCCGCGATGTCGTTTGGGTAAACACCAAAATAAAACCGAATTCCATTGATTTCTTTGTTGCTTTTTTTAGCTTCAATTTTTGCGTAATGCAAATAATTTTCTAATTCTTCAATGGAATACCAAGTTGCGGTTGCGTCAATCTTTTTGATTGATTTTTCAATTATTGGAGACCGCTCGTTAATATACCTTTGATTAAAATCTTTTGCCAATTCTTGAGCAATTAGTTGTTTCGGACCTTCTGGATTTTTTTCGCAAGAAGTTAAAACGAAAAGGTAACCAGCAATTGCAACAATAAATTTCATGCTTTTCATATTCTTTGTTTTAGGAATTATTTGCACAAATATATTTTTAAAGACTTTGCGCAACAAGGATAAATATACCCTTTTTTTAAGAGCTAATCTACGTGTTTATTTTGAATTTTTGCACGTTTTAAAATAGGGTTAGTTAACTCTTTTACAGATAAATCTGAATATAGAATTTTACATCGTTCAATATAGCAGTTGTGGACGTTATTAAAAATAAATGACAGCACACAAAATATATATAGGAACAAAATAATTCTAATTATAAATTTTTAAAACATAAAAAAATGGCAAAGAAAGCTTTAATCGTAGGAGTGAATGATTACGCTCCTATTGGAACAGGTGGTCCGGATTTAAACGGGTGCGTAAATGATGCACGAGACATGGCAAATACATTGGTGATTTGCGGATTTTCAGCATTGCAAGTAAGAATTCTTACAAACCAAAATGCAACCAAGGCAAACATTGTTGCTAACTTAACAAACTTACTGACAACAAGTAAACGCGGAGATTCATTGGTTTTCTATTATTCTGGACATGGAACAAGGGTCGCAAACATAGGAACTGATTTTGAAATTGATGGTTTAGACGATGCCATTTGTCCACATGATTTTGCATCGGCAGGCGTTTTACGAGATGATGAACTTTCGACAATTTTAAAGCGATTGCCAGCCGGTGTCAATTTAGATGTAATTTTTGATTGTTGTCATTCAGGATCAGGCACCAGAAGAATGAATCTTGTTGACCTTGATGGCAATCCAACACACGAAGCCGTCAGATTTATTCAACCAAACCTTGAAGATGAATTTTATCAAAGTCATATCAGGATAATAAAAGATAAGGCAAAAACTTCAAAACAAGTTATTTTGTCAAACATCATGAATCACAGCTTGTTTGCAGCTTGCAAAGAAAGTCAAGTGGCAATGGAAGGAAATATGGGAGGCGTTACACGTGGTTATTTCACGTTTCACTTATGCAAAATTTTGAGAGCTACAAATGGTAACATCAAGAGAAATATGTTAGACATGCAAATAGCAAATGCTTTGGCAAGCATGGGCGCAGCACAAATAAACCAAACTGAAAGTAAGGCTACAGAACTTAATCAAAATATATTTTTATAATTTTTAAATAACACAAAATCATGGACACGTCAAAACCAATTCTTTTTGAAGAATTAAAAAAACTTCAGCCAATAAAAGCTAAAAAAGCACCAATTAGTAGTGACGAAATACAGGCAATTGGCATCGAATCGATAGGGACAACATCAAAATTAATTGCAAATTCTGACGCTTTCATGCCAGAGACATTGGACTTAGATTTCATTCCGACAAAGGTGCAAAATGTTAAATAGTTTAGGCTATAACCTTATCGTATCAGATTCATTTACGTTGCAAGTGGACAAAGCCGTTAAAGATTTTCAATCAAATAATAATTTAGTAATAGATGGTGTCGTTGGCATGAAATCATGGTCAAAATTATTTGAACTTCGACCTCCATCGCACACTTCAAAATTTCTTTCAGAGCAAGATTTGATAAATTTTTGTGCGCTTTATGATGTAGAATTAGCTGCAATTAAAGCCGTAAATGAAATAGAAAGCAGCGGAAAGGGATTTTTGATTAGCGGTAAGCCAAAAATTTTATTCGAAGGCCACATTTTTTGGCGTGAATTGGAAAATGTCGGAATTAATCCGAATAATCATCTAAATAATAACCAAGATATTTTATACAAATCTTGGACAAAAATACATTATGAAGGCGGTGAACGCAAATATGACCGATTGGAAAAAGCAAAACTGATTTAGGAAGAAGCTGCGTTATCATGGGCATCATGGGGTGCGTTTCAAATTATAGGTTTTCATTCCAAAAATTTAGGCTATTCCTCCGTTTTGACTTTTGTTAATAAAATGTATATTACAGAAAAAGAACAGCTTTTGGCAATGGGAAAATTTTTTGTCAAACACCCAAAAAATTTAATTCAACTTATGAAAGATAAAAATTGGGATCGATTTGCATTCTATTATAACGGTTCAGCATATAAACTGAATAAATATGACACAAAATTAGCTACTGCTTACAAGAAATATGCAACATAAAATTTAATTCCACACTTTATTAAAAACCATAAGTGACCTTAATTACCAAAGTTCTTGATATAATATTACACGAAAAGCTACTTTTGTAAAAGGCTAACACATTAAATTCATGGAATTCAGTGTTATTCAGAAGATTTTGACTGGAAAGATTGTGAGTAAATCTTTTGTGAAGTGGAATGTAATTTTCGGAATTAATGTGCGCAGCGACCTTTCCATTTCTTATAATTTTATCTTTAAAATGTGAAATAACAAATAAACACTCATCATTCTAATGTAACAATATATGATTTTTAAAAATATTTATAATATTCAATATCAATGGTATAAAAGCTAAAATAATTAATATAAATTTAATATCATTTTTATAATATTAATCAATTAAAATTATTAAACTTGCAATTATTTAACTTATTAATCTTTTAAAACCTGTCGCTTATACCAAAATTTTTATTTTCTTTTTTTGAATTTACTACTAATCTAAACTACTATTAAGATGAATAAATCCCCAATTATCCCTGCTTTGTGTGTGTTTTCAGCGTTAACATGTTTTGCTTTCAATGTCAATATTTTATTTAAAAAATTCGACACTAAAATAGTTGCAAAAATTTTAGAACAAACTAATAAACCTACTAAAAAATTACTTTCTAAACCAATGCTTTGTTCTGTTCCTGAGCAAAATGCAGTCTTAATTCCTGAACTTTGGTCAAACCCCGCAACTTGGGGTGGTGCAGTGCCAACTGCTGGTCAGAACATTACAATCCCAGCAAACAAACACATTATTTTAGATATTGACTCGGCCGATTTGGGCGCATTAACTGTAAATGGTGTTCTGGAATTTAAAAGGGCAAACATAAATTTAACTGCCGATTATATTATGGTTATGGGTACGCTGCAAATTGGTACAGTTGCATTTCCATTTGCTGAAAAGGCAACAATTACTTTAAACGCTTCGAATATTACTGAAAACATCATGCAAATGGGCACTCGTGGTATTATGGTTATGGGCGGTAATTTAGAGCTTCACGGTACGCCACCAACTAAAACATGGACAAAAATTAATGCACATTCAGCAAAATTAAGCACAAATTTGTCACTTTTAGAAGCAGTAAATTGGAAAATAAACGATGAAATAGTTGTCGCACCAACGGATTATATTGGAACAGGCGACACGCAAAAAGTTTCAATAAATGGCATTACTGGAACTAATGTAACGACTTCGGCTGGAATGAATGCACAACGATGGGGACTTTTGCAATATGCCACATCAAATGGCATGAGCTTGACCGCAGGCAGTTTACCAACTACCGTGGTTGCTGGTACCCCAACTATTTTGGATGAACGTGCAGAAGTTGGTAATTTGACTCGAAACATAGTTATTCAGGCTCCAAACGATGCACTTTGGCAAAACAATAAGTTTGGATGTCACATTATGATCATGCAACAGGGTACCATGCAAGGCGTTGCACACGTGAATGGAATTGAAATTAAACGTGGCGGACAAAACGGAATTGTAGGTCGCTATCCATTTCATTGGCATATGCTAAGTTATAGCGGCACAGATACTTTGGCAGATGCAACGGGGCAATACATTCGCAATTCATCTGTAAACGAATCAATGAATCGAGGTATCGTTATTCACGGTACAAATGGTGTTGAGGTTAGTAAAAATGTGGTTTACAATATTAAAGGGCACGGAATTTTTACTGAAGACGCATCAGAAAGAAGAAATACAATTGATGGTAATTTGGTTTTGCACATTCGAAATCCGAGTACGCCTTTAAAAGTGCATGAAAATGGCAATCTTACGCATGGTTCTGCGGGTATGTGGATAAGCAATCCTGATAATATCATAACGAACAATACGGTTGCAGGAAGTACAGGTAACGGGTTTTGGTTTGCGTTTACAACACAAGCGTGGGGCTTCAGTAAAGACATAGTGATGAACCCAAGTTTACTTAAGTTTGGTGTTTTTGATAACAACTCTGCTCATTCAAATGAAAAGCAAGGATTGATGTTTGATGATGTTGAGTCAGATGAATTGGGAAATACTGTTGGTAACAAATATGTTTCAACAACCGACGGATTGGAGCCTCAATGGCCTTATCCTAATCGCCTTCGGCACATGCTAAGCAGATATTCAGTTTGGAAAAATGCAACAAGTGGCATTTGGAATAGAGCAACAATTCCAGATAATGATCAGGCCATTTCTGCTGATAATTGTTCGACATTTTTTGCTGGAGCTGGTGATGATGGATTAATAAAACGTTGCCTTTTAGTAGGCACAAGTTTAAATCATAATATGAATGGAATGACAAGACCAACTTCTTATGGGGCAGACGCTCCCGTTGGTTTAGCCAGTTATCACAGTACTTTTAATATTCAAGATAATTTAATCATCAATTTTCCACCAGTTGCAAACGCACCAAGTGGTGCTTTTTCGTTGAACGATTATTACTTAATTCCGGTTGATAAAGGACTGATTAGAAATGTAAACAACACGTTAATCAATTCTCATCCTGGAGTTAGAACACAGCCGAGTGAACCACAATTTACCTTTGGAGCACTATGGGACGCACATGATTATTGGGGAGGTTCCGCAACTGAGGATAATTATTACGTTTACAATACGCCATTTTTCACCTTTGGGCAAACCCCAAGAATTGTGCAACCAAGCCCTGCAATTTCGGGTGGCGTTTTAGTGCAAGGGCCATTTTATGGTTTTGGTGATTTTGTTATAAATAATGCAAATAGTGTATATTTTCCATTGATGGAAATTCAAGTCAATAGACTCAATAATAGTTTGGCAACGGTTGGAAATTTTTCAGTAGCCGAAGGGGCAACTGGTCAACTATTATCTCATATGCGTCACTTTTCGACACATCCGTCCGGAATTTACGATTTAAAATTCCCAACTTTAAGTAATGTAAATGATATTATTCTCACGGTTTCAAATATGTTAACCGAAAATGATTATCAGGTATTAGCAATAAATTACAGTGGAAATTATCAAATTGATGGATTATTTTCATCATTAGGATATGATGACAAGGATTATGGACCAAATCAATTGCCAATTGCTAATTTATATACGCACATTTACACAGCCGTTAGCAACTTAAATCAGGTTATTAATGCACCAAATGGAGAAGTTTATTGGCAAGATAGAGCAAATAACAAAGTATGGATAAAAGTACGCGGAGGCATAAATCCGGGTGACCCAAGCGCCTCTGCAATAAGTGATTATAATTTATATGAACGATTTAGTTTACGGGCATACGGTACAGCAGCGCCACTTTCTAACACTACTTTCGAAATTAATAATAATTTGAAAGTATTTCCAAATCCAACAAATTCTGAGTTAAATGTTGCATGGAATGTTTCAAATGCAACAAATAATGAAGTTCTAATTGTAAATTCTATTGGGCAAATTATATATAAAAATAATGTTGAAAATCAAATTGGCGAAAATGAACTCAAAATTGACAGTGGCAGTTGGGCTTCGGGAATTTATTTTGTGAAAATTGGAACAAATGTGACTAAGGTTATTAAAAATTAAACTCAGATTAAAAATTTCCGATAAATTGAAATAAATTTTTAACAAAATGATTAGCAAATTATTACATTGATAATTAATATTAATTGGCTAAATTGAAAGAAAGGTTATTATCTTAAAAAATAAAAAAAACAAATAATAATATAACTTAAATTCCTTGCATACATTTGAATACATTTTTTATATATGAAAAAATCAGTTCTTATTATTTTACTCTGGTTTTATGCCAATATTTTCTCCCAAGACCCAAAAGTCTCCTCAGGAACTTTAAAATTCTATCCCAATTTCAAATTCACTTTTGTAGATGCAAGAAATGTTGCGGTTTGGTTACCCAAAAATTATTCTGAAAAAGAAAAATATGCAGTTTTGTATCTTCATGATGGTGCGATGCTGTTTGATGCGAACACTACTTGGAATAAAAAATCATGGGAAATTGACGAAACAGTGCAGCGACTACTCAATGAGAAAAAAATCAGTAATTGCATAATTGTTGGCATTTGGAACAATGGCGATTATAGACATTCTGAATATTTTCCTGAAAAAATAGTCAAAAATATTCCCGAAGCTACCCGAAAAATTGTTGTGGAAGAGCAGTTGGAAGGTAAACCGCAAGGTGATAATTATTTGAAGTTTATTGTGTCGGAGTTGAAACCGTTTGTCGATAAAACTTTTGCTTCAAAAACCGATAGAGCAAACACTTTTGTAGGCGGTGCCAGCATGGGCGGACTTATTTCGCTTTATGCGCTTTGTGAATATCCTGAGGTTTTTGGCGGTGCAATTTGTATGTCAACCCATTCACCGATGACCCGTAGCGAAAAATTGGCAATGGTTGCCGAGTCAGATTTGGCATCAAAATTTAGAGATTATTTGAGTGAAAATTTGCCAAATCCTGAAACTCACAGAATTTATATGGATTATGGTGACCAAACTTTAGACGTTTATTATAAATTTTTTCAAGATAAAATCGACGAGGTGATTATTAAAATAGGCTATTCAGCAACGACTTGGAATACAAAATTTTTTGCGGGCGACGATCATTCTGAAACATCTTGGGCACGAAGGTTGGACGTTCCACTTGTTTTTATGCTTAACAAATAGTAAAATTCAAAATTTAAATTTTCACTTATTTATGTGAACGATTAAGCAATTTTAAACAATCTCCGCACTCAATCCAGCATCCAAAAGCAACAAACATTTTGGAACTAAATCTTTCATAACGCCTGTTTTTACAGTACATTTTCCTTTGTAGTGAACCAAAATAGCGCACTGTTCCGCTTGTTCAGAAGTGTGTTCACAAACGGAAATAAGCGTCGCAATTACATGCTCGAATGTATTATAATCATCATTGTAAAGTACAATTTCGTTGTTTAAAACAGCTTGTTCTTTAACAGTTACTTTTTCTAAAATATCAATGTCCGTATTCATAAATATCGAAATTTTTTAGTTCTTAATATACTTCATTGAAACCCAATTGTTACGTTCCAACTTCTTTACAAAAATCAAACCATTTGCCACGCAAGATTGGTTGATAAACGGAATATCTTCTTCGTAAAACCCACTTAGCAATATTGTTCCATTTGCATTTAGGCATTCAACATAGGTTTCCATATCGTTCAAAAGTATGTTTCGGTTGATGTTAGCAATAATTAAATCGTAGTTTTTATCTTGTAAAAGTGACGCATCGCCTTCATAAACAGCAATTTCTTTGCAGTTGTTTCGTTCGGCATTTTCTATTGAATTTAAATAGCACCAATTGTCAATATCAATGGCGTCGATGGGTTTTGCGCCTTTCATTTCAGCCAAAATTGCCAAAATTGCGGTACCGCAACCCATGTCTAAAGTTTTCAGATTTTCAACATCGGTTTCCAACAAATGTTGAATCATCATGTGCGTTGTTTCATGATGTCCCGTGCCGAAACTCATTTTGGGTTCTATTATAATATCAAATTTTGCAGTAGTTTTTTCGTGAAATGGCGCTCGGATGTAACATATTCCATCAACATCAATTGGATCAAAGTTTTTTTCCCATTCTTCGTTCCAATTTACTTGGTCAATTTCTTCTTTTGTATAAGATATTTCAAACTCAGAATTTTCTAAAATGGAAATATTTTCAAGAATATTATCGTTCCATAAATCTTTTTGAATGAATGCGGAAAAACCAGTTTCGGTTTCCATAAAACTCTCAAAAGGCAGTTCGCCAAGTTCTGCAATCAAAATTTCTGAACCCAATTCTTTTGGACTAACGGTAAAATGATATCCTATATATATGTTTGACACAATTTTTTTTGCAAAGATAAAAAACTTTGTGAAGCATTTTATGATTTAACAATCTTTAATAAATTTTGAACGCATCATTTTTATTTGAAAATTAGTAGTAATTTTACCGTTGAATGAAGCAAACAATAAAAATAATTGAATGTCCGCGCGATGCCATGCAAGGCATCAAAACTTTTATTCCAACCGAAAAAAAAGTGGCGTATATTCAATCATTACTTCGTGTTGGATTTGACACCCTTGATTTTGGAAGTTTTGTATCGCCAAAAGCTATTCCACAAATGCAAGACACGGCAGAAGTTTTGGCACAGTTGGATTTATCGCAAACTAATTCAAAATTACTTGCCATTATTGCGAACACGCAAGGAGCCGAATTAGCCTCTGAGCACAAAGCCATTCAATATTTAGGTTTTCCATTTTCGATTTCAGAGAATTTTCAGATGCGAAATACGCATAAGACCATCGCTGAAAGTTTGATAACACTTCAAGAAATCATGGAAATTGCCTATAAAACAAATAAAGAAGTTGTGGCATATCTATCGATGGGATTTGGAAATCCATATGGCGATCCTTGGAATGTCGATATCGTTGCCGAGTGGACCGATAAATTGTCAAATTTGGGAGTAAAAATCCTCTCGCTTTCGGATACTGTCGGCACCTCAACACCAGAAATCATTAGCTACTTGTTCTCGCACCTCATTCCAAAATATCCAAACATTGAATTTGGCGCGCACTTGCACACAACGTCCGAAAAGTGGTTTGAAAAAGTTGATGCCGCTTTCAAAGCGGGTTGTCTTCGCTTTGATGGTGCGATTCAAGGTTTTGGTGGTTGCCCGATGGCCACGAATCAACTAACGGGAAATATGCCAACTGAAAAATTATTATCATACTTTACGGCTCAAAAACAAAGCACCAACACAAGCCCGATGAGTTTTGAAAGTGCTTATAATGAGGCTACTAAATTGTTTCGAGAGTTTCATTAAATTTTAGAAATTAAGATGCCAACAACATTTCGAATATTCAAAAAGCTAATAATTTTGAATGGTATTTCGGAAATATTGTATGGCTTTTTCGATGTGATTCCAACCCAAACTCGACAATTGCTTGTTTACAGTCGGTTGTTTGATGTTCTTTTCTTCGGCAATTTCGTGTTCAGACAATCCCGATAAACGAAGATACAAAATTTCACTCTGTTTGGCAGTAGCCTTGTTGATTATAAAATCTATAAAACCAATTATAGCGTTGAAATTTTCATTCAGCTGTTCATTCTTTGATTCAAAAAACAGTGTATTTTTCACAACGATCCGCTTTTTGTTGTGTGTTGTTCGCTCCGAACTAATTTTCCTGCCCGAAAAACAAATGGCCTCACCGTCAATAATACCTTTTGTCTTATCATATCTATCAAGCACGCCAAATCCCATCGCAATGCGAATGCCGTAGTTTCTAAAAGATTTTAATCGGGCATTATCCTCGGTACTTTTGAAATGAATTTTTTTGATAAAACTTTTTAGCATCAATACAATATTCAAGGAATCTTCTGGATTTTCAATAACCATTTCAATATAATCGCCTTTTAAAATCCTACCGTACACATTATATTGTTGTTTTATAATTTCTAAAATTTCATTTAGATTGTTTTCTAAATTAATTTTTTCAGACGTATTTATGCGTGTGGATGCTATAATATCCGCAGAAATAACAACAACATTTTTCATTTCAATCCATTTTTGAAAAACAAATATATAGCCTTTTTTGGCTATAAACAACATTTATAGCCTTGTTCGGCTATAAACTACTTTTATAGCCTTTTAAGGCTATAAATGAAAACGCGAATAATTGCAAATCCAAATTTTTAATATTTTTAATTTTCAGTAATTTTCTATATATTTGCTTGCAATTTAACCACTACAATCAAATTGCAATGATAGCACACCAATCTAAAATTATCGGCGAAGGACTTACTTACGACGATGTACTTTTGGTACCAAATTATTCAAATGTCCTTCCACGAGAAGTCAATATTCAAAGTAAATTTTCTCGAAATATAACCTTAAATGTTCCCGTAGTTTCTGCTGCAATGGACACCGTGACTGAAAGTGCTATGGCAATTGCCATGGCTCAAGAAGGTGGCATTGGTGTATTGCACAAAAACATGACCATTGCCCAGCAAGCAGCTAAAGTTCGCAAGGTAAAACGCGCCGAATCAGGCATGATCATCGATCCTGTTACACTACCAATGTCTTGTACAGTAGGCGATGCCAAAAATGTTATGAAAGAATTTGGCATTGGAGGCATCCCGATTGTTGATGAAAATAAAATTTTGAAAGGCATTGTTACCAACCGAGATTTGCGTTTTGAACGAAATGATGCGCGTGCAATTATTGAAGTAATGACCACCGAAAACCTAATCACGGTTGCCGAAGGAACCTCGCTTGAAGAAGCCGAAGTGATTTTGCAAGGACATAAAATTGAGAAACTTCCGGTTGTAAATGCAAAATATGAACTGGTAGGATTAATCACTTTTCGGGATATTACCAAACTGACTCAAAAACCAATTGCCAACAAAGATGTTTTTGGTCGCTTGCGTGTTGCAGCCGCAATAGGCGTTACTGCTGATGCTGTTGATCGCGCCGAAGCACTTGTAAATGCTGGCGTTGATGCAATTATTATTGATACTGCCCACGGACACACACAAGGCGTCGTGGATGTTTTAAAAGAAGTTAAAGCTAAATTTCCGCAAATAGATGTAATTGTTGGAAACATTGCCACGCCCGAAGCTGCCATATTTTTAGTAGAAAATGGTGCCGATGGCGTAAAAGTTGGCATTGGACCAGGTTCAATTTGTACCACGCGAATTGTTGCTGGCGTAGGTTTTCCGCAGTTTTCTGCAGTTTTGGAAGTTGCAGCAGCTATCAAAGGCACTGGCGTTCCCGTTATTGCAGATGGTGGCATTCGCTACACAGGTGATATTCCTAAGGCCATTGCCGCAGGCGCCGATTGTGTGATGTTGGGTTCACTTTTGGCAGGAACAAAAGAATCGCCTGGCGAAACCATCATTTTTGAAGGACGTAAATTCAAATCATACCGTGGAATGGGTTCCGTTGAAGCAATGAAAGAAGGCTCAAAAGATCGCTATTTTCAGGATGTGGAAGATGATGTCAAAAAATTAGTTCCAGAGGGAATTGTTGGTCGTGTACCGTACAAAGGAGAACTAAACGAAAGTATGTTGCAGTTCGTTGGTGGACTTCGTGCAGGTATGGGCTATTGTGGTGCAAAAGACATTCTAACTTTGCAAGAAACAGCAAAATTCGTACGAATTACGGCAAGCGGAATCAATGAAAGCCATCCACATAATGTTACGATAACTGCGGAGTCGCCGAATTATTCGAGGTAAAATTTAAATTGCAAAATTATGAAAAAATTAATTTTACTAATATTATTATTATTTGCATCAAATCATTTATGTTTTTCGCAACAATGTTGGAAAACTGTCGCAACAAGTGCATATAATGTTGTCGCGATTTCTGCAGATGGAAAACTTTGGGGTTGGGGAAGAAACCAGCTTGGCCAATTAGGTGATGGAACAACTGCTGACAAATCAATTCCAACACAAATAGGCACAGCAACCAATTGGAAAGAATGTGGAGCAAGTCTTGATGATTCTTTTGCTATTAAAACCAACGGAACGCTTTGGAGTTGGGGTAGAAATGCTGATGGCAATCACGGTGATGGAACTATAATTGCAAAATTAGTTCCAACCCAAATTGGCACAGCAACTAATTGGGCCGAAATTTCAGCAAGTCCAAACCATTGCCTCGCTATAAAATCAAATGGAACATTGTGGGCATGGGGAAGAAATTCAAATGGTCAGTTAGGTGATGGAACAACAATAAATAAAATTATTCCGACACAAATTGGAACCGCTACAAACTGGATTTTTATTAGCGCAGGCAATATTACTTCATTAGCTATAAAAAGCAATGGCACACTTTTCGGTTGGGGAAGCTCAGCTTACGGACTTAATGGAAATTCTGAAATTAACAATGTGTACGCGCCACTTCAAGTTGGAACGGCTACAAATTGGAAGGAGGCAAATTTATTTTATCTTCATGCGGTGGCTGTGAAAACCGACGGAACGTTATGGGCTTGGGGTCAAAATTTAGATGGTGAAATAGGCGATGGCACAACAATTACAAGAACGGTGCCTACTCAAATCGGTACTGCAACAAATTGGTTAACAGCGAATTCAGGATTTCACTATTCATTAGCAATAAAAACAAATGGTACTTTATGGGCTTGGGGTGATAACAATTTGGGCAAATTGGGAGATGGTACTTTAATCAATAAATTAGTACCAATTCAAATTGGGACTGCGACTAACTGGAAAAGCATAGATTTGGGTTATAGCCATTCCGTTGCCACAAAAACAATCGCTAATAATTTATCTACTTGGGGTTGGAATGGTTATGGACAATTAGCAAATAATAGTATTGAAGATTCATCTTCTCCTTTAAACATAACTTGCCCAACAGCATTAAATATATCAGATAATGATTACAAAAGTGATACTATTACTATATATCCAAATCCTGCAAATACAGTTATATCAATTAAATCAAGAATAAATACGCTAATAGAAAGTGTACAAATTATAGATTTATTTGGCAAAGTTGTTTTGCAAAAAAACAATGATTTTGAAACTATAAATGTGCAAAATTTATCTACGGGATTATTTTTTGTTCAAATCACAACCAATAGTGAAAATTTAGTTTTGAAATTTATTAAGAATTAAATCCCCACATAATTCTGTGGCGTAATCCGTAACAATTCATCTTTAATTTCTTCCGCAACATCCAAAGATTGAATAAAATCGTGAATCGACTTTTTACTCATAATTTCATTGGTTCTTGTCAAACCTTTCAAAGTTTCATATGGATTTGGATAACCTTCACGTCTTAATATTGTTTGAATAGCTTCCGCAACAACAGCCCAATTTTTATCTAAATCTTCTTCTAACTTCACTTGATTCAGAAGTAGTTTATTCAAACCTTTTAAAGTTGCGTCAAACGCAATGATGGTATGTCCGATTGGTACGCCAATATTGCGAAGTACGGTACTGTCAGTTAAATCTCGTTGCAATCTTGACAGCGGTAGTTTTGCAGATAAATGTTCAAAAATGGCATTGGCAATACCCAAATTTCCTTCCGAATTTTCGAAATCAATTGGGTTTACTTTGTGTGGCATAGCCGATGAACCAATTTCGCCTTCCTTAATTTTTTGTTTAAAATAATCCATCGAAACATACGTCCAAATGTCTCGGTTTAAATCAATGATGATGGTATTGATACGTTTTAGTGCATCAAAAAATGCTGCAAAATGATCATAATGTTCAATTTGAGTTGTTGGAAAAGAATGATGCAAGCCTAATGTTGTTTCCACAAAATTTGTTCCAAATGCCTTCCAATCTATTTGTGGGAAAGCCACATGATGCGCATTATAATTTCCGGTGGCACCACCAAATTTTGCTGCAAACGGAATGTTAAATAGTTGTCGCAATTGCTCTTCCAATCGTTCCACGAAAACGCCAATTTCTTTTCCAAGTCGAGTAGGGGAAGCGGGTTGTCCGTGCGTGCGTGCGAGCATCGGTATGGCTGCCCATTCAACCGAAAGTTTTTTTAATTTTGCGATTACGGCAATTAGAGCTTTCATGTAAACCTCTTCAAATGCTTCTTTTGTGGATAATGGAATCGCAGTATTGTTGATATCCTGCGACGTCAATCCAAAGTGAATAAACTCTTTATATTGCGATAAATCAAGGGTTTCAAATTTTTCTTTTATGAAATATTCCACGGCTTTTACATCGTGGTTGGTGGTTTTTTCGCTTTCTTTTATCCAAAGTGCGTCTTCCGTTGAGAAATTTTTATAGATATTTCGTAACGCATCATATAAATTTTTATCTACACTTTGCAACTGCGGCAAGGGAAGTTCACAAAGCGCAATAAAATATTCAACCTCTACCAAAACCCGATATTTGATAAGCGCACTTTCAGAAAAATAGTTTGCTAATGATTTGGTTTTATTTCTATATCGACCGTCAATTGGTGAAACGGCGTTTAGTTCTGTGAGAATGGACATTTTTGATAAAATTTAATTGCAAATATAAAGATTGTATGAAGATTTATGTTGCACTTATTTAAAAAATGGTTCAACATGCTACGAAAATTAAGAAGTAAATTTCTTTCAAACCACAAATTACACAAATAGCACAAAATTAATTCTATAAAAATACACGAACCACCCATGAAAAATATTCGTGTAATTTTTTCAAAATACTTATTTTCCTAAAATTCGTGACATAAACACGATGATAACATTTCGTTACATTCAAAAAAAAAAACGCCATTGAATTTAATCAAAAGCGTTTTTTATAAAAATATTAAAAATTTTTAATTCACAATAACTTTCTTAGTAATAGATTGATTTTCTGCATTCATCTTCACGAAATAAAACCCTGTTGATAGGTTTTCAATTGTAAAATTATTATCGATAAAAGCAGGTTTTTGAATCACTTGCATGATTTGACCATTGATGTTTATAATTTGAATTTCATCTAAAATAACAGAAGAGTTGATGTTAATTTTATGATCTGAACTTGGATTTGGATAAAGCGTGATTGCTGTGGATAATTGGTACTGATCAACAAGGAGTGGTGATCCCCAAATGCTTGTAACATATGCATTATTATCTATAAATGGATTTCGATTTCCTTGATGGTCAAAACAAGCATTATTACGTTTGGTTTCTTTGACACTTACTGGATCTTGTGCATTCCACGTTAATAATATATTTAAAAAAGTGCTGTTAAATACTTTATTATTTGAACCATCAAACATGGCACGACAATCAGGTGTCGTGTATGTTGAATAGAAAGTACTCATTTGATCTTCATATCTTGTGGCAAAGTACAAATATACTCGAGCAATATCTCCTTTAAATTCATCTATTGGTTCAAAAACCGTTCCCGCAAAACCAGCAGAATATCCACTATTGTTAGCATTTCCTAATTTTGACCCATTTCGACTTGTAATTGATGCTGTTCCAACTCGTCCAAACGAGAAGTCATTATGAATAGCGTTTACTTTGCCATCGGTAGGATACACGTGTTGCACATCATTTCGCATTGGACTTTGCTGACCAAAATATGACTGTGGAATCATGTGCTCTCGATTATAACAGTCGCCTTCGCTAACATAGTTACCGCATTGCCCTGCATTGGTTCCAAGTGCAGAATTAAAATTAAAATTGTATGGGTCTACCGCAATAGGATTTTCAGACCAAACATCAACAATGGTATTGTCATTTTCATATCCGATTCCATTATCACGATCTGTCGTTCCATAAGCAGACCACAATCCATTATTTGTTTGACTTAATCCAGAGCCATAACCGCGGTCAATATGCCCCGTAGATATAATAGTTTTTAATTGCGTTTTAAGGGCATAACCTGTTCCAGTTGCATTCGTGTAGTACGTGGTGGGTGCTTGCGCATAACCAAGCGCAGTTACTAAAATCCACAATAGTGCGTAATTTTTTTTCATAAAAATGTAGTTTAATTTTTTCGTTCTAATAAAGCCATATAAAAACCGTCAAATCCAGATTCGCTGGCTAAGATTTTTTTATCTTCGACAAATGTAAAGTTTTTTCCGCTTTCTGTGGTTAAGAAATGGTTAACCTGTTCTTGATTTTCTGATGGTAAAATTGAGCAAGTGGCATAAACCAGTTTACCGCCTGGTTTTACAATTCTTGAATAACTTTCTAAAACTTCGGCTTGTACTTTTTTGATGTTTTCAATAAATTCTGGCTGCAATTTCCACTTGGCATCTGGATTTCTTTTCAAAACACCAAGTCCGCTGCAAGGTGCGTCGATCAGTACTCTATCTGCTTTTTCTTGGAGTTTTTTGATGACTTTTGTGGAATCTATAATTTTATATTCGATGTTGAAAGCGCCATTTCGTTTGGCACGAAGCTTCAATTGTTTGAGTTTACTTTCATACAAATCCATAGCAATCAACTGCCCTTTATTTTCCATGAGCGATGCCAAATGCAATGTTTTTCCACCTGCTCCTGCGCATGTATCCACAACTCTCATGCCTGGTTGCACATCTAAAAACGCGGCAACTAATTGTGAATTTGCATCTTGAACTTCAAAAAAACCTTCTTTAAAAGCGTCTGTTAAAAAGACATTTGCTCTTTCTCTGAGTACCAAAGCATCATTATGACCTTCGAGAAAATCGGTTTCAATGTTTAAATCCATCAGAATTGCTCGCAGACTTTCCTTTGTAGTTTTTAAAGTATTTACTCTTAAAATTACTTTTGCTGGTTGATTTTGAGCCGCAATTTCGGTTGCCCAAACCTTCTCGCCAAGTTCTTTTACGCCAAGTGCGTCCATCCAATCTGGAATGGATTCTTTGTAAACTCGGACGCGTGAAAGTTCGTCAAAACGTCCTTTTATTTTTCTTTCGGGAGTGCCTTCTAATTGTTTCCAATCGGGAATCGGATAGCCACGAAGAACGGCCCAAACGGCAAATATTCTCCAGATATTATCCCGGACAAAAGGTTCTTTTACTTCGGCAATTTCAGTGTAAAGTCTTTTCCAACGTACAATTTCATAAATGGTTTCAGCAACAAATTTGCGGTCTGTGCTTCCCCATCGCTTGTCTTTTTTGAGTGCGCGAGCCACAACTTTGTCGGCATATTCGCCTTCGTTAAAAATTGCATTTAGGGAATCTATGGTGGTGTAAACTAAATTTCGGTGGAGACGCATGCTGTTATTTTAGGACGCAAAGATATGGATTAAAAATCTGAAAATTTAGAATTTATCATCGTTTAAAAATGAGTGAAAGTTTGCGTTTTAGTTGCTTTGCGTTAGGGATCGACGCGGAGCTCTTTTTTGTTCCGATTTTTCTTCGGAACAAAAAAAGCGGGAGCAAAGAGCCCGGCACCGATTTTTCATCGGTGAAACGCCCAAATTAACTGCTCGCTACTTTATTATATTGATTTAAAAATTTGAAATAAGTTCGCGTTTTAATTTTTACTTCTCGCATCTTGCATTTTCACATTTTTAAACCATTTCCTGCAAAACTTTAATTTCGTCGCGCAACTTTGCAGCTTGCATAAAGTCAAGCTCTTTGGCCGATTTTTCCATTTCTTTTCGCTTTGTGCGGATGCGTTTGTCAATTTCGGGTTTGGTCAGATATTCTGTTGGTGCTTCGGCCGCTATGTTTAGGTCTGAAATTCCTAATTCAAAATTAACTAAGGCATTTTTAGTAAAAGCACTTTCGATTTTTTTGTTTAATGCCATCGGAATCATATTATGATCGGCATTGTATTGCGTTTGTTTTGTTCTACGATAATTGGTTTCATCAATAGTTTTTTGCATACTATCCGTGATTTTATCAGCATACATAATAGCTTTTCCATTCAAATTTCGCGCAGCTCGACCGATGGTTTGTGTCAAGGATCGCTGGCTACGCAAAAAACCTTCTTTGTCCGCATCTAAAATGGCAACTAAAGAAACTTCGGGTAAATCAAGTCCTTCTCGCAAAAGATTCACACCTATTAAAACATCAAAAACGCCTTTTCGCAAGTCTTGCATAATTTCAATGCGTTCCAAAGTGTCGACTTCTGAATGAATGTATCGGCATCGAATTTCAAGTTTAGATAAATATTTTTGAAGTTCTTCCGCCATTCTCTTGGTCAATGTGGTCACCAAAACACGCTCGTCAATTTCAGCACGAAGTTGAATTTCCTCTATCAAATCGTCTATTTGGTTGAGGCTTGGGCGAACTTCAATAATAGGATCTAACAACCCCGTTGGTCGAATAAGTTGTTCCACCACAACGCCACCCGATTTTTGAAGTTCATAATCCGCAGGCGTTGCCGACACGTAAATGACTTGATTTTGCATCGATTCAAATTCCTCAAATTTCAGTGGTCTGTTATCCATTGCAGCAGGAAGTCGAAATCCGTATTCAACCAAATTTTCTTTGCGCGAGCGGTCACCACCATACATGGCGTGCACCTGCGAGAGCGTCACGTGACTTTCGTCGACAATTGTTAGAAAATCTTTTGGAAAATAGTCAATTAAACAAAACGGTCTTGTTCCGGGCAAACGTCCATCCAAATATCGCGAATAGTTTTCAATTCCTGAACAATATCCAAGTTCTTTGATCATTTCTAAATCGAAATTTGTGCGTTCTTCCAGTCGTTTGGCTTCTAAGTTTTTCCCAATTTCATTAAAATAGGTAATTTGTTTAAGCAGATCTTGTTGAATTTCCCAAATGGCATTTTGCAGCACATCTGGCGAAGTCACAAACATATTTGCAGGATAAATAGTCAGTTTTTTAAATCGCTCGATTACGCCAAGTGTTTTGACATTAAAACTTTCAAGTTCTTCGATTTCATCGCCAAAAAAATGAATTCTAAAACCATCATCGGCATAACTTGGATAAACATCGACCGTGTCGCCTTTTATGCGAAAATTTCCAGGCAAAAAGTCCATTTCCGTTCGCGAATAAAGACTTTGAACCAGCTGATGCAACAATTTTGTGCGTGAAATTTTCTGTCCAATTTCTATTGGAATGACATTTTTTTGAAATTCAATTGGATTTCCGATTCCATAAAGACATGAAACAGAAGCAACTACAATAATATCTCGACGACCAGACAAAAGCGATGCCGTTGTGGACATCCGCATTTTTTCCAGTTCTTCATTAATTGATAAATCTTTCTCAATAAAAACACCAGTAACGGGCATGAAGGCTTCAGGTTGATAATAATCGTAATATGAAACAAAATATTCCACCGCATTGTTGGGAAAAAATTGCTTAAATTCGGAATATAGTTGTGCAGCAAGGGTTTTATTATGCGCCAAAATCAAGGTCGGACGTTGCACTTGTTCAATGACATTTGCAACTGTAAATGTTTTCCCAGAACCCGTTACGCCCAGCAAAGTTTGAAATGGTTCGCCATCAACAATGCCTTGCGATAGTTTTTCTATGGCCTGCGGTTGATCGCCTTTCGGCTGGTATTCTGAAATGACTTGGAAATTCAAATTGGCAATTTTATTTATATAAATAATATCTTTTCATCATAAAAATGATAAAATTAATTATACAAAAATAGCGAATATTTAGTAAACAATATAATTTGAAAAGTTTAAAATTAATAATAATAAAAAACCGTAAACAACTTTAAATAAGTTGCTTACGGTAAATTTTTGTGAAGGCAGAAGGATTCGAACCTTCGACCGCCTGCTTAGAAGGCAGGTGCTCTATCCAGCTGAGCTATGCCTCCATTTGATGTTTAAATCAAAAGCACGCAAATAGTATTTCTATTTTTGTGAGTGCAAAAGTATAGATAATGTAACTATAAAACAAATTTATTTTTGAAAATATAATGACTGCGTCAATATGGTTTTTTCATGAACAAATTAAGAAATAAATCTTGTATATTTCTGATTAATCATTGCATTCCATTAGCAATAAATCGCCATTTCCATGTTCAATTTTGACAATGCCATCTTCAGAAACATGGTTGCTATTTCCAGATTTATATCCCATGATAAGCGATTCATTTTCAATTTGATACTGTAAATTTTCGGTGATAATATTCGTGACTTCACCAATCGGTATAAGGGAAATTATGGTATTTTTGACATACCACTTATGAAAATTTCTTGGTAATAAAAATATTTTAGAATGATCGTCAAAGATTACAATCTTAAGCAAATCGCGATATTTGGCAATATTTGTAATGTTCGAAATCGTATGGTCTGCGCGCTTTCCCGTTGCCCAAATTACGTTTACAGCTGGCATATTTCGTTCAATAAGAAAATCAAAAGCCTTTTCTAAATCGGTTTTATTTTGATCGGGCGCATGAATAATTTCAATTGGATTTTGAACGTTTTTATAATATTCTGCATCAAAATCATCATCAAAATCGCCAAGCAAAACATCAACTTTCAAATCCATTTTCATGACACGTTCCATCGCAGCATCTAAAACTACAACAAAAGGCGACCATTCCAACAATTCTGACAATAAAGCTTGACTGCAAGATGCTCCATTCGCAATGATTAGCGCAGGCTCTTGGTCGTCGCGAACGATATGGTGTGAGGACATTTATTTTATTTTTAGCTTACAGCATTTAGCTTACAGCATTTAGCATTTAGCGATTAGCATTTAGCTTTGAGCATGTTTACATTAATATCAAATTCGTAGAAAATCATCTTGCAATATATTCAGATTTATTAACAATAGTTGAACCGACATTCGTAATTCCCAATTGTCAATTCGTAATTCGTAATTCTCAATTCGTAATTCTTCTTATAACTTCTCCTTCAAATACTTCCCAGTAATAGATTTTTTGTTTTTTGCCACTTCTTCTGGTGTTCCAACGGCCAACAATCGTCCGCCATTTTCACCGCCTTCTGGACCAATGTCGATGATATGATCCGCGCATTTTATAAGGTCAAGATTATGTTCAATCACAATAATAGAATGTCCTTTATCAATCAGCGCATCAAAAGATTTTAGCAATTTTTGAATATCATGAAAATGTAGGCCAGTTGTTGGTTCGTCAAACACAAAAAGCGCTTTTTCTTTGGTTGTTCCCTTCACTAAAAACGACGCCAGTTTAATACGTTGCGCTTCGCCACCAGATAAGGTAGAAGAGGACTGACCCAATTGCACATATCCAAGTCCGACGTCCTGAAGAGGTTGCAGTTTCTGCGAAATTTTGGTTTGCTGGTGTTCTCCAAAAAATGCACAAGCATCATCAATTGTCATGGTTAAAATGTCATTGATGTTTTTTCCTTCAAAATTCACTTCCAGAATTTCTTTCTTAAACCGCTTGCCAGCACAAGTTTCGCACGGCAAAGAAACATCCGCCATAAAAACCATTTCGACATTAATTTCTCCATCGCCTTTGCAAGTTTCACATCGCCCGCCATCCACATTAAATGAAAAATGTTTGGCTTGGTAGTTTCTAATTTTCGACAGTTTTTGTTTTTCAAACAATGCCCTAATGTCGTCGTATGCCTTAATATACGTCACAGGATTTGAACGTGAACTACGCCCAATTGGGTTTTGATCCACATATTCAATATGCTGAATTTTATGATAATAGCCTTGCATATCAGTGAATTTTCCTGGCTTTTCTGCAACGCCTTCTATCTTTTTTTGCATCGCAGGAAACAAAATTTTCTTCACCAAAGTGCTTTTTCCAGAACCCGAAACGCCTGTTATTACTGTGAGCATATCCAGCGGAAAACGCACATCAATGTTTTGCAAATTGTTTTCTCTTGCGCCTAAAATTTCAATGTAATTAGATGATTTTCTGCGTATGCGAGGCGTTTTTATTTCAAGTTTTCCATTCAAATATTGCGATGTGAGAGAATCAGATTTTAAAATCTCTGCAAAGGTGCCTTGTGCAACCAAGTTTCCACCATTTGTGCCAGCTTCGGGCCCAATATCGATGATCATGTCGGCGGACTTCATAATGTCTTCATCGTGTTCCACCACAATGACTGTATTTCCAAGTTCGCGCAAAGCAATCAAAACTTTTATCAATCTTTCCGTATCTTTCGGATGAAGTCCGATGCTTGGTTCGTCCAAAATATACATCGATCCAACTAAACTGCTTCCGAGCGAAGTTGCCAAATTGATGCGTTGCGATTCTCCGCCCGAAAGGCTCGCAGAATTTCGGTTTAGCGTAAGATAATCTAAACCGACTTCTACCAAAAATTTTAGTCGGCTGTTGATTTCTTGAAGCAATCGTTTGGCAACAATAGTATCATATTCAGACAATTGCAATTTTTCAAAAAACTGTGTCAAATTTCGAATGGGCAATTCTACTAAATCCGAAATTGTGTTTCCAGTAATTTTTACGTAGTTTGCTTCTTTTCGCAGTCGTTTTCCATTGCATTCATTGCATTTTGTTTTGCCTCTATATCGCGAAAGCATCACGCGATTTTGAATTTTGTAGCTTTTATCTTCCAACTCTTTGAAAAAAGCGTGCAGTCCCGTGAAATGTTTATTTCCAGTCCAAAGCAATTCTTTTTGGGTTGCGGATAATTGAAAATACGGTTTGTGAATTGGAAAATCAAACAAATATGCCGAATTTACCAACTGATCTTTATACCAACTCATGCTTTCGCCACGCCATGCAAATACTGCGTTTTCAAATATTGACAACGCCGAATTTGGAATTACTAAATCTTCATCAACGCCAATGACTTTTCCATATCCATCGCATTTTGGGCACGCACCATACGGATTGTTAAAACTAAACAGATGTAAACTTGGTTCGATAAACGAAATGTTGTCCAATTCAAATTTATTGCTAAATTTTTGACGATTGTTTGATGTCAATTCTTGCAAATAACACGTTCCTTTTCCTTCATAAAATGCTGTTTGCACGGCATCAGATAGTCGATTGTAAAAATCTTCTTCGTGGTTTACTACAATTCGATCGATTATCAAAAGCACTTCTTTTTTTGCAAATTTTACATCAGCAATTTCATCTAATCTAACGGTTTCATTGTCAATCAGAATTCGAGAAAATCCTTGTTGGAGCAAAACATTTAGTTTTTCTTCAATTTTTCTGCCTTTTTCAAGAATTATGGGTGAAAGTAACAACCATTTTGAATCGACATCAAAAGTCTTGACAATGTTTATTACGTCTGATACCGTATCTTTTTTTACTTCCAATCCAGAAACGGGAGAAAAAGTTTTTCCAATTCTGGTGTATAAAAGTTTCAAATAATCATAGATCTCGGTTGATGTTCCAACGGTCGAGCGCGCGTTTGTTGTGTTTACTTTTTGCTCGATTGCGATTGCAGGCGCGATACCTTTAATATAATCAACCTTCGGCTTGTCTAATCTTCCAAGAAATTGACGTGCATAAGATGACAAACTTTCAACATAGCGTCGCTGTCCTTCTGCATATAAAGTGTCAAAAGCTAAGGACGATTTACCTGAACCTGATAAACCAGTAATAACAACTAATTTATTTCTTGGAATGGCAACATCCAAATTTTTGAGGTTGTGAACTTGCGCACCTTTTATGATGATGTTTTTTCGTGGATCTAAAGTAGCAATATCAACTTTCATTTAGGCAATCAATTTTTTGCAAAGATAGTATTTTATAGGCGACATATGTATTAAAGACAAATGCGAATCTTTGATTTTATTATGTATTTAGATGGTAATTTAACAACCTTTCAATTTTTTTTAAATTTAAAAATCATTATTAAATAAAAAAAATTTGCATTTATATAAATTTTTATAATATATTTGAATAATTATTAACCTTTATTTCACAGTTGCCTATCAATAAAAATTACTTTTAGAAAAAAATTGAAAAATTACTAACAACTAAAAGATAATTTTATGGCTACTATCCAACTATCTGATGCCGTGTTGATTAAAAATTATATCAATGGCGACGAAAATGCTTTATCAATTCTTATAAAGGCGCACCAATCAAAAATTTACGGTTTTATTTATTCTAAAATTCCAGATAGAGATGTTTGCGATGATGTCTTTCAAGACACTTTTATAAAAGTAATTCGCGTTTTAAAGTCTAATTCCTATAACGAAGAGGGCAAATTTCTCCCGTGGGTGATGCGCATTGCACACAATTTGGTAATCGATCATTTTCGTAGAAATAAAAAAATGCCAATGTTGCGAGAGACAGAAGAATTTTCGATTTTTTCAATTTTGTCCGATGATTCGAAATCGATTGAAAGTAGCATGATTAACGAGCAAGTCGAAAATGATTTGCGACGCATCGTTGATGAACTGCCAAATGATCAAAAAGAAGTTTTGAAAATGCGCATGTATCAAGACTTGAGTTTTAAGGAAATATCAGAATTGACGGGCGTCAGCATCAACACTGCATTGGGCAGAATGCGATATGCGGTGTTGAATATGCGAAAAATCATTGACAAACATCAAATTGTTTTGACAGTTGAATAATATTTGACAAAGTGTAACGTTGTAGTAGAAACAATATCTATTATGGCAAAAATTTACTTTAAAAAAGCAGTCAAATTCTCAAAAATGAAACCAAAGAAAGAAACCGTTTCTTTTCTGCTTCAATTTTCCAAAGCATTATCGTATTTAAAAATTGACGGAAAACAATTTGAGATAATGGCAAATTAATTCAAAAATCCTGCTAAATTTTAGCAGGATTTTTTTTGTAGTATGCATCAATAACTTTTTTTCGTCCAATGGTTTTAGTAATCACATCATTGTCTAAATTCCACCCACGAGCAGGCGAAAATTCCCTTCCGTACCAAATGATTTGCAGATGCAAATCATTCCAAACTTCTTCGGGAAACAAACGTTTGGCATCTTTTTCTGTAACAGAAACATTTTTACCATTTGTCAGATTCCATCGATACATTAGTCGGTGAATGTGCGTATCAACAGGAAATGCAGGCACTCCAAAAGCTTGACTCATCACAACGCTTGCTGTTTTGTGACCCACGGCTGGCATGGCCTCTAAGGCTGAAAAACTTGCGGGAACTTCGCCGTTGTGTTGCTCGATAATCATTCTTGAAAGCCCATAAATTCCTTTAGATTTCATTGGCGAAAGCCCACAAGGACGGATGATTGCCTTGATTTCTTCCACAGACATCTTTACCATATCATACGGATTGTCGGCTTTTGCAAACAACGCGGGCGTAATTTGATTCACGCGAACGTCGGTGCATTGCGCGGAAAGCAAAACTGCAATCAAAAGTGTGTATGGGTCTTTATGGTCAAGCGGAATTGGAATGGTTGGATATGTTGTTTTTAACGTTTCTATAACAAAATTTACACGTTCTTTTTTATTCATTTTTAGTATTTTTGATTTAGTAAATATATTTAAAATTAACATTCACAACCTCAAATTATTTAAAAAATGACAACATTAAGAATAGGCGACAACGCTCCTAATTTTTCAGCGTTAGACCAAGACGGAAACGAAAGAAAATTGAGTGATTATGCAGGAAAAAAATTAGTAGTTTTCTTTTATCCAAAAGCCAGCACGCCAGGTTGCACCGCAGAAGCTTGCGATTTGAACAATAATTTTGAACGTTTTGAAGCTTTAAACTATGCCATTTTAGGCGTGAGTGCGGATTCGCAAAGAGCACAAGCTAAGTTTAAAGATAAATATGGTTTTCAATATCCGCTGTTAGCCGATGAAGATAAAGCTGTGATTCAAGCATTTGGCGTTTGGGGACCAAAAAAATTCATGGGAAAAGAATATGATGGCATCCACAGAACAACGTTCATTATTGATGAAAAGGGAATCATAGAAAATATGATTTCGGATGTAAAAACCAAGGAACATGCAAAACAGATTTTGGGTTAAAATAAATTGAAATAACTATAATTTAAATATTTTGCGAAGACCAACATTTTTTAATAATATTAAGATAAATATTTTTTTTGGCATTATGTTTGTACCTGTAAACATTATTAAATAACCTAAATTTAAAATCATGAAAAATTACATTTTGAAAGCATTTTTGTTGCTTACTACTTTAACTTTTATTATTTCTTGCAGTAAAGATGACGAACCAGTTACGGAACCATCGTTAATTGGAAACTGGGAGTTTTCAAAAGAAACCAATAGTGCTGGCGTTTTCGTAAATTATCAGCATGAAGTTGGATGTGGAAAAGATAAACTGGAGTTTACTGCGGCGACCTTAAAATCAACATCATTTGATTCTTCTACAAATGGTACAGTAGTTTCATGTACAGAAACTATCGAATCATTTTCATATAATCGTAATGGTAACTTATTAACTGTTAATGCAGGGCAACCTGCAACAATTTTAACTATTGTTAGCATAACCGCAACGGAGTTAACTTTAAAACAAGGAACAGGTCCTGACGAAAGTTCGGTCATTTTAAAACGATTGTAATCTTCTAATTAATATTTAAGATATAAAAAAAGGCAATTCAAACTTATAGGTTGAATTGCTTTTTTTTTACATAATTTATTTTTTTTTATAAGTTACTGCTCGCACGAGCGATCACCCTTTGGCGGACACGTTGCAATGAAGCTCATTTTTGTTACGATTTTTCTTTGGAACAAAAAAAGCGGGAATGGAAAGTTCAACCTTAATTTTGCGATCCCGATAGCCATTTGGAGAAGCAATCTCTGGGTCATGCCCAAATAATTATAATTTACTTTCTTCCAAAACCTTAGTTTGCTCAAAACCAAACAAGTGATGCTCTTTTATAATATCTGCAATTCCGCTTGGCAACATGCGTTCCCATCCAGCATCGCCTTTTGAGATTCTTTTGAGAACGTCGCGCGAAAATATTTTTAAGTTTTTTTCGTCAACGTTTTCAATATCAACAACTTTTCCATTGTATGCAAAGAATTTATATAATTCCTTCATTCTTGGGTGAACTTTCAGGTTTTGAGAGTTGATAATATTGCCAACTTCGTCTTCCATTGGGTATAGAAACACTTTCAAATCGCGATAGAATAATTTTCCGAATGCTTCTAAAATTCCACCCGACATGTAGCGGTAATATTTTTCGTCGAAAATTTCAATTAGGTTGTTAACGCCCATTGCAAGTCCCATTCTGGCTTTTGTATAGCTCGAAAAATATTCAACAACTTTATAATATTCTTGAAAATTAGAAATCATAACGGTTTGACCAAGAGAGCAAAGCAGTTCTGCTCTGTCCATAAAATCGCGCTCGTCAATTTCGCCAGCAGATTTCAGATTGCTTAGTGTGATTTCAAAAATAACCAATGTATTTTCTTTTTCGACCTTGTTTTCTTTCAAAAACATGTTCAAAGATTTTTCATACATGTCCATATTTACGTTTGTCACGGGACGAAAACTGCCTCGAAGTGCCAAGATATTTTTCTTATACAGAATCGCTGCGGGTAAAATATTAACGCCATCTGGGTTGAACATCACCGCATCGGTCATTCCGTTTTTAACCAATTGGAGGCTCATCAAACGGTTGTCAACATCAGCAAATCTGGGACCTGAAAAGTTTATGGTGTCAATTTCGAGTTGGTCTTTGTCAAGATGATCATACAAATATCGCAACAGTTTTTTTGGGTCATTATATTTATAGTACGCACCATATATAAGGTTTACGCCAAGAATTCCCAAAGTTTCTTGTTGAAGGCGCGCATCGGTTTCTTTGAATCGAATGTGAATGATAATTTCGTTATAATCTTCGTCTGGTTCAATTTGATATTTTATACCAACCCAACCGTGACCTTTAAATTTCTTCGCAAAATCTATGGTTGCTACCGTGTTTGCATAACTAAAAAACATTTTATTGGGATGCTTTTCGCGGCTCAACCGTTGTTCGATAAGGCTTACCTCAAAATTCAACATTTTTTTTAAACGGCTTTCGGTAACGTATCTTCCGTCTTCTTCTATGCCGTAAATGGCGTCGGAAAAATCTTTGTCGTAGGCAGACATTGCCTTTGCAATAGTTCCCGATGATCCGCCAGATCGAAAAAAGTGTCGAACGGTCTCTTGACCTGCACCAATTTCAGCAAATGTTCCATAGATATGATCGTTGAGGTTGATTCTGAGTGCCTTGTCTTTGATGGCTGGAACTTGAATTATAACCTTATCTCCTTTTAATTTGATAGACGTATCCATAGAAAAAATTGTAATTTTACATTACAAAGTTAGCAAATTTGGTTTCTTATAAAATTTTTTAATACTATTTTTGTAAAAAATATTTCCATTGCAAATCTACTTTTTAGGCACGGGCACATCGCAAGGAATTCCAGTTATTGGAAGCCAACATCCAGTTTGCAAAAGTACAAATCAGAAAGACAAAAGGTTGCGCGTTTCGATCTGGCTTTCGTGGGAAAATTTTTCTTATGTGATTGATTGTGGACCTGATTTTAGACAACAAATGTTGCAATCTGATTGCACAAAATTAGATGGAATTTTGTTCACACACGAACATTCAGACCATACGGCAGGTATTGATGATATTCGACCATTCAATTTTATGCAAGGCGATATTCCGTTTTTTGCTACAAGCCACGTCATGCAAAATTTGAAACGCAGGTTTGACTATGTTTTTGAAACAGAAAATAAATATCCGGGCGCGCCAGCCGTTCGCCAAATTATTATTGATGTTGAAAAACCTTTTTCAATTGGAAATAAAACAGCCATTCCAATCCAAATCATGCATGGAAATTTGCCAATTTTAGGTTTTCGCATAGACGATTTTGCATATTTAACAGATATTAAAACCATTATGCAATCGCAAGTTGAAAAACTTATTGGCGTTAAAACATTGGTTATAAGTGCACTTAGAATTGAGCAACATCCAACACATTTTAATCTTGATGAAGCTTTGGCGTTTATCAACATTATCAAACCAGAAAAAACTTATTTGACACACATCAGCCATTTGTTTGGTTTTCATGATGAAATTGAAAAACTATTGCCAAAAAATGTTTTTGTTGCGTATGATAATTTAATTGTAAATATCTAATTATAAATATCTTATATTTTTTAAAAATGAAAAAATCGATCATGCTTTATGTCGTAATATTGTTGGTTTTGACTAATATTTTCACGTATATGTTTCTGAGCAGTCAAGTGAAATTTGAGCAAACGCAATCCGATGCGGTCAACAAGAAATTTACAGACACCGTGCAGGCATTGTCAACCAAAATTGCAGACGCAGAATATTTTAGTTTGTCAAAAAACGAAAATGCGCAAGATTATTTTGAAAATAAACAAGCGGGAACATCACTTTCAGCAGAAAAAATAGTTCCGTTTGTAACCGATAAATTAAGAGATTTTAATACAAATCCGAATGGAAATCCATATAGCGACCAAGATCCGTTAAACGGCAAAAAATTCATTATCAATAAAATAAAAGTGATAAATCACCGCTGGATTATCGCAGATTTCAACAATGGCGATTATTGGGGCGAAGCCATCATCAAATATTTTTTAAACGACGACGGAACTGTAAGTTTTGAAACTGCAGAAACTGTGTTGTATGCGAAATAGGTTATAAGTCGAAAGTCACAAGTCGAAAGTCAAAAGTGAAAAATTGAGAATAGGACTACCCAAAAATTAGTAGTTAATACCTTTATTATAAGCTATTTATATTTTATTTAAGCCACAGATTGCACAGATTCACACAGATTTCTTATTATTTAAAAATCCTAAAAATTTATTAAATCCTTGGATAAATGTTTATAAATTAACATCTAATTTTTGGAATATAGTTTAATAGGTATAGGCACTTAAGTCGCACTTGATTTTATTGATATTTGATTGTTTTTTAACATTCTTTTTAGCAACACATTGAATATTGTTCCCATATTT
>JAYWGW010000012.1:0-8904 GCA_043778045.1 Bacteroidota bacterium | reverse complement strand
TTGATAAAAATATGCCTTAAAAATTTACTTTACATAATTATTTATCAAGCTTAAGTTTACATAAATAATAATAAATCAATAATGTAAAAATAAACAGGATACTGCTAAATTGCGTTAAGCTATATATGTGAAACCTGTTAGAAAAATAAATACAAATATCATTCTATTATAAACAAAGAATTAAGATCAGTTGATAAGTTTTTTCTTATATGTACACGAGTCGTAGTAAATTAAGAAAAATATGAGATCTTGAAAGTAAAGAAATAATCAATAATTTTTTATCTATTAATTTTTTTTTAAGATAAAATATTTATAAGCACATTAAATAAAATTACTACTTAAATGTATGTTCGAGTAATTATGACCTATATCAAATTTAATATTACAATTAATATTTCCTTTGTTTAAAAAATCTACACTAATTTTTTACATAGAAAACTACTTGTTACCTTATGTTTTAACTGTCAATTTGCCATTTAAAAAAGTTTGGCAATAATTTTGACCTTATTCTATATATACAATTTGCTGACCACGATTATATTTTAACCATTCAACAATTCTTGAAAAATACTAAAACTGAATTTTACTTTTCTCCATCCGTAATATTATTACCGATGAGCATTTTATTACTGATGTGGACTGCATTTTGGGTAAATAGAAAATATAATGTTGATCTTTTAGTTTTTGGTATATTTCCGCGTACATTGCACGGTTTGAAGGGCGTATTATTTAGTCCATTTTTACATGGAAGCATAGATCATTTATTTAACAATTCTATTCCTATTGCAGTCTTGTTGGCTGCACTCCGCTTTTTTTATAGAGATGTTTGTTATAAAATTGTCTTATTTGGAATTCTTAGTAGCGGTTTTGTCACGTGGATTATTGGTAGAGAATTTTATCATATTGGCGCAAGTGGTCTGGTATACGTTTTAGCAAGTTTTATATTTTTCAAAGGACTTCAAACTAAGTACTTTAGATTAATTGCCTTGTCTTTAGCGGTTATTATTGTATATGGCGGATTGATTTGGTTTATATTTCCCGATATTGAGGAAGGTATATCATGGGAAGCACACTTTTCTGGATTTTTAGTTGGGATAATCTTTTCTATAATGTTTGCGGTTTCCGATTTTCGAAAAGAAAGCAAATATGAATGGCAACAACCAGATTATGACCCAAACACTGATGAATTTATGAAGCAATTTGATGCAAACGGTAATTTTAAAAACAAATTAAAAGAGGAAGAAATGTGGCAATATTTTACCTCTAATTTAGATGTACTTTACACGATTAATAGCACAAAAAGTAGCAATATTGACCGATAAGTGGTTATCCGCAGAATTTAATCGCAGCATAATATTTTGTTATTGTGTTATCCTTTGTCTTACAACTTCATACAGAAACGCACCGCACGCAACAGAAACATTAAGCGACCCTATATTACCAAACATGGGTAATTTTGCTTTTTGATCAATTATCTTTAAAACCGATGGATTTATTCCACGTTCTTCTGATCCCATAATGATAGCTGTAGGAATTTTTAAATTGATATCATAAATTGTTTCCTCTGTTTTTTCAGTGGCACCAACGGTTTGTATGCCTGAACCTTGCAGATAAAAAACTGCGTCTTTGATGTGTTCTACTTTACAAATAGGAATGTTAAAAACAGCACCCGCAGACGTTTTGACAGTGTCACCATTTACTGGTGCAGCACCTGATTTTTGAACAATGATGCCATTTACACCTGTGCATTCTGCAGTTCTGATTATAGCTCCAAAATTTCGAGCATCTGAGATTTGATCTAAAATAAGAAAAAGTGGGACAGCATTTCCTGCCAATGTGGATTCTACCAGCAGCTCTAAATCCATAAAACCTATTGGTGAGATTGTAGCTACGGCACCTTGGTGGTTATTTGGCGTCATGCGGTTTAGTTTTTCAACAGGGACATAGGTGAAATTGATGTTGCCACGTTTCATAACTTTCATCAAATCTTTCATCAATTCGCCAGATATTTCTTTCTGTACAAACACTTTGTCAACTTCTTTTCCTGCCTGAATTGCTTCTATGATTGCACGAATGCCGAAAATTAAATGTTCTTTTTCCATGGCGCAAAGATATAAAAAAACCATTAGCGCTAACTAATGGTTTTCTGTAATATAAGGTTTTTTATAAATCCCACCAAACTTTCTGACTTAACGAGACGTATGGCACCGGAATGCCTGGTCCAGCTTGCAGTGATGCCGTGTTTACATTAATTTCAATTTGTGGATAAGACAATTTTGTTGGAATAATATCATTAGTTCTATTATTTAGAGAAGGAGTAAGTACTGGAAATCCAGTTCTTCTCCAATCTACCCATGATTCATATGATCCTTGGAACATTGTTATCCACTTTTGCTCCATAATTCTTTGCAGTGTATTATCGTATGAAACTAATGGATTTGCTAAATATGTAGCAATAACGGACGATGATAATTCAAGCGACGTCAAATCTTGTGTAATAGCATCATTATAACTTATTAATGCATTAGCGGAACTATTAGCTCTAAAATATACTTCGGCTTTAATAAAGTTGACTTCTGCAGCACTTAAAAGTATAACTGGAGAATCTGTCGATGCATAAGCCGTCCCAGTTCGTGAAAACGAGGACTCACCAGAATCATCTTGGTCATCGCCAGGAATATTCCCTATAATCTGTCCAATTAAAGGCCCGTTCACAATTGGTTTAAAATATACAAGTATTCTTGGATCAGATAGTGATTTCATTTTGTCAACAATTGTATTTGAAACAGCATTATCTTTTCTTCCGGATAAAATATCAAATTGATAAATAGGATTAGCATTGTTAGCACTTACGCCAAAAACAACTTTAGCATCATTTTTAAAAGAACTAATCAGTATAGGGTTTGTTTGCAAAAATGCTAAAGCTAATGCTGGTCTTCTTAGACTGATATGGTTTAGTAATCTTAATTTTAGAGAATTTCCAAAAGCTGCCCATTTCGCAGAAGATCCATTATATATTATATCAGCTGAGCCTGGCTTTAAACCCCCATTAGTAGAAACATTGGCAGTTCCGCTGTCAACTAATATAAGTAAAGCATCATAAATTGCTTCTTGTTTGTCGTATTTTGGATTTATGTTTAAAGACAACTGCAATGCTTCAGTATACGGAATATCTCCAAACGCATCGGTCAAAACACTAAAAGTATAAACTTGAAGTAATTGTGATATGCCTAAATATAATTTATCATTTGTGTTTATTGTATTATTTTCAATAGCTTTCAAATCTGCAAGCACATTATATAGATTGGTCCACAGCCCATCCGTTGATGATGGCGTAATATCGTAGCGCGCATATTCATTAGGTTGACCTCTATGTCCTGCATAATGTTGAACAATGTTTGCTGGCATACGTGTTGCTTCACCACCAATTATGTAGCCTAAATTTACTTCACTGGATGTTAATAAGGTATTATTAGGAACTGTCAGAGGATTGTTGGGATCTACATTAATATCTAACTCACTACTACACGACGACAGCATCAGAATTGCTGAAAAAAATCCTACAAAAATGTTTTTTGCTTTTTTTATTCTATTAGAAATTATTATATTTTTCATAATTATTTATTTATTAAAATTGAACTCTTAAATTAAAACCAATAGTTCTTGTTGTTGGGAAAGCAAATCGTGACACACCCTGAGCATTGCCAGTTCCAAAAGAACTTGATTCCGGATCGATGTGCGGAATCTCTGACCATAATGCTAAATTTCTTCCGTATAAACTTACGTCCAATGCTTTTATTGATTTGTCTTTTAATTTAAATGTATATCCAATTGATGCTTCTCTTAATTTCACCCAATTGTTTTCATATACATACTCTTCATTAGGATAAGCACTACCATACCATACGCCATCACGTTTAACTACAACATCATTGGGTTGACCTGTTGTCTGATTTACACCAGGAAAAGTATAATCTTCTTCTCTACTTGCTGTTTTAGCAGAAACTCCATAAAAATCAAGTAATTCTTCAGTACCGCTATAAATAGACCCACCTTGTCTGGTGTCGATTTGAGCAGAAATATATAAATTTTTATAAGTAAAAGTATTTGAAATTCCTCCTGTCCAGTCAGGTTCAGTGTAACCTAAAATTTTCCCATCTTCAAATGTTGGATATCCATCAACATCGGTCAAGATTTGACCACTTTCATTTCGTGCGTAAGCAGAACCAATAATACTTCCGTATCTTTCGCCTTTAACAGCAAATATGGCGGGATTCCCAGCAAATCCGCCCAAGAAAATTCGATCTACTCCTGGGAAAGTTTCAACCACCTTAGATTTGATTTTACTAAAATTTAAATTTACATCCCATCTGAAATCAGCTGATTTAATAATCGCACCATTCAAGGACAGTTCAATTCCCTTTGAGTTTGTTTCACCGCTATTAACAATCCTATTTTGAGCACCGCTTGTAGGTGAAATATCTAAGGGTATAATGCCACCAGTATTCACGTTTCTAAAAAACGATGCATCTAATGCTAACCTGTTTTTGAACATTTTTACTTCTAATCCAACCTCATATTCTGTTGTAAATTCAGGTTTTAAATTAGCATTTGCAATTGTATTGTCAACCGTGTATCCAGGGAGACCATTAAAAGGAAAAGTAATTCCGTCTGTGAAGCCATCGGCAAATTCTCCTAATCGAAATGCCTGCTGTGTCAAATAAACACCTGCATCTCGCGCTGTTTTTGACGCGCCAAATCGCAATTTACCATAACTTAAAACGTCACCTTTTAAATCAAATGCATCTGTAAATACAAATGAGGCACTTGCTCCAGGATAAAAGAAACTTCTGTTTGCTTCAGGTAATGTTGAGCTCCATTCGTTACGACCTACGACATCTAAAAACAAATAATTATTATAACTTAACGTCAAATTTGCAAACGCGCCAATTAAATTACGTTTACTTGTTGAGTTAAAACCAGGATTAAATACCAAAATATTATTCGTATTTTGAATTCTTGGGGCAGATAATTGCGAACCACTAATGATACTTTGTCGGAATGTACGAGTGTTTATATCTTGTCCTATCAATAATGTAGCTTCAAACTTATCAGCAAATTTCTTATTAAAAGTTGCTGTTAAAGTTGAAGTAATTTCGTTCCTTGTCACATCGTCAAACGATAAGGATCCTAATGGAGCGCTACCACTATTGATATCTCTAAAAATTTTTCGATTATCAACCAAAAGGTCGTTTCCTAAACGATAGTTTATTTTCATCCAGTCTGCCAATTTATAAGATAAATTAGCACTCATAATATATCTTTTACTGTCAGTTGTTGCTGAATTTTTATTTACTGTCCAATATGGGTTATCAAAAGCACCTCCACGAGAATTGATTTGTCGACCATCTGGTCTTTGATATCCATAGCCTGATAAATCCCAAGTAACTGGTGTATGAAATATTGCAAAAATTGGATTATTTCCATCTTGTCCTGTGAAAGGTAAATCACCATCCGAAATATTGTAAGAAAAGTTTACGCCAGCACTAAACTTGTCCGTAAAATTGTAATTACCATTAAAACGCGCGTTAATCTTATTAAAACCTTGATTGGGAACTATAGAAGTTTGTCTTGAATTGCCTATTGAAACAAACATGGTGTATTTGTCCGATGAATTGGATAGCGACAAATTATTATTATTTGTAAATCCCGTATTAAAAAAATCTTTTCTTGGATCAAAAACTTTTAATTGAATAGCTTGTGGACCTAAGCCTAATGCTGCGCCGGCTCCAGCACTATTAACTGTTTGTCCTGTTATTCTTGGTCCAAATGAACGAGAAGTTCCCTCGCGATAAGTAACGCCATTATTGCCTTGTGCAAATTCTGTTTGATAATCAGGTAAAATCAAAGTTTCATCAACAGCAACTTGACTAGTGAATTCAATCACTGGCAATCCGCTGCTATTTTTACCAGATTTAGTTGTTATTAAAATTACACCATTAGAACCTCTATTTCCATATAGAACCGCACCTGCTGCACCTTTAAGTACAGTGACGTTTTCAACATCATTCGGGTTTATATCTGATGCTCTGTTTGGACTTGCAATCCCTGATACCGTGTTTTCATTACCATCATTCGAATTTGATATTGGCACACCATCAATAACATACAGAGGTTCGTTTGAATTGGTAAGAGATTTGTTTCCACCTCTAATAATCAACCTACTTGCTTGCCCAGGAGAACCGCCCGAAGCGATTACTTGCAGACCTGCCACTTTACCGCCGAGGGCATTTACAAGGTTTTGGTTCCCCGCTTTTGTGATGTCTCCAGAACCCACAACTGATGTTGCATAGCCTAAGGCTCGTTCTTGTTTCTTAATTCCTAATGCAGTAGTAATTACAACAGCTTCTAATTGTGTTGCATCATCTTGCATTGTAACCTTTGTAACATTCGAACTCAAAAGTGTTTGGTCAACCATGCCAATATATGAAAATACCAAACTGTCTGTAGGCTTTGCCTTAACAGTAAATTTACCATCAAAATCTGTTTGTGTGCCAGTATTCGTACCTTTTACGAGTATGCTTACGCCAACAAGTGCTTCTCCTTTTGCATCGGTCACAGTGCCAGTTACACTATTTTCCTGCCCAAAAGTGATTTGTGCTAAGAACACAAACATCAGTGCTAAAATTTTTTTTAATTTCGATTTCATTATTTATTTGAATTAGTTAGTCCAAAATTGAATTTTTAAACAATATAAGCCAATTTTTTTATGATAAAGTTTAAAACTTTAACAAATATTTTTCATAATTTAAAATTTTATCTACTTTTACTGATTATTTCATAATAATAATTTTGAATGGGCTGTTACATAATTATTTAATTATTTTATATTAACTATAATTTTAACAACAATTTGTTGATTTAATAATTCTTGTAAATTGCGTATATTTAAGGCTTTTACTATTAATAAATTACGCATTGTGCTTTTAACAATAAAATGCGGCAAATTCAATTTAAAAATTAAAATTAAAGTTTTACATGGAAATACTGTAATGTTGAGAGATATTAAAAACCAATTTTGTAGTTCAGATGCACAATTGAGTTTCCTTGTGAATTCTGCTGACCATTTGCATAAATAAATTGCAACACACCATTTTTTGTAAGCAGACCAAATCCTGCCCCAAATCCTGTCAATTGACCATTTTGATTAGTGGTTTCATCTTGAAAAAATCCGTAATCCGTGACTGTATTTACATAAAGGCTTGGAGAAATTGCATATCGTAGTTCAGCCATACCTATAAGAAACGCATTGGCTTGAAGGCTGTTTTCATTAAATCCTCGAATGGAATTGATGCCTCCAAAACGGTAAAGTTCGTTTATGAAGTATGAATTGCTCTTTAAAATTGCACCACTGGCACGAACATTTACACTAATTTTTTTTGAAATGTTGATATTATGCAGGGTTTCTACATTAATAAATTTTTGACTGTCAATATTGCCAAGTGATTGTCTTTTTCCTAAACCTGCTTTCAAACTGATTCTTGAATGCTCTGGAAATAAAAAATAATAGGGATTTTCTCGATCCCGCATTTTGTTATATTCAAATTGAATTGTGCCAAATTCAGTGTCAAAACTGTTTATGTTTGATGACGTGTTTTGAATGTTGGTTGATTCTGTAGATTGAATTCCAGCAAAGATTCTCGTATTAAAGCGTAATAAATATCCCAAATCGGCAATAATTTTAGTATTTTGAAAGAGACTATCTTGTTTGAAAATTTGCAATTGCGATTTTACAATAAATCGGGATTTAAAAACATAAGGAATTTCTATACCTACATTAAAATTGGTTTGTCGGTTTCCATCGCTCTTCCAGTTTAAGTTAAACCGTTCACCTGCGTTTATAGTGTTTACAAGCAGTAAATCTAAATATCCATTAAATCGTAGTTTTGTGTTTTCATCATTTCCAAACCCAACCAACCCATCAAAACGATTGGCTTTTGCTTTTTGTAAATAGATGTAGACTTTTGTTGTGTCACTTAAAAAAAGTATTTCGGGATATTTCGTTTGAGAAACAAAATTAAAGTTGTCGAATTTGTTTTTTAAAATTTTTAAATTGGCTGTAGTAAAAGATTTGTTTTTAAACTCACGCAAAATATTTTTTTTGATTCCTATTGGAAATTTATCATAACCAACAATTACCACCTCATTTATAATTCGTTTTGTGCCAAGCTCAATTTTCAAATCTGCGGTTAAATGATTTTCTATTTGAGTTATGTTTACAAGTTGCACTTTTGCTTGAGAATATCCTTTTGCTTCAAGTTTCATGCTAAGTTGGTTCAAAAAAGTTGTGCTTTCATCAAATTTAATTCTTTTGGTAAATGCATTCAAATCATCAATACCTGCAATTTGTGTTTCAGAATTTGTACCTATATATATATTAATAAATTTTATCTGATTTTTTAAATCAATTTCAAACTGAAATGTGCTGTCGTTTGGCTTTGATTGTTGTATGGCTGATAAATTTATATATCCTATTTTATTCAATTTATTTGTCAAAATATCAATTTCGGTAAATATCAATTTTGTGTTTGAGTGCGCTTTCGAAATTCCTAAAGAATCAATTACTTTATTATCTGATGAATTTTTTGTTTTAATGTCTAAATATAATAATTGCCCAAACGAATTAGAGCAGAACAGAAGCAATAGAAAAAAGGTAAAAATAGGTTTCAAACTTAAATTTTAAGCAGTAAAGCTAACGAAATATTGATTGTTATATTGCGCATAAAAAAAAGTTAATAAATATCGTTGAAAATTAATGATTTAGGATTTGTTTCTTCAAAAAATAATCCTACATTTGCAACCCCGTAAAAAGCGGGAATTTTATAAACAAGTAATTTTTAGTAT
>JAYWGW010000011.1:0-43232 GCA_043778045.1 Bacteroidota bacterium | reverse complement strand
ATCGGAAGGATGTACAATAGTGAAAACTATTCCCAAATAATAGCTTATTTTGCACCAAGTTATCCTTATCAATTTGGTCCAATTGGTGTTGCAAATTTACCTGGACTAATTTTTGAATTACAAAATGGCAAAAAACACTATTCGTTAAAAAGCATTGAACTTGGCATTAAAGATGTCGAAATTATTTTCCCTACAAACGGAACATTAATTGGGGAAATAGATTTTTGGATAGTCGTAAAAGAGCGCTTGGATACATTAAAGCGAACGATTAAATGACGCTATGATGTTTCTATAGGAACTTCTTTTGCCAAAACGGCCGAAGTTGAGGTTAAAATTGTAGAAATCATAACTGTTGATAATACGGAACAAGTCGCACCAACTGACGCATGTGATGATGCATATAGAGCTTGTTATATTGTACTGCGGGACGGAGGTATGGGTGCAACTGCTGCTACTAATAGATGTGATTTAATTATGCTTGCAATTGGCTGTTAACTTATTAACAATGGCATTTGATTAATGATCAAATGCCATTTTATATGATTTTATGAAAATAGTAGTTTACTTTCTTCTAATCTCGATGTACTGCCAGTCACAAATTACAAGTGGTTCTATACATTATAATCGAATATATGCTGTTACGGATAAAATAAAATCTGACAATCAGGCGGTGCAGACAATTATTGAAAAAATGGCTACTGAATCCGCAAGAATATCATACACGTTAAATTTTAATCGAGATGAAGCTTATTTTTTTGCAAATCCCATAATGCTTGGAAATAATTTAGATAAAATATTTACTGGTCTCGTATCGTTTGACCATGGAAAATATAAGTTGTATGAAAACAAAACCGATTCAATATCACGTGAATTACAGGATAATAGACGAACAGGTTTAATTATTATCAACAGAAAAACATTAGCCCACTGGAATTTATCATCTGATACAAAAACTATAAACGGGTATAAATGTTTTAAGGCAGTCACGCCTTTTTATTCGGACGATATAGAAAACAGTACGAATGCAATAAATAATATTACCGCTTGGTATGCACCTGCAATACCTATCCCTTTCGGACCAAGTGGCTATGGAAATCTACCTGGTTTAATCTTAGAGTTACAATTTTTGGAATGTACATTTGGTGCGTCTAAAATTGATTTGAATCCAGTTGAACCTGTTTTCATCGATAAATTATTACAAATGAAAGCTGTTTCAGAGAAAGAATATGAAAATATTTTATTAGGAAATCGCAGTCCAGAGTTTGAACGAATGATTAAGTCCGTAAAATAAATGCATAGGTGCGCGTTCTTAAAAATTGAAATTTTTTGCATTAAAGTTTTTTTACTGATAAATTTTTATTCTTTCTCCCAAACCCAAACCATTTCAGGCGTCGTTTCAGACACGCTCAACAATCCCTTAGAATCAGCCAATATTATCGCAATTTCTTCCGCTAAAAATGCGCAACTCAAGTTTGCTATTGCCGACAATAAAGGCAGATATAAACTCGAACTTGATGCAGGTTTTCGCTATGAAGTTACGGTATCCTACATCGGATATGTTGATTCAGTACTGATTGTTGAAGCCAATTCCACTTTAACAAGTCATAATTTTAAACTTACGCCAACAGGCGAAAAACTCAAAGAAATCATCATCAAATATGACTACAAACCTATTGTAGTCAAAAAAGACACGTTGATATACGACGTAAAAAGTTTTGTAAACGGCAACGAACGCAAAATGCGCGAAGTACTCGAAAAACTTCCTGGCGTCGAAGTCGACAAGAAAGGCAACGTAACGGTGCAAGGCAAAAAAGTCACGCAAATGCTGGTCGAGAACAAAGCTTTTTTTGGCGGTGGTTCCAAGCTTGCCGTAGAAAATATTCCTGCCGACGCCATTGAAAAAATTGAAGTTTTAGACCATTTCTCAAAAGTGGGTTTTCTGAAAAAAGTGTCCGATTCCGATGAGCTTGCCATGAACGTAAAACTCAAAGCCGACAAAAAGAAATTTGTTTTTGGCGACCTTGAAATCGGTCTTCCCGTTGCGTTTTCAAAACAGCATTTGTTGCATGCTGCTTTGTTTTACTACACACCAAAAACTAATCTTAATTTTATTGGTGATGCTAACACCATTGGCAAAAGCACTTTCACATTCGAGGATTTGATGCGGTTTGATGGTGGTGCAAGCAGTTTTTTAAATGGCCGAAAATCATTGTCAAACCTTTATGAATATACCAACGACAATACTGACGTGATACAGAATAAATCCAAATTTGGCGCAGTAAATTTTAGTGTTGATGCTTCGCCAAAAGTTGCCATTTCCGGCTATGGATTGCTGTCCGACATTTTTTTAGAAACCAGTATCGTATCCAAAATAGAATATTTGCAAAACAATTCTTCCACAATTGAAAATCGAAATCAAACTGACAGAAACAAAGCCATTCTTGGCATTGGGAATTTCAAAATTGATTACAATCGATCACAAAAAGAAACGTTTAACTACAATTTTCAATACCAATCCAGCAACAATCGTTTTGATAATAACATTGTTTCATTTGCAAATGGCATCACATCAAATTTTGATTTGATAAAAAATGCCGATAATTTTTCTGTAAAACAATATGCCGAATGGCACAAAAGTTTAAATGCCAAGCATTCGACCACAATAGTTGTAAACCACGCTATTGAACAGCAAACGCCAAAAAATCAGTGGTTTACAAATCAGCCGTTTTTGTCTGGATTGCTTCCATTGCAAAACGATACAAGTTATAATATTAATCAATTTACAAAAACTACAAACAACAATGTCGATTTTCTGTTAAAGCACTATTGGATTTTGAATAATTTTAATCATTTATATAGTTATGCTGGTAATAATTTTATTACGTCAAACTTCACCACTTCAGAAAATCAAATTTTGAGTAACGGAATAATTAATGATTTTGGTGTTGCTGGTTTTAAGAATAAGGTGGATTATCGTTCAAATGACTCTTACATTGGTTTGGAATATAAATTTAAAATAGGACGATGGACAAATAAACCGGGATTATATTTGCATAATTATGAACTAAAAACGACTCAAGAAAATCAAAATTTTGTGATTCTTAAAACTTTACTGCAGCCACAATGGAACTCAGAATTTGATTTCAATCAAGCTGAATCACTTCGATTTTCATATAAACTTTCAAACGATTTTCCCGAAGTACAACAACTTGCCAATCGGTTCTTGCTGCAAACTTTCAATACCGTTTTTAGAGGAAATGCACTGTTGGAGAACGAACAGTTTCACAATGCAAATCTCAGATATTCAAAAACCAATGCCTATCGTGGCATCATGATGTTTGCAACTGCAATTTATAATAGAAAAACAAAAACACTGCGAAACGAAGTTAATTTCATAGGAATTAATAGTTTTTCGACACCAATCTTGACCACTAATCCCGAAACGTCAATGCGGTTGTCAGGAAATTTCAGTAAGAAAATATATCGTTTCAGAGTAGGTGTTAATTCCAACACAAATCAGTTTCAATATATTCAGAAAATTAATAATGCTGAAATTGAAAGCAAGCGTATAAATCAGGATTTTGGTGTCGAATTAAAAACGGCCTATAACAAATGGGCAGATTTTAGTATTAGATACACAAGGGGCTATGGAATTTTCAGCGGTTTAACGGACTCAAAATTTAATTCTGATGCTATCACTTCAAATTTTTCGCATACGTTTATGAAAAATTGGACTTTCAATTTTGATTATGATTATTTGCAAAACACCAATGATAGCGGTCAAAAAAATAATTTTTTAGTTGCGTCTGCATTGTTGCGTTTTCAGAAAAAAAACAGCCCACTTGGGTTGCAATTTAGTGCTAATAATTTATTTAACACGGTTGCAAAAAACAATTTTTCTTTTTCAGATTTTATGATTTCTGAACAGCAAACTTTTATCTTGCCGAGAATTTTGATGTTTAGCTTGCAATATAAATTATAAAAATAGCGTTCCTCACCATAAATATGTGCAAACTTTTTCTATTTTAGCACAAAAAATATAATGAAAAACCTCAAAATAACTACGTTGCCGATTGTAGCAACAATCTCTATTGCATTTCTAATTTTTTCAACCACAAAAACCAAAGTCGATGCCATTTCGCATAAAGGTTCACCACTATATTTTCCGCCCACAGCCGATTTTTGTGGCGAAGTTGCGCCTTTGGAAATCGCCGACGTTCGCGAACGATTGGACAGAGAATTAGTGATCAATGCAAATTTGCATTCGTCAACTTTGTTGATTATGAAACGAGCGAACAGAGCTTTTCCTATTATTGAACCTATTCTGAAAAGAAACAATATTCCAGACGATTTTAAATATTTGGCCGTTATAGAAAGTGCTTTAATAAACGCAACTTCGCCCGCTGGCGCAAAAGGAATTTGGCAGTTTATGCCCGAAACCGCGCGCGAAAAAGGCATGGAAGTGACTGATTTTATAGACGAACGATATCATTTAGAAAAATCAACCGAAGCGGCGTGCAAATATTTGAATAGCGCAAAAAACAAATTCGGAAGTTGGACACTTGCCGCCGCATCTTACAATGGTGGCATGTTAGGAATTCAGAAGCAAATTGATTTTCAAAAAGTAAACAATTATTATGATTTATTGCTTATTGAAGAAACGCATCGCTATGTTTTCAGGATTTTGGCACTCAAAGAAATCATGAGAAATCCAAGAGATTTTGGTTTTACATTGCAATCGACAGATTTATATCATCCATTACCAACTCAAAAAATAGTTGTCGACAGTTCAATCACAGATTTGGCAACTTTCGCAAAATCACAAAAAGTGAATTATAAAATCTTGAAACTATACAATCCGTGGTTGAGAGAAAGAAAATTGCCAAACATTGCAAAAAAACAATATATTTTGGAATTACCAATAAATTAATGTGGTAACAAAAACTAATTTGTAAACATATTATTCTTTAATTATTTAAAAGTACAAATCCTTGTCGCGACGGGGTCGGTGGACTAAAATAATCATAATTATTGATTATCGTATTTCCATAATTCAAACAGTTGTATAAACATTTGATCGTAAATGTTAAGTAGTACTATCAGCCTTTTTAACTTTACGACTTTAAAACGTTCGACTTCCTATATCTTCTTCATCTGATCTTTCATCAGCTTAATCTGATCTTTCAACATACCTTGTTTGTCAAGCTTCTTGGCTTCGTTAAGCAAGTTAGTTGCTTCTAACTTGCGTCTGCGCGACAATGCTACGCCTGCCAAATTAAGCTTTGCAACCGCAATGTCCATATCCATCGACAGTCCAAAAGCAAGTGCTTTTTTAAAATGTTTTTCAGCCTGCATAATGTTTGTCTGCGATGCCATTAGTCCTTGCAAATATTCGTAGTATCCTTGTTGTTTGATAACCAACGCAGTAGCAGGATTTTTAATGTAAGATAGCCATTTTTGGGCTCCAGCAAAATCTTGTTTTCGTAGTTTTAAAAAAGCCAATAAAATAAATTCGTTTTTAAAATATAAAAAAACAAAGATCAAAGACAGCAAAATAAGGAAGATACCGTTGCCAATCGCACCTTCGGTAAATTGCCAAATTGCGGTAATAATTATAGTTGCGGCAATTATAAGTTTAATATTTCTGTGAAACATAATAGGTTTATTTTTTTGAATCGCAAATGTAATGAATTAAGTCAGAAAGTTGAAAGTTTAAAAGTCGAAAGTCTATAATAAAAAATCAAACAAAAAATCAGCATATTTTTATTTTTAATATACTATAAATGAATCTCTTAAATTTTAAACTTTATCAGAAATAGGTCGTTTTGATCATGGGAAAAATAGCAAATAAAAAAAAATCTGCAAACTACTTGTAAGAAAAAAAAACATTTGTATATTTGCACTCGATTAAAAATACAGCAAAAGCTATACATACAATATAATAGATTTAAAATAACAATATCATGAGTAAAAGGACGTTCCAACCATCGAAAAGAAAAAGAAGAAACAAGCACGGATTCATGGACAGAATGGCCTCTGCAAATGGAAGAAAAGTTTTGGCACGCCGACGCGCTAAGGGAAGACATAAATTGACAGTTTCTTGCGAACCACGTCATAAAAAATAATGATTAGCAATAATCTATATAAGCCGTTACTTTTATTAGTAACGGCTTTTTTTGTAAAATTTTTGTTTTTTTGAAGCTAATCGCGCTGTCCTTCCAAAAATTTGGTTCCTACAAAAGGTCTGAACCAAATGTTTTTCCCTCCCATCACGGCTAAGACAACCACATTAAAAACAGCATTAATTTCAAATTGAAAAAATTTGTAACTTTGTAAAAAATTGTCATTTAGAAATATTACCATCAGAACAAACCGAAAAAACGATAAGTTAATAAACCACTTAATAAAAAGTCAAAAAAAACGCATCGTAGCATGTCATAATGATTTTAAAACAGCAAAGTTACAAGAGTTAATTTTACGACTCGGGGAAAAAATAAATTGCAACATACAACCTATAAAAAACACATAGATGGAAGTATTAAAACCACAAAATAGAAGTACGGAAGAAATCATTCGCTATTTATTAGACACAAAAAAACAAATTCTGAAAGAAAGCGATTCTTTTGCAAAAACACGAGAATTTGAATTAGTTAGAAAAAAACTTAATGAATTAAACAAAAAAAATGTCTTATAATTATTTTTTTGAGGGCGGTCAAAACAATAGTTACTTTTTTGAAACAAACGAAGAAATTATTTACGAGATTGTTTTTAAACCTACACCGTACTTATTCGAATTAGAAAATACTGAAATACTTGAAAATACATTTGAATTTTCAATTTTACTAAAATATAATCCAAATGCTAAATTACCTTCAAATAATAAAAAAATCGGAGCAACTGTTGTAGCGATTTTTGTAGATTTTTATGCGCAAAAAAGTAAAGCAATTTCTGTTTATATATGCGAGTCTTCCGATGGAAAAGAATTGGCCAGAAAGAGAAAATTTGACCAGTGGTTTCGAGAATATAATGACGAAACTTTTATTAAAGTCGATAAAAATTTAATTGATAATAATAATAACTTATTCCCAATTTCTTTGATAATTTCAAAATTAAATCCTTTCGAACAGGAAATATTTAGTGCTTTTGTACAATTATCATTACATAATCAAAAATAAAATTCATCGATGCCAAAAGACATTTCCATAAAATCGGTTTTAATAATAGGATCTGGACCGATCGTAATCGGGCAAGCCTGCGAGTTTGACTATGCTGGTTCGCAATCGGCAAGATCCATTCGCGAAGAAGGAATTGAGGTAATATTGATAAATTCAAATCCTGCAACGATAATGACCGACCCAAGTATGGCGGATCATGTATATTTGCTGCCCTTGACGACCAAATCAATCATTCAAATACTTAAAGAACATCCACAAATTGATTCGGTTTTGCCAACCATGGGCGGACAAACCGCATTAAACTTGTGTTTGGAAGCCGATGAAAAAGGAATTTGGAAAGATTTCAACATAAAAATGATTGGTGTCGATGTAAACGCAATTAACATTACCGAAAATCGAGATCAGTTTAAGGATTTACTTAAAAAAATTGGTGTGCCATCGGCTCCAGCCGAAATTTGTACATCGATGCTTCGCGGTAAAGAAATTGCACAGGAATTTGGTTTTCCATTAGTAATTCGACCATCATTTACACTTGGTGGAACTGGCGCAGCAATTGTTTATAAAAAAGAAGATTTTGCTGAAAAATTATCTTATGGTTTAGAAATGTCACCCATTCACGAAGTGCTGATAGACAAGGCATTAATGGGTTGGAAAGAATATGAATTGGAATTGTTACGTGACAAAAACGACAACGTAGTCATCATTTGTTCTATCGAAAATATGGATCCAATGGGAATTCATACTGGCGACTCTATTACTGTTGCTCCAGCCATGACGTTATCTGATACTACTTTTCAAAGAATGCGAGATTACGCAATCTTGATGATGCGATCTATTGGGAATTTTGCTGGAGGTTGCAACGTTCAGTTTGCGGTTTCGCCTGATGAAAAAGAAGATATTGTTGCTATTGAAATCAATCCGAGAGTTTCTCGTTCATCTGCATTGGCTTCAAAAGCAACAGGTTATCCAATTGCTAAAATCGCTTCGAAATTGGCTTTGGGTTATAATTTGGACGAATTACCTAATCAAATTACTAAGTCAACATCGGCATTATTTGAACCAACTTTAGATTATGTCATTGTGAAAATTCCGCGTTGGAATTTCGATAAATTCGAAGGTGCCGACAGAACTTTGGGACTTCAAATGAAATCCGTTGGCGAAGTAATGGGCATTGGTCGCTCGTTTCAAGAAGCCTTGCACAAAGCCACGCAATCATTAGAAATAAAAAGAAATGGACTTGGCGCAGACGGAAAAGGTTATAAAAATTACGAGCAAATTATTGAGAAACTCACTTTTGCGAGTTGGGACAGGGTTTTTGTGATTTATGATGCTATTGCTATGGGAATTCCGTTGTCGCGTATTCACGAAATCACTCGAATTGATATGTGGTTTTTACGTCAATATGAAGAATTATACCAATTAGAAAAAGAAATTTCTAAATATAAAATCGATACTTTACAAAAAGATTTATTGCTCGAAGCCAAACAAAAAGGTTTTGCCGACAGACAAATTGCGCACATGATGGGTTGTTTGGAAAGTCAGGTTTATAATTTGCGAGAAGAGAAAAACATCAATAGGGTTTATAAATTGGTCGATACTTGTGCTGCTGAATTTAAAGCATTGACACCTTATTATTACTCGACTTTTGAAGCCGAAATTGAAACCAAAGATGGCAAAAAATATGTTCACAACGAAAGTATTGTAACTGACAAAAAGAAAGTTGTGGTATTGGGTTCTGGACCGAACAGAATTGGACAAGGAATTGAGTTTGATTATTCTTGTGTGCACGGAGTTTTGGCTGCCAAAGAATGTGGTTATGAAACTATTATGATCAATTGCAATCCAGAAACGGTTTCAACCGATTTTGACACGGCCGACAAATTGTATTTTGAACCTGTTTTCTGGGAACATATTTACGATATTATTCGTCATGAAAAACCCGAAGGTGTAATTGTACAATTAGGCGGACAAACAGCTTTAAAGTTGGCAGAAAAATTATCAAAATATGGTATAAAAATTCTTGGAACTTCTTTCGATGCTTTAGATTTAGCCGAAGACAGAGGAAGATTTTCAGAACTTTTAACTGAACTTAAAATTCCATTTCCACAATTCGGAATTGCCGAAAATGCCGATCAGGCAATTGCTTTGGCAGATGTTTTGGATTTTCCATTATTGGTTCGACCATCGTATGTATTGGGTGGACAAGGCATGAAAATCGTTATCAATAAACAAGAATTGGAAGAACATGTTATTGATTTATTAAAAAATATTCCAGGAAACAAATTGCTTTTGGATCATTATCTTGATGGCGCTATTGAAGCTGAAGCCGATGCGATTTGCGATGGCGAAAATGTGTACATCATCGGAATTATGGAACATATTGAACCTTGCGGCATACATTCTGGCGATTCCAATGCGACTTTGCCACCATTTAATTTAGGCGAATTTGTGATGCAACAAATAAAAGACCATACCAAAAAAATCGCTTTGGCACTCAGAACTGTTGGTTTAATCAACATTCAATTTGCCATAAAAGATGATACAGTTTACATCATCGAAGCCAACCCACGAGCGTCAAGAACGGTACCGTTTATTGCAAAAGCGTATGGCGAACCGTATGTAAATTATGCTACAAAAGTGATGCTGGGTCATAATAAAGTAACCGATTTCACATTCAATCCGCAACTGAAAGGTTATGCCATAAAGCAACCTGTTTTCTCGTTTAGTAAATTCCAAAATGTAAACAAAGCCCTTGGTCCAGAGATGAAATCAACTGGAGAAAGCATTTTGTTTATTGATGATTTGAAGGATGATCAATTTTATGAGTTGTACTCGAGACGGAAGATGTATTTGAGTAAGTAATTTTACTCAAATACTTGATTATTAGTATTTTGACTTTTTTATAACTCGCCAAATTAAATAAAATATTGCTTAATTTGGCGAATGATATTTTTATAACCTGCCAAATTTACATAATAAACCAAATCATTGGCGAAATATAAATTTATAATTCGCCAAATAATACAAAAAAGTTATATATTTGGCGGATTATAAAAACTAAAATTATGATAGTAGCTGGACGTGAAAACGAGATACAAATCATGCAAAATTTGCTAAAAAAGCAGGATTCTGAATTTTTGGCAGTTTCTGGTCGTCGCAGAATTGGAAAAACCTATTTGATAAGACAAGTTTTTGAGCAAAACATTGTCTTTGAAGCCAATGGAATTCACGAAAAAGAAACTTCACAACAATTAGAGAGTTTTTGGATGTCGATTGTAGAAGCAAATCCAACCTTAAAACCACTACTTCCTAAAACGTGGTTGCAGGCATTTGCTTTATTAAAAAATCACATCGCTGGCATCAAAAGTCGTAAGAAAAAAGTAATTTTTTTAGATGAAATAGCATGGTTTGAAACGCCACGTTCTGGATTTTTGGCTGCACTTCAAAATTTTTGGAATCTGTTTTGTTCCAAACGAAAAGACATTGTTTTGGTTATTTGTGGCTCGTCGGCATCGTGGATTATTGACAAAGTGATTAACAATAAGGGCGGGTTGCACAACCGAATCACGAGCCATATTCAGCTAATGCCTTTTACGTTGCGCGAAACCAAAAAATTTTTAGAATTGTCAAACGTAAAACTAACTATAAAAGATTTGGCAACGCTTTATATGTCGGTTGGTGGCATTCCATTTTATTTGAAGGATATAAAAGCTGGTCAAAGTGTGCCTCAAATTTTAGACGATTTGTTTTTTAATGCAAACGCTACTTTAAAAAATGAATTTCAAAATCTTTATGCTTCGTTATTCAAAAACAGTGATTTACATGTTTCTATTATCAAGGCATTGGCTACGAAAAACAAAGGTTTAACACGAAAAGAAATTTTGAATGCTACAAAACTCAATAGTGGCGGTGGTTTTTCGAAAATGTTAGACGAGTTAACAGCTTGCAGTTTTGTCAAAATAGTTTATCCAATCAATAAGACCAAAGATGATTTTTTGTATCGATTGGTCGATGAATATTCGATTTTTTATTATAAATTTTTAGTTAATAAAAAAGTAAATAGCAGTTGGATGCAGTTCTCAAATTCACAAACCTATAAAATTTGGACAGGTTATGCTTTTGAAAACTTGTGTTTTAAACACATATTAAATGTCAAAAAAGCATTAGGAATAAACGGAATAATATCTAACGAATATTCGTGGGTTCAAAAAGGTAGTGAAGCTGATAAAGGCACGCAAATAGATTTTATAATCGATAGAAATGACAACTGCATCAATATATTAGAATTAAAATTTTTTGATTCTGCATTTGAAATTACAAAAAATTATGCAGAACAATTGCAAGAAAGAGTGTCTATTTTTAAACAAAAGACCAAAACCAAAAAGAATGTTTTCACAACCATTTTGGCATCAAACGGCGTTAAAAGAAATGAATATTACTTGAGTGCTATTACTAATGAATTGAAAATTGAAGATTTATTATAGAAGCTGATGGCACAAATATTATCAATAATTTACAAAATAATCAGTTTTTTCAGCTGTATTTTCGATGTGAAATGTTGGCGAATATATACAACCTAAAAATCCCAAATCAGAATTTTGAAATGGGATTTTTCTATTAAAAACTTTCTGCAATATTTTTTAAAAAGCTTAAATTTGCGATGTCTTTTTTTATCTCTTTAATCATATAAAAACTAAAGAAAAATAGGAAACCAAAACCACTAACGAGAATATAAAGATACATTCCATTAGAAAAATTGTATTTAAATTGAGGCAAAACTATTATAAATCCAAGAATGTAAATCAAATATATTATTGGCGTAAAAACAAAATGAATTAGTTTTCGAAATTTATAAAATTGATGAAGTTGCAAGCTGTGACTTTTAAAATCATTATCGAAATTCATATTTCTAAACTTATTTATACTAATGATTTCTAAAATAATTCTGATAATGATAACCAAAATCATTAGACCCAAACCCAATCTGAAACTTGACAATTTATAGGCGGATATCCAAAAATAGTACAGAATTAATATCAGTGTTAAAAGCGTGAGAATCCCAATTGTCCAAAAATGTTTCACAATGACGATTTTTAATTTTTCTTTTGCTAATGTTATGATTTCATTGCTATTTTGTGTTGGTTTTAAGTCGGATTGTTGGGTCCAAATTGATTGTAATTCTTCAAATTTTTCCATTTTGTACACATTTTGTTAGTTTGGTTTTAATTCTATGTATGCGCACCCGCAAAGTGTCTTCAGTTATACCAATAATTTCTGCAATATTGTCATACGATACGTTTTCTAAAACCATCATGATAATCAGCTTGTTGGTGGATTCTAACTGCTCTATGCAGCCGTACATTGTTGTCAATTTTTCGTCTATTTCTTGCGAATAATGGTCTATTGTAATGTCTGAAAATTGATCTGTTCGCACTTCTTTTTTATACGATTGATTTCGCAAATACATTAGACAGGTGTTCGATGCAATTCTATAAATCCAAGTACTAATGTTTGATTCGCTTCTAAATTTCGGTAAATTTTGCCAAACTTTTATGAAGATTTCTTGTGTAGCATCAGATGCAATATCATGATTTCCATTGAAGTATCCTTTGCAAAGGCGATATACTTTGGAATAGTAAGTTGTATAGACATCGTTGAAATTATGCTGTTTCACGTTAATTTATAATTTTACTTATCTGATTTAAAAACCATTCGGGTTGGTCAAACATAACAAAGTGGGCTGATTTTTCCGCATAAAGCACGTTGACATTTGGTAAGTTTTTGTATTGATCTTTATAGGTTTTCGTAACTATCTCTAAACTCGGATTGGTGGCTGCCAAAATCGTAACGGGCGTTTTAATTTTAGAAATTTCAGTCCTCAAATCCAAATTCAACATATCAATATAGCCATAAACATAGGTTTTTCTATCGGATTGGTTCATCATGTTGGCGATAAGTTTTTGTTTTTCTTTGTGATTGCACATATATTGCACGGATTGATTGTTGTTGTTTTTAAAATCCGCATCAGACATTTCGAGCATGCTTTTGCTTTGCGGATTATCATAAAGTAACTTTTCACCTTTATAATTCGGAATCATTAGTGCAGCCGAAGCAGGCAAAGCATCTACTAAAATAATATTTTCAAACCATTTTGGATTGCTCGATGCCAGCCACAAACTCAAAGTTCCACCAATACTGTGACCAATCAAAGTAGATTTTTTTAGTTCATTGTCAACAATATATTTTTCTAAATCGGTTTTAATTGTGGGAAACCAAGGTTTTTCTATGGCAGGAACACTTCCAAAGCCTGCAAATGTAAAAATATAACATTTATGTGTTTTTGAAATTTGAGCTACGGTTTCGTCCCAAACTTGGCCTGTGCAACCAAATCCTGGAAACAACAAAACAGGTTTGCCTTTTCCTTTTATCACAACATTAAATGAAGCTTGTGAAAATAAATTTGTTGATGCAAGAAGTAATAAAATTAAAATTGATGTTTTCATGATTTGATTTATTAAGATTTCTCTTTGGATTCATAATCATAAAAATTGTTACATGATTTTATATGTAATTGTAATTTATCGTAGAAAATTCAATGGTATTATTGAAAAATTCTTGGTAAATATTAAGTAAATGGACTGCATTTTACTAAACAGAGGTGATTGCAAGTACTGTATTTTGGAAATTGTACAATAATTTTTTTATTTACCAAAAGATGCTACATTTGCATTTAACAAGCGGATCATTAACTCAGTTGGTTCAGAGTGTCACGTCGACAACGTGGAAGTCACTGGTTCGAATCCAGTATGGTCCACAATCAAAAGCGCTATCTGAAAATTGATAGGGCTTTTTTAATGTCTTTTTGTTTAAAAAAAAATCGAAAAAATCATCGAAGTATTATTCGGTAAATTTTAAAGTATTAATGTATATTCCAAAATAGTTTTGACTATAATATAACATTTGGATATTACAGCCCTATATTTTAATAAGAAAAAGAATTGTTTATTTTTAAATTTTAACTCTCAAAAATTCCGCAAAACTTATAAGATGTATCATAAAAAGTTAGATATAAATCCTCTAAAATCCTTTTAAAATAAAAACAGTATATGATATTTAATTTAATACCTTTGTACTTACTAATTATTAAGAACTAAACCCTTAAAAAACTTATGGGATTTTTTGATTTCATGACCGAGGATATCGCCATCGATCTCGGTACCGCAAATACACTTATTATTCATAACGATAAGGTTGTAATCGACAGCCCCTCTATAGTTGCCAGAGACAGAATTTCGGGTAAAATAATTGCAGTTGGCAAAGAAGCTAATTTAATGCAAGGAAAAACCCATGAAAACATAAAAACAATAAGGCCTTTGAAAGATGGCGTAATTGCAGACTTTGATGCGTCGGAGCAAATGATAAAAATGTTTATCAAAAGCATTCCAGAACTTCAAAAAAGACTTTTCACTCCAGCCCTGCGCATGGTGGTTTGCATTCCATCTGGAATTACAGAAGTTGAAATGCGTGCCGTTAAAGAAAGTTGTGAACGCGTAAACGGAAAAGAAGTCTATCTTATTCACGAACCAATGGCCGCTGCAATTGGTATAGGTGTTGACATTATGCAACCAAAAGGAAACATGATTGTGGACATTGGTGGCGGCACCACAGAAATTGCCGTTATTGCGCTTGGCGGTATTGTTTGCGATAAATCTGTTAAAATCGCCGGCGACGTTTTCACGAATGATATTGTTTACTATATGCGAACACAACACAATCTTTTTGTTGGGGAAAGCACAGCCGAGAAAATCAAAATTGAAATTGGCGCAGCCATTGAAGAGCTTGAATCTCCACCAGATATGATGTCTGTTCAAGGTAGAGATTTGCTTACTGGAAAACCCAAACAAGTCGAGGTGAGCTATCGAGAAATTGCAAAAGCGTTGGACAAATCGATTCAAAGAATTGAAGATGCGGTCATGGAAACGCTATCTCAAACACCTCCAGAATTGGCAGCAGATATATACAATACCGGAATTTATTTAGCAGGAGGTGGATCGATGCTTCGCGGTTTAGACAAACGAATTTCTCAAAAAACGGATTTGCCAGTTTATATTGCTGAAGATCCACTACGAGCCGTGGTGCGCGGCACAGGAATTGCTTTGAAAAACATCAATAAATTTAGAAGTATCTTAATTAAATAGGTTTTTATTCTATTATTCCCCATATTTAATTTGTTTGCATTTTTTTCTTGAAAACAAATTCTAACTTTTTTTATAATGCAACAGATAATTAATTTTATTATAAGAAACAGCCTTCGAGCGCTGTTTTTGTTGCTTTTAACCTTTTCGATAGGTTTGACAATTCAAGCACATTCCTTCCATAAAAGTAAGGTTATAAGTTCTGCAAATTTTTTGAGTGGCAATGCCTATGAACAAATGAATGCCATTGGCGAATATTTTAATCTTAAAAAGCAAAATGAAGATTTAGCAATCGAAAACAAGCGACTCAAAAGTTTGCTTTTTAATAAGAAAGATTCCACGGAAACAGTCGCAATTGACAGTGTGCAAGGCATAAAAGCAGTAAATGTCATTTTATCAAAAATTATTAGAAATTCTTTTAATATCCCAGATAACTATTTAACTATAAATTCTGGCGAAAAGGAAGGCATCAAAACAGACATGGGCGTCGTAAACGATCTTGGAATCGTAGGGATTGTTGAAAAAACATCAGCTAATTTTGCAACGGTTCAAAGTATTTTAAACACTAAATCTAAAATTAATGCTAAACTAAAAAAGTCCAATCATTTTGGAACATTAAGTTGGGATGCAAAAAGCACAGGTTTCGTTCAGTTAACGGAAGTGCCACGTTTGGCAAGTGTTCGCAGAGGTGACACAATCGTTACAGGAGGCGAATCAGATATTTTTCCAGGAAATATCAACATTGGGACAATTGATAAGGTTTATATGAATGATAAAAATAATTATTATACTATAAATATCAAACTATTCAATGATATGACCAGTTTAGGTCACGTCTATATAATTAAAACCAAAGTGCGCGAAGAAATTTTGAAACTCGAAACACAGACCAAAAAAAATGAATAGTGCTTTGTTGCTCAATATCGTTCGTTTCGTTATGTTGCTTGCGGTGCAAATTTTAATTTTCAATAACATCAATTTTGGGGGTTATTTCAATCCATTTCCGTATATTCTTTTTATAATTTTATACCCCGTTAACGGAAATAAATACGGACTTTTGATTAGCAGTTTTTTTTTAGGATTGATATTAGATTTTTTTCTGAATTCTGGTGGCGTGCATGCAACAGCTTGTCTTATCATTGCATATCTTCGCCCCACGTTTTTTAAGTTTGCATTTGGATTGAGTTATGAATATCAAACTGTAAAATTAAATGATAAACTTTCACCCGAGCGATTTTCGTTTATTTTGATAGCAGTTGTCACGCATCACCTTGTGATGTTTTTGCTTGAAACATTTCAATTTAGTTTCTTTTTTAACTTGTTGTTTAAAACTTTATTGAGTGCCATTTTCACAATTATATTTTGTATTTTAATAATCTACATATTTAAACCCAAAAGACGATGAGAAAGTCTTTGCTTCCAACGGTGGTTGTCATTGCTGCAATTTTAATGTTGATTAGACTTTTTTACCTTCAAGTTATTGATGAATCGTTGAAACTTGCTGCAGAAAATAACGCCATAAAAATCATCTACGACTATCCAGAACGCGGTTATGTTTATGACCGCGATGGAAAACTATTGGTTGCAAACCAACCATCGTATGATATTATGGTCACGCCTCGCGATATAAAAGAAATTGATACCGCAGCAATATCTCAACTTTTGAATATTTCAAACTATGACTATAATCGATTGTTAGCAAAAGCTATAAAATTTAGTCCAATGCTACCATCGGTTTTTTTGGCTCAATTAAACAAAAAAGAATATGCGGCTTTTCAAGAAAAACAACGAAATTTTCCTGGATTTGAGGTCGTAAAGCGTTCTTTAAGGGATTATCAATTGCATGCTGGCGCAAATGTTTTTGGGTCGATTGGTCAAGTAAACTTAAAAACCTTAGAAAAAAAACCATATTACAATTCTGGAGATCTTATTGGAATTCAAGGTATTGAAGAAGAATATGAAGAAGTTCTACGTGGCGTCAAAGGTGTAAAATACCGTCAAAGAAACAAATTTAACAAAGATATTGGACCATATAAAGAAGGTCAGTTTGATACTATTTCTAAACAAGGTGAAGACATTACGCTTTCAATTGACGGAGCTTTGCAAAAATATGGCGAAGAATTGATGATCAATAAACGTGGTGGCATCGTTGTTTTAGAACCAAAAACGGGCGAAATTTTGGCCTTGGTAACTGCTCCGTCATACGATCCATCGATTTTAATTGGACGCGATCGCTCTCGCAATTATACCAAATTATATAATGATTCTATCGATAAACCGCTGTATGACAGAGGATTGCTTGCGGAATATCCTCCGGGATCACCATTTAAAATCATTACGGGTTTAATTGGCCTACAAGAAGAAGTTATAGACGAAACAACCAGCTTTTTTTGCCATCACGGCTTTAGCTACGGACGCGGACGGTTTATGAAGTGTCATGGTTTTGGACCACATCAATTGCATAACGGAATTGCACAATCTTGCAATACATATTTTGGAAGCACTTATATTAAAACCATAAACAAATATAAAAATCCAGGCAAATCAGTTGATATTTGGAGCAATCACGTGATGAGTTTTGGACTCGGAAAATTTATGGGTGTTGACCTTCCGACAGGAAAACGTGGGTTAATTCCAACATCAAAATACTATAAAAAAATCTATCCAAATGATGGATGGCGCGCCACAGCAATTGTTTCAAACGCTATTGGTCAAGGCGAAGTTTCCTCCACACCTATTCAGTTGGCAAACATGATTGCGGCAGTTGCCAATCAGGGATATTACATTACGCCTCACATCGTGAAGAAAATCAAGGGAAAAAAATTAAATATAAAATTCACAGAAAAACATTATACCACCATCGATAAGAAATATTTCCCGCCGGTTATTGAAGGACTTTTGGGTGTATATAATGAAGGGACGGCGTATGCACTGAAAGTCAAAGACATCGAAATTTGTGGGAAAACGGGAACGGCAGAAAACTATGGAAAAATTGGAGGAAAACGAATTAAACTCGAAGACCATTCTATTTTTGTGGCATTTGCACCAAAAAATAATCCAAAAATAGCCATTGCCGTGATGGTAGAAAATGGCGGTTTTGGTTCACGCGTTGCAGGCCCAATTGTCAGTTTGATGATTGAAAAATACCTAACGGGAAAAATTTCAAGAACCGATTTAGAAACTAAAGTATTAAATAAAGATTTGCGACTTGAATATGCAAAATATACCATTCGTGGACGAGATTCCATTTATAGAGCGAAAGATTCTGTTGCAAAAATTAAAATGAAATTGAAACGAAAAGCAGATTCTTTGAAAAAAATCGAAGTTATTGTGCCAAATACCTAAACCATGAAAAATCAAAGTGTAACAAGCAATATTGATTGGATTGTAGTGTTGCTATACATTGTTATGGTTGCGATGGGTTGGCTTAATATATACTCGTCGTCACTATCAACGACCGAGGCTTCTTTTTTTGATACAAGTCAATATTTTGGAAAACAACTTTTGTTTATTATTTTTTCTATTCCAATTATCATCATTGTTTTATCGGTTGATGCAAAGATTTACGAAAAATTTTCAGTTGTAATTTATGCCATTGCCATGTTGCTGTTGGCTGGACTTTATGTTTTTGGTAAAGAAGTGAAAGGGCAAGTCAATTGGTATGCAATTGGCAGTTTTAGTTTACAACCTGCAGAATTTGCAAAGGCAGCAACTGCGTTGGCATTAGCAAAATTTCTTAGTGATGTGCAAGTAAACCTTAAAACGGTTAGCCGTCAATTACAAGCATTAGGCATCATTTTTTTGCCTGTTCTATTGATTGCTCCACACGATCCTGGAAGCGCACTAATTTATGCTGTTTTTGTTTTTGTGCTTTATCGTGAAGGTTTGCCCGCTTGGTATCTGTGGACAGGTTTTGCTATAATTTTCCTTTTTGTACTGACTTTGATATTAGCGCCGCATTTTGAATATGTTATCGCAATTATATTTCTGATTGTGCTGTTGTACTTTTTTAAAACCCGACTTGTTGATAGAAACATTTTGTTTAGTAGCATAGTTTTTGCCGTTGCGTCTGGTTTTGTTTTGTCTGTAAATTATGTTTTTGAAAATGTTTTTGAACAGCATCACCGAGACCGTTTCAATATTTTGTTAGGCAAAGCAGTGGATATGAAAGGCATTGGATACAACATAAACCAATCGAAAATTGCTATTGGATCTGGTCGTTGGCTTGGCAAAGGTTTCATGGAAGGCACACAAACAAAAGGTGGTTTCGTGCCAGAGCAACACACGGATTATATTTTCACAACCGTAGGCGAAGAGTGGGGTTTTTTAGGTTCTATGGTTGTGGTCTTGATTTTTGTTTCACTAATTTTTCGCATTCTTTACCTTGCGGAAAGGCAAAAAACCAAGTTTAGTCGTGTGTATAGCTACTGTGTTGCCGCTATTTTATTTATACATTTTTTTGTGAATATCGCCATGGTTTTGGGCATTTTTCCAACAGTTGGTGTGCCTTTACCGCTATTTTCATATGGAGGTTCGAGTTTGTGGGGATTTACGATTCTGATCTTTATATTCGTGAAATTGGATGCTAACAAAGTAAATGAATGGTAAAAATTTGGTGTTGCAAAAATTTATTTTGCGTAAGGTCAGGTCTATTATATGCCGTTGCTTTGCGTGAGGGAATGACGCGGAGCTCTTGGATTTGCGAGGAAATATAAATTAGTCTTACGAAATTTTTCTATGCCTCGCAAATACAAAGCGGGAGCAAAATGCCCGACCGTGTTTTTGTTTTGCGTTGCGAAGCATTATACCATTTCTGTCTATAAAATAGCCGCATAAACTTGTTCTTTTCCGCCAATTCATCTTCAAAAAAATCTTCCGTAACAAAGGCTATGCAATATTTTTTTTCCTCGTCTTGACTAAAAATAACTTCGTTTCTTCAACTATTTTATAGACAGAAATGGCATTACGCAAAACAAAAACGGGGACACGCCCAAATCAAAACGGCGGTGTTTATATCTTAAATTATATTTGGTAGTTGCATGATTTTTTTATAATTTTAATAAAAATTAAAATCATGACAACTACTATTCCAAAAAGAGGTCATTTGTTGGTTGCCGAGCCATCGATTGTTGGAGACTTGTCTTTCAATAGGTCTGTGATTTTATTGGCTGATCATAATGCCGATGGAACCGTTGGTTTTATTATGAACAAACCTTTAAACTATACTATAAATGATTTGATTCCTGAAATAAACGCAAATTTTACGGTTTATAATGGCGGTCCCGTACAACAAGATAATTTATATTTTATACACAATATTCCAAATTTAATTCCGAGTAGTATTGAAATTTCGAATGGAATTTATTGGGGTGGCGATTTTGAATCGACAAAAATGTTGATCAACAATAGTCAAATTGATAAATCTAACATTCGTTTTTTCCTTGGATATACTGGCTGGGATTCAAACCAACTGGACTCAGAAATGAAAGCTAAGGCATGGATTTTGACAAGCAACAACAGTCAAAAAAACATTATCGGCAAGCCAACTACACATTTTTGGAAAGAAAAAATTATGGAACTTGGAGGCGACTATTTGATTTGGTCGAATGCGCCCGAAGATCCGATGTCAAACTAAATATTGGCAAAAAAATTTAATTTTTCAGTCAACGAATTTGATAAATCTGCACTATATTCCTTTTTTCGATATTTTGAAATGGCTTGAATTCCAACAATTGTGTTGCTTATAAAAAGTTCATCGGATTTTTGCAAATCAAACGGCGAAATTGGCGCTTCAACAACTTCAAGGTTGTTTATTTTCTTGGCAATTTTCAAGATCTGCTTACGCATTATTCCGTTTAAACATCCTTCTGAAAGTGGCGGTGTTATTAGTTTTTTTTCAAAAAGCATAAACAAATTTCCGTTTAGTGCTTCCACAACATTCTTATTTTCATTTAGCAAAAGACAATTTTGCAAATCGTTTTCTTTTGCAAATATGCTTCCAACAACATTGACAAGTTTATTTGTTGTTTTCAGCGTAGAAAGTAAATGTTTTGGAATATAAAAATCCTTGAATAAATCAACTTCATAAAGATTATTTGAACTGCAATAGGTTTTGCTTTCAAGAATTGAGGTTTCAATGAAATATGAAATTGTGTTGGTGGTTGGCGTATAAAGTCCACCCGCATTTCTGTAAACTGTTATTCGCGCCCGAGCTGAATCGGAATGTTTGTTTTCAATGGTGGTTTTTAGAACTTCGTTTTCAAAAAATTCCATCGTGAAGTTCATTGGAATCTGCATTCTGATGATGCGCATTGATGCCATTAATCTAAAATAGTGATCTTCAAGAAAAAGAATCTGGTTATCGACTATTTTCATAGTCTCAAAAACTGCATCTCCAAATAGAAAACCTCTGTTCGAATGCAAAAAATCTGTCTCAGAATTTGTTAAATCCCCATTAATATTAATCATTTATTGCCAATTAAATTTTAGCAAATATAATGATTGCTGTTCGTATTGATGGCAATTGAGAAGTGAGATTTGAAAATTTAGTTAGAACCGATAACGTGTTTCAATTCGGAAATTTGGTTTGTCCAAAGCTGTTCTGCTTCCTCAAGATCAGCTTGAAAAGCATAGTCAGACACGACAAGCGAAACATCATTGGTAATCTCGTCTTCCACGATTTTGATTTCACAACTATAGTCTGTGTCTTTATCATCTTCGTCAATCCATCGAAATTTTATTCTTTCACCTGTTTTTTTTGCGGTAACGCGTGCTTTTTCTTCGGAATCGTTCCAAATAAAAGTATAAAATTCGCCACGTGAGTTTACATTATCGGCAAACCACTCTGACAATCCCGATGGTGTTGAGATGTATTGAAACAACAACGATGGGGACGCATTGATGGGGAATTCTAATTCGTATTTTACTTTGACTTCCATTTGTTAATTTTTGTGAAATATATAGTATTTTTTTTAATAAAAAAACATTCTTAAATAATTTTTTTTAAATGCTTTTTTAATTTGTAAGAATCTAAAAAACATTTATATTTGCACCCGCAAACAAAACCACGAATTTGTTGTTTGGCGAGGTAGCTCAGTTGGTTAGAGCGCAGGATTTATATCCGCCGCGGCGGACGAGAGTTCAAATTATAACATTTAGGCGAGGTAGCTCAGGTGGTTAGAGCGCAAGATTCATATCCGCCGCGGCGGACGAGAGTTCAAATTATAACATTTAAGCGAGGTAGCTCAGGTGGTTAGAGCGCAAGATTTATATCCGCCACGGCGGACGAGAGTTCAAATTATAACATTTAGGCGAGGTAGCTCAGTTGGTTAGAGCGCAGGATTCATAACCCTGAGGCCGAGAGTTCAAGTCTCTCTCTCGCTACAAATTTTTTCGAGTGTTTATAAGGGTTCGTGTTTACGAACCCTTTTTTTATGTCATCAATTTCCGTATATTTGAATGCCGTACACGATTTTAACATGAAACCGAACTTTTCTGAACCATAAATATACTCTGGTGGGGTACATTTATCAAAGTGGAATAGCTACGCAAAAGCCGAACAAAAAGCCGCTTTGGACAAAGAATGGTATGTTTATTATTTCTTTAGACACCGTGACGCTAAAAAATTAGTGCGTCAATCTACTTTTAAATATGGTGCAAATAATTTTAAAACTAATGTTTAAATCATTGAGACTTCATAAAATAATTTAAAAGTTTCAATTTAATGGATTACAATAATTAGAACTATCATTTGTAAGCACGATATATAAATTACAGGTTAATATAATGTTTGTATCTTAGCCAAGCAAAAAGTAAATGTTATAAAAACCTAAAACAATTGAAAAATTATATTTTAATGCTACTACTTGTCGTATTTATTTCCACAAATGCGCAGTCAATTACGGCTATTATCAATAAATCCGACTATCCTTTTTGGATTTCGATTCCAAAAGAATATAAAGAAAACAAAAAAATACCGCTACTATTTTTTCTTCATGGAAAAAGTCTTTCCGGCACGGACATGAATCGCGTAAAGCGATATGGAGTTTTGCGAGCCATGGAAAAAGGGCGAAAAATTCCCGGAATTGTGGTTGCGCCGCAGTTAGCATCTGGCGCTTGGGATGCAAAAAAACTACTTGAAGTTTTGAAGTATGTGGAAACAAACTACAACGTAGACGATGATCGTGTGTATGTATGTGGGATGAGTCTTGGCGCATACGGAACGCTCGAATTTGCGGGTAAATATTCAAATAAAATTGCGGCAGCGGTTGCCATTTGTGGTGGCGGAAACGTCGGTGATGCTTGCAATTTATCTAAAATTCCAGTCTGGATTCAACATGGCGATGCCGACAAAGCCGTAAATATTTCTGAATCTAAAAAAATTGTTGATGCCATTAAAAAATGCTGTAAAAATAGCAAGCTTACCTTTACAACCATAAAAGGCGGAACGCACAGTAGCGTTGAACAGCTTTTTCATGAAGATGCCATTTATGACTGGATGTTCAAACAAGAAAAATAATTTTTAATAACAAAAAAGCAATTCAAATCAACGAATTGCTTTTTTACAGTAACAATATATCAACTTAAGTTACGAAAAAATTATCGCAACTTATCAAGTTTTTTTTGAGCTTTCAAGATATCATCTTCAGTTTCTTTAATTTTGATTTGCTGTTTGCTGATTTTTATGTTTTCCTTTTCAATTTCAATCGGATCAAGTTTTCCCTTTGATTTTTTCGAATTAAATTTCCTGGTGTTTTCAGCTAATTCTGATTGTCGTTCTTTCAAACGCTCTTTTTCATTTGCTAAATTTTTTTCAGCATCAGCTAATTTTTCTTGCCTACGCGCGAATTGTTTCTTGTCTTTTTCTAATTTTTTTGTTTCGCGTTCCCTTTCATTTAGTTCATCTTCTCGATTTTTAGCATTTTTCAAAGCTTTCTTTTCTTCGCGAAGCTTGTCTTTCAAAACATCTTTTTCGTCTATAGAAACTTTCTGATTTTCTTTTTCAACTTGTTTTGAAGCCGTGTTTAAATCATTAGGTGAATCTTTTTCAGTTTCTTTTTCCGACCTCGAAATAGCGATAACAGTATCCTTTACAATTTTTGTCGAAACCTCTTGGGCATAGCTTGCATGCAGTCCAGCTCCTAAAAACAGAGCAATAAGTATTTGGTTTTTCATAAATTTATGATTAAATATTAATTTTTACACGGATACAAAAATCATTCCTTTTAAAAAATTATTTTTTTATAATAAGGTATTTTAGTGCAAATATATCAATTTGAATATATTTGCAACCATTAATTGATGTGATATGAAAAATAACGACCTGAAAAAATTTTATTTTCTTATAATATTGTTGTTTCTATTTATAATTTGTGCCTGTAAAAAAAACATCGATACTTCGGTTGAAGAAAATATACAACCTGAACCAGAGGCTGTTTTTGATTCAAATGTCACTTTTGATTTCCTACCGAAATCAACCTCAAACCAAGTCGTAAAACACGAATTTTATACACTTTCATACAACGAAAAGCATGAGCAAGCGGATTGGGTAGCTTATTTTTTAGATGGAAAACCGTCGGCAACAAAATTTGACCGACCATATTTTATTGAAGATCCGTTAGTAGATTCCAATTCTGCTGATTGGCGAAACTATAAAAATTCAGGTTTTGACAAAGGTCATTTGTGTCCTGCAGGCGATATGAAAGGTTCGCGAAAAGCTTTTGACGACACTTTTTTTACTTCAAACATTTCTCCTCAAAAACATGATTTCAACGAAGGCGTTTGGAACCGATTGGAACAAAAAACACGCTATTGGGCTTCAAAATATAAGGGAATCTATGTTGCCACGGCGGGTGTACTGTCCAATGATTTGGAAACTATTGGATATGAAAATGTTTCGGTTCCTGACTATTTTTATAAAATATTATTGCATAAGAATGGAAACCAATATAAAATGATTGGCTTTCTTGTGCCTCACCAAGATAGCGACGAACCGCTTTATAAATTTGTGGTTTCCGTCGATGAAATTGAGCAAAAAACAGGCATAGATTTCTACCCAAATTTGAATGATGCTATTGAAAACAATCTTGAAAAATCTGTTAATTATAAGGAATGGGCTTTTTAGGTTTTGGCGGTCAGCTTTTAGCTGTTAGCGATTAGCATTTAGCCGCACAAAAATTGTTTATCGTTAATCTAAATTTTGCTTATCGGTACTGAAATCAAAAATCAAAAATCAACATTCAAAAATCTACAATCACTTCTTTTCCAAATCCAAAAGCACATTATAATTTTTTAAATATGCAATGGCGTCATCGGATTTATGGTCAAAATCCAATTCGTGTTTTTGTTTATGGTTGCGACTTTGAATGATTTGCAATGCATAATAAAAACGTCGAACATCCACATAATTTGACAAAATAAGTTGCGGTACAACAGCATTGTGTCCGTTTTTATCTTTTGCAACCATCGTAAAAAAACTTGAATTGCAATGTTTGACAAGTCCCGTCTGAATGTTTTCTGCCTCAACTCGAATGCCAATAATCATAGACGATTTGCCGACATAATTCACGCATGCTTTCATCGTCACAAGTTCTCCAACTTCGATGGGAGCTAAAAAATCTACCGTATCAACTGAAGCGGTCACACAATAATTTCCACAATATTTTGATGCGCAGGCAAATGCAATTTGATCTAACAAAGATAAAATATATCCACCATGAATTTTGCCCGAAAAATTTGTATGCGATGGCAACATCAGTTCTGAGATCATGATTTTTGAACTGCGAACGGTTTTCGCCTCCACGTTATTTTATTTTAAATGGCGAACTTTCCGCCACAACTTCTGTTACAAAATATTTCGTGTCGCCCCACCACGCAAAAGTGCCATAACGCTCAACATAGGTCACTTTCACATATTGCCCTTGCAAAGTCTTCAGATCTTCAATTACTTTTGCATCGCTGTCCAAAACTGAAAAAGCAAAAATTTGTGCGCCCGAAATGCCTTGACTCAACTCGCCTTCCCACGTTTTGAAAGCCATGCCTTTATTACTGATTTTGATCAATTCCCCTGACCTAAATCCTTGACTAAATGTGGCATAATAAACCACTAAAAAATAACCTACAAATCCAATAACAAGCACAGAAAGTGCGATTCCTAAAAATTTTCTCATGTTTTCTTTATTCTAATAATTGATTTTCATTTGCGCGTTGCAACAAGTTTTCACTTATTGCTTTTTTGGTTGTTACGCCAAGTTTTTTAATTTTTTCAACACTCGTAATAAGGTTTCCACGACCGTCCACAAGCTTGTTCATTGCTTCGGTATAATTGGTTTTTGAATCATCAATTTTTTTGCCAATTGATATTAAATCTTCTAAAAGTCCATGAAATTTATCGTATAATGCGCCTGCTTGTCTCGCAATTTCAATTGCATTGTCTTGCTTTTTCTGATTGGCCCACATGCTGTCAATTGTTCGCAATGTTGCCAACAATGTAGATGGCGTTACGATGACGATATTCTTTTCAAAAGCCTTGTTATATAGCGTCGTATCTTCGTTTAATGCCAATGCGAATGCGGGTTCCATGGGAATAAACAGCAACACAAAATCAGGACTTTCAATTTGATACAAGTCATGATAATTTTTGTCGCCCAACTGTTCCACATGGCGTTTTATGGCAAGCACATGTTCTTTTAAATGTATTTTTTTAAGCTCGTCGTTGTCTTCATTTATATATCTTTCATAAGCAGAAAGCGTCACTTTTGAGTCGACAATCATTTTTTTGTTGTCTGGCAAATTGATAACCACATCAGGAAAAACCCGATTTCCATCCAAAGTTGTGTGCGATTGTTGCACAAAATATTCACGATTTTTTTCCAATCCCGACTTTTCCAACACGCGCTCCAAAACCAATTCGCCCCAATTTCCTTGCATTTTACTGTCGCCTTTCAGTGCTTTTGTAAGGTTTAAAGTTTCTTTGCTCATTTGTGCATTCATTTCGCTTAATCCCAGTATTTGCTGGCGAAGTGCGGCATGATAATCAATACTTTCTTTGTGCGTGTCTTCGACTTTTTTCTCGAAAAGCAAAATTTTCTCTTGCAATGGCGATAAAATATTGACTAAATTTTGTTTGTTTTGCTCTGTAAATTTGCTCGACTTTTCGTCTAAAATTTTGTTTGCAAGGTTTTCAAATTCTTTTGTAAATTTTTCTTGCAGTTGTTCAACTTCTTGTTTTTGTTCGCGATTTCGTTCAAACAAATTATCAAAATCAATTTCTTTTTTCGCCAATTGAATGTTGATGGATTCTTTCTGATTTCGAATATCATCTTTTTCAAATCGAAGTTTTTCTATGTCAACTTGATATGATTTTAGCTGCTTATCAAAATTTAGTTTTTCATTTTCAAAACTTTGACTTTGCGTAAACAATTGATTATTTGCGGTAAGAATTTTTTCATTGAAAGCATTTCTTTCGTTGCTGAAACCATTTCCAACAATAGTTTTTCCTATAAAAAAACCAATCGCCAACGCAATAATAAAAGCAAGTAGAAACGAAAAAATTTCGGTCATAAAATTCAATTTTGATAGATGGTAAAAATACTAAAGTTTTAACTCGAATTGTTATGAAATTCTAATAATTTTATATGCAAAAATTTAATATTTGTTTATAAAAATGTAGTTTTGCCATAAAAATCAATAGATGCAAATCAGGAAAATACAAATCGAAGATAATCTCGCGGTTGGAAATTTAGTCCAAACTGTACTTATGGAAATGGGTGCTCCTAAAGTAGGAACCGCATATTCCGATCCGTTTTTGTTTCAACTTTTTGAGGAATATTCCAAGCCTAATTCAATATATTTTGTGATTGAAAATGAAGGAAAAATTGTTGGCGGTTCGGGCATTGGCCCGATAGAAATTGGTTCATTGGAAACGTGCGAGCTTCAAAAAATGTATTTTTTACCTGAAACTCGTGGTCTAGGATTGGGTAAAAAGCTTATTAATATTTGTTTGGACGAAGCTAAAAAATTTGGATATAAAAATTGCTATCTTGAAACAATGACTTACATGACATCGGCTCAAAAACTGTACAAAAGCGTTGGTTTCGAGAATCTTGACGTGCCACTTGGCAACACCGGACATAGCAGTTGTCCCGTGTGGATGCTGAAAAAATTATAATAGGGCAACTTTAAAAAACTGTTTTCGAATCATAACCACAATTACCATTAAGAAATTAAGGATATTAAGTCATTGAATATATAAAATTCAAAAATAAACCAAAATAGAATTTAGAATAAAAGAATTTCAAAGATCAATTTTTGTTTGAACGTACCTATGATTTACTATTGTTAAAGTGAAACGCCTTTAATAAAGCTTATAAACTTGCAGGTCTTTGTGGTAAAAATTTACAAATAATAATTGCACTCAGCCTGTTTAGAATTTACTCATTTTCTAATTTTTGAATTAATCATTTTGAGTTTTCAGAAGTGTCAAGTAGTTTTTTGAGCAAATAATTATTAAAATAAATCACAAAATGTCTCAACTTATAAGTTCAGTTAAAAAAAAATTCATCAAAAATTTACTCCCTTTTTATGACGAAATGGAATGCGAAAGTTTCTTTTTTTTGATTTTAGAAAACAAACATCAACTCAAAAGAATTGATTTGGCGTTAAACCAAAATTTAGTTTTTTCTGATGATAATTTGGCTGTTTGGAATGAAATTATTGAAAAATTAAAGGTAGAAATTCCCGTTCAATATATTTTAGGAATCACCTCTTTTTATGGTTTAGATTTTACCGTAAGTCCATCAGTTTTGATTCCACGACCTGAAACCGAAGAACTTGTGGATTGGATTTTGAGCAATGAAAAGGCTACAAATTATAGTGCAAAATCAATTATTGATATTGGAACAGGTTCGGGGTGCATCGCGATTTCGTTGGCAAAAAATCTTCCAAAAGCCGAAGTTTTTGCTTTAGACGTAAGTGAAACTGCACTTGAAATCGCTACGGAAAATGCAGATTATAACGATGTAAGAATTGAATTTCTCTGCCGAAACATTTTACAAGCAACAGAATTACCAGAAAGATTCGACATCATTGTTTCCAATCCGCCTTATGTGCGAGAGCTTGAAAAGCATGAAATCAACAATAACGTATTGAAAAACGAACCACATCTCGCGCTGTTTGTGTCCGATGATGATGCACTTATTTTTTACAAAAAAATTGCCATTTTAGCTCGAAATTACCTCAAGCCAAATGGCAATTTATATTTTGAAATCAATCAATATTTAGGTCAAGAAACTTGTCAATTATTAAAAGATTTGGGTTTCACAAACATTGAACTTCGTAAAGACATTTATGGAAATGATCGAATGATTCGGGCAAGTTTGTGAATCATCTATTCAAAAAATATTCCTTAAACAAAGCCAATTCTTTGGTTTCAATTTCAATTTGTTTCGCATAAATTAAGTCGCCAACTTGGCTTTTCATGGCAGAAATGCCTACGTCAATCAATCGCAGTCCTTGCTCTGTCAATAAAATATTGTCAAAAGCTAATCCAGCAATGTTTGAAGGTCGCAACAAATCGCGGTGCACAAATCCTGCGCGATGTAATTGTGCCAATTCTTGTTCAAAAACCTCAATCCACAATTGTCTGATTTCAAATTCATAAGCGCGATAATCAATAGGTCGAATCCGCTCCATCACAAGCATTTCGGCTTGTAAGGTGTCGTCATAATCAAGCCTCACAAATTTCACAACCAAACTATTAATGCTGTTTGCGAACTTCATTTTCTCTGCTTCTGAACCTAAATCAGAACGCGTATCTTCAGAAAAAAGCTTCGCAACTTCGTTGTCACTCAAAACAATGACTGTATTGTTTGCGCCTGTAGATAGCCTGCGAGGATATTTGTTCATGGTTTATTTTTTACAAAATTAGAACAATATAGGTTTTCAATTTAAGAATTAATCACTTTTTCTTGGTGCGCAATACTTTCTTGGTGAACCGCCTTGAAAAGTCTCAAAACAAATTCTTCGCTCAGACCTTTTTCTTCGCCTTCAAGAATCATTCGACCCAAAATTTCGTTCCAACGCTTGTTTTGAAGAACGGCAACGTTATTGGCTTTTTTCAATGCGCCAATTTGCTCAGCAGTTTTCATTCTGTTGCCTAAAATTTCTAAAAGTTTAGCATCAGCAATGTCGATGTTGGCTCGCAACTTGATCATTTCAGTGTTGTACGTGTCAGAATCTACGCTTGTTTTTTTGACTTTCAACTCTTCAAAAATCTTTTTCAAAGCCGTTGGCGTAACTTGTTGTGCGGCATCACTCCAAGCATTTTCGGGATCGCAGTGCGTTTCAATAATCAGTCCATCATAGTTCAAATCCAATGCTTGTTGCGACACTTCTTGAATCATATCTCTGCGCCCCGTGATGTGTGATGGGTCGATAATCAACGGCAAATCAGGAAATTTACTTTGCAGTTCGATCGCAATTTGCCATTCGGGAATGTTGCGATACTTCGTTTTTTCATACGTAGAAAAACCACGGTGAATAACGCCAAGCTTCTTGATTCCAGCATTATACAACCGTTCAACGCCTCCAATCCACAACGCTAAATCGGGATTTACAGGATTTTTCACCAACACAATTTTGTCGGTTCCTGCCAAAGCATCGGCAATTTCCTGCACCGCAAATGGATTCACGGTCGTTCGTGCGCCAATCCACAACACATCAATATCGTGTTCCAAAGCCAGTTTCACGTGCGTTGCATTTGCTACTTCTGTCGCCATTAAAAGACCAGTTTCGGCTTTTGCTTTTTGCAACCATTTCAATCCAATGGCTCCAACTCCTTCAAATCCGCCAGGTCGCGTTCTTGGTTTCCAAATTCCAGCTCGGAAAATCGATACGTCTGAATCTTTCAATTCGTGTGCAATTTTTAAAACCTGTTCTTCTGTTTCTGCGCTACATGGACCCGCAATTACCAACGGATGCGACAAATTGAATGCCTTTAACCAATTGCCCATTTCTTTTTTATTTTCCATTTTTTTTTAGCTTTTAGCTTTCAGCATTTAGCATTTAGCTTTGTAACGTGGTTAGTACTATATTAATTTATATTCAGATATGCTTTTAGTTTTTAGCTATTAGCAATTAGCAGTCAGCTTGTAGCAATCAGATTGTAGCGTTCCGAAAGTCGTTAATCTTTAATCTGCAATCGTCAATCGTTAATCCCATTTCCTCAATCAAAAATCCTCAATCAAAAATCAAAAATCAAAAATCTTCATTTCATTCCTTCCAAAATCTCTTTAATCCGATTGGTGCTTTGCATTTGGTCGTGCACTTCGTCAAATTTATCGTTTTCAAGAAGTTCTTTAAATTTTGTCAAATTCGTAATATATTCTTGCAAACTGTTGACAACATGCTCTTTATTTTGTTCAAAAATTGGTGTCCACATGGCGGGTGAACTTTTTGCAAGTCGCACGGTGCTTTCAAATCCAGATCCAGCCATATCAAAAATATCTCGTTCGTCTTTTTCAATTTCAATGACTGTTTTTCCGAGCATAAACGAGCTGATGTGCGATAAATGCGACATATAGGCAATGTGCTTGTCGTGCGATTTCGGATCCATATATCGAATGCGCATGCCAATTTTTTTGAAAATATCTAAGGCGCGTTCCTGCAATTTAAAACTTGTTTTTTCGACCTCGCAAATGATGTTTGTCTTGTTTTGAAACAAATTCAAAGTTCCTGCCGATGGTCCTGAAAATTCTGTTCCTGCAATGGGATGCATCAACAGAAAGTTAGACCTATTTTTATGATCTGCAATGGCTTTCGACAATGGCAATTTGGTTGAACCGACATCAAAAACCAATGTTTGCGTGCCACATTGGTCTAAAATTTTTATAGACAATTCAAGCGCAACTCCTACAGGCGTTGATAGAATTGCGATATCCGCTTTGTGCAAATCTTCAAAATTTCCTTCTTTGTCGATTATTTTTAGGTCAATTGCTTCTTGAATATGATTTGTATTTGAATCAATTCCATAGCAAACAGCATCGGGATATTGCGCACGAATATCTATCGCCAAAGAGCTACCAATCAAGCCAATACCTACAATAAAAACATTCATAATTTCGACATTTTAAAATCTGCTTATTGCTTCTTTAATTTTATTTTCATCGATGCAAAGCGAAAAACGTACATAGCCATTTCCATTACTTCCAAAAATTGATCCAGGGGTTATAAACAAATTTTTATCATATAAAACTTCGTTTACAAAAGACTCAGCATCAGTTAAATGACTTGGAAGTTTTGCCCAAACAAACATTCCGACAGCATTTTTGTCATAGATGCATTCGAGTTTGTCTGCCAATTCAAACACCAATTTTCTTCGGCGTTCGTAAATTTTATTTTGACTATCGAACCAACTTTTATTCAAATGCAACGCCGCAATTGCGCCTTTTTGAATGCCGTAGAACATGCCACTGTCCATGTTGCTTTTCACTTTCAGAATTTGTTCTAAAAGTTCCGCGCGACCGCAAACCATTCCCACGCGCCAACCAGCCATATTGTACGTTTTTGATAAGGAATTAAGTTCCAATGCCACATCCAATGCGCCATCAACTTGCAAAATTGACATGGGATTGTGGTTTAAAACAAAGCTATATGGATTGTCATTTATTAGCAGAATTTTATGTTTTCGGGCAAAAGCAATCAGTTTTTCAAACAAATGCAAACTGCCACGTTCGCCTGTCGGCATGTGAGGATAACTGACCCACATAAGCTTCACTCGGGTCAAATCTAATTTTTCCAAAGCTTCAAAATCGGGTTGCCAATTGTTTTCTGCCAATAAATCGTAGTAAATGGGTGTGGCCTCCATCAAATTTGTCACCGAAGTGTAGGTTGGATATCCAGGATTTGGAATTAAGACCGCATCTTTAGCATTCAAAAATGCCATCGAAATGTGCATGATGCCTTCTTTGGAACCCATCAAAGGCAAAATTTCGGATTCATGATTTAACGAAACCTGATAATGCGTTTCATAAAACTTTTTAATTCCCAAGCGTAATTCTGGCAAACCTTGATAACTTTGATATTGGTGCGCCGCAGGCTCAGTAACTGCGGTTTGAATTGCGTTAATAATGCTATGGTCAGGATGCAAGTCCGGACTGCCAATTCCCATATTGATTATAGGTCTTCCTTGCTCAATGAGTCCGCGCACCTCTCTGAGTTTATGGGAAAAATAATATTCTTCGACGGTTTGTAATCTATTGGCGGGTTTCATTTTTATTGTAATTTGAGTTTTTATTAAAGTTTTAAGTTTCAGGTTTGTAAGAGTTTCAGGTTTCAGGTTTCAGGTTTCAGGTTTCAGGTTTCAAGTTTTTGAAAGTTTCAGGTTTCAAGTTTCAGGTTATCACATTAATGTAGGTTTTAAATTTAGCTTTTCATAGCAGCAAAATAAATTTGGATTTGTTTTTGTCAATTACATAACGTGAAACATGAAACTTTTTTTAAACATGAAACTTTTATCTAAACTTGAAACTTGAAACTTTTTCTAAAACTTGAAACAACTTAATGCTTAATACTTATTACTTCCTAATCTGAACTCGCCCTTCGATATTCTCCTAAAACTTTGAAATGCGTTGTCATGATTTCAAGAATTTTTGTGGCTTTTTCATAGTGTTTATATTTTTCAAAAACCACGTCCACGAAAAATGAATATTGAAATGGCGTTTCGATTATGGGCATGGATTGTATTTTTGTAAGATTGAGTTTGCAGTTGTTCATGACATTTAAAACTGTGGCAAGATTTCCGGGTGTGTCGTCGAGCTCAAATTTTATGGACGCTTTATTGATTTGATCTTTTGGCAGTTCTTTTTTCTCAGTTTTCAGAATCACGAAACGGGTTTTGTTGCTTTGAACCGTGTGAATGCCCGAGGCAAGAATTTCTAAATCATACATTTCTGCTGCAACTGGACTGGCAATTGCGCCAATTCCAAGTAGATTATTTTTAGAAATATGTTGCGCAGTTTCTGCGGTGTCCGCGCTTTCGATTAATTTGATGTGCGGATATTGTTCAAAAAATTCGTGACATTGCAAAAGGGCAATCGGGTGGGAGTGTACTTCTTTAATGTCATTAATTTTCTGACCTTTCAAACACATCAGGTTCATGTGAATGTCCAAATAATGTTCGCCAACAATGTGCAAATTATGTCGGTCTATAAGCGCATAATTTGGAATAATAGAGCCTGCAATGGAGTTTTCCAATGCCATTACGGCTTTGTACGATGTTTTATCAACCAACGATTTTACCAATTTTTCAAACGACAAGCACTCGTCAAGAATGATGTCCGACGGGAAGCATTCTTGTGCGACTTGATGATGAAAAGATCCTTTTATGCCTTGGATGGCGATGGTTTGTTGCATGATGGGTATAAAAAAATCCTGATGTTTATCAGGATTGTTTGTAATATGTTTTATTTTTTTAAATAGCTACATAACAATCCGTTCTGGTGTCCAGAAGAAATAAAATGAAAAGCTAAAATAAATATTTGATTGCATTGTTGAATTTTCTTTTGCGAAAGTATTAAATAATTTTGAATGTGCAAGGGTTTTTTAAAAAAGTTTACATTTTTCTTTTGTTTTGGAAGTTTTTAGTAATAAAAATAATAATTAAAGGCTTTGGTCTATAAAGTGTATTTAATTTAAACCACATAGATATTCAGCGACAAACCTAAAATACATGTAGATTTTTTGGCATTTTATTAAACATAGACAACTAATGTTTCCTTAAATTGAGCAAAGCGTCTTTTTTTTCTGCATTTCTATGTGGTTTTAAATACATTAATTAGACTATAGCCTAATTAAATAATTTATTTAAACCCGAAAATAGCTAAACAGCATTTTTTGAACAAACCTGTCCGCCGGGGCGGAGAAGCGAAGTTGCAAAGATTTGTTTTTTTGCCACAAACCTGTCCGCCGGGGCGGAGGCGCAAAGGCCACAAAGAAATTTTTTTTGTATACTACTATTATGATGTTTACTTGACAATCAAAAATTTGTATTTTAAAATTTTGTGGATGTTTCACTTTCGGCGTTTTAACTTTTTAACTTTCAACTTTCCAACTTTTTTGCGTGAGGGATTGCAGTGGAAAACCTTTTTGTTCCGTCTTTGCGAGGTACGAAGCAATCAGACGGAACAAAAAGTTTGGGAACGAAAAGCCCGACTTTTTGCCGAGAAAAAGCGACCTCGACGGTGTGAATTTTCGCTTTTTTCGGTAAAAAGGCACGCCCAAATCTAAAAAAAACCAAAAACCACCAACCAAAAACCATCAACCACCAACTTGTCTATTGAACCAATTTTTCCCTTCGGAAATTCGGGTGATGAGTAGCGATGAAACTAAGTCGCCGTTTGCGTTGAGTAAAGTTGCCATGGGATCAACCAAGGTGCCGATGATCATGGCTGCGGGCAAGGCTTGCTCCATGGGGAAACCATAGATGGTGATGGCTAAAACTTCGCCAATGTAACCGCCGTTTGGAATTCCGCCTTCGACAACTGATACAATAATGGTGATTCCAACTGCCAAAAGTAGGGTAGAAGGCTCTGTGAATTCTTTGCCGAAAATTGCGAACATCACCGCGATTTTGATAACTGACGACATCGCCGAACCATCCTTATGCAATGGTGCGCCGAGCGGAATGGCAAGGTTGCGGATGTGTGTGGGTATGTTCATTTTTTCGGCACCGGCCAAATTTGCGGGAATTGTAGCGATGCTCGAGCAGGTTCCCAATGCCGTTAATGCAGGCGTGATGTTGTTTTTCCAAAACATTTTGACGACCGCATTTCCGCCAGAAAGATAAGCATAAAGCGTAAAAAAAATAACGAAATACAAGGCGCAAACACCATAATATAGTGCCAGTGGTTTTGCATAAGTTCCAAAAAGTTGCGGTCCAAAAATGCCAACTTGATTGGCAAAATAGGCTCCAAGTCCGATGGGTGCAAGTTTCATGATGAGGTTTAAAAGATTCGCCATCACGACGTTTCCAGAGCGTAAAAATTCTTTGAATGCAAAACCTTTGTCATCCGATTTCAAGGTAGCGAAACCGACAAGAAACGAAAATATGATGAGTGCCAACATGTTTTTGCGAGACAAAAGTTCCCAAAAATCATTGGCTGTGAGCAGTTGCGTGATTTGCGTTCCTGCGCTGACGCTTTCGTGGGTTTCGATGGCAATAGTACTTTGGATGAGGTTTTGCTCAATCGGAAAAATAAGTGTTCCAACAATCATCACGACAGTGGAAACAAGAACGGTTCCAAGAAAAACAAGCATGACGATTGAAAAAAGTTTCCCCAAATTGCTTGTTTTTTCCAAACTTGCGATAGAGGAACTGATGGTAAAAAAAATAAGTGGAATGATTGCTGTGAACAATAAATTTAAGAAAATATCGCCCAAAGGTTTTATAATTTCGACTTTTTCTCCGAAAACTAAGCCGAGAATACTGCCTGAGATGATGCCTGATAATAAATAAATGATACTTTTATAGTTTTGAAAAACGGAATTTGGCATATATATGGAAGTTTGAAATGTAAATATATTGTTTTTGCACAAAGAAGCTAAGTAACAAAGATTTTTTTTAGGTTTAGTTTTTAAATGAATGTTTTCAGCCACAGACCGTGCCTGCCGGCAGGCAGGTTTCAAAGATTTGCACAGATTCTTGATATTCGAAATTTAAAATCCTCTAAATCTTTTAAATCTGTGGCGAAAACAGTGCGATTATAAATATAGATAATTCGCAATAGGCATATCTTTGTGTTTTGCGACCAACCAAAAACCACCAACCAAAAACCACCAACCATCAACTTAAAAAAATCTGTATCTTTACAAAAAATTCTTTCCCATGTCAATCGAAGTAAAAAACATTTCCAAAACCTATGGCAACCAGAAAGCTTTAGACAACGTTTCGTTCAGAATCGAAAAAGGCGAAATTGTCGGTTTTCTTGGTCCAAACGGTGCAGGAAAATCTACTTTGATGAAAATCTTGACAACTTATATTTCGGCTGACAGCGGAAATGCGTTTGTTAATGGAAACGATGTTCACAAAACCAAAAAAAATGTGCAACAATCTGTAGGATATTTGCCCGAGCACAACCCGCTTTATTTAGAAATGTATGTGCGCGAATATCTTGAATTTAATGCTGCTATATATAAGGTAAAAAAATCAAGAATTGAAGACGTAATCTCGCTTACGGGATTGACGTCTGAAAGTCATAAAAAAATAGGTCAGCTCTCAAAAGGATATCGCCAACGTGTGGGTTTGGCAACCGCACTTTTGCATAATCCCGACGTATTGATTTTGGATGAACCAACAACGGGTTTAGACCCAAATCAACTTTCGGAAATTCGAGCAGTTATAAAAAACGTGGGCAAAGACAAAACCATTTTCTTGTCAACACACATCATGCAAGAGGTAGAAGCCATTTGCGACCGCGTGATTATTATCAACAAGGGAAAGATTGTTGCCGACAAAAAGCTATCTCAACTGTTGTCAGAAAACAATGAGCAAGTTATTATAGTTGAATTTGACTATAAAATTGAAGAAGAAGCCGTTGCTAAAATTCCACATTTAAAATCTTTTAAAAATACCCACGATTTTGTATGGCAACTAACATTCACGTCCAAAACCGATATGCGACCAACTGTTTTTGACTTTGCGCATGACAATGGACTTAAAACACTGCAGTTAAATCAGAAAAATAAAAATTTAGAAAGTTTGTTTATTGAGCTAATAAATCATGAATCGTAGATGATAATTCATGCAAATCAATTATACGGTTACAAACTATTATTTAATATTTTTAAAATTTTTTATTCAGAGTAACTTTTATAATATTTTAATCTTTGATTACTATGCAACGTAATTCATCGATATTACAATTAATTTTATCGTATTTTTTTTACAATTTCAGTAATTGACCTTGCACTATAAGATTTATTACCCATATTTGTCAATTATCCGTCTTTTACTTTTTTTAATTACATTCTTTTTATGAAGAACTACTACCTTAATTTTCGTTCGCAAGTATTACTTTTTTTACTTTTTATCTTATGCTCAAGTAGTGCAAAATCAACAATTTTATTGCCACCTGCGGTTACAAGAACGTCAACTGATATTTTTTATATTGATCTTGGTGCCTCAACTCCAATAAATTCAGCTTATGCATCTTATTCTATTAGTAGTCCAGCTGGATCATCAATCATAAATGATCTTTGGGTAGAAATTAGTAATTTTAGTGATGTGTCTCCAACTGAAGCCACTTCGGTTAAGTTGGCTTCTAATGAATCAAATTTAGTAAATTTAGGTACTTTAACAGCAGGCAATTCAGCTACAGCTTATTTTTATCTAACTGCAACCGCCGTTACAACAACTGATCAAACACATATTGTTAAGGTTTATGATGGTAAACCAGGTGCTGGTGGGGTTCTTTTAAATGGAACTACAGGTACGACAATAACTTTATTATCGGTTGAGTCACCAATTTCAGCTGCATCAAATAAAGTAGCTACTTCTATTGTTGGACCTGTACCGAATGTATTAGGAGGTTTAATGACAATGACTGTTACAGGAAATACGGGCGTGGTTGGAGCAGCAAGAATATTTTCAACATCTCCAGCATCTTTTGCGAATTGGAATCCTACCGCTTATGAATTAATTAGTTCACAATTTATCTTTGCTTATGGAGCTGGTACGGCCGATGATGTTCCTTATAGTGACCAGCTAAAATTTGTATTAGCATTAGGTAATGCAACTGATTATACTTTAGTATTCACTTTTAGGGCAGTCACTACAACATTAACCCCAACAGTAGTTAGTCCAATTTCAAATATAAGTAGTGGTGCTCAAATGAAGCACACAATTTTGGATACGACTTTTTTGGCACTACCCCCAATAACTTCTGCACAAAATTTTTTAACATTAACAAAATCTACGAGTACTCCAATATTAACAAGTGGAGGAACTGGTTTGTATACTATCACACTAACCAATACTTCAACACAAGTGCTTCTTGTTGACGACATAACTGATATAATGCCATTAGGAGCTGTTTATGTGGCAGGAAGCTCTTTTTTTGGGGTTGTGGCAATTGTAAACCCTACCGTAACTGGACAGAATTTAGTTTGGGGCAATAATTCGAATTTTAGTATTCCAGCAAGCGGAAGCGTTAGTTTAACATTTAGTGCTACTATTCCTAATACAAAAGGTATTTATACAAATAATGCATATGCAAACATTGGCACAACGCAAATAGACACAACATTAAGCACTACTGATGATTCAAAAGCAACAGCTTCAATTACTGTCGATAATCCTCCAGTTGCTGTAGATGATAACTATTCAGTTACAGTAAATTCCACAGAAACTATTCTTAATCTGAAAGCAAATGATACAGATTTAGATGGAGATTCTTTAACAATTGTGTCCATTAATGGAATTGTATTAACGCCAGGAACTGCGCAAATTATTAGTGTTCCCAATGGTACTGTATTTGTATCCTCAACTGGCATAATTACTTTTTCACCAGCTGTAAATTTTAGTGGTTCAATTAATTTTAATTATGTAATTTCTGATGGAATTGTTACAGACACAGGAGGTGTTTCTATAATTGTAACACCCCAATCAAACGTCAGTGTTATTAAAACAGTGGATAATTCAAACCCAAATTTTGGAGGTACAGTAATTTTTAATATCACAGCAAAAAATAATGGGCCGAGCACCGCAACAAATGTTGAAGTAACAGATTTATTGCCAACGGGTTATACTTTTGTAAGTTCAATAGTAACCACAGGCACTTATACAATCGGTACTGGTAATTGGACTATAGGGACTTTAGTCAACGGAGCTTCGCAGACATTAACCATTACGGCAACGGTCAATGTGACAGGAAATTATTCAAATACTGCGAGCATTACTGCGACAGAGAACGACCCAACTCCAGCAAATAATTCGTCAACCAGTATTCCAACGCCAACGGCATCGTCAAATGTGGGTGTTACAAAATCTGTTGATAACGCAATTCCAGCTGTAGGTAGCAATGTGGTATTTACAATTGTAGCCAACAATCAGGGTCCGAGCAGTGCAACAGGTGTAAATGTAAACGATTTATTACAAACGGGCTATACATTTGTAAGTTCTACAGTAACTGCAGGAACCTACGATAGTGTAATGGGAGTTTGGGCAATAGGCAACTTAATAAATGGCGCGAGCGAAACTTTGACAGTTACAGCTACAGTAAAATCTACTGGAAATTATTCAAATACTGCAACAATATCTGCTACAGAAGTAGATGCTATACCAGAAAATAATAATATTGTAATTACACCCGTACCATTTCAACCTTCAGTTGGCGATAATGATAATGATGGAATTCCAGACACCACAGATATTGATGATGATAATGATGGAATTTTAGATACTGTTGAATGTAACAATACGTCTAACAGACCATTCATCAACGGAGGTTTTGAGAATACTGTTCCTTTGCTTCCAGCTAATAGTTTTGTAATAACCAATGCTGATAATGTTCCAGGATGGAATACAACAGAAAATTTTAGCGGCGTACCAGAAATAGAAATTTGGGCAACTGGTTTTAATGGAGTTCCTGCAATCGAAGGCAATCAATTTGCAGAATTAAACGCCTATACAAATGGAACTTTATATCAAAGTTTTGATATTAACGGTTCTTCGGGAGTCGTAAATTGGTCTCTAAAGCATAGAGGAAGACTTGGTGTCGATGTTGCTGCATTGAAATTTGGCGCAACACTATCGGATGCGCTTGCTGCAACACCCACGACGACAGTAAGTGACGACAATACTGCTTGGGGAGCGTATTCAGGTACCTACACAATTCCTGCGGGGCAATTAACTTTAGTTATTGGGTTTCAAGCCATTTCATCAACTGGTGGAAGTACAGGAAATGGAAACTTTCTTGATGATATTCAGATTTCTATTGTTCAAGGCTGTGCAGATTCTGATGGAGATGGAATTGCAAATTCATTAGATGTAGATTCAGATAATGATGGTTGTTCGGATGCTAATGAATATTACAATAATAACAATGCTTCAGGAACAGACGGCGGCGCTTTTGGTACGGGAATTCCACCTGTCAATGCAGATGGATCCGTAAATTTACTTGCTGCTACTTACATTGGAACGTATGCAAATGCGACTAATAATACTATAAAATCAACTTGTATTGATGCCGTAAATGACAATCCGCTTAGTTTGATACCTGGTCAATCTACCGTTTCAGTTTTAGCCAATGATACTGTTGGTGGCGTGCAAGCAACTCAAAATAGTGTTACTTTAAGCAGCATTGCAATTCCAATTGGTTTAACGCTGAATCCTGACGGTACAATAACTGTTGCTACTTCAACACAACCTGGAATTTATTCTTTAGCTTACCAAATTTGTCAAGTTTCAACAACGGTTTGCGACTCGGCTACAGTAACAGTAACAGTATTACCTACAATACAAGCCGTTGACGACTTTTTAACATCGGTTAACGGGCAACCAACTCTTTCAGTTTTAGGAAATGATACAATAAATGGTTCAACCGCAGCCTCAACATCGAATGTTGTAGTTACATCAAATAACCTTCCAGGTGATTGGTTTCTAAATAGTGATGGAACAGTACAACCTGTTAATGGCGAAGTACCAGGAACTTATTCTTTTATTTATAGTATTTGTCAATTATCTCCAAATAGTACTATTTGTACAACAGCAACTGCAGAAATTACAGTTACGGATGACAATATCGCACCAATAGCAATTGCTGACAACGCATCCGCACTCGCAGGAGGAAACATAAATTTAAATATTGTATTAAACGACACAGATGTAAATATTCCAACTCAAATTTTAACAGTTGGTACTATAAACGGTGTCACACCAATATTAAATACTCCAATTGCGATAGTTGGTGGTACTGCAACTTTATTAGCAGATGGCACTGTAACGGTAACGCCAACAACAGGATCAACCTCATCAGTAAGTTTTCAATATACAGTTTGCGACAACGGATCTCCAATATTATGCAGTGAATCAGCAACTGTAACTGTTTCAGTAATTCCAACTGCACAAGCTGTAAATGATTCTTTTACTTCAGTCAATGGTGCTGTAACCCCCTCAGTGTTAGGAAATGACACAATAAATGGGGTAACTGCCGCATCAACATCGAATGTAGTTGTAACTGGTATCAACATGGGAGATTGGTTTATGAATAGTAATGGAACTATTATACCGATGAGTGGTGCAACACCAGGGACTTATTCTTTTCTTTATGCAATTTGTCAAATAGCACCGAATGACACAGTTTGCTCAACAGCAACAGTTGAAATAATATTGAGCAGCCCTATTTTTGCAAATGCAGATGCACTACCCGTAACGATAACCAATCCAGCATTACCAACTATCGTATCAGGAACAGTAATTGCAAATGATACCTTGGCAGGAGCAACAGCTACAACGGAAACAACGGATGTCAGCCCCGTAACGGAAGGACCGTTATCAGTAAACATAGATGGAATTATAACAGTTGCTCCAAACACGCCATCAGGAATATATCCAATCACATATGAAATATGCGAAACAGGAGCAAATCCAACAAATTGTGCATCGGCGACAGCAAACGTAACTGTGCAAAATACGCTTGTGGCACAACCTGATTCATTGCCTGTAACGATAACCAATCCAGCGGCAATCACTACCGTTTCTAATACATTGACAGCAAATGATACCTTGGCAGGTGTTCCAGTAACGACAGCTACCACAAATGTCACACCATTGACGACAGGTCCAATAACAGTAAATGAAGATGGCATT
>JAYWGW010000010.1:0-2402 GCA_043778045.1 Bacteroidota bacterium | reverse complement strand
ACATCTTCCGTTTTTTTATTCAAAATCATCGAACCATACATTCCTATTTGCTCTTGCAAACCCGAATGACTATGATACCAATGTGTGCCGTTTTGAATTATTGGAAACGAATACTTGTGTGTTGTGCCAGGTTCAATTGGCATTTGTGTTAAGTACGGAACGCCATCTTCTTTATTAGGCAGCATCAATCCGTGCCAATGCAATGAAGTGCTTTCTTTTAATTCGTTGTGGACATATATTTCTGCAATATCGCCTTCGGTAAAGGTTAAAGTTGGCATCGGAATTTGTCCATTCACAGCAATAGCACGTTTTGGTTTGTTGCCAATAGTTACAATAGTGTCGCGAACATATAAATCATAACGAACTGTTTTTGATATGGTTTTTGGTTTAATTTTATTTTCAGGAACTGATTTTTTTATGGGTAAATCGGTAGTTTCTTTTTTTGTTTGAGGAACTTTTTTCTTGGTATCAGAAACTTCTTTTTTGGTTGTAATTGGTTTTTTTACAACAGCTTTTTTTGTGGTTTTTGATTTTTCCTTAATTAATGCCATTCCACAAATAGGACAATTTCCTGGTTTGGGTTCGTGTATTTGCGGATGCATTACGCACGTGAAAAATGTTTGTGGTTTTGTTTTCTCTTGAGCATATACAAAATTAAATAAACATAGAAATACTAAAAGAATTATTATTTTGATTTTCATAATTTAAATTTTTAAATTTCGTAAACGCAACGCATTTACAATTACTGAAACCGAACTAAAACTCATTGCCATAGCCGCAATCATTGGCGAAAGCAATATTCCAAAAAACGGAAATAAAACACCTGCAGCAATTGGAATACCTAATATATTATAGAAAAAAGCAAAAAATAAATTTTGTTTGAAATTGCGCATTACGGCGTGACTCAAGTTTTTTGCTTTAACAATGCCTTGCAAATCGCCTTTCACCAATGTGATTTTTGCAGATTCAATTGCAAAATCAGTTCCTGTTCCCATTGCGATTCCAATATCGGCTTGTGCTAATGCTGGTGCATCATTTATTCCATCGCCAGCCATTGCTACAATTTTGCCTTGTGCTTGTAATTTTTTTATTTCGTTGAGTTTATCTTCTGGTAATGCACCAGCAATAAATGAACTCAATCCAAGTTCTGCGGCTACAGATTTTGCAGTGTTTTCATTGTCGCCAGTAATCATCATCACTTCGACACCTTGGCGCAATAATTCTTTGATGGCTGCTGCACTTGTTTCTTTTATCTTGTCGGTAATGGCTACAAAACCAACTCCAACGCCATCAATTGAAATATAGGAAACTGTTTTTCCCAATTTTTGTTCGGCAATTATTTTGTTTTCTAAATCATCAGAAACAGTTGCTTTTACTTGTTCCATTAGTTTTTTATTTCCTAATGCAACTTTTTTATTGGTTACTGTTCCAATAACACCTTTTCCTGCAACAGCTTCAAAATCTTTTACTTCAATTAATGAAATGGTTTTTGTTTTAGCAAAATTTACGACAGCTTGCGCCAATGGATGTTCGCTATATTGATTCAACGATGCGATGTTTTGTAACAAACTATCTTCTTCATTATTTACAGAAAATATTTTTTCGACTGATGGTTTTCCTTCGGTAATTGTTCCTGTTTTATCTGTGATTAGAACATTTACTTTATTCATATTTTCTAACGCTTCGGCATTTTTTATAAGCACACCCAATTGCGCGCCTTTGCCAACGCCAACCATTACCGACATTGGTGTTGCCAAACCCAAAGCACAAGGACAAGCAATAATTAAAACTGCAATCGCATTGATAAATCCATAAACCAGTGCTGGTTCTGGACCAAAATTTGCCCAAACAAAAAAGGTTATTACCGAAATAATAACTATAATCGGAACAAAATATTTGGCAATACTATCGGCCAATTTTTGAATAGGTGCTTTTGATCTGCTTGCATCGTTTACCATTTTCACAATTTGCGAAAGTAAAGTTTCGGATCCTACTTTTTCGGCAATCATCACAAATGATTTGTTACCATTTATTGTTCCAGCAATCACATTATCGTCAATTTTTTTGTCTACAGGAATTGGTTCACCAGTTATCATTGCTTCGTCAATGCTACTTTCGCCATCACTAATTTTACCATCAACTGGAATTTTATCTCCAGGTTTTACACGCAAAAAATCTCCTTTTTTAATGTCGTGTATTGAAATAATTTTATCACTGCCATCAATAACCAAAGTAGCTTCGGTTGGTGCGAGTTTTAATAACTCTTTGATTGCGCCACTGGTTTGACTGTGCGCTCTGGCTTCTAATAATTGTCCCAATAAAACCAATGTTAAAATTACGGCAGTAGCTTCAAAATATAGTGCGACTGTTCCATTGTGGCTTTTAAATTCATCTGGAAAAAT
>JAYWGW010000009.1:0-9003 GCA_043778045.1 Bacteroidota bacterium | reverse complement strand
TGCGGTGCGCGATGCTTATCAGTTCGGCTTCGAGTCTTTTTTTCATAACTTTTTTGTTTTTGATGCAGAAAGCGGTGGATTTTTGATATTTTTGTTTCGCACACAAAGTAATAAAAACAATTCGTTTTTACGATAAAGAATATAAAAAAATGTTTCTCGAAAACACAGTAAATCACAAAGAACAATTTGGTTGGATTGAGGTCATTTGCGGATCGATGTTTTCGGGTAAAACCGAAGAGTTGATTCGACGATTAAAGCGTGCGCAATTTGCAAAACAGAAAGTCGAGATTTTTAAACCATCAATCGACACGCGATATGATGAGGAAATGGTGGTGTCTCACAACAAAAACGAAATTCGCTCAACGCCCGTTCCTGCGGCCGCAAACATTGCCATTTTAGCACAAGGATGTGATGTGGTAGGCATTGACGAAGCCCAATTTTTTGACGATGAAATTGTGAAAATTTGTAATGATTTGGCCAATTCTGGCATACGAGTGATTGTTGCTGGATTGGACATGGATTTCAAAGGCAATCCATTTGGTCCGATGCCTGCACTGATGGCAACGGCAGAATATGTTACAAAAGTGCATGCTGTTTGCACCCACACAGGCAACTTAGCAAACTATAGCCATAGAAAATCAAACGACGAAAAACTGGTTGTTCTTGGTGAGAATGATGAATATGAACCTTTGAGCAGGGCGGCGTATTTTAGAGCGATGAGGAAGGGTTGAGTTGAAAGTTGGAAAGTTGAAAGTTGGAATGTCGAAAGTTAAAATGTCGGACAATACTTATATTTTCCAATAGTCACTATAAAAATTAGAAGACTTTATCAATTCTTCGTGCGATCCAAAATGGGTAATTGTTTTTTGATCCAACACATAAATTTCGTCAGCTACGTTTTTTAACATATTAAGGCGGTGACTGATAAAGAAAATGGCACATTTTGGTTTTATTTTTGCAAATAAAGCCATCGTGAAGTTTTCTGTATTTCTGTCCATGGCTGCTGTTGCTTCATCCAGAATTAAAAATTGAGGATTGCGATATAACACTCGCGCCAGTGCAATGATTTGTTTTTGCCCACCGCTCAAATTAATACCTTCTTCGCCTAACAAAGTCGCCAAGCCTTGTGGCAATTGATTAAAGTAGGTGTCAAATCCATATTCAACTAAAAATCTTTGCAGATTTTCCGAGGTTGTTGTTTCTCCAAGCAATATGTTGTCAACCACATTTCCATTGAAAATTGAAATTTCTTGTGGCACAACGCCAATTAAGTTTCGGTAGCTCTCAAGTTCAATATCATGAATTTCAAATTGATTATTAATGATGATTTTACCATTTTCAAAACCATAAAAACGTTGCAGAATTTGCCCTAAAGTACTTTTGCCCGAACCGCTTTCGCCTACTATGGCTGTGAACTTTCCCTTTTCAAGATTAATATTTATATTTTGCAAAAGTTCTGAACGACCCGCAAATCTGAACGACAAATTTTCTATTGAGATGCTGTTTATTTCTGAAATTACAATTCCATCTAATTTTTCTTTCTCAATATATGCAAATTCAAACATTCTCAAAAATGCTATTTTGGCTTCACTAATCGGAATGGCAATCAATGCCAAATTGGCTATTGACGGCAAAAGTGAACCAACAATTCCTAAAATTGCCATGAGTTCCCCCAGTTTAATTTCCTTGTTAAAAACTTGAATAGAAGTATAAGCTAAAATCCCGATCAAAAAAATTACGCTTGCCAAGCCCGATTGCCATGAAAGTGCGATATTTATTTTGCCAAGCGCAAAAATTTTTTCTTGAAATTGTCCAAAAACAGCATCGTTGGTTTTGGCAAAAACTTGCTGTTTATTACTGTTTTTTATCGTAGAAATCCCTTGAATGGTATTTATGTAGTTGCTTTCGATGAAAGCATAGCTTTGCATTACGGCTTGCTGTGAATTGATTATTATTTTGTTACTACGATATATGATATAAAAGTAAATTGGCAGACTAAGCAACGAAATTAAACCCAGTTTCCAAGAATAACCAAACAAGAAACCCAATGAAATTATTGCAACCAAAACATCAATGACCAAATTGCTTGCCAATAATTTTATCACGCGCTGCACGCGTTGCGTATCGTTCAAGCGCGCTACAAGCTCACCGATTTTTCGGGTATCAAAAAATGGTTTTGGCAAATGCAGAAGCGACCAAAAAAATTGACTGTTGATGCGGTTATTAAAATCTTTTGATTGCTGCAGTAAAAAAAATTCTCGCAAAACCGACAATCCAACTCTTGCCAACAATAAAATGGTTAGTAGTGCTATACCCGAAATTAATTTATTGATTTTCTGCGATGGTAGAATATCATCAATAAGTTTTTGTGAAAATAGTGACATTGCCATGCCAAGACCAGCCACAAAAACGCCCAATAAAACCGATATCAAAAGTAGTTTATCGTCTTCTTTGATGAGATTTAAAAACCATTTGCGTTGGCTATTTTTTTCGACCGCTGCTTTTGTAAAATTTTCATCAGGATCAAGTGTTAAGCATGTTTTAGAAACCCAAATATCATTTAATTCTTCTGCAGACAAAGAGTATATGCCTTTTGCGGGATCACCAATTAAAAATTTATTTTCTCGGTTTCCTTTTGAAAATTCGTTTGAAAGTCCATAGCACACCACATAATGTTGCAATTGCTTTTCTATTATTACGTGAAGAATTACGGGTTTATTATGGTCTATCAACGCCTGAATATCAGCCTCACAACCATCGGCGGTGAAACCTGCTTTACTTGCCGCTTGATATAAACCCAGCAAAGTGGTGCCTTGTTTGGAGGTGCCGCTCAGCTCCCGAAGTTTTTCGATGGTGTGCGCGCCATCATAAAATTTTATAAGGCTCAACAAACATGCAACACCGCAATCTGATTGATCTTGTTGCAGCGTATGCGTTTTTTCAATATGTTTTATGGTCATAAATATAAATAGTCAATTCCTCTTTTGGAGGTTATGGGGATAATTTTTTCAGAATCGTTTCTACCTTCGTTTGCCCTTTTATTTTTTCAATAAGTTGTTGGTTTTTATTGTAAAGCACTATACAAGGAAGTGATTTAACATCAAAAGTAGTGGCAAAAGTAGCTTTTGAATCGCATAGAAAATAAATGTTGTCATATGTATTTAATTTATGAATTTTCGAAAACAATATAATAGCTTCGGGTTTTTCAAACGATACAAAAATGAGTTGGATGTTAGTAAATTTTTCGATGTTATTTCGAATCATCTCTGCCTCTTCATTGCAAAACTCGCATTCTGAGTTGAAATATATAAAAATGGTTGGTGTGTTTGGTTTTAAATTATTGTTGGTAAACAAACCACCTTTGGTATTTTGATATTCAAAATCAGGAATGGTTTTGATATTTTGGGCGATTTCTTTTTTATACTGAATTTTAGTAAAAATTTGAGAACCAAGAAAGGCTAAACCTGCAATAAACACTATGGGAAGTAAAATTTTAAAATATTTTTTCATTTAAGTAATATCAATTATAAATGCTTTTTTTTAAATATTATTATCATGTACATAGTTGACTGTTAATGATATAATACTTTTTAACTTTACTACTTTCTAACTTTCAACTTCCTTATGAATAGTTGAGTGTTAAGAACATTATAGTACACACCCACAATAAGAGTGCAGGCACATAACTAAAAACAACCATTTTTAAACCTTCGTCGGGCGTGGACTTTGTGAGTTTTGCTATTTGAATGCCTAAATAAAAAACATAAGCCACTTCAAACAGATTGAGTGTTTGTAGCGGATAGATGTACCATGGTTCAAATGTGTAGTTATCAAACAAATTAAAAAGTGAAAGTGACGAAAATTCTTGAATGTAATCGAAAGAATAGTTTGTTTTAAAATAATTAAAATAGACTATTTCATAAATTATTGGAAGTATAAAAATAAATTCAGAAGTAATTGTTACTTCAAAAACTTTTTTGAAGTGTATTTTTGTTTTTTGGAATATGCAATAAACAAATAAAATAATTGCAACTGCAAATGTTTTTAATAATATGTTTAATGACACAACAAGATATATATAATTTTGTTGCACTTGTGAAAACTCTATAAATTTTGATATTTGCTTTGAAGTAAAAACATTAGAGAGTGATTCAATTTGTAAACTTTCTAAATTTAAAAAATTTCTATGAAAATAAGTAAGTATTATTGCGAGTAAACAAAGTATAACGAATTTTAGTATTATTCTCTGCATCATTTAAAAACTTCTAAGCCAATTGATAAATTCGGATAATTTTTAAAATTAGTTAAACCCGAATTATTACTATCAGTTTTTAATTTTAATGTGTTTTGCCAATCTGAGTTTTTTAATCTGTTCCTTAAATAAGTATTGAGTTCATTAAAATCATCATTCATTTCAATTTGTACGCCTTTTGTAGATTTTGACATTTTATTTTGTTGACTTACTATTTCTATCCATTCTATACCTATAAAGTAACCGTCAGCAGGTAAAACAAGATTTTCTTCACTGACATCTATTTTGATAATATCATTTGTTTTTGAATTAAAAAACCTTACTATATTATTAGTGATTATTTCACTACCCGGCATTTTTTTGTTTTTTTCTATTTTATAGAAATGCAGTCTAACTGCTGATTTCAAAGATCTACCGATTTTTGCTTTTAATAATACTGATTTAATATTTTTATTAATACCTGTATTGTTTTCAATATACGTACACATTTCAAAACCACTAAATGCCGAAAGTGTAATTTTTTTTTTGCACTTTACACAACCTACTGTAGTAAAGTTTGTTTTTCCTATAAATATTTCAGGTAGCATTTCAACATGCTGTTCTAAAAAAATTGTATCGACTTCTTTAATAATTTTATATTCTATCAATTGATATCCCGTACATGAAAAAGTAAAAGTACTATTTTGAATTTGTGAATCTAAAATAATAGAACCTAATTCATCGCTGTAAGAGCTAAAAATCAATTGTTGATTTTTATAATAAGAGATTGTTGCATATTGAATGGGCTTATTACTGTTCTTGTCCAATACAATTATCTTCTGTGAGAACATATCTAATATAAAAAATTGTAAAATTATAAGTATTGTTAATTTCATAGCAGTAAATTATAAAAGAGGTGTTTTCACACCTCTTCATTTTTAACAAGCAACATATGCATAATCGTATGAAATACCTATCCAGAAAACACTATAAGTTGTTACCGTTAACTGTCCTGCTGGACCACAGTCTCCGATATTCTTTGTAGAACTCCCCCAAAATTTACCCCCCTCAACAATTTCCATCTGATGTAATTCTAATTTTTTCATGATATAAAATTTATTTTTTTAATGAAACAAACCATTTGTTTCTTAATGCTAAATTGCAAATGATAAATTTAATAATAAATTCAATTTTGATATATGTTTGGTGAATTTTGATATAAAATTAATCAATTTTGGCAAAACTGTCAAATTATTTTTATATTTGTTTATAAAGCAATAAAAAACTACGTTATGAACATTGGTAACCGACTCAAAAGTCTTCGCATCGAAAAGCAATTTGAACCCTTGGACATGGCAATAAAAATTGGCGTTTCAGAAACAACTTATCGCAGATATGAACGCAACGAAGCGTGTCCGGATTTGAATGTTTTGGAAAAAATGGCTCAAGCGTTGGATAAAAGCATTGTAGAGTTAATTCCACATGAGCATCTCACACAAAACAATACATTTAAAAAAGAAGGCATTGCGGTTGCACAAAATTTGGGTGTCATTAATGGTTTATCCGAAAAACTAATGGAACAATATGAAAATCGCTTGAAAGATAAAGATTTATTGATACTTGAGTTAAAGGCGATGATGGAAGTTTTAAGAAAAAAATAAAAAAATTTCACGGCAATAACAAAAATGTTATTATATTTGTAAATCTGAATTTACATGATAGACAACGACTTTGAAAATGAAAAGCAAATACTCCAAAAAGATTTGGAGTTTTATCTTGAATTTTACAAAGAACTATCGAGCAAAAGTGAGCAAATGAAGTTGGTTGTTGATGCAGAAATCGCAAAATTAGTTGAAAAACTTAAAAAGCTCGGCAAATAATTTTTATAATAAAAATGATGACGGACGATATCAAAATTTTAAAAGCACAGTATCACGAAGCAAATTCCGAAAACGACAAAAATGCAGTTCGTGAGCAAATGACTGTTTTGATTGTAAAGGATGAAGATCAATTTGCAAATGCAATGCTTGATTTAATAAAAGAAAGTAATAAAAAAGCTGACGAAATTTTGTTAAGACAAAAGCTTGAGAATATTTTACCTATAATATCGGTTTCTTATTTAGCCAAAAACTATTTTCAGAAAACGCCACAATGGTTTTATCAACGTCTTAATAGGAACAAAGTTAACGGCAAAGAATCTTTCTTTTCTAAAGTTGAACTTGAAACCCTTTCAAAAGCATTAATAGAAATTAGTCAAAAACTAAAAGCTTCGGCAGCAATATTTTAATACAAACTTCCAAACTTTTAAACTTTCAATGTTCTAACTTTCAACCTCCCTATAAAACTGCTCCAAAAAAACTTCCATAAAATCATGCCGTTCTTGGGCAATTTTTTTGCCTGTTTCAGTGTTCATTCTGTCTTTTAGCAACAATAGTTTTTCATAGAAATGGTTGATTGTTGGCGCCGAATTATTTTTATATTCGTCTTTTGACATTGATAGATTAGGCTTGATTTCAGGATTATATATTTCTCTGTTTTTGAAACCACCGTAGTTAAAAGTTCTTGCAATACCAATAGCACCAATGGCATCCAACCGGTCGGCGTCTTGGACAATTTGAAGTTCGATACTATTGAAATTGCTGTTTTTGTGTCCGCCTTTGAAGGAGATATTTTCGATAATCTTAACCACATGGTCAATAGTTTCGACAGCAACATTTTGAGATTCAAGAAATTTGCGAGCGGTTTTGGGGCCGATAGTTTCATCACCATCGTGAAATTTGCTGTCAGCGATATCGTGCAGAAGTGCGCCAAGTTGAACAATTTCTAAGTTGCAATTTTCAGTTTTGGCAATGAGCAAACTGTTTTTATATACACGTTCGATATGAAACCAATCGTGTCCACCTTCGGCGTTTTGAAGTGTAGTTTGGACGAAAATTATGGTATTTGTGATAAGGACATTCATTGTTTGTATTGCTTTTTTGTTCAATAATTTATTCTTAGTTGTTATAAATTATTGAGCAATTTTGTAGGCGTATTTGGATCTCTTCGTTCGTCCCAAATTATTTGAGCAACAATATCATTATTTTCAATACAAAACATTACACTAATATGTTTGTGTGTAAAATAAAAAAGGTTTTCTACCGATGTTTTTTGTGGCAAAGCAACTGTGAAATTTAAATTATGTAGTTTGAACTGGATTTCTTTTCGTAGTTTTAAACTGTAAACCATACTTTTATTTCTAAAATAGTAATAGTCCATAACGTCAAGCATTTGGATTTCGGCATTGCGAACCCAAATTACTTTCCTTTTTGCCATAATGCAACTTTTTTATCCATTTCTAAATCATCAATATAATCTCCATTTTTATATTGAACTTGAGCTTCATTGAACAAATTGATTTGTTCCTCTGACAAATTGTAAACAATTTCTGATTTTGAATCAATCAAGTTTCTTATTTTTTCAAGAATTAGATTGTCGTCAATATCAATGATTTTATTAGTAATGTATTGTTTCAAGGCTATTGCTGTCATCGTAATTGTATTTTAGAAAATTAAGATTGATGAAAAAATTTTATCTCAATTCATTTTTACCGCACCAATGCAGGTTCCACCCATTTAAAGATATGTTGTTCTGCGGGAACAATCATTCGTTCTGCAACACGAGTCATTCTTGCAGGAAGTTTCATCAAATAGTCTCTGGCTTTTTCGGCTTCATCGGTCAAATTCGTGATTTTATCGATTTCCCATTTGATGTTTAATTTTGATAGAATATCCACATAATCAGCTGCAGTGTACACGCCAATGCGTTGCGCTGAATCTGAAAAATGTTCGAAAGCCGCACTAATTCGTTCGCCCGATTGACGCAAGAAACCTGCTGGCATAATGATTTTATTTTTCATCATTGCCTGAAAAGCCAACATCATTTCCGATGGATCAACTTTGAAAATTTGAGTTACAAATTCAGAATACGCATGGTGATGGCGCATTTCGTCGCCCGAAATCATTTTACACATTTTAGCGAGTTTGTTATCGCCAAAACTTTTTGCCAATTGCGCCACACGATTGTGCGAAACGTAAGTTGCGAGTTCTTGAAAACTGGTGTAAACAAAATTCTTGTATGGATCACGACCTGTGCCAATATCAAAACCGTCGGCAATAAGATGTTGCGTGGTCATTTCAATCTCGCGCATGTTCACGCGACCCGAAAGATATAGATATTTATTGAGCAAGTCGCCGTGACGGTTTTCTTCGCTCGTCCATTGTCTAACCCATTTTGACCATCCATTTCGCTCGACATTATCAATGCCTTCAACGTCCATCAGCCAAGATTCATAGGTCGGAAGTGCTTCTTCGGTGATGGTGTCCCCAACAAGGGCCACCCAAAAATCATAGGGTAATTCTTTGGCAATTTCGCGCAATTCTTTGACCTCATCAAAAAAAGAATCAGATTCTGAATTGGGAAGAAAATCACTTGGTTGCCAAATTTTTTCGATTGGAATTAGAAATTGATCGACAAAGCTATCAACTTTGTGTTCAAGAAATTGCATCACTTCTAAACGTACATTTTTTATAGACATTTTATTATTTAATTTTAATAGTATTATTTAATTTGGGTTGCGTTAGGGACTGTAGCGGAGCTCTTGGTTTTGCGAGGCACGAAGCAATCCTACACGAGATTGCTTCTTGCCTTGCAAAACCATGAGCTCCGCTTCAACCTGTCTGCCGTAGGCTGATCCCTAACGCAACCCGGAATAAATAAATACTATTAAAATT
>JAYWGW010000008.1:0-43368 GCA_043778045.1 Bacteroidota bacterium | reverse complement strand
ACGGCCTCCTGCTCCCAAAGCAGGCGCGATACCGGGCTACGCTACACCCCGAAAATAATGGCGAACCATTTGTTATTTTCAGATTGCAAAGATAAACAACTTTCTAATATAAAAAACATTTATCTTCATTATTTTCAAAAAAAGTCGGGATGACAGGATTTGAACCTGCGACCCCACGCCCCCCAGACGTGTACGCTACCGGGCTGCGCTACATCCCGAAAATTCTTGTGCAAAAATAGCGGAATATCTTTAGTAAACAAGCCTAAATTTTAGATTAATTTTAAAATTTTGGTTTTAGTTCTACTATCTTACGCACTATAAAAATCAGAATATTTAGAATGTTGTTAACCATTTATTCATCTTTAAAAAGTAATCTTTGTGATATTTTGTTAAACCATAAAAACTGTCGTTGCATTTATCTGCTGTTTCGAAACCTCCATGTTGCGCATTTAAATGCATTACGGTATGAATGTTATTCTTTTTAAGACCATCTACTTTTGCTTTTATTTCAGATGATAGCGGATAGTTATCAAATTCATTGAATTGCATATAGATGGGCTTGTTGACGTTTTTCCAAGTTGGTAATGGATCATAGTTCAATTCTAAAGCGGTATACCATTGATTTCTATTTTTTAAATCTACCTTATCACTTTTAGGAAGCAACCACTGTTTCAATAAAGCGTCTTCTTCAATACTTTTTGTATAATCGTCCAACTTATCTGCAAGCGAAAGATTTTTTATAAAATCAAAAAAGTGGTTGCGTTGTTTTAGCACATTGGCAATTTGGGTTTCAGTATAAATTCCTTTGCATTTCATGGATGCCTCAATACTATTATTATCTAGTTCGCGCAGCGTTATACTACTTCCTGGTGCAGAAATGTTTATCACAAAATCAATTTTATTACTACTTTGTTCAATGGCTTTTGCATTCACCCATCCTCCTTGCCAAATACCAACAAGCCCAATTTTTTTCAATGATAAATCTTTTTTAGCCTTTAAAAAATCAATACCTGCAAGTGCGTCTTGTGCCATATTTGCAAAGCTAAGTGTTTCATAATTTACGCCTTCTGACTCGCCAATGCTTTGTTTGTCATAGGTTAAAACTGTAACACCTTCTCTTGCCAAATTATCTGCAAGCAACCTTAAGTTGGAAGCATATCCATTTCTATTTTCTGCTCCAGCACCATGTACCAATACAGCTGCCTTGCCATTTGGGTTTTTAGGAATAAATAAAGTGCCTCCCAATTTTACACCATTAGCATTTTTGTATATTACTTTTTCATTGGTGTAAAATTCCTTTTTTATGGCGGTTATAGTCAATTTCTCATTTTCGTAAATTTCAATTTTATCTGTTTTAAATTTATAAGTTTGGATTACATCAGCGGATACAATTGTTTTTCCGCTTGTCCATGTATTATCGGTTACTTTGTTTAATCCACGAAACTCATTCGTTTTATCATTTAAGGCATACAGTTTTGGTTTTGAACGACCAATCACGATAAGTTCCTTGTTGGGTGTTATATAATCCCCCATAAATGGATCGAAATATTCACCATTTATTTCAACTTGAACGGACGGTGATTTAGGCAATTCTTTCCAAGAATAACTTTTGTGTACAATTTTCCAAAAACCTCCATATTTCAATAATAAAAAATAATCAGTAAACAATCTTGTGTCAGATGCTACTATTTCTACTTTTGCAATGGCTACATCTTTCTCAACATCGATAGAAACAATACGCCCAACCCTGTTTAATTTTTCGCCTTCGTTGATATTGGCAATGTATTGCTCACCTGAACGTATCCACAAAGTATCTTTTGCAACGGTATATAAATTAAATTTTGGATGGAATGCTTTTCTTAGTCTTTTTGGCTGCCCATTTGCCGTGCCTTCAATATAATCTGTCAAAGTTTCTCTGATTTGATCTAATTCGCTTTTCACACCAACACTATTTACATTTAATTGATTAACTTGTTTGATGACTGCATTTGCAACAGATTCTGATGCTGTAGGGTCTTGACCAGTTATAAATCGACCATCAACAACAAAAAAATTATCTTTCTCAGAAAATACAAAGTTTCCATGATTATTACTTATGGCTTTGTCCATTGTAAAAGGAAATGTTTTGTAATATGCTGCACTTTTATCTTCTTGTATATCAGGAAAGCCTGTTATTTTTCGTCCTGCATAAAGTGATTTTCCGCTTTCATCCTTTAAGTATGCAATACCCGCTGTTCCATGGCATAAACTAGAAATAACACCATTTCTATTGTAAATTTTTCTTGCAATTTCTTGAATTATAATGTCATCGGCTACACCAAACATTGCCGCGCCACCACCACTATAATAAATGGCTGAATAATTATCTGCATTAATTTCAGTCGGCTTCATTGTATGTGCCAACTTGTTCATAAAAAAGCCATCATATAAATACTTTTTTTGTGTGTTGTTAGATGTGCTAATATATCCAATGGGTATGGCACCTCCTTCTGGACTAATAAAGTCAATTTCAAAACCAGCCTTGGTGAAAATATCATATGGCACAACAATTTCGCCAAAATGATTGGCAGTATTGATTGAAGTATTGCCGTAAAAGTGCTGATTGGATGTTACAAAAAGGATTCTTTTTTGTGCAGTAACTGTTGATATGAAAGTAAGCATCATACATGCTAACATTAAATTTTGTCTTTTCATTTTTTTTATTTTAAATTATTTCTAATGCAAAAATGAAAAAATGAAATGTTTATGAGGTTCAAGATCATAAAGAACGAGTTCAAATCTATAAAATTGAACTACAAACCTTGAGATTTTATATATTCTACAGGCGTTTGACCTGTCATTTTTTTAAAAACTGTAAAAAATGATGATTTGGAATTAAAGCCGCTCTCGTACCCTACTCCTTCAATTGTAAAATTTTTATTACTAATTAGTAGCATCTTGGCACTTTCAATTCTTAGCTCATTAATGTACACATTAAATGATTTATTGAATTTCTCATTAATCACTTGCGATAGAATATGAGTGCTTGTTTTTAATTCTTTTGCTGTTTCAGAAAGGGTAAGTGTAGAATTAAGAAACAGTTTTTTTTCAGTTATCAACGAAAGTTTACCTTCAATTTCTATTAACAAATCATTATTAAGTTTTTTACCTTCATACTTTATTTTTTCTTCAAAAAAGGTGCTGGTTTTGCTGTTTCTAAAAATTAGTAATAACATAACTAAATAGATTACAAACGAAAATGATAGTGCGCCCACGATATACGATGTGTATGAGGCGACAGTGTAAGCACACCAAATTACTGCAACTCCTAAATACACACTAAGTAGCCAAAGATTGATGTTTTTTAATCTTTCTTTTTTGTTATAAATTGTTCTGAAAATTTCTTTTACATAGTTAAATGATAATACGATATAAAAAAACCATTGAAAATAAATGACTTTTACAATCCAACCACTCCATAAACGCCTATATTCTGTATAAGGAATAATAAAACCTAAAATTGTTATTACAATTAGATAAGGAAAAATATGAAATGCCCAATTTTTATCACTATTTGTATTGTGCTTTTTTAGATATAAATAAAGAAATGGACCAATTAATATGCAGGCAGAAAGTCCAATTTGTATAAAAGTGTTGCTAAGTTGTGAATTGAAATGAAAAAAGACTGATTTAGTTATTCTAATACTCAGCATTAAAAGTAAAAACCCAAGGTAGAAATTTGAAAATTTATTTTTATAAGCAGAATAAAAAAAATAAAATGCAAGAATAAATCCATTGAAAGCGCCAAGTGCGCTAAAGAAGAAAAGAAGTTGATTAAATATATTCAAAGATTATTTTTATTGTTTTACAACTAATTATTTGTTTTATATTAAAATCTTTAATTTATAAAATGTATCAATTATTATAAAAATCCTCAGGAAAGTTAAGTCATTTAATGTTGTATTCTGTCCAAATTTACTATCTATTTTCGATAATTAAATGCGTTTTACAAATTATTAATTGTTACAAAATTTTTCAGCATTCAGAAAAGAGTTATCTAAAAAGAATTTTCGCGTGAACCCGACCTAAAATTATTGAGTAAGCAATTTATAGCTTGTTATTATTTCTCAAATTCTCGCATGGATTCTACTTTTTTATGCGCCAAAAATCCTTTAATATCCTCAAAATGTTCGATAACGCGCTTGTTTGTAAACTCATATACTTTGGTTGCCAATCCGTCAAGGAAATCTCGATCGTGAGAAACCAAAATCAAAGTGCCATCAAAATCTCGCAAGGCATCTTTGATAATGTCTTTTGTTTTCATGTCTAAATGGTTTGACGGCTCATCAAGAATAAGAATGTTGACGGGTTCTAACAATAATTTGATCATTGCCAAACGCGTTTTTTCGCCACCCGAAAGTACTTTTACTTTCTTTGTTACATCGTCGCCATGAAACATAAACGCACCAAGAATATCTTTAATTTTTGTACGAACATCGCCAACAGCAATATCATCAATAGTCGAAAAAATGGTTCCATTTTCGTCTAAAAGTGAGGCTTGGTTTTGTGCAAAATAGCCAATTTGTGCGTTGTGTCCAATTTCAACAGAACCACCGTTGATGTCTAATTGCTTCATGATGGCTTTTATCATGGTTGATTTTCCTTCACCATTTTTGCCGACGAATGCCACTTTTTGACCACGTTCGATCACGATATTCGCATCTTTAAAAATCACTTGTTCGCCATAGGATTTTGCTAAATCTTTTACAATAACAGGATAATTACCAGAACGAACGGCAGGCGGAAATTTCAACTTTAAAGCTGATGTGTCGATTTCATCAATTTGTACTGGAATTATTTTTTCGAGCATTTTGACGCGTGACTGCACCGACAAGGTTTTAGAAAACGTTCCTTTAAATCGATCTATAAACTCTTGATTGTCGGCAATCATGCGTTGTTGCTCGTCGTAGGCTTTTTGCTGGTGCAATCGTCGGTCTTTTCGAAGTTCAAGATAGTGCGTATATTTTGCTTTATAATCATAGATTCTTCCCATTGTCACTTCGATTGTTCGGTTTGTGATGTTGTCAACAAACGCGCGATCGTGAGAAATAACGACAACAGCTTTCGCAGAATTGATCAGAAAATCTTCCAACCATTGAATACTTTCGATGTCCATGTGGTTTGTTGGTTCATCGAGCAAAATAAGATCGGGTTTTTGCAAAAGAATTTTTGCCAATTCGATTCGCATGCGCCATCCGCCAGAAAACTCAGATGTTTGACGGTTGAAATCGTTTCGATTGAATCCTAAACCTGTCAATATCTTTTCTACTTCCGCTTCGTAGTTGATTTCTTCAATGGCATAGAATTTTTCGGAAAGGTCCGAAACTCTTTCAATCAGTTTCATGTAATCATCGGATTCATAATCTGCTCTGACGGTCAGTTGTTCATTAATTTGGTCAATTTCTGCTTTCATTTTGAAGATTTCGCCAAATGCTTTTGAAGCTTCCTCCATCACGGTTGCGCCGTCGGTGGTCAACAAATGCTGAGGCAAATAGGCGACAATGGCATCTTTTGGCGCTGAAATATTTCCTGTTGATGGTTTTGCTTGTCCCGCAATGATTTTCAAAAGGGTGGATTTTCCCGCGCCATTCTTGCCCATAAGCGCAATTTTGTCATTTTCATTTATGGAAAAAGTTACGTCACTAAAAAGTGCGGTGCCACCAAATTGTACGGATATGTCGTTTATTGTGATCATTTTATAGCTTTCAGCTTTTAGCTATCAGCCATTAGCTTTTAGATCTTCATGCTAAAAGCTATTGGCTGGAGGCTATCAGCTATTAATATTTTTTGCAAAGATAGTTTTTTGAGTGGATTCCTTAAAGTAGCAAGTCAAAAAGTTTGAAAGTCGCAAATTCTTGTAATTGCTACGGTAATTCTGTTGTGGATTACATCAAATGGCTGAACATAAAAACAATCTTATGGGTACCTCTAAAAACTACATCAAACTTTAACTTCAAAATTAACCATTAAGAAGATTAAGTTCATTAAGTCGTTGCTTGCTTAATTTTCTTAATGGTAATTTATTAAAAATGTAACTTAAGATGTGTAAATGTATTTGCAACTGAGTTTTTAAAGCGCCCTTACGTCAGTGATAATGGGACTTTAAAACTTTATGTCATTTGACTTGCGACTTTAGGGGCATTGCAGAAATGATTTATTTTGTAATTGATTATTGGGTCAGTGTGGATTTTGCGAAAGCGATTGAAGTGGAAAACCTTTTTGCCGCTCGACGGAAGCCTGCGTTTAAGGCAAAAAGTTTGGGAACGGAAAGCGCGGTCCCGTCATTGCGAGGCACGAAGCAATCACGGGATTCGCCCAAAACATTATTAACTAAAAGTTTAATTCAGACATGATGTTTTGAAAATCTGCATTTTGATTGATACCAACGTGTCCCTCGTTTTCAAGTGTGAAAAATCGGTCGGATGGTTTTAGCAATTTTTGTAGCTTGATGCTGTTTTCAATTGGAATTACGTAGTCTCGGTTGCCATGAAAAATGAAAATTGAACAAGATATAGTTGTTATAAATCGGTTTGTTTCAAAAGAAAATTTTTTCCACGAATTTGGAAAAAAAGGCACTCTATTGGATGTGAATTCTGTGAAATTATAGAACGGTGCCAGTAAAATTAATGCCTGAACTTTTCGTTGATTGGCAACATATGTCGCGACGCCCGTACCGATGGAATAGCCTAAAACAATGGTTTTTTGTGGTTTATAACGTTTCTGAACATCATCGAAAACGGCTAATCCGTCGGCGAAAATTTGTGTTTCATCGTCGACTTGACCTTCACTTTTTCCAAAACCACGATAATCCGCATAAAAAATATCGTAGCCCAAACTATTGTAAAAAACAGCGTCTCGTCCCCACAAATCAATGTTACCCTTGTTGCCATGAAAGTATAAAATCAAACCTTTGGAATTTTCTACGGGAAATAAAAGTCCATGAAGTTTTGTGCCATCACTTGTTGCGGTGTAGACCTCTTCAAAATGATTAGAAAAAGAAAAAACATGATTTTTTGGCAATCCGCTCGCACGAAATACCATGTTTTGTTGGTTAAAATAGACATATATAAGGTACAAGAAAAAACATACAATAAAAATGCTCGAGAAACTGAGTGTTAAAAATTTAAAGGTTTTCAAAATTGAATTTTTTTATGCAAAATTATGAATTTTAAAACAAAGGATTTAATCTATTAAATAGATGATGTTTTTCAGTCAAAGATTTCACAGATTTGCACAGATTTTTTTCTATTAAAAATTCCCAAAACTTGAAATCTTTTAAACCCACCTGCTGGCGGGCAGGTCTGTGGCAAAAAAATATTAATTGACATCATTTTTTTGAACGTGGTCAAAGCAAATTAAAATTGATAGTTGTCAAAAGCTAAATTTTTAGAAATGCTATGCGTGCATAATAAAAAAATATGCTATTTTTACGCAAACTTAAACTATAAATTATGGATTTTTCAGCTAAAATGCTTCGCGATAACGCCTTTGACGGAAAAACAATTGTGGTGACAGGCGGCGGAAGCGGTCTGGGCAAAGCGATGACAAAATATTTTTTGGAATTGGGTGCCAACGTTGTGATCACTTCGCGCGATTTGGAAAAGTTGAAAGCAACGGCCGTAGAGCTTGAAGCATCAACTACTGGAAAATGTATGCCTTTGCAGTGCGATGTGCGCCATTATGACCAAGTTGAAGCCATGTTGGCGAACGCCGTGGCTGCGTTTGGAAAAGTTGATGTGCTTTTGAACAATGCGGCCGGAAATTTTATTGCGCCAACAGAACGCCTTTCGGCAAATGCCTTTGACACGGTGATTGATATTGTTTTGAAAGGGACAAAAAATTGTACATTGGCATTTGGAAAACATTGGATAGACACAAAACAAGCCTCTGCAACAGTGCTGAATATAGTTACAACTTATGCTTTTACAGGTTCTGCATACGTGGTTCCAAGTGCTGCGGCGAAAGCGGGCGTGTTAGCGATGACGCGTAGTTTGGCGGTAGAATGGGCAAAATATGGCATTCGAACAAACGCCATTGCTCCTGGACCATTTCCAACAAAAGGAGCGTGGGATAGATTGTTGCCTGGCGATTTGGCATCTAAATTTGATATGGCGAAAAAAGTGCCTTTGGGTCGCGTTGGAAATCATCAAGAACTGGCGAATTTGGCAGCATATTTAGTATCGGATTTTTCAGGATATATCAACGGTGAAGTGGTTGTTATTGACGGTGGTGAATGGTTGAAAGGCGCTGGTGAATTCAATATGCTTGAAGCCATTCCCGAAGAAATGTGGGATCAATTAGAAGCCATGATTAAAGCGAAAAAAGAAAAATAATCTAAGAAGGAAAGGTCTGTTTTGAAGGTTTCATGTTTCAAGTTTTACATTGAAATTTGAAACTAAAGCCTTAAAATATTTGGAGACATTTTGAGTAAAACACTTTTCAATCTCAATTAAAATTGTATTTTTACAGCTTAAATTTTTGATATAAAATGGGTAAAATAATTGCAGTTGCAAATCAAAAAGGTGGTGTTGGAAAAACCACAACGTCTATTAACTTAGCCGCTGCACTTGGTGTTTTAGAAAAAAAAGTGTTGCTTATTGACGCTGATCCTCAAGCAAATGCAAGCTCAGGATTGGGTTTAGATGTGGACAATGTGGAAATTGGTACCTATCAAATTTTAGAACATAGCAACATACCCGAAGAAGCCATTGTAAAGAGTTCCGCCGTTAATGTAGATGTGATTCCCGCACATATTGACCTTGTTGCCATCGAAATTGAATTGGTAGACAAAGAAAATAGGGAATATATGTTAAAAAATGCATTAACCTCAATCATTGATAGCTACGATTATATTATTATAGATTGCGCACCGTCTTTAGGTTTACTAACATTAAACGCTCTTACTGCCGCAAACGCAGTTATTGTTCCTATTCAATGTGAATATTTTGCATTGGAAGGTTTGGGAAAACTATTGAATACTATCAAAAGTGTTCAAAAAATTCACAATCCCGATTTAGATATAGAAGGACTTCTGCTGACAATGTATGATTCTCGCTTACGTTTATCAAATCAAGTGGTTGAAGAAGTCCAAAAACATTTTAGTGATATGGTTTTTAAAACCATCATTCAACGAAATGTGAAATTAAGCGAAGCCCCAAGTTTTGGCGAAAGCATTATCAACTTTGATGCAACAAGCAAAGGCGCCGTAAACTACCTCGATTTGGCTCGAGAAATCATCAAAAAAAACAGCTAATTTAAGATGGCACAAGCAGTTAAAAAACAAGCAATGGGACGCGGACTTTCGGCACTATTGAAAGATCCTGACAACGATATTCGAAACATAAACGACAAAAATGCCGATAAGGTTGTAGGCAACATCATAGAATTAGAATTGGATGCTGTTGAAATTAATCCGTTTCAACCACGAAGCAATTTCAATGAAGAATCGCTTAATGAACTGGCAACATCAATAAAACAACTTGGTGTAATTCAACCAATTACGGTTAGAAAATTATCCTTCAATAAGTTTCAATTAATTTCAGGAGAACGCCGTTTGCGAGCTTCTAAAATTGCTGGTTTGCAAACGATTCCTGCATTTATTAGAATTGCAGATGATAACGATTCGCTGTTGATGGCATTGGTCGAAAACATTCAACGTTCTGACTTAGATCCGATTGAAATCGCCCTCTCCTACCAACGTTTGATTGACGAAATTCAACTCACTCAAGAACAGATGAGTGAGAAAGTTGGTAAAAAACGTTCTACGATTGCAAATTATCTGCGATTGCTTAAACTTGACCCGATTATCCAAACTGGCATTCGCGATGGATTTATCACGATGGGACACGGACGTGCCTTGATAACTGTTGAAAATCAGGAAATTCAAGCAGAAATGTATCATAAAATTATTAGTCAAAATTTAACAGTTCGCGATGTTGAAACTTTGGTGAAAAACTATCAAGAGAAACTTATTGCAGTTCCATCAAATAAAAAACCCAAACTTGAGTTGTTTAAAATAAAAAGTGATGAAAAACAAAATTTTGAAGACTTTTTTGGATCGAAAGTTGGTGTAAATATCAGTGGAAACGGCAAAGGAAAAATTACAATTCCGTTTGAATCAGAAGCAGATTTTATAAGGATTATGAATCTTATCAAAGGATAGTGATTAAAATTTCAACCATATTCTTACTTGCATTTATGTTTGTTTTTTTGAACAGTTTTGCTCAAAAAAACAATTCAGAAAAAAAGCTTGTGGTTGCTGATTCTATAAAAACAAATCAAAAAATGAATCCGCTCGGACCTTCCCGTGCAGCATTTCTTTCTGCAATTTTTCCTGGACTTGGTCAAGCTTACAACAAAAAATATTGGAAAATGCCAATTGTCTATGGCGGTTTGGGAACTGGAATTTATTTATATGTAAATAACGACAAACAATATAATCAGTTTCGAAATGAGTACAAAAGCCGGCTCGCAGGAAATCCAAGAATAAATCTGACACAGTTTAGCGACAATACGCTGATAACTGGTCAAAGAGTTTACAGACGAAACAAAGATTTATCGCTTTTATTTTGCATTGGAATGTATGCGTTAACTATAGTGGATGCCAATGTTGACGCGCATTTGAAACAATTTAATGTGAATGACGATTTGTCAATTGCGCCAGAAATAATTGTCAATCCAATAGATTTTCAGAGGAATGCAGGCCTTTCAATGAGATTGAAATTTTAATTTAGACTACTTAGACTACTTAGACCACTTGGACTACTTGGACTACTTGGACTACTTAGACTACTTGGACTACTTAGACTACTTAGACTACTTAGACTACTTAGATTGTTAGATTATTGGAATATTAGATCATTGGATTGTTGGACCTTAAGATTGTTGGATTATTTGACCTTTAAATCGTTGGATTGTTAGACTTTTAGATTAATAGACTATTTAAATCTTCAAATTACAAAAAATGAAAATAGCTTTGCTGGGTTATGGGAAAATGGGTAAAGTTATTGAGAAAATAGCTTTGCAACGCGGACACGAAATTGTGTTGCGGAAAACCAGTTCCAATAGTTTTGCAGGACTTGAAAAAGCAGATGTTTCCATAGAATTTAGTGTGCCATCAGTAGCAATAGAAAATATTTCAACGAGTTTAAACATGGGAATTCCAACAGTTTCTGGAACAACTGGTTGGTTGGAAAATTATCATAAAATGGAACAATTGTGCGATGCGAAACAAACGGCTTTTATTTATGGTTCGAACTTTAGTCTTGGTGTAAATTTGTTTTTTGAATTGAATGATTATTTGTCGAAAATGATGTCGAAATTTAAACAGTATGATATTTCGTTGGAGGAAATTCACCATACGCAAAAGTTAGATTTACCAAGCGGAACGGCAATAACATTGGCAAACAGCATTGTTAGCAATTCCAAATATGACGATTGGTCCACTGAAAATCCAGCAGAAAATGAGCTGTTTATTGACGCTAAAAGAATTGAAAATGTTCCAGGAACGCACAGCGTATTTTATAATTCAGACGTGGATAGCATCGAAATAAAACACACGGCGCACAGCCGAGATGGTTTTGGTCTTGGTGCCATTATTGCAGCAGAATGGCTGATAAACAAGAAAGGCGTTTTCACGATGCGTGATGTTCTTGCAAATGATTTCTTATAGTTTTTGAGATTAATTGTAACAAATATTCATAAATACGTACTTATTACCATAATTCAAAATAGAAAAATTTACTTTAAAATATAGCATACAATGACATTCTACCAATGGTTCGTATTTTTTCTCGTATTGCAAATTGTTCATTATTTAGGAACTTGGAAATTATATCAAAAAGCAGGTCGTAAATCCTGGGAAGCTGCCGTGCCAATTTATAATGCAATTGTTCTGATGAAAATAATCAACAGACCAACTTGGTACGCGATACTCCTGTTTGTTCCCGTAGTAAATCTTATAATGTTTGCCGTAGTTTGGGTGGAAACGCTCAGAAGTTTTGGAAAAAACACAACTGTGGACACCATTCTTGGTATTTGTACTTTTGGTTTATACATTTATTATATAAACTACGCGGAAAACGTCACGTACATTCCAAACAGAAGCCTGACTCCTACAAATATTGTTTCAGATTTTATTAGTTCAATAAGTTTTGCATTGATTGTAGCAACATTAGTTCACACATATGTGATGCAACCATTCGTGATTCCGACTTCTTCTTTAGAAAAATCTTTGTTGATTGGTGACTTTCTTTTTGTATCGAAATATCATTTTGGCGCGCGTCCACAAATGACTGCAGTTGCTTTTCCGATGATTCATGATTCAATTCCATTGACAAAAAAGAAGTCTTTTTTGGATTTTCCACAATATCCGTATTCGCGTTTTCCTGGAATTACAAAGATTAAAAAAAATGACATTGTTGTTTTCAACTGGCCTGTTGACACAGTGCACTACTTTTTTGAACCGAAAGGCAGTCCAGGCGTCATTAAACCATTGGACAAAAAATCCAATTATGTCAAACGATGCGTTGGCACAGCAGGCGATGTGTTGTCGATTATAGATGGCATTGTTCATATAAACAACAAAGTTTTGCCAACGTTGGAACGCGCAAAACCACAATATATTTTTGATGTTTATGCAACAAAAGGTGTGAACAACAATTGGTTGCTGGAAACTGGTTCAACAGAATTTAACAGACAATATATTATCAAACCAACCTCTGAAGAACAGTTAAATATGATACGTCCATTCATTTTGGGCGGAGAACAAAACGCTGACAAATCTTTGACTGTGCAGTCTGGATTTCAAGGTATTCCAGAGAAAATAATCACGCAGTCTGGCATCTATGCGCAAGAACAATATTTGGCGCAAGCGGAGGTAAACACGACATTGCAAGGTGCAGAAACATTGCGAAAAAACACTGCTATTGATTCTGTTGTTCGTAGAATTTATCCAAAAGGCAATGATGTTAAACAGACTGTTTTTCCACACAATACAGATTGGTCAATGGACAATTTTGGACCAATTACGATTCCCGCAAAAGGGCAAACCATTCAACTGACACCAGAAAACATTGCGGTTTATAGACGTGTTATTGAAACATACGAAAAAAATACGTTTGCATTTAAAGGAAGAGAATTTGTGATAAATGGCAAAGCAACCACAACATACACATTCAAACAAAACTATTATTGGATGATGGGCGACAACCGCCACCGTTCAGAAGACAGTCGATTTTGGGGATTTGTACCAGAAGATCACGTAGTGGGAAAACCAGTATTTATTTGGTTAAGCATCGATCCGAATGTGCCCTGGTCTAATATTCTACATAAATTTAGATGGGATAGAATGTTTACAGTTGTTGCAGGCGAAGGCAAACCATTTTCATTTTTCTTTATCTTTTTGGGAATTGTAGCAATTTATTTTGGGATTACAACCTATATGAACAGTAGAAAAAAGCAATAAAATTATGATTTTTATATAATGAAAACCATAATTCATCCTACCTATTTTCCATCAATAAGTCATTATGTTGCTATTGCAAAATCAACAAATCTTGTCTTGGAATTTGATGATAATTTTCAAAAACAGACCAATCGAAACCGAATGTATATTTACAGTCCAAACGGTTTGCAATTGCTTAATGTTCCTGTAAAACAAGCAATTGTTCTACATCAAAAAACACGAGATATACTGATTGAAAATGATTTTGACTGGCAAAAACAACATTTTAAATCTTTAGAATCGGCATACAGAAGTTCTCCTTTTTTTGAATATTTTGAAGATATGTTGGTTCCAGTTTTTCAAAAAAAACATATTTTTTTGATGGATTTGAATTTAGCTTCGATGGAATTTATCGCACAAGCCTTGCGCTTTCCATTTGTTTTTGAAAAAAGCGAAGAATATTTTAAAAATCTGGAAAATCATATTGATTATCGCCAGTTAGCAGATGGCAAAAAAGATAAAAACACATTTGAACAATATCCTCAAGTATTTGAACAAAAGGCTGGATTTTTGAACAATCTCAGTGTTTTAGATTTGATTTTTAATGAAGGAAAATTTGCTTTGGATTATTTAAAATCGCAAAAATTAAGTTGATGCGCAATTACGAAAATAATAAGATAAACCCGAAAAAATCTTAAAATATTTATTGCCACAAAGGCACAAAGATCACAAAGAATTTCTGTGTAAGGTTTTTCAGCAAATAAATTTCTATTGCGTAATTTGAAATTTAAAATGAACTTTTATTCATTGAAAACTTCATTATAATAGGAAAATGATCTGAATCGACAATTTCTGTAAAATTGTCAAAACGTTGAATAGAAAAACGTTTATCGGCAAAAATATAATCAATTCGTGCAGGATAATATTGAAAACTATAAGTCTTGCCAAATCCTTTTCCTGCAACCACAAAACTGTCTTGAAGGTTTTTACTGATATTGCGATAAACATATGAAAAAGCACTATTGTTCATATCGCCACATATAACAACTGGAAATTTGCACTCTTTTTTATGTGCTATAATCAACTCGGCTTGCAATTGTTGATTTTTAAAACCTTTACTGATCTGCAGAAAAATTTTATTGGATTTTTGCTTGTCAATAATGTTGATGTCTTTGTTTATTTCAACAACATCATTGGTGATTTTGAGAGATTCCAAATGAATGGAATAGATTCTTATGGTATCTTTTTTGATTTTAACGTCCGCATAAATTGTGCTATTGTCGGAATTTGGAAAAACGATTTCGCCTGAATTAACAATTTTATATTTTGAGAAAATAGCTTGACCAGTTTTGATTTTTGCGCCTTTTTTCAAAAAATACTGATACGGAAAATTAGAATAATCAAAATGTTTGGTTTCAGAATATTCTTGAATACAAAGAAAATCTGGGTTTTGCTCTTTCACAAAATCCGATATCTCAATTGGTACCGTTTCTTTTTCTGACCAACCAAACTTGTTGAACAATCGCACATTATAACTCATTATAGAAAATTCTGATGGCGCAATTTTTTGGTCATCTCTGAATTTATAGGTTTTATTAATGAATGTAAAACCGATAAGCAAAACAATGCCAGAGAGCAACATTTGCCTCTTAATTTGAATGGCCCAATACGCAAAAAATAAAAGATTCACAAACATAATTACTGGCAGAAACAATGTCAACACAGCCAAAATTGGAAAAATTTCTGGAGGCAAAAAAGGTAAAACATAAGCAAGCAAAGTCAGCACGGATAAAACCATATTCAAAAAAAACATCAGTTTGTTGAACCACGACAGCTTTTTCATTAACTTATTATTAGACTACTTAGATGTTTAGACAACTTAGATTGTTAGATTATTAGATTATTAGAATATTGGATTTTTGGATTGTTAGAAAATAATTACGTTTGACATTTTACTTTCAATTTTTGCCTTTTGACCTTTGACTTTTGACTTTTGACCTTCGACTATCGACTTCTTACTTTTGACTTATAACAATTACTTGCCTGCTTTAAACAAAAATTCTTTCTCGTCGGTTGACAAACTCTCATATCCTGATTTTCCGATTTTGTCTAAAATGTCATCAATTTGCTGTTGCGTTTTGTTTTTTATTACAATCGTTGGTCGATCGACTTTTTCCGTTTGCACGTGATTTTTGTATACTTTTTTGAAAGGTGTTTTAGGTTTAGATAATGATAAATCAGAAACGCCACCTATAATTTTTGAAAACCACGCGCCAATATCTCTGCCGTTTTGCAATTGCTTAATATATACAAATCCAAATAATGCTCCAGCCAAATGCGCAATATGTCCACCAGTGTTTTCAAGCGGAAGTTGAATCAAATCTATGATTACATACGCAAAAGCAATGTGCCAAAGTTTTACATTTCCAATAAACATCAACCTGATTTGCATTAATGGCGAATAGGTTGCTGTTGCAATAAATATGCACATTACAGCTCCAGACGCGCCAATCATTCTATTTTGAAAAGGTTTTAGAGATGGAAAAACATAATAACAAACAATGTAAATTATTGCCGCAAAAATAGCAGATAAAATATATAAACTAAACAATTGTTTTTGAGAAAAATAGGTTAAAAACAATCGGCTTGAAAAATTGAGCACCAACATATTAAATAGAATATGAAAAAATCCCGAATGAAAAAAAGCATACGATAGCAATGACCATGGTTTCCACAGCAAATCCGAAGGGTTTGACGAAACACTAATCCACCAAAAAAAATCAAAATCAATTTTAAAAATATAATTGCAAACCATATTGACGAGCCATGGCAATGCAAAAAGACCTACATTCCAAAAAATGAGCTTTTGCGCGAATCCGCCCATGCGATATTGCAATTTCAAATCGTTTATGACAGTCATTTCAGATTTTTTTTAATTAAAAATTAGTTCCAACGCTTATGCTGAAATTTGTTGTTTCGCCACAGCCATACTAAAATAAAACCGAATATTGCGCCACCGACATGCGCAAAATGAGCAATGTTTCCGCCACCAAAAATGCTGTAACCCGTCACGCCCGAAAACAAATCGAAAGCAACAATAATAGGAACAAAAAATTTTGCTTTTATCGGAATTGGCAGAAAAATAAGCGACAATGCTGCGTTCGGCATCATAAAAGCAAAAGCAACCATAATGCCGTAAATGGCACCCGACGCGCCAACGGCTGTTCCAATATAAGCATTCATAAAATCTTTATAATCTGAAACGGACAACATTTCGCGCCACGCTGTATATTCTTTGCCTTCAGACAATATTTGAAAAATATCACTCTTTTGAAATCCGTTTGAAACTAATATATTTAGCGCATCAGTAAATTGATAGTAGTTGACCAAAGAATGAATCAAACCTGCTCCCAATCCGCAAATCATATAGAAAATTACAAATTTTTTCGATCCCCACATTTGTTCTAAAGCCGTTCCGAATGAAAAAAGTCCAAACATATTGAACAAAATATGACTCAAATTTGGACTTGGTGCATGCATAAAAAAATGCGTAAGCGGTTGCCACCATCGAAAATCAAGGTTTTGAAAGTAGTGCAAGGATAATAAATCGTAGAACATCGCGGTATTTCCAAAAAAATTGGTGCCAATATAAATCATTACATTGATGAGTAACAATTGTTTTACGGCGGGCGTGATTTCCATCATAAGGCAAATTTTTTATCAATGTCTTCCAATCGTAAGGTAATGAAAACTGGTTTTTGAAATGGCGAAACATTTGGATCTTTACAAGCAAAAAGTGCATCAATTAGATTTTGCTGTGCGCCATCATTCAAATAAACTCCAGTTTTTGTTGCCAAAGTTTTTGCCATCGATTTGGCAATCGTGTCTGATTGACTAAAACTATTTTCAGGAATTCCGTCTCTCAAATCATTCATCAACCGATCAATAACCGAAATCACTTCACTTTCAGAAACGTTTGTGGGCAATCCTAAAATGCTTATTTCATTTTCTGAACTTGTTTCAAAAACAAAACCTGTTGCTACTAATGCCTCCCGCAATTCAGCGAATAAAGCGTAGTCGGTTTGCGAAAATGCAATAACCAAAGGAAACAACAGTTGCTGACTCGCCGCTTGGTGCATTGTCATGTTTGTTAGAAACTGCTCATACAAAATTCGTTGATGCGCTCGGTTTTGATCAACAAACAGCAAGCCAGATTTTATGGGATTTACGATATATTTTCTCTGAAACTGATAGGTTTTATTTGATGATTTTTCAACCTCAACATCGTCAAACAAGGTGGAAGTTATGGCATCCGATTCAAACTTAAAACCTTCTGAATGTTCTGCTTTTTGATTGAAATTGTCAAGTCCAACATACAAACTTTCCCAATGACTGGTGTCTGGTTTAGCATAACTATTCATCGATTTGAAACTTTTATCAGTTTTTTCTGGCGAAAACGGATTAAAAGCCATATCAACTTGAATTATAGGTGTTTCTGATTCTTTGTCTTTAAAGTTATAGGGAACATCAAGCGAGGAATCTCTGTGAAAATCTAAGATTGGTGCCACATTAAATTGTCCTAAACTGTGCTTTATTGCGGTTCTCAAAATGGCATAAAGCGCATGTTCATCATCAAATTTTATTTCGGTCTTTGTCGGATGAATGTTGATATCTATGGAATGTGGTGGCACTTCTAAATATATAAAATAGCTTGGTTGTGCGCCAATCGGAAGCAAACCTTCATAAGCAGCCATCACGGCATGATGCAAATATCCCGATTTGATATAGCGATTGTTTACGAAAAAAAACTGCTCGCCCCTACTCCTTTTTGCATATTCTGGCTTTGAAACAAAACCTTCGATAGTCAAAATATCCGTAGATTCTTGCACAGGAACCAATTTTTCGTTGGTTTTTCCTGCAAAAACATTCACAATTCTTTGACGTAAGTTAGATTGAGGCAAATTAAAAAGTTCACTTCCATTATGAAAATATGTGAAATGAATGTTCGGATGCGCCAAAACAATGCGGTGAAATTCATCAACAATATTGCGATGCTCAACCGTATCTGATTTCAAAAAATTGCGTCGTGCTGGAATATTAAAAAATAAATTTTTTACTGAAAATGATGTTCCTTTCGGCAAAACAGCAAATTCTTGTGATATAAATTTACTTCCTTCAATTATCAATTGTGTACCTAATTCTTCTTGGTCTTGCTTGGTTTTAAGTTCCACGTGCGCAATTGCAGCAATAGATGCGAGTGCTTCGCCACGAAATCCTTTCGTGTGAAGAGAAAACAGATCTTCGGCTTGGCGAATTTTGGATGTGGCATGGCGTTCAAAACACAGTCGTGAATCCGTAACGGTCATTCCCAGTCCATTGTCAATAACTTGAATCAATGCTTTTCCAGCTTCCTTTACAATAAGTTTGATGTCAAAAGCTTTTGCATCTACGGCATTTTCCATTAATTCTTTTACAACGGATGCGGGACGTTGCACCACTTCTCCAGCAGCAATTTGGTTGGCAACATGATCGGGAAGAAGTTGAATAATGCTTGTCATTAATGCGAAACTATGTATGTATTTTTGTGAAGTAAATTATATAAAACCTGTTTGATTTATTCTAATTTCAGCTGACTATTTTCAATTGCAATAGTTTTGTTTTCTAACAAATTAGTTGCTTGAAAACCATTTTTGGTGTTTGCTTGTTGGCGAAGAAAAGCCATTTTGATAGCTGCGATGGCTGCTTCAGTTCCTTTGTTGCCGTGAATTCCGCCACTTCTGTCAATGGATTGTTGCTCGGTATTGTCTGTCAAAACGCAAAAAATTACGGGAACATCAAAAGTAACATTCAAATCTTTGATGCCTTGCGTAACGCCATCGCACACGAAATCGAAATGTTGCGTTTCTCCTTTGATGACGCTTCCAATCACAATCACAACGTCGGGCAATTGCGTTTCTATCATTTTCTTGGCACCATAGACAAGTTCAAAACTGCCTGGCACATTCCAGCGAATAATATTTTCGTGCAAAGCGCCACAGTCCGTCAGCGCAATGATTGCACCTTTATATAAACCTTCGGTGATGGGTTCATTCCATTCGGAAACGACAATACCAAATCTAAAATTTTCGGCAGATGGAAGTTTTTGTTTATTGTATTCAGAAAGATTTTTGTTCGCCGTTGCCATATTGATTTTCTTTTGAAATACAAAGATACATTTTAAAGAAAAAGAAAAATAGGTTTATGGAGTAAAAAGTTAGGAGCAAAAATTTAAAGTGCCCATCATTACTATCTATTCAAAAAAAATACCAATTCACAAATTATAAAATGAATTGGTAATTTTATACAATATAAAATAAATTATTGCGACAACCCAATCAAAGCATCAATTCCTTGTGCTTCTGGCGCAGTTTCGTATTTTTCTTTGATTTCGGTAAAATATTTTAAAGCGTCTTCTTTATTTTTCAAAATTAGTGCAGTTTTTCCAGCTTTCAGAAGAAACAAAGGCGTTGTGAAATTATTTACGTTTGCTTCTGATGCTTTTACATAAAATTCAAGTGCTTCTTTTGGTTGATTTTTTTGTGAATGTGCATCGCCAATTGCACCAATTGCAAGACTTTTCAGAATTTTGTCATCAGCATTAAATTTTTCTAAATATTCAATTGCTTTATCAAATTTACCCGTGTTTAAGTATGCTATTCCTGCATAGTAGTTGGCAATATTTCCTGTTTTTGTTCCAGAATATTCGTCAGCAATTTTCACAAAACCATATTTTCCTTCAGAACCGTCAATAGATAATTTATATAATGAATCACTTTTTACGTCGCCATCCGTGGCTTTTTGAAAATTTTGTTGTGCAACAAACATTTGATCAATAGCATCGTTTTCTTTTGGTTCTGATATAAATTTATTATACGCAAAATAACCAACAGCAATAATTGTAATTGCAGCAACTACGCCAATAATTGCTTTTTGATATTTTTCTACAAACGCTTCAGTTTTGTTGGCGGTTTCGTCCAGTGCGTTAAATACACCCGCTGTAGTGCTATTTTTTTCGTCAACGACTGCAGTTTCAGGCGCAAAAACCTCTTCTACTTTTTCTGCTTTCGGTTTCGGTTCTTTATATCCTCTTTTATTAAAAGTCGCCATCTATCATTAAATTAGTGAGGTACAAAAATAAAATTTTTATTGATATCTAAAAGCGGTTTTGTCGATATTTTTCAATAATTTGCAACTCCTATTAAAAATGACTTTTTAAAAACATTTCTGTAATGCAGAAAAGTCAATATTTTCAATTGCTACCAATGATTTTAAAAAAAATTTCGCTGTTCAATTATAAAAATTTTTCGGAAATTAGTTTTGATTTTAATGCGAAAATTAACTGTTTTGTAGGCAAAAACGGTGTTGGAAAGACCAATTTGCTTGATGCTATCTATCATTTAGCAAATGGAAAAAGCTATTTCAATCCATTGGCGAGTCAAAATATCAAACATGATCAAGATTTTTATGTGATTGATGGTCAGTTTGAAAAACTGGATCGGGAAGAACAAATCACGTGCAGTTTAAAGCGAAATCAAAAAAAAATTTTAAAACGTAACAATAAGATATACGAAAAGTTTTCAGATCATGTTGGTTTAATTCCTATCGTCATGATTTCGCCTTCAGATAGCAATTTGATTATCGAAGGAAGCGAAATTCGACGTCGGTTTATGGATGCCGTTATTGCACAATTAGACAATTCTTATCTAAAAAATCTTATCAAATATCAAAAAATTATAGTCCAACGAAATGCGTTGCTAAAATATTTTGCGATAAACAGGATTTTTGAAACAGACACTTTATCAATTTATAATGAGCAATTAAATGCGTTAGGAACTGAAATTTTTGAAGTCCGCAAACAATTTATTTTAGATTTCGTTCCAATTTTTAACCGTCATTATACCGAGATTAGCAACCAATCAGAAACCGTTTCGTTGCGATATGACAGTAGCTTACACGAGGTTGATTTGCTTACTAATTTAAACCAAACTATCAACAGAGATAGGGCTTTGCAATACACAACAGTTGGCATTCACAAAGATGATTTGCTATTTGAAATTGATGGTTTTTCCATTAAAAAATTTGGATCTCAAGGCCAACAAAAAACATTTCAAATTGCATTGAAGTTAGCACAATTTGAGTTTTTGAAACAAAAAAGTGGCGTCAAACCAATTTTGCTTTTTGACGATATTTTTGACAAATTGGACGACACCCGTGTACAAAAAATAGTTTCAATGGTCAACACCGACACGTTTGGACAAATTTTTATGACAGACACAAACAGCGAACGCACAGAAAATATTGTGAAATCGACGCATCAGTCTTACAGCATGTTTTTATTTGAAAATGACATTAAAACATAATTTTTCATATTATATTTGAGGTGCCAAAACAAACCAATGACAGTACTTGATAACATGCCTAAATTGTCACTCTTAAAATGATTTCCAACTTAACAAAAAAGTTAAAAAATAAAATTATAGAAAATGATGAAAAAATAAATTTATTATTTTTCACATCAAATTATTGCTACCCAAATTTTAGATTACTTCAAAATAAAATAATTTAATAAAATAAAATAAATTGAAAACTATAAACATATTATCGCTACTATTGAGTTTTAGTCTTTGGAGTTGCCAATCGCAAGCTCAAAACATGTCAACAGTTGATGTTGCAACTTTTGACGAATTGATAAAAAAAGAAACAAAACCACAACTTCTTGATGTGCGAACTCCGGCGGAATTTGCTGATAAAAACATTCCAAATGCCAAAAATATAAATTGGAACGATGCAAGTTTTTTGGAAAACGTTGCAAGCTTAGACAAATCGAAACCAGTTTTTGTTTATTGCCTAAGTGGCGGAAGAAGCAAGTCCGCTGCAACAAAACTTGCAGAAAACGGATTTACTAAAGTTTATGATCTGAAAGGTGGCATTTTGAAATGGAACGCAAGTCACGAAACAAAAGCTGAAAATAATGAAACAGAAAAAATTGTCGGTATTTGTGCACAGGAATATACAGAAATGTTGCAAACGTCTGCAAAAACAATTGTGAATATCTATGGAAAACAATGCGCACCCTGCAAAAAAATGGAACCTTATATTCTGAAAATGCAACAAGAATTGAAAGGTAAAATCAATCTTGTGCGATATGATTCAGCTGAAAACAAAACCATTATGAAGACATTAAAAGTAGATGAATTGCCTGTGATCTTAATTTATGAAGGAAATAAACTAATCTATCGCCACGCTGGATATTTGAGCGAAACTGATTTACGAAAACAAATTTTATAGCTTATGTTGCAAGCAAGTACGTTAGAATTTTTAACCGATTTAAAAGCCAACAACAACCGTGATTGGTTTTTGGAAAACAGTAAAAGATACCAAAGTTTTAAAAAAGATTATTATGATTTGATAGCAATAATCTTAGAAAAACTCAAACAATCTGATCCGACCTTGTCAATGGTTGAAGTAAAAAATTGTGCTTTTAGAATCAATCGCGATGTTCGGTTTTCAAAAGACAAATCGCCATATAAAACCCATATTGCCATCGGAATTTCTGCAGATGGCAAAAAAAACACAAAATCGAGCTACTACATTCATATTGAACAAGATGCATGCTTTGTTGGTGGCGGAATCTACTGTCCGATGCCAGACCAATTGGTGAAAATTAGGAAAGAAATCTCGTTTTTTCACGAAGATTTAAATTCAATCATCAACGAAAAAAAATTTAAATCTTCTTTTAGCAATTTGTCAAAAGAAGAAGGAATGTACTTGAAAAATCCTCCAAAAGGATACGATAAAGAACATCCTGCGATTGAATTTTTAAAGCTGAAAAGTTTTACTGCTGGAACAACTTTCGATTTTAAAGACAGTTTAAAACCAGATTTCGTCGAAAAAATGGTTCATCAACTTCAAATTTTAAAGCCTTTCAACGATTTTTTGAACAGAGCCATTGAAGAAAATGAATAAACCAAATCGAAAAATATTGTTCCTTGGTGAAACTTATCGCGCCGACGCCATTACTTGGATGCAGGGTTTAGAGGAGTTAGGCAATTTTGACATTATAACTTGCGAACTCAACGTTTCAAGCAAAACATTTTTTAAAAGAAGCCTTCGTTTTTTTGAATATTTGTTTTTGATTTATAAAATACGTTGGCTTGTAAAAACAGAAAAACCAAATATTGTTATTGCAGAACGAAGCACCAGCTACGGTTTTTTAGCCAGCATTTCTGGTGCAAAAATTATAATAATTGCACAACAAGGCATCTCCGATTTATGGCCCGAACAATCATGGCTATATTTTTTAAAGAAAAAGCTACAACAATATGCCTACAAAAAAGCTACACTTTTGCACGCTTGGGGCAAGGTTATGGTTCCTGCAATGAAAATGGCAAATGTGCATGACAATAAAATAATGATTATGCCAAAAGGTATTAATTTGAATTATTTTAAAATTGATAATACGGTTTCATCGGATAAAATTTTCGCAATTGTTACAAGGTCTTTATACGCGGAATATGGGCACGAAACAATTTTGAGTGCTTTCGCAATAATAAAAAGTAAAAATATTCCGTTCAAATTAACTATTGTTGGAGCTGGTGCTTTGTTGCAACATTTAAGAACTTTAGCAAATGAACTTGGGATCGAAAAAGAAACCTCATTTTTAGGAAAGATTGAAAATAGCCTGTTACCGAATTATTTGTCAAAACAAAACATATATTTGTCAATGCCATCAACAGAAGGCGTTTCGGCATCCTTATTTGAAGCGATGGCAACTGGCTGTTATCCAATTGTAAGTGATATTTTGGGAAATCAATTTTTTGTTTATCATAGAGAAAATGGTCAACTGGTTGAAGTTGGAAATGCAAAATCATTAGCCGATGAAATTATTTGGGCATTTGAAAATCCAATTTATCGCAAAAGTGCTGTTCAAAAAAATAGAGTTTTTGTAGAACAACATGCAAATTATCATGTGAATATGAATCACATTAGCAGCTATTATCACAAACTTATAGACCAACAGGAATGTGCGGAATAAACGGAATTTTAAAATTTAATTCTACTGAACGCATAAGTGAGACTGTGCTCTGCAACATGCGTGATAGCTTAGCGCACCGCGGACCAGACGACAAAGGATTTTATATCGACCGCAACCTTGGCATCGCACATCGCAGACTTTCAATTTTGGACACATCCGTCGCAGGACATCAACCCTATGTTTCCAAAAACGAGCGATATGCAATGGTATATAATGGTGAAATCTATAATTTCAAAGCCTTTTACAACGAATTGCAAGCCGATGGAAATCATATTGAAACATCGTCAGATACAGAGATTTTGTTGCTTCTTTTTCAAAAATATGGCGTTTCGATGGTGCACAAATTAAACGGAATGTTTGCGATTGCCATTTGGGATAAGTTAGAAAAAAAACTATTCCTTATCAGAGACCGAATGGGTGTAAAACCATTATACTACGTTGTTCATAAAGAAACTATGTTTTTTGCATCGGAACAAAAAGCACTATTTACAGCGGGAATTCCTCTGAAAATTGCACAAAATGGTTTACAAGAATGCGTTTTTAATCGATTTGTGGCGGGAGAAAACACACTGTATGAAAATGTTTTTAAAGTATTGCCTGGACACTTTTTAGAAATTTCACAAGATGGCAATATACAAAAACGGAAATGGTGGGATTTGTCCATTGAAATTCAATCACATCCGAAAATTAAAAATCCCATTGAATGGTTTCGAGAAACTTTTGATGCTTCCATAAAATTACGAATGATTAGTGATGTTCCTGTGGGCGTTCTACTAAGTGGTGGCCTGGATTCATCATCGATATTGGCATCAATCGCGCAACAAAAATATCAGAATATTCAAAATTATACGGTTGCGTTTTCAGAATCTAAACACAATGAAGCGCATTTAGCAAAACTGATGGCAGACCGTTGTAGATATGAAATTAACACGCTGGAACTCTCGGGAAGCAAATTGTTTGAAAAAATGACACGCATGTCATACCTCAATGACGAACCGCTGGTTCATTTAAGCGAGCCTCACCTTTTTGCTGTTTCTGAATTGGCAAAATCAAAAGTGAAAGTGTTGCTTTCTGGTGAAGGTGCTGATGAACTAATGGGTGGTTACGTGCGATATAAAGCATTAGAAAATAAATCATTGCTTCATGTTATTGACAAACTTAGCCTTCTCGGAAACTTTACGAAAAGCATTCGGTATGACAAACTTATTCGATATGCCAACCTACGAAACAATAAAGATTTAATTTTTTTTAATGGATCCAATATTTATCCTAAAGAAATTAATAAGGTTTTTGGAATATCATCTCAACCAAAAAACACCTATCGACAACAGATTTACGAAGAAGCAAAAAAACTTTATCCAAAAGACTTGCGACGACAAGCACTTTATTTTGATCAACATACTTATCTGTGCTCTTTGCTCGACCGAAACGACCGTTGCACAATGGGCGCGTCAATTGAATGTCGAGAACCGTTTCTCGACCAAAGACTGCTGGCTGGTCTTGGAACTTTGGAAAGTAAATGGTTTTTTACTGGGGCAAAGGGAAAATACGTACAGGTGAAAGCAATGGAAAACAGACTGCCAAAAGAAATTTTAAATTTCAAAAAAGTCGGACTTAGCACACCTTGGGAGACCTATCTAACCAAAAACGAAGCCTTTCAAGATGAAATGAACAGTTTTAGAACGAGTGCTGTTTTTGATCTTCCATATTTTGAAAATGTAAAAATTGGAAAATTAATAGACAAGTTTGAAAGCGGTCACCATCAATTGACACCGTATATTGTACCCTTTTTTATGATGCACATTTGGTATAAAAATTACGTTCAAAAATTTTAAAAACAGCACATCAAATAATCCTAAAAGCAAAACCCACCCTTATTTGCATAAGGATGGGAAAAAAAATTGCTATGAAAAAATTACTGGTTGAAGAGTAACTTCATCAAAAGTAATATAATTTTAGATACTAAGAAAACATATCTTTGACTTTTTCGAAAAAACTTTTTTCAGACTTTTCTGGATGTGGTAGAAAATTTTCGTCTTCAATATTTTTTTCAAAAAATTGGCGTTGCTCTTTATTTAAAGTTTTTGGTGTCCAAACATTAATGTGAACAAGCAAATCGCCATTACCATAGCTGTTTAAACTCGGAATTCCTTTGCCTTTTAGTCTCAAAATTTTTCCAGATTGAATACCTTCTTCTAATTTAATGCGCACTTTTCCAGAAACCGCATCAATATCTTTTGAAACACCCAAAACGGCTTCTGCAATGCTGATATATAAATCATAGTGCAAATTTTCGCCTTCGCGCTTCAAAGTTTCATGTTCAATTTCCTCAATGGCAACAATCAAATCCCCAGCAATACTGTTGCCTGGCGCATCATTTCCTTTGTTTGAAACCTTAAGTTGCATACCATCAACAACGCCAGCGGGAATTTTTATTGAAACTGTTTCGTCTTGCAAAACCATTCCTTGACTATCAGCATCTGCAGGTTTTCTGTCTAAAATTTGACCTGATCCACCACATGCTGGACAAGTAGATGCAGATTGCATTCTGCCTAAAATGGTATTTGTGACGCGCATCACTTGTCCTTGTCCATTACAGGTAGCACAAGTTTTGTATGAAACACCAGATGCTTGAACTTTACGTTTGACTTTGACTTTTTTCTCAACACCATTCGCAATTTCTTCCAGCGTAAGTTTAACTTTGATGCGAAGGTTACTGCCTTTGACGCGACGTTGTCCGCCACCGCTAAAACCGCCGCCACCACCGCCAAAAATATCACCGAACTGACTGAAAATATCTTCCATGTTCATACCACCAAAACCGCCGCCACCATATCCGCCGCCGCCACCTTCAAAGGCTTGGTGCCCATATTGGTCGTATTTTGCTTTCTTTTGTGGGTCGCTCAGAATTTCATATGCTTCAGCAGCAGTTTTAAACTTTTCTTCTGCCGCTTTGTCATCTGGATTTTTGTCTGGATGAAATTCAATTGCTTTCTTTCGATAAGCTTTTTTTATTTCGGCTGCATCAGAATTTTTTGATACACCTAATATTTCGTAGAAATCTTTTTTCATGAGGAATGGTTTTGTGAAACAAATTTTGAAATAAAATTATGATTCAAATTTTGTTTTAGTTGCCAATGACCACTTTTGGAAAACGAATGATTTTGTCACCAAGTTTGTAGCCTTTTTCAATAACATCAACAATTTTACCTTTAAAATTAGGAGATGGCGATGGAATTTGAGTGATGGCTTCAGCAAAATCTGCATCAAAAATATCGCCAGCTTTTATGGCTACTTCTTCTAAACCTTTTGAAAATAAAGTTGATTGCAGTTTTTCATGAATTAGCGTTACGCCTTTTAGCAAAACTTCGTCGTCAGATTTTGAAATTTCAACAATCGCTCTGTCAAAATCGTCCATTACAGGAAGCATAGATTGCAAAACTTCTTGATTTGCTGTTCTGAAAAGCTCTAATCTTTCTTTTGAAGTTCTGCGTTTATAGTTTTCAAACTCAGCAAAGAGACGAATGTAGCGGTCTTTTTCGTAAGCCAAATCAGCGGTTAGTTTTTCTTCAATCGAAACTTCAACTGCCTCGGCTTCCACTGAACCATCTTTTTGCATATTGTCAATCAGATTTTCTGTAGCTTCATTTTCAATACCATCGGTTAAAATTTCTACTTCAGGCGTTTCAATATTATTATTTTCTGAATTCATTTTTGAATTGTTTTTGAATGGGTTTTTTATTTTCATAATGAAAGCAATGTATCAAAATTGTTGCCAATGGTGTGGAATTGTCAAAATGTCACATCCACATCAATTTAAAGATTTAAAAATTTAAAGATTTAAAAAATTTTAATGCAGTAAAGCCCGCGTGCGTGATCGAAATGGAATCAGCCTGCGGCGGACAAGACTTTTTTGCGGAAAAAGATTGCGTCGTTCCTCGCAATGACATTGTTAACTTTACGTAAGGATAACTTTAATATAAATTTAAGAACCTTATCTATAAAATTAAATATCTTTGAAAAATAAAAGAAGTTAAGTTTAAAATTATTAGTTCAAACATAGGAAATGCTGTCTTTGCAAGGGACAGCATTTTTTTTTAAAATATATTTGACAGCGCTTTTTCAACAATTTTAAACTGAAATTGAAAACCTGCATTCATTATTTTTTTGTTGCTGACGTTTTGAGATGAAAGCAAAATTTCGTGCATTTCGCCTAACATCAATTTTAGGACAAACTTGGGAACATTGGGCATAAACAAAGGTTTATGAAGCTGTTTTGCAATTGCATTTGTTAATGTTTTGTTGGATATTGGATTTGGAGCCACAGCATTGTAAACGCCGTTTAAATTATTTTCAACTGCGAAAAAATAGAGATTTGCCAAATCGTACACGTGAATCCAGGATTGCATTTGCAAACCTGAACCTATGGGCGAACCAACTCCAAATCGGATTGGTTTTGCCATTTCTATGAGCGCACCACCTTTGTTTGATAGCACTATTCCTGTTCTAAGTTTGCAAACATTGATGCCAAGTTGTTGAAATTTATCCACACCTTTTTCCCATTTTAAAACAACATTGGACAAAAAGCCATCTTCAGTTTTGGTGTTTTCTTCAATATATATTTCTGTTAAACTACTTGGATAAATGGCAGTTCCTGAGGCAGAAACTAGTTGCTTGACTTGATGCGGATTGTTTTTCAAGACATTAAACAATAAGTCAGCAGTGAATGTGCGACTTTCAACAATTTCTTCTTTGTAACTTTCCGTCCATCGGTTTGCAATGCTTGCACCGGCCAAATGTATGATGGAATCGACACCAATTAGTGCATTTTCGTCAATTGTGCCATGGCTTGGGTTCCACAGAAAACCCTTATAATTAGGCTCGGACACAATTTTTTTGGCGGATGTCGTGAGGTAATGGACTTGAATTCCTTTTTGTAACAAAAGCGTGGTAATTTCTGTTCCGATGAGTCCAGTGGCGCCAGTTATTAAAATTTTCATTTTTTTATTTCAAAGTTAGATACAAATTAAAAGGTTCACGACACATTTAACGAAACTTTGTTTTTTGAATTTAAATTTTTTTTGTTTTTGTACTTATTTTTAAGATAAAGAAACCCAAAATTCCCGAAATAAGAGAAGCAAGGAGAATCATTAATTTTGAGGTGTTGATGATTGTGCTATCTTCAAACGCCAATAATGTGATGAAAATTGACATTGTAAAACCTATGCCGCCAAGCAAACTAATTCCTAAAACTGACTTCCAATTGACATCTTCGGGAAGCTTGCATATTTTTATAGAAACGACAAAAAACATTGCGAAAAATATTCCAATTGGCTTTCCAATTGCGAGACCAAGTCCTATTCCCAAACTGTAGTTTTCGGTTAATGTGTTTAAAATATCGTCACTAAAAACAATTGCTGCATTACACAAAGCAAATATTGGCAAGATGAAAAAAGCCACTGGATTGTGTAAAAATTCCTGTAAAATATACGACGTTGATTTCTCATCGCCATTGCCATATGGAATTGCAAAAGCCAAAAGAACACCCGTTATGGTGGCGTGAACGCCAGAATTTGCCATAAAATACCACATGACAGTTCCACCAATTAAATATGGAAAAAGGTTTCTGATTTTTAATCTATTGCAAATCAAAAGAATTCCGAAAATAATAAATGCATAAATTAGATTTGCCCATAAAATAGTTTTCGTATAAAAAATTGCAATAATCAGGATGGCACCCAAATCGTCAATGACGGCAAATGCAGTGAGCAACACTTTCACGGAAAGCGGAATTCTATTGCCAAGTAAAGAGAGAATTCCGAGAGCAAAAGCAATGTCAGTTGCAATTGGAATGCCGATTCCAGCTTGTTCTGGGGTTCCATAATTCAAAAAAAGATAGATTCCAGCAGGAACTACCATACCACCTATGGCAGCAAAAACGGGCAGTAAAGCATCTTTTATGTTTGAAAGTTCGCCTCCATATAGTTCCCGCTCAAGTTCAAGGCCTATCATCAGAAAAAAAATTGTCATCAAGCCATCGTTCACATAAAATTCGATGGAGTTTCCGAGAAGGTGAACATGCCAAAAATCGCGAAAACTTTCGCCAAAATAGGAATTTGATAAAGCAATGGATAAAACCGTGCAGATTAAGAGAAGTAATCCTGCAGATTTTTCACTTTCAAAAAAATGTGTGAATAATTTGGTAATTTTCATCAGAAATAATTAAGTGACTTAATACACTAATTAACAACAAAAACTATTTTTTTCTGATGCTCCATTCAAAATCCATTTCAGAAACTTGAATGCCTTGTTCGTTTGTTCCGATTGCTTTCATCCAAAAGGTCTGCCCTTCACCTGTTGCTAAGGTTTGTGATATTGCATTTGCAATTTGTTCGCCATCGTTGCAAACGAAATTGATTCTGCCAGTAGCTTTTTTTGAGAAGTTTCCTTTGTTGTTGGCAACAAGCATTGAAATATTTTGACCTGAATTTCTAATTTGGTCAATTAAGAGTGCACCTGTTGAAAGTTCGGCTGCCATGGCTTGAACGGCAAAATACATGGAATTAAATGGGTTTTGATTGATCCAGCGGTGCTTTACCGAAACAATACATTGTTTATTATTAATGGATTTTACACGAACGCCACACCAAAATGCAGATGGTAATTTAAAAAATAGGAAAGTATTGAATTTTGAAGCTGTATTGCTCATGTTTACTACAATTTTATGCAAGGTAACATAAATTTATAAAAACTACAAACGTTAAATATTTGTTAAAATTAGGTACTATGCGAAACAAGGTAACTGTTTTTAAATATATATTTGCATAAGAAATTACATGGTATATCAAAGTGTGGGTTTCAATCATCAAATAAATCAAAAAATTATGTTTAATCAGCAACAAAAAATTAAAAAATCATTATTATGAACATCGAAAACACAAAAGCCCAAATGCGAAAAGGGGTTTTGGAATTCTGCATTCTTTCGGTTTTAAAAGAAAGAGAAGCATATACTTCCGAAATCTTGGAAACGCTCAAAGAGGCAAAACTATTGGTAGTAGAAGGTACGGTTTATCCGCTTCTGACAAGACTAAAAAACGACGGATTGCTAAACTATCGCTGGGAAGAGTCCACTTCTGGACCACCACGAAAATATTATGGTTTGACCGAAATTGGAAAAACTTTTCTTACTGAATTAAATGGCACTTGGACTGAACTTTCGGATGCCGTCAACATTATAACCAATCAAAAAAACTAATCATGAACAAGACAGTAAACATTAATTTAGGCGGGCTTTTCTTTTACATCGATGAAGATGCCTACCAAAAAATGACCAGATATTTTGAAGCCATAAAACGGTCACTGAATAATTCTAATGGTCAAGATGAAATTATCAAAGACATTGAAATGCGTGTTGCGGAACTTATTTCAGGAAAGCATACGACGGATAAACAGGTTATTTCGATGCAAGAATTGGACGAGGTTATTGCGGTGATGGGACAACCCGAAGACTATCGCTTGGACAATGAAGAAAGTGATCCAAAATCGTTCAGTTCTTCAAAAAGTTTTGAAAAAAACAATAATGGAAATAAAAAACTTTTCCGCGACCGAGAAAATGGAATGATTGGTGGTGTTTTGGCTGGACTTGGGTACTATTTTGGCATTGAAACCGTGTGGTTAAGGTTGGCTTTAATATTGCTTACAATATTTTTCGGAACAGGTCTTTTGGTCTACATCATACTTTGGATTGTGATTCCAGAAGCTGTTTCAACGTCAGAAAAACTTGAAATGCGTGGCGAACCTATCAATTTATCAAACATCGAAAAACAAGTGCGCGATGGTTTCGAAACCGTTTCCGACAAAATAAAAAATGCAGATTACAATAAATTTTCATCAAACGTTGGCAAAGTCGGCAGTTCTTTTGGAGATTTCATTATTATGTTAATTGGATTGTTTGCAAAATTTATTGGTATAATTTTGATTTTGTGTGGCGCAGGACTTATCATCACATTGATTATCGGACTGCTTTCCACAAGTACCGTAGTAGTTTTTGACGGCATTCCGTGGAACACGTTTTTGACTGGTGGTGGATTTACGGATTATCCCATGTGGATTGTTGGCTTACTTATATTTCTTGCCGTTGCAATTCCTTCTTTTGGATTGATTCTTTTAGGTTTGAGAATGCTTGTTCCGAGTACAAAATCTATCGGAAACACTGCGAAATATACATTAACAGCGGTTTGCATTATGGCAACAATTGCCTTGATTGCCATTGGACTTGACTATGCGAGCGCTTTTTCTGTCGAAGGTCGGACTATAACCAAACAAAAAATTAGTTATAATCAAAAGGACACGTTAGCAATAAAATTTGTTCACAACGATTTTTACACAAATTCAACAGATGAAGATGAATTTATGATTACTGAAGATTCTTTAAAAAATCCCATTATTTACAGTAATGAAGTTCAAATTGAAATTCTCGAAACCGAAAGTAAATTTGCATATCTTGAAATTGAAAAGCAAGCCCGAGGTCGCAACATGAACGACGCCAGAGAAAAGGCTTCAAAAATTGTTTATAATTATAAAAATCAGGGAAATAGTCTTATATTTGATAATTATTTGACAACGGATTTAAAAAATAAATACCGTGACCAAGAAGTAAATATCAAACTATATCTGCCAAAAGGAACGTACTTTAAATTAGATAAATCTGTTCAAGACTATGATCGTTCCAGCGATGAATATTTTAATTTGCACTACAGTTCAGATGACTATATCTATAAGGTAGAAAAAAATAAGGTGATATGTCTCAATTGTCCGCCAGATGAAGATGAATATGATGATGTAGGATATGGTCAAGCAGTTGAAGCTACTGAAACAATGGAGGCTGTTGATTCAATTGAAGCTGTCGAAGCTTTCGAAGCGACCGAACCAAAAACAGTATCAGTTAAAGTGAACGGCAAAGAAATTTTGCGAAGCGAAACAACCACCAAGTCAACAAAATTAGAAATAAACGAAAACGGAATCATCACTAAAACCAAATAATCATGATCAAATTAATTATTTTTCTGACAAAATTTATTATCATCACGTTTTGCATCCTTCTTTTTGGCTCCTGCAAAACCAATTTTGACCTTGGCGATGGCGAAAAAGGAAGTGGAAATCGCACAACCGAAACGCGATCATCATCTGAAAAATTTGACAAAATTGAAGTGCAACAAGGCATTAGCTTAGAAGTTTCGCAAGCTGGGAATCAAAGCATTGCAGTAGAAGTTGATGATAACATTCAAAAATTGATTCTTACAACTATTGAAAATGGTGTATTGAAAATTTCTTCAAAAGAAAATTACAACATTACAGGTTCGCCAAAAGTGAGTGTAAGCCTACCCACAATTAGTTCACTACAAGCCAGTAGCGGTTCTGAAATTGACAGCAAAACTGTTTTGTCTTCAACGAATTTAAACATCAAATCTTCAAGTGGAAGCTCTATTGACGTGGAAGTAGAAGCCGATAATATGACTTTGGAATCGTCAAGCGGAAGCACCATCAATGCAAGCGGAAAAGCACTAAAATTAGACACTTCCACCAGCAGCGGAAGCACAATTGATGCCAAAAAACTTTTAGCAAACGACGTTCATGCGCAGGCAAGTAGCGGAAGCAACACAAAAGTTTCTGCAATCGTTTCATTGGATGCGAAGGCAAGTAGTGGCAGTTCAATCCGATTTTCAAACAATCCAAAAACAATAAAAAAAGATGAAAGTTCAGGCGGAAGCGTGAGCGGAAATTAATATTTTAGCAACATATAACATTTGAAATGTTAGTTTTTTCTATAGTTTTGTAGAAAAGATTAACATTTCGCTTTTTACATTCACAGAAACAATGAACATTTTATCAAATTTCGATTTAAAACAATATAATAGCTTTGGCATTCAGGCTTTTGCAAAAAAATATGTGCATATTACAAACATAAATGACCTTGCTAATGTTTTGAGAGACAATGTTTCCGAAAAAAAATTTATTCTTGGAGGCGGATCCAACATGTTGCTGACTCAAAACATTGATGCGCTTGTGCTTCACATCGATATAAGAGGAATAAGCATTGTTTCAGAAACCGAAGATAATGTTGTTGTGCGTTGCAATGCAGGAGAAAACTGGCACGAATTTGTGCTTTTTTGCATTGAAAATGATTTTGGCGGATTGGAAAATATGTCGCTTATTCCAGGAAATGTGGGCACAACGCCAGTTCAAAACATTGGCGCTTATGGCGTTGAAATAAAAGACAGCATGGTGCGTTGCGATGCCATCAACATCGAAACGCAAGAACATAAAATTTTTAGCAACGCCGACTGCCAATTCGGATATCGCGAAAGCATTTTTAAAAACGAGGTAAAAGATCAATATATTATCACTTCCGTGGATTTCCGACTGACCAAAAAACATCATAAAATTCATATTGCGTATGGCGATATTATGGCTGAATTGGAAAAAAATCATATTGAAAATCCGACTATTCGACAAGTTTCCGATGCTGTTATTGCCATCAGAAAAAGCAAATTACCCGACCCAAAAGAATTGGGAAACAGCGGTAGTTTTTTCAAAAACCCAATTATTTCAACCGAAGCTTTTGAGATTGCCAAACAAAAATTTCCCGACATCAAATCGTACAAATTATCAGACACACAAGTGAAAGTTCCCGCTGGCTGGTTGATTGAACAAGCAGGCTTTAAAGGCAAACGCTTTGGCGATGCTGGTGTTCACAAAAATCAAGCGTTGGTTTTGGTGAATTATGGAACCGCGACAGGACAAGAAATTTTAGCCGTTTCTAAAGATATTCAAAGTACTGTTTTTGAAATGTTTGGCATTTGGATTGAAGCCGAAGTGAATGTTGTTTAAGAGAAATTTGTACGAAGTAATGTGAAATGTATAATGTAAAATGTAAAAATTTAAATTAATGAATCAATAATCAACATTTAATTTTGACAAATTTACTTCCAAACTATCCAACAATCTAATTGTCTAATGATCTAATAATCTAACTAATCTTATGTTTACCCCAGAAATATATCAAAACCACAATAAATCTGAAATTGAGGCATTTATAAAAGCCAATAGTTTTGGAATTATCATCAATCAAACCAACGGAAAGCTATGGGGAACGCACATTCCATTGGAATTTGAAGACAGAAATGAACATCAAATTTTGGAAGGACATATTGCCTTAGAAAATCCGCAATCGAAAAGTTTGCAAAATGGTGATGAAGTGCTTTGTATTTTTAACGGCCCGCACAGCTACATTTCTTCCTCTTGGTATGACCATGAAAATGTGCCAACGTGGAACTATATTGCCGTTCATGTATATGGGAAAATTCAACTTTTGAACCATGAGCAAACCGTCAAAACTTTGGAAAGATTGGTTGATAAATATGAATTGGCATCTGAAAATCCGATTGCTATTTCAGATTTATCTAAAAAAACAATGCGTCAGGCGCGAGGGATTTTAGGTTTTGAGATTTTAATTACAGAAATTCAAGCCACCAAAAAAATGTCGCAAAATCGCGATGAGAAAAACTATAATAACATTATTTCTGAACTCGAAAAAACCAATATTACTCATAATATTGAAGTAGCAATCGAAATGAAAAAATGCCCACGATAGTTCACATTCTATTGCAATTGAGTTAATGAAATATTGGCACCTCTGTAAACTACAACAAACTTTAACATGAAAATCAACCATTAAGAAAATTAAGTTCATTAAGTCGTTACTTGCTTAATTTTCTTAATAAATTTGGTGGTAATTTACTAAAAATGTAATTGAAGAAATTTAAATTTATTTACACATAAGTTAGCGCTATTTAATAATATTTACGAAAATACTATTTCACTATTGCTATTATTGTAAATTGTGTGCTTAGACCATATATAAAATTTAACTTTTTGTACCTTCGCCCAAAATAAATCAAAAGCTATTGCATGTCACTTACCCTTTTTATTGCTTTTATTGGCGTTGTTGTTATTCAATTTATTTATTATGTGGTCATCTTTGGGCGTTTTTCTTTTGCAAAAACAGTTGAAAACAATAATTTCAAAAAAATTCCTATTTCGGTTATCGTATGTGCAAAAAACGAAGAAGAAAACGTTAAAAAATACATTCCACTTTTAGCTAAGCAAAACTATCCCGATTTTGAAATTGTTTTGATTGACGATGCCTCAAGAGATGAAACACTTGAAGTTTTTGAAGCTTTTGAAAAAGAATATGAAAATGTAAAACTCGTAAAAGTTGAAAACAACGAAGCGTTTTGGGGCAACAAAAAATTTGCATTAACGCTGGGAATCAAGGCCGCAACAAAACCAAATTTACTTTTTATAGATGCAGATTGCTATCCAGCATCAAACAACTGGATTTCAGAAATGAGTAGTTATTTTACGGACGAAAAATCCATTGTGCTTGGCTATGGTGCTTATGAAAAAATTGAAAGTAATTTTCTGAATAAATTAATTCGATTTGAAACGCTTTTAACGGCAACACAATATTTTTCTTGGGCGAAAATCGGCAAACCATATATGGGCGTTGGCAGAAATTTAGGTTATCAGAAAGCTGAATTTTTTAGCGCAGATGGTTTTGTGAAACATATAAAAATTCGCTCTGGCGACGACGATTTATTTGTAAATGAAGTGGCAACAAAACACAATACTGCCATTTGTTTCAGCGAAAATTCATTCACATATTCTGAACCTAAAACAACTTATAAAGCATGGTTTGCCCAAAAAAGAAGACATGTTGCAACAGCAAAATATTATAAATTTTTTGACAAAACGCAACTTGCCGTATTTTATTTTTCGCAGATTTTATTTCTTATTTTGCCAATATTTCTACTAATTTTTCAATTTGAATGGGAAATAGTTTTAGGCCTAATTGGTTTCAGATATGTGTTTGCGTGGCTTTCACTCGGATTTTCGGCAGGAAAATTGATAGAAAAAGATGTGATGTATTGGTTTCCAATTTTAGAAATCGTGCTGATTTTTACGCAACTAAACATTTATTTTACAAATTTGTTTTCAAAACCTGTCTATTGGAAGTAAACTTAAACATTGCAAAAGCAATAGCAGGTGATCAAGTGGCCTTCACATTTCTGTTGGATCATTTTTGGAACGAAGTATATGGTTTTATGCTCAAACGCACTGAAAATGAAACTGATTCAGAAGACATCACGATTGAAACTTTCGTGAAGGCGTTTGATAAAATATCCACATATAATCCTGAATATCAATTTAATACATGGCTGATTGCTATTGCAAAAAATGTCCATATTGATATGCTTCGCAAGAAAAAATCGTCGCTTTTTGTAGAAATTACTGACGCGGAAGATCAGCAAGCATACAACGTGATTGACACCACACCAAGCGTGGAAGATGCCATTATTCACGAACAAAATTTGGCGCAATTGCTACTTTACATAAAAACGCTAAAACCTATATATCAAGAAGTCATTCAACTGCGATATTTTCAAGAGATGACGTATCAAGAAATTGCGGATAAGATTAACGAACCACTCAACAACGTTAAGATCAAACTTTTGCGGGCAAAAAAATTATTATTGGAAGTGATTTTGAGAAAGTAAATTGTTTTTTTGAACTTTCAAATTTTAATTATTTTTTTTAAAAAACAGGTAATTCTACGGGGTACAAATATCAAAAAAGATATATATTTGTAACAATATTAACCGAAAAAAAATAAAAAAAATGAGTAACGAAATCAGAAACACGCTCATGCGGTTTCAAACATTGCGCAGCCCACAATTGCCAAGTGACGAAAACAAAAAATTGCTATTTGTAAAACCATTAGCTACTTTAAATGGACTTCAAACATTAACCGATGTTGTAAAAGCAACCATTTCAATTGGTAGTAAAAATCAGAAATTAACTGCTTTTTTTAAGACTGAAAAAGGACTGATACCCCCCCCCCATTATTGAGAAAACAACACTTCTCAACGCTGGATTTACAGCTTTTGACACTGATTTAGAAAGCACAACTGTCGCACTAAGCACGTGGCTTGCCCGACATAAAAGTACTGCAAAAGCATCTGAAATTTTGTCTAAAATTAATGCAATGCCAGCAGACGCGAATTTTATCGAAAACCTTTTGTGGAACACACTTTTTTATCATGCGGTGTTGCAACCAAACTTTTCTCAAAAAGAAACCGTCATGCAACTGTTGTTTTTGCAACACGTTGTTGGCAACAAAATTAATCTTAATAGCGAAACAACTGCAAAACTGTTGCTTCAGGCGCAAGTGGTTTTACCTGCAATTTTGTTTGACGAAAGCACCACTACCGATAGCGCAACTGACATAGCAAAACTAAAAAGCGACAACAACACCACTGTTCAAAAACCGCAAGACATGCTTCAGTTTCAAAATTTGTCTAAAGCAAATGTCAACCTCAACAAATTGCAAAATTTAAAGAGCGCTTTGCAAAAAGCACAAAAAAAGCATCAAAAAGAATTTCAAACGGAATACACGCAACAATATAATGAATTTAAATTAAAAAATATTGACCCTGTTTTGCGACAATATGAGGCAGATAAAGAAGAATTAAGACAAAAATTTTGCTCCATTCAGAGACCACGTACTGCTTATGATGCCAAAAATCCATGCACTCAGCCTCCAGAACCACAAATGCCACAACTGCCTGTTTTTGAATTTAGTTTTCGAGACGAAACAGATATGAATTTCTTGAGAAAATATGTATTGGATAACAATCTTGAAACCTTGCAACAGTTTGCACAACCATCAACAACATTTGATAATGTTGACCTAAAAGGTTTGGTTTCAGAGAACGACCCACCAGAATGGTTTGAACCCAGTACCACCTTAGATGAAATTATTGCAGATATTGACAGCGACATTTTGCAGAATCAACAGATAGTTGTTCAAAACACAACACTTGATTTAACAAATGCAACCTATATCGTTGGCGGTATTTCGGTGCCAGCTTTCATTGCGGATACACAACCTAATTTCAGTACGATAGTTTGTGCTGAACCATATTTTAATGGCAACGGGTTGCAATCTGTCCAATTTGATGCCACCATCAAAGTGCCGGACAGCAGTTGGCAACTCAAACGCGTAACAACAACACTTACAGACAAAGTTGACGGTGTAGACGAATTGTTTTCATCAGGTGTTTTTGTGCCACAACGAACTGGTAATATCATTTTTTTAGATGGATTGTTTATCGACAAAAATTTTCCAATTGCGAAGTTTCAAAATGGTATTTATGATTTTCAGATAGAATTTGAGTTTGATAATGCAAGTATATTGTTTTATAAAATTAATTTTTGGAGCACCTTTGTTTGTAACGAAAAAATAATTAGCACAGCAAATGCAACAACCACGCCTGCGGTTTCTAACAACAGATTTATTCCAAGTGGTTTTGGTGTAAAGCAACTCGGCATTGCCGATTACAAAAAAATCGATCAAACCCTACATGGCTATGTTGAGGGTGAAGTGGCGCATATAGAGAACATCATGGCGCGCGAACGACGCGAGAAATCCACCAAAAAAGCTACCATCAACGAAATCTTTGAAAGTGAAATAGTCAATACTGAAAAAGAACAAATTTCGGACACTGCCAGCACCAAACGTTTTGAAATGCAAAACGAAGTGTCGCAAGTTTTGCAAGAAAGCAAAGACATGGCGGCAGGCGCCAATGCAACTTACAGTGGATATGGCGTGAGTGTTGGCGTTGCGGGCACCATGGCAACACATACAGCAAAGGACGAAAGTAATAAACAAGCCATCACACAAGCGCAAGAAATCACATCAAAAGCCACAGACAGACTTACGAGCAAAGTTCAGAAAGAGCGCACCACAAAAATGGTTGAATCGTTTGAGGAGCAAAACATTCATGAGTTTGACAACCGAAAGGGCGACAGACACATTGTTGGTGTGTATCGTTTTGTAGATAAAGTTTATAAAAACCAAATGTTTAATTATGGCAAGCGCATGATGTTTGAGTTTATGATACCTGAACCGGCACGTTTGCACCTTTTTGGAATGCGTCAAAAAACTGCTACGGGCGAATTGCTTATCAGACCACAAGATCCAAGGTTGTATGTAGATTTGAATGGAACACCACTTGATGAACAAAAAAGTTTAAAAAACGCTTCGTCAGTTAGCAAAACAAGTGCGATACATTGGGGAAGCATTTTTAATGTAAAACTTGAGGCAGAACCTGACGAAAAAATAACAATAGGTACTACATTTTTTTACAAAGCTACAGAAATTCAAACTAATTTTTATGAGCGCGCTGCTGAATCCATTGAACTTGAAATTCCAACTGGATATGAAACTTTTCGAGCAGCTGCTATTGCCGTCCGAACGGACGATGGTGGAATTTCGCCTGCAAAAATGTTAGCAGGCAATGTTGAAGTAAATAGTGCTTTACAATTTATTGCTAAATTTAGAGAAAAAATACCAGTTTCTTATTGTCAGTTAGGCTACTTGGCTTCAAGCGTGAATTTCACAATCGAATGCCAGCGAACGGCTGAAAGCTATAACCAATGGCAACAAACAACTTTCAAAACCATTATTGATGCTTATGAAAAGCAACTTGTTGAATATAACAATAAACTATCGGCCGAACTCGCGAAAGGCGCACGAATTGCAACAGAAAATCCTGCATTTTATCGTCAGACAGAAAATTTGATTTTGCGCAAAAATTGCATTTCGTACCTCATAGACCAAAAACAAAATGCAACACAAACCTACGGAAAAGATTTTAGTAACCAAAACAACACTTTTGGTACTTATGAAATTCTACCTACAAAGCAACTTGATGACTATGCGGCTTTGGCAAAATTTTTAGAACAAGCTTTTGAGTGGAACATCATGTCCTATAACTTTTACCCGTTCTATTGGGGCAATCGAGACAATTGGGCCGTAGCTTACCAAACCGACAACAACGATGCGCTGTTTCGCAACTTTTTGCAGGCTGGCATGGCGCGAGTGGTCGTGACCGTAAACCCTGGTTTTGAGAAAGCGGTGGGCTGGTATTTGCAAACAGGTCAAATTTGGAACGGTGGCGAAATACCACTGATAGAAGACGATTTGTTTATGGCAATTGTTGACGAGCTGGCGCAACCCGTTGGTCTGAAAGAAGGCAAAGCATGGCCAAGCCGAGTGCCAAAAGCTATGACTATTTTGCAAGCCGACAGCATTGGATTGAAAGTAGAGAAAGCCTTACCTTACAATTCCGATACAAGCGATTTTGAATTTCCAAACGAGGTGCCAGCTCAGGGAAATTTTCAAATCTCTTATGCGCAAATGAATTCAGAATCGAATGCTACGCTGATTGAATTTACATTTCAAAAAATGGATAACGGTAGCGATTTGACAATAGGAACATTGGACAATCGTGGTGATTTTCCTCGCATTTATGAATGTATGGGAAAAGTAATTTCAATCAATCGGGATGCAATGTGGACTTCAAACACGCCTTCTATCGTAATTTTTGAAGAACTTGCCTCACAAATATCGGCACTTACAAAGGTGAAAGCTCGCGTGCATATTGATGATAATGGTTCTACAGATGGACTAACGTTTGCGATAGATACGTCAAAAACAACTGAATTTAGTTTCAGAAAACCAGGCAATGATCCACGATTTGACTTCATTCAAATAACATTTGAAGATGATATTGTCAAAATTGCGAAACATGAAAACTACAATAATAGGATTGTGGACAATAATGGCGCAAATTTAGATCTTCAAAATGCAGTAAACCTGTTTCCCATATCAAGATTTTTGGTATGAGCCAAGTAAAAATGGAAAGAATATGGCAGCACCAGCAGGTGTTGCCATATATCTTTATTGAATTGAAACAAAAAATTGAAGTTATTACGCCTATAAAACAGATTTACTTATATGGCAGTAGAGCGAGAACACCAATTGCCGATTGGCAACAATTAGAAGGCAAAGACTGGGACATTATTGTACTATGTGCTTTTCCGATTATCAACACCAATATTTGGACAATAGACCAAAATTATCATATAGATTTAAAGATAACAACCGCAGATTATTTGCAACATTTTAAAGACTATAAAATTCCCCTTGTGCAATTGTTCCCTGTTAATGAACTAAAATTGTAAAAAAAAAATGAAGACACCCATTATAAATAATATAAAATTTCAACCACTTTCTTTTTCAGATAAAGAAAATTTTGAAATTACAATAAATAGTAATAATTTTGACAAGACACGCCATCGAATAGTCTTACAAATAGCAAATAAAACCTATATGGTAACTGGCAACACCCAAAAAATATTTTTGCCTCGCAAAGCACCAACAATCCCAATTTTACCTGGTTTGCAACCCAGCACAGACTTGTGGGTAAAAGCTTACGTCTATGATTTTAAGGCAGATGAAATTATTTTGGCGCGCAAGCAAGAGTTTGAGTTTAGCAATAGCCAGCAAACTTATTTGCCTATTGACGATTTGCTAACTACCACCACTATGATTCTTGGCGATTTTACAAAAGACAAAAAAGTAACCAAAATTGAAGGTCCTTTTGACGCAGAAGGCAATGTAGGAACCCAAATAAAACTGGGCGAACAATACACTTTTAAAGCCACACCCAACCAACCCGTGGCAGAATTTTATTTATTAGCCATAAAATGGGCATACCGCCTGTACGATGGCGAACTAACCTTTTTTAAAAACCAAACCGAAATTGCAAATGGCACGCAGGGACAAATAACGGTTACGTTTCCTAAGAGTTTTAAGGCAAGCAAGATTAAAGTTTATGGGTTT
>JAYWGW010000007.1:0-44008 GCA_043778045.1 Bacteroidota bacterium | reverse complement strand
CACAAGGGCGAAAAATTGGTCGATAAAGAATATATTTCGTCTAAATTTATGGGTGTCGAGCAGAGCAACACATCGATAATTTATAACAATACGTTGGTTCTGAAAATTTTTAGACGAATTTATATTAGTACAAACCCTGATTATGAAATTAGTAGGTTTTTGACCGAGCGAATGGATTTTAAATCGTCGCCTGCCTACACGGGAAGCATTTCGGTGGAATTGTCGGAAGGGAAAATCACCCTTGGACTGATGCAAGAATTGGTACCAAACCAAGGTGATGCATGGCAATTTATGTTGGAGGAGACAGATAGAATTTTTGACAATTTGAAAACCAAGAAAATTCAAGTCAAAAAATTACCTGATGTGGAACTTTTTAAACGTCTGAAAATCAATGAAGTTCCGCATGAAATTATAGATTGGGCTGGATTGAGTATTTTTATGCGCATTCACACGCTGGCAACGCGAACGGCAGAAATGCACATTGCGCTCGGAAGTGACATTCACGATACGGCTTTTACGCCAACGACGTACAACGGCGACTACACCGTTTGGTTGAAAAACCGACTGACGTATCAGTTTCAAAACCGACTGAACATTCTTGAAAATAATTTGCATAAACTTGATGGATTAACTTTGGAATTGGCCAATCAATTTTTGGATAATAAAACCGAAATTCGGAAAATTTTCTTGGATTTTGATTGGACAAAAATGAAATCAGAGCGCATCCGGATTCACGGCGACTATCATTTGGGACAAGTTTTGGTGAGTGGTGATGATTTTTGGTTGTTGGATTTTGAGGGTGAACCCGAAAGTACGATTCGCGACCGAAAAGTGAAACAACCACCGCTAAAGGATGTTGCGGGTATGTTTAGGTCGTTTCACTATGCTATTTATGCTACGATTTTTAACAATAAAGATAAATATCCATACGAGTTGGAAGAACTTTTTGGGGCGGGCGAGATTTTGTTTAAATATTTTGTGGGCGTTTTCCTAAATACATACACGGAAGTGGCGCAAGCGGGCAACCTTAATATAGGTTACAAAAAAGAAATTGACTTTCTGCTGAAATATTGCTTGTTAGAAAAAGCAGTTTATGAGCTTGGATATGAGCTGAATTCGCGCCCTCGTTGGGCTGTGATTCCGTTGACGGGAATTTCGAGTTTGTTGGCTTTTGAGAAGTAGGAATTTGATTATATTTAAAACTTTTAGATGGCAAAAAATAAAAAAATTGAAGTTTTAGGAAAAGAGATAACAATTATTGGTGGGCAAGCAGATGATTTTATTTCTATAACTGATATGTTGAAAGCAAAGGATGGCGAATTTTTTCTGTCGGATTGGTTGCGGAATCGAAATACAGTAGAATATTTGGGGATTTGGGAATCGGTGTTTAATCCAAATTTTAATTATGGCGAATTTGCCATAATTAAAAGTCAAGCAGGACTCAAAGGACAAATCTTCAAACAATTTACTAATAGATAATTATATTGTAAAAAATTAAATTTGCGATTATCATTGTCCTCCCGAGCGCAGTCGAGGGACTTCATTAAATATTAGTTTTAATGAAAATATTTTTTTTTACAGATTTAAAAAATTACTTTGTTTAAAATATCGAAGATCTTTAAATTTAAAAATAATGAAATTTTACTACGTATATATTTTAAGGTGCAGTGATAATTCACTTTATGTAGGAATAAGCAATGATTTAGATAGACGACTAAATGAACATAACGATGGACAATTGCCAAATGCTTATACTTATTCGAGAAGACCCGTTACTATGGTTTTTTATCAAGAGTTCACGGAACCTACTCAAGCCATTTATTTTGAAAAAAAATTGAAAGGATGGTCGAAAGTAAAAAAAGAAGCATTAATAAAAGGAGATTTTGATATGATACAAACATTGGCAGAATGTCGAAATGCAACAAATTCAAATTATAAATAGAATCCCTCGACTGCGCTCGGGAAGACAAAAGTTTAACCACATAAAAAAAATTAAATCATAAATAAAATCCCTCGACTGCGCTCGGGAGGACAGACAGCAAGAAAATACACTTATAGACAATTTAATATCAATTTTAATAATGAAAACCCCTCCACTAAGCTCGGAGGAAAAAAGTGTAGAATATCAGAAAAATTCATCAAATAATATCCCTCGACTTTAGCCTGTCTTGAGCGCAGTCGAAAGGCTCGGGCGGACAAAAAACTGCAACAAAAACGAATTTTATACAAAACATCATACATAAATGAACCAAATTCAACAACATTCACTTTTTACAGATTTCGACATTGACCTTTTCAAAGCTGGAAAACATTTTCGATTATACGAAAAACTTGGCGCACACCTTATAGAAGTTGATGGCATTCAAGGCGTTTATTTTGCCGTATGGGCACCATCGGCGCGCTCAGTTTCTGTGGTGGGCGATTTTAATTATTGGATACAGGGGCAACATCAACTGCAAGTGCGATGGGACAGTTCAGGAATTTGGGAAGGATTTATTCCCGGTGTGCAAAAAGGAAGTACCTATAAGTATAAAATTCAATCCAATAACAACGGTATTATCACCGAAAAAGCAGATCCGTTTGCGCTATATTGCGAGCATCCACCGCACACGGCATCCGTAGTTTGGGATTTGGACTATACGTGGAAAGACAAAAAATGGATGGACACCCGAAAAGACAAAAACGGGTTGGACAAACCCTATTCTGTCTATGAAGTGCATCTTGGCTCATGGAAACGCAATGGCGAAGGTAAGTTTCTGACCTATTTGGAGTTGGCAGTCGAACTGGTCCGTTATGTCAAAGAAACTGGTTTCACACATGTCGAATTTATGCCGGTAATGGAATATCCATATGATCCATCGTGGGGCTATCAATTGGTTGGATATTTTGCACCAACATCACGCTTTGGAAAACCACAAGATTTTATGGTGCTTGTAGACGCCTTGCATCAAGCTGGAATTGGCGTGATTTTGGATTGGGTGCCCTCACATTTTCCTGATGATGCGCACGGTTTAGGCTTTTTCGATGGATCAAATTTATTTGAACATCCTGACAGAAAAAAAGGCTACCATCCCGATTGGAAAAGTTTGGTTTTTAATTATGGTCGAAATGAAGTGCGGTCGTTTTTGATTAGCAACGCCATTTTCTGGCTACAAAATTATCATATTGATGGACTTCGTGTTGATGCTGTTGCTTCGATGTTGTATTTAGATTATTCTCGAAAAGATGGCGAATGGGAAGCCAATGAATTTGGTGGTCGCGAAAATTTAGATACCATAAGTTTCTTGAAAGATTTTAACGAAGCCGTATATTCCACTTTTGAGGGCGTGCAGACTATTGCTGAAGAAAGCACGAGCTTTCCGATGGTTTCACGACCAACATCAATGGGCGGACTTGGTTTTGGGATGAAATGGATGATGGGATGGATGCATGACACGCTTCAATATTTCATGAAGGAATCGGTATATCGAAAATACCATCAAAATGATTTGACTTTTTCTATGACTTATGCGTTTTCGGAAAATTTTATGCTTCCGCTTTCGCATGATGAGGTGGTTTATGGCAAAAAATCTATTTTGGGAAGAATGACTGGCGACGAGTGGCAAAAATTTGCAAACTTACGCTTACTTTACGGCTATATGTTTACGCATCCTGGAACCAAACTTTTGTTTATGGGTGCCGAGTTCGGACAAAGTGCCGAGTGGAAATTTGATGGAAGTTTGGATTGGCATTTGTTAGAATTTGGTTACCACAAAGGCATTAAGCAAGTAATAACCGATTTAAATAAATTATACAAAACGTATCCTGCACTACACGAAAAACAATTTAGTCCCGAAGGTTTTGAATGGATAAATTATTCTGACCATCAAAACGCCGTGATGGCATATATCCGTAAGGGTATAAATTCAAAAAACGATTTGATTGTGGTTTGTAATTTTACGCCAATAGTTCGTGCTGAATACAGAATTGGTGTTCCAAAAAAAGGAAAACTAACTCAAATTTTCAATTCCGACGATGAAATATATGGCGGAAGTGGCGTCGGCAATGCAAAACCTATAAAAACTGAAGAAATAATGTGGAACGGTAGAGAAAATTCAACTACCTTAATATTGGCCCCATTGAGTGTAACTATTTTCAAAATTTCGTGATGCATATGCGCGATAAAAACGACATTTAATAAGCGATAAAAAAACTTAAAGCAAAACATACATAAAATCAAAATAGAATTACATATATTTGAAAAAATTAACTAAAATTAAATCCTAAAAATTATGAGCAAAAGAGACGACCTTATTGCAGTATACACTGCGGACTTGAAAGAAAAATGCGGAGTATCCGCAGACATGGAATTACTTACAAAAGTAGTTATCGGTTGTGGCCCATCAATCTACAATGCTGATTCTGCCACAGTTGCAGGATCTCAACAGTCAGAATTAGACACCGTAAAAAACAATTTCCTGATTAAAAAATTAGGATTATCAGATAGCGTTGCTTTAGATGCTGGAATTGATGCTGTTATGGAAAAATACGGTAAATCAAACCGAAGTAAATATAGAGCAGTTGTTTATTATTTATTAACCGTTCACTTCAAAAAAGAGAACGTTTACAACTAAAACTATTAAATATTAAATTCAGTAACGCTTCCACTTTGGGAGCGTTTTTTATTTGAGGTCATTTTAAAAATTTCAAAGGTGAATTGCGGTTAAGCATAAAGCAAGGCTTGTTGCATTTAGTTACGTTCGGACTAATACAAATACTTTATTTTTAGGGATTTAACGACGAAACGTTCCAACTGCACGCTGTAGATATTAAAATTAAATTTTAAAATGCTTGAGAATAATTATCCGTTGCAAAAAAATTAGGAATTTTATAGAATTGCCAAATCGTTAGAAAATAACATCTGTTTTTATAGCTATAAATTTAATAAATCAAAAATAGCAGTACATTTGATCAAAAAATATTAATGCATTTTTCAATAATTATACCTGTTTATAATCGACCAATCGAAGTTCAGGAATTGCTCGAAAGTTTATCACAACAAGATTATATAAATCAATTTGAAATTGTAATTGTTGAAGATGGCTCGACAAATGATTGTAAAAGTGTAGTTAATAGTTTCATACAATTATTAGATATTAGTTATTTTTATAAGGAAAATTCTGGACCAGGAGCTTCAAGAAATTATGGTATGCAACGCGCAAAAGGCGACTATTTTATAATTTTCGATTCAGACTGCGTGATACCAAAAGGATATCTTGCAGATGTAGCAAAAAATTTAGGTGAAAATTATATAGATTGTTTCGGCGGACCTGATGGGGCACAAAAATCTTTTTCTAACATTCAAAAAGCTATAAATTTTGCAATGACATCTTTTCTTACAACAGGCGGCATTCGTGGTGGAAATGAAAAAATTACAAATTTTGAACCGAGAAGTTTCAATATGGGATTATCAAAAAAAGCATTTGAAATTTCTGGTGGATTTGGTCAAATACACCCTGGAGAAGATCCTGATTTGAGCATTCGCTTATGGAAATTAGGTTTTAAAACGGCGCTATTATCGGATGCATTTGTTTATCATAAAAGAAGAATAAATTGGAGAAAATTTTATGCACAAGTAAATAAATTTGGCAAAGCACGTCCCATTTTAAATGCTTGGCACCCAAAGTATGCAAAGCTTACTTATTTTTTTCCAACTTTTTTTATAATTACTTTTACGTTATCTTTATTTCTATTCATTGCTTCAATGCCAATCTATTTATATTTATTTTTAGCATATTATTTCAGTATATTTATGCAATCGTCAATTGTAAATAAAAGCATTTTTGTTGGATTTCTGTCTATAATCGCAGTTTTTATACAATTTTTCGGCTACGGTTTTGGATTTTTAAATTCATTTATAAAGATTTTTATATTTAAGATAAAACCAGAAAATGCATTTCCAGAATTGTTTTTTAATAAAACATCATGACAAAAATAATAGGTCTAACAGGTGGAATTGGCAGCGGAAAAACAACGGTTGCAGCAATGTTTGAAAAAATGGGTATGCCAATATTTATTGCAGATGACGAAGCACTACGAATCAGCACATATCCTGAAATAGTCGAACAAATTATCGCTACGTTTGGCGAAAAAATACTTACCACACAACAAATTGATCGCAAAAAATTAGCTTCGCTTGTTTTTAACAATAGTTTAAATTTACAAAAGTTAAATAACATCATTCATCCCGCTGTAAAAAAATCTTTTGAACTATGGTGTGAAAAGCAAAAAAAACATCAATATGTACTGTATGAATCTGCTATTCTATTTGAAACCAATAGTGATATATTTTGTTATAAAACAATAACTGTTTCTGCGCCTGAAAAATCACGAATTGAGAGAGTTATGCATCGAAATGGACTTACAGAAAAAGATATAAAAGCAAGAATTGACATGCAATGGTCTGACTGGCAACGCGCAGAAAAAGCTGATTACGTGATTGAAAATATTGAACTAAAAATAACAGAAAAACGAGTAAAGTATATTTTTGAAAGCCTCCAAAATTTAAAATAAATTTATAAATGTTAATTTTTGGTTAAGGCATTGAAAAAACAATTGTTAAAATCATAAATTTGTCTCATGAATAAGTTTTTGTTTAGGTTTTTGGTTTTTTTAATGAGTTTGTCCTTGATTGGAATTATTCTTGTACAATTATATCTGATCAACACTTCATTTAAAAAAAATGACGAACAATTTAAATATCATGTAAAACAGGTTATTGGTAATGTTGCAGAAACTCTAAAACAACAAGAAACGGACGGTTTTTTGCGGCAATACAATATTTTAAAAGATAGTATCGGAAAAAATCCGCAAAAAAGTCAATTGGTAGAATTTGTTTTGGTACAGAATAATAGGATTACAAACGAAACAATTATTTATTCAAACAGTTTAATTTCAGAGGATTATAATGTAAATTTATCTTTGTTCGGTAAAAAAAGAGATTCTGTCACTGCGAAAAATTTGACGATGAATCGAAAAACAGAAATTTACAATAGTGGTTCAATAGATAAGGCACAAATTTCAAATAATATAAAACCAGACGTTACAATTCGTAAAACAGGAAATATTGCTTTGTTAGATAAAGCTAATTTCGAAATTTATTTTAGAGATATTATTGAAAATAAATCTTTAGATGAAAGAGTTTCAAACGAAAAGCTTCAATTGCTTTTAAAGAAAGAATTGAAACAAGCTGATGTTGAAACGCCATTTGAGTTCGGTGTATTTAGCAATGGAATGGCGACAAAAATAAAGTCCGAAAATTTTAAATTTGATAAAAATGAAGCTTTTTCAACAGCAGTTTTTGCAGATAATGAAGGAAAAAGTAAATATCAATTATTAATAAGTTTTCCCGAAAAGAAGAAATTTTTGTTTTCAGAATTAGTAACGATAACAATTTTATCCATTGTTTTCACTTTAATCATCATCATTGCATATGCAAGTGCGCTGAATCAAGTTTTAAAACAACGACAGATTTCAGAAATAAAAACAGATTTTATAAATAATATGACCCATGAATTTAAAACGCCGATTGCTACAATAAACCTTGCACTTGACGCCATAAAAAATCCAAAAGTCATTGATGATTTAGAAAAAAGAACGCGCTATTTGCAAATGATTCGTGATGAAAATAAGCGAATGCACGCGCAAGTGGAAAACGTACTTCGCATATCAAAGCTTGAAAAAAGAGAATTAGACATCGAAAAAGAAAATAATAATATCCACGAAATAATCCAAGATGCGGTAGAGCACGTACATTTAATTATTGAGGATAGAAATGGTAAAATCACCGAGCAATTAAATGCAACACGAACAACTGTTTTGTTGAATGATGTGCATTTTACAAACGTAATTGTAAATATTTTAGATAACGCAATAAAATATTCTACAAACGAACCAGAAATTACAATTTCATCTGAAAACATTAAGGACTTTATCATAATTAAAATTAAGGATGCAGGCAATGGAATGAGCAAAATAGCTCAAAAAAGAATTTTTGAAAAATTTTACCGCGAACACACCGGCGATTTACATAATGTAAAAGGACATGGACTGGGACTTTCTTATGTAAAAAAAATAGTCGAAGATCACAGCGGACAAATTAGTGTTGAAAGCGAAAAAGGTCGTGGAAGCACTTTTATTATTAAACTACCAATTATTAACTAAATACATTTAAAAAAATGGAAACAGAAAACAAAAAAATATTATTAGTTGAAGATGATCCGAATTTTGGAGCCATACTAAAAGACTATTTGATGCTTAATGACTTTGATGTTGTGCTTGCAAAAAATGGTATGGAAGGCTTTGAAAAATTCAAAAAAGAAAGTTTTGATTTATGTATTTTGGACGTCATGATGCCATATAAAGACGGCTATACTTTAGCAAAAGAAATCAGAGAAAAGAACAAAGATATACCGCTAATTTTTCTGACAGCCAAGTCAATGAAAGAAGATGTTTTGAAAGGATATAAAGTTGGAGCAGATGACTATTTGAATAAGCCGTTTGATTCTGAAGTTTTGTTAATGAAAATTAGAGCTATTATTCAAAGAAAATCATCTGACGTAAAATCCGATGCCAATCAATTTGAATTTCAAATTGGTAATTTTCATTTGAATTCAAAACTTCGATTTTTAACTTACAAGAAAGATGAACCTATCAAATTATCGCCAAAGGAAAATGAACTTTTGAAAATATTGGCGATTTATGAAAATGATTTGATGCCAAGAGAATTAGCGTTAACCAAAATTTGGAGAGACGATAACTATTTTACCTCAAGAAGTATGGATGTTTACATTGCAAAACTTCGAAAATATCTAAAATTGGATGATGAAGTTGAAATTCTAAACATTCACGGTGAAGGATTTAGACTTGTTGTAAAAGGAAATAAAAAAGTTGAAGAAGTATAAAAAATTTAAAATCTCAAGAAATTGAGATTTTTTTTTCTTAAATTTTACAGACCATATTTGAAAATGTCATTAGTATTTATGCCTCTTAGTAGCAAAAAAAATAAAAAGTTTATTTGTAAAAAAATTATTGTTCAAATAAAAAAGGTTCCTATATTTGCAGGCAGTTAAAAACGGGGGAGATACTCAAGCGGCCAACGAGGGCAGACTGTAAATCTGCTGTGCAAACTTCGCAGGTTCGAATCCTGCTCTCCCCACAAAAACACTTCAAAATATTGAGGTGTTTTTTTTTATAAATAAGATGTTAATTTTTATTAATAAAAATAGAATTTACTTAGATTTGTGAAAAAATAAACTTTGATGAAAAAAAATACCACAATTCTTTTATTTTGTTTTACAGTTTTCACTTGTTTGGCACAAAATAAATATGATGTAAAAAAAATTACATCCGAATATAATATAGAAAGAATAGTATCTTTTCAGAAGCAATTGAAACAGAAAGCTCTAAAAGATAAAGAAAATGCATTACGACTTGCTAAAATTTATAATTGGCCAGTAATCATCACAACCCCCGACGGGAAAATGGAGGAGTTGATGAAAGTAGGGCTTGATGGGCAACCAATTTACTATGCTACTGATAATGCAAATGCAGCAAAAGCAACTCGTGCCAATCAACTACATAATGGTGGAGGAATGGGACTAAATCTTAACGGGCAGGGGATGGTTGCTAGAGTTTGGGACGGTGGTCGTGTGCGATTGACCCATAATCTGTTTTCGAACAGAGTTTCGACGGTGGACGATAATACAACTACTACTTTTAGCCAACATGCAACACATGTTACAGGTACAGTAATAGCTTCAAATGCATCACCATCTACAAAAGGGATGGCTTTTGAAGCAACTGCAAAAACTTTTAACTGGGGAAGCGACGAGTCCGAAGTTTTAGGTGAAGTTTTAGATGGTATGCTATTATCGAACCATTCTTATGGCATTCCTCTTTCAAGCACTACAAATGTAAAACAACCTGCCTGGCTGGTTGGATCTTATATCCAAGAAGCTAAAGTATGGGATGAAATTGCATATTTATCTCCATATTATTTAATGGTTACATCAGCAGGCAATAGTGGTTTCGAAAATAATACAGAACCAACAACTGCAGGTTATGATAAGTTAATAGGCAATAAATTAGCAAAAAATGTGCTAACAATTGCCAACGCACAAGATGTGTCGGTTGATGCTGCTGGAAATATTACAGATGCTGTAGAAATAAACGGAAGTAGTAGTCAAGGTCCAGCAGATGATGGTAGAATTAAACCAGATATTACAGGAAATGGAACTGGTTTACTCTCGGCTTCAAATGGCTCCAACACTGCCACTACGACGCTTACAGGAACATCAATGGCTTCTCCAAATGTAACAGGCACATTACTTTTAGTTCAGCAGCATTACAAAAATGTTAATAATAATTTTATGAAAGCTGCCACATTGAAAGGTCTTGCAACTCATACGGCGGACGATGCTGGTAATGTTGGTCCAGACGCAATATTTGGATGGGGGTTACTAAATGCAAAAAAGTGTGTTGAAACCATTTCCAGTAATGGACTACAGTCGTGGATTTCAGAAGAAACCATGCGTCAAAATTTAACGTATACTTTAAATGTTAAATCGTTAGGAACAGCACCATTGATTGCTTCAATAACTTGGACCGATGTTCCTGGTGAAGCAAATATTAACACAACAGTTGTTAATAATTCAACTCCAGCTTTAGTTAACGATTTAGACATTAGAATTACTAAAAATGGAAACATTTTTTATCCTTGGAGACTTGCAAGTGATGCTTCGGCGGAAGCCACTAGAACCGGTGATAACAATGTTGATAATGTAGAAAATGTAAAAATTGATACGCCAACTGCGGGGGATTACACAATAACTGTTACTCACAAAGGACAAATTGTTGGGAACAATCAAAAATTTTCTGTTGTTGTAACCGGTATAAATTCCAGTTTCGCATTAAATGAACTAACATCAGATGACATTATTGTTTGTGGAAACCAAAGTGCATTATATGGATTTAATTATAAGCAAACCGGTAATGGAACAACAAATTTTACTGCAACAGGATTGCCGACGGGCGCCACTGCTAATTTTAGTAATGACTCGTTAAGTGCAGATGGTTTAGTAAATGTAACAATCTCGAATTTAAATAATGTTCAACCTGGAATATATACGATTGGAATTGTTGGGAATAATGGCAGTGAAAGCGAAACAAGGTTTAAAACGTTACAAATTTATAGCGCAATTTTTCAGCCAACCGCAGTTATTGCACCCATAAATAATACAAACGATGCTGCAACACTGACAACAATTAAGTGGAATAAGGACGTGAATGCAGAATCATATAAGGTAGATATTTCTTTAAATAGCAATTTTTCAACTATTGTTAATTCGTATAATAATATTGTAGATAATTCTTTAATTACAAACGTTTTAAATGAAAATACAACGTATTATTTTAGAGTAATTCCCGTGAATAGATGTGCGGCTGGCTTAAATGTAAATGCTGTAACAAGAACTTTTACAACTGGAATATTGCAATGTGGTAATATTTTTTCAGCAACCGATTTTACAAATAATGTGATCACTACGACGCCAGATGGACTTGCAATTATTCCAATACCAGTAACAGGAAATCTAAAAATTGGAGACATTAATGTTACTTTAAAACTAAATCATACGTATGTTCAGGATATGACAATATCGTTGATAGGTCCAGATGAGATTGGTAGTCCCGTTGTTTTCTTGACTAAAGAAACTTGTGGAGAATTCAATGATATAGATGCAACATTTGACGACGCTGGTTCGCCTGTGGAATGCAACGAAGCGCCTCCATCTATCACTGGAACTATAGTAGCAGTAGGGCAACTTAGTAGTTTTAATGGCGCTTTGGCAAATGGCATTTGGAAAATAAGAGTACTGGATCCGTATGATGGTGATGGCGGAACAGTGATTAGTGCGTCGCTCAGTATTTGTAACTTAGCTTCATCGTCACTTTCAAATAGTGATTTTTCAAGAAATACCGTAAAAATATATCCAAATCCGACAAATGGAATTATTAATATTTCAAAAAATAATCAGAATAGTGAGGAGTCTTTCGTATATATCACAGATATTCAAGGAAGAAGCATTTTAAAAACTTCTTTTAATACAACCGAAACTAAAATAGACTTGTCTAACTGCCAAAAAGGTCTTTACATGATAAGCATTGTTAATGGTCAGCAACAATACACTGAAAAACTTTTGATTCATTAAAAAATATTTCAAAAAAAGGCCTACTTAATGTAGGCTTTTTTTATGAATTATTTTTCCTTCTTTTTCGCTCAATTTTTAATAAATTTAATTCCCGATTCGTTTGACCAGCCACGGAGGTATTCTCTTCAGCACGACGAATTAAATATGGCATCACGTCGCGAACGGGTCCAAAAGGCAAATATTTCGCTACATTATAACCATTTTCTGCTAAATTAAAACTAATATTATCCGACATTCCATACAGCTGACCGAACCAAATTCGATTGTCTGTTTTTGCTATATTCATGTTATTCTGCAATTCCAGTAATTTATAGCTGGACATTTCGTTGTGTGTTCCTGCGAATATTGACATTGTGCTAAGATTCTGCATCATAAACGAAATGGCATCATCAAAATTTTGGTCAGTTGCCTCTTTGCTTTCACAAATTGGCGATGGATAATTTTGTTCTTCGGCTCTTGTGATTTCTTTTTCCATATACGCTCCACGAACAATTTTCATTCCAACAAAAAAACCATCTACTTTAGATTTTTCGTGTAATTTCTGCAAATAGTCCATTCTGTCCCAACGATACATTTGCAAAGTGTTGAAAACAATCGCTTTCTCTTTGTTATATAGCATCATCATGCGTTCAACAAGTTTGTCGGCAGCGTACTGCATCCAAGATTCTTCGCCATCAATAAGCAAAAAAATGTCATTCTCAAAAGCACGTTTGCAAGCGCTATCAAAGCGCGCCTCTACCCTGCTCCATTCTGCTTTTTCATCAATATTCAACTCGGTATTTGCACCAATTTTTTCATACAATTCAAAACGCCCAAAACCTGTTGGCTTAAAAACAGCAAATGGAATTGATTTTTTTTCTTTTGCAAAATCAATAATTTTTATAATTTTTTGCAAGGCTTCGTCAAAATGCGATTCATCTTCTTTGCCTTCAACTGAATAATCCAATACCGATGAAACACCCTTGGTATACATTTTATCGATTACTGGAATGCAGTCGTCTTCCGAAACGCCGCCACAAAAATGGTCAAAAACTGTAGCACGAATCAGCCCTTCTACTGGCAAATGTGCTTTTATAGCAAAATTGGTAACTGCCGTGCCAATGCGCACAAGAGGCTGATTTGCAATCAATTTAAACAAAAAATATGCCCTGTCAAGCTCAGTATCTGATTTTAAAGAAAATGCAATTTGGGTATCGTCGAAAACTTTTGTCATAATGTAAAAATATTACACAAATATATTTATAATTTACTTATTTTTGAAGCGAATTTTAGGTATTTTTTAACGATAACAGTTGTTTAAGTTGGTTGGTCTTAAAATTTATTACGAAATTTCATGCTGATGAATATTTAATTATAAAAACAAAATTGACAAAAACCAAAAGTGTAAAAGTTATTGCAGGCTCAGTATTACGATTTCTACAATTCGCGAAACCATATTAGAATTTTCGAAGCATTATAATAAGTTTTAATAATTTCAATACTTAAAAAATAGTTCTAACGCACGACGTTTAGCAAATTTGCCCTAAAATTTAAACTTAAAATGAAAAAAACAAGCCCAGTCCTGCAAGCACAAACAAACGAAATCCCTGCTAAATCTTCTTTTTCTTTGTCAGATTATTTTGCACTTTTATTTGTCATAGGATTGCTTTATGTAGATTTCTTACCCGCCTTTAGAAGTATTGATATTCTCGGAACACAGTTTTTATATATGGCAATTATAAATTTTATTGTTTCAGTTTACCTTTTTATAAATTCAAACAAAATTACCAACGAATTGATTGTTCACTTTAAAAATTCATGGTTTTTAAAATGCTTTGCAATTTTTTTAATTTGTGCATGTCTATCAGTTTTTGGAGCCAATAATTTTTCACTTTGGGTTGTCAATTTTTCACATGTTTTGATAATTGCGCTAACGGTTTTTAATCTAAGTATATTATTTTACGGTAAAAAACATTTGTTTTATCAAGTAGCGTTCTTTTTTAGCGTAGCCGTTTTCGCACAATGTTTCTCGCAACTATACAGTGTTTTTCACAACACAAAACTTTCTGATTTGGCAGGACAATTATCGATGATGAAAGGAAACACTGGCAATATCAACATTTTTTCGGCAAGTGTAAACGTGAAAATACCTTTTCTAATTCTTGGTTTACTTCATTTTAAAGATTGGAAACAATGGTTTAGCGGTGTTGCATTATTTTTAGGAACTACAGTAGTTTTGCTTTTAGGTTCGAGAGCATCATATTTAGGATTGATATTTATTATATTATTCACTGTTTTCTATTTATTTTATAAAACTGAAAGCATAAAAAGCAGTTCCGTAAAATTAACAATTTTGATTTTACCAATGATTCTATCATTTCTATTTGTAAATGTACTCACTAATGCAAATAAATCTGCATTAAGGAGCAGTGGAATCACGGGCAGATTGGCATCAATAACTGATAATTCAAAAGGTTCATCGGTTTGGTCAAGACTCAAATATTGGGAAATTGGTGGAAAAATGATTACAGCACATCCTATATTTGGCGTTGGAATGGGAAATTGGCGTATTGAATCATTGCCATACGAAACCCAAGATTTTGACAATCTCATGATATCCGAACATGCGCACAATGATTTTATTGAAATTGCTGCTGAAAACGGAATTTTGGCAGGAGTTGCTTATTTGGCAATGTTTATCTTGCTCTTTGTTATAAATTTTAGAATTGTTTTAAAAACCGACGATAAAGAAAAAAAGTTATTGGCATTTATTGCAATTTTAATTTTCATCGGATATTTGTTTGACTGTTTATTCAATTTTCCATTGCACAGACCAACTATTCAAGTTTGTTTTAGCTTTTTGATGACGCTCACGTTCGTTAACGCCTATCATTCTAAAGCATTTCAAACACATTCTTGGGCAAAAAAAATTTTGACTGGAACAGCATTGATTACTTTATTTTCCATGTATTTTACCTATTGTGCCTTTGAAGCGTACAGACTTGAAAACGATATCACGGCAGACATTCAGTCGCCACAAGATTTGATGACTTCTGCTCAAATTAAAGATCGCCTGCCAAGTTTTCCGAATGTTTTTACAAATTCAGAACCATTTGCGGAGCAACTTGGGATTTACTTAGTCAACGAAAAAAAATATCCTGAGGCGCAAAAATATTTAAATCAAGCCAATGAAATTAATCCGCACAACGGACGCGTAGAATGGTATAAACATCGAATTGCCAAAGAAACTAATAAAAAAGATTCAGCATATTACTATGCAAAACTTGCTTTTAAAGTTCGGCCTCGAAATTACGACTACTATATTTCAATGCTTTTTATGGCCAATGAATTTAAAGATACAACGGAAATGTTGCGCGTTCACAAAATCTATCATGGATACGTCAAAAAACCAAAAAATTGGATTGACACATCAAATGCCCTACATTTATCAAATTATAATAAAAAATATATTTTAGATTTTATATCTCAAGGTGCAAAAGAATTTCCGACCGATAGCTTGCTCATCGATCGCAAAAAAGTTTTTGAATATGAATTTAACGCTGGAAAACCAAATGCAACTTTTCAGTTGAGTGGTAAAAAACCAGTTACAGCAACAGAAAAATACATCGATTTTTTGCAACGTGCCGTTAATTATGGTGCAACAAATCAATTTGCCAAAGCACTTGCATGCTACAAAGAAGTCATTAAAACTGATCCAAAAAATATTACCGTTGTTCAAAATATCGGAATTTGTTACTTTAAAATTAACCAATTTCAAAACGCAATTAATGAACTCGAAAAAACAATTGGTGCACCTGCTTTAAATGATGGAAAAACAGAATATATTTTAGGTGTATGCAACATCAATCTGCAAAGAAAAGCCGAAGGTTGCAAATATCTCAAAATTGCTGTTACAAAAAAGTTTGCGGGAGCAGAAGGCTTGTTGCAACAATATTGTAAATAAACGTTACTAAAAAACTATGCATAATTTAACTGACGAAATTTTAAATACGAAACTAAAAACCTCCGATTACCTTATTCTCGGAATACTTGGTTTGTTTTTTTATATTGATTTTTTGCCCGCCTTTAAAAGTATTGATATTATAGGTACGCAATATTTATATTTAACCATTTTAAACCTTCTAATTGGTATTGGACTATTTTCATTTCCACAATTTTTTAAAACTTCATTATTTGAAGATTTAAAAAACTCTTGGTTTTGCCGTTTATATGCGATTTTTTTGTTCCTAAGTTTATTATCTGTTTTTGTTGCACGAAATTTCAGCCTTTGGGTTGTAAGTTTTACGCATTTGATGATATTTATGGTTACGATCTTCAATCTTTTGATATTGCTTAAAAACAGATTACACCTTATATATTCTATCGCATTTCTAATTGCAATATTTATTTTTTGTAAAGGATTTACTGAAATAAATTTATTTTTTACAACATTAAAAACAAAACCACTTGCTGAGGCAATTTCAATTTTGAAAGGAAATACTGGAAATATTAACATTTTATCAGCAACATTAAATGTAAAAATGGCATTTTTAATTGTAGGTATCATGCATTTTCAAAACTGGAAAAAATGGTTCATGATCTTGACTTTGATGATGTCCGTTTTTATTATAATTTTACTTGATTCTCGAACTACAATTGTTGCCATAGGTGTTGAAACGATATTCATAATAATTTTTTTATTTTGGAAATCGAAAATCAAAACTACAATCTCTGCCAATATCGCATTTATTGTTTTCCCTATTGTCTTTGGAGTTTTAATATGCAAACAAGTGATGGCTGCCTATGCACCAGCACAAATGGCACCAAGTTTTGTGGAAAGGCAACTATCCGATTTGCAGCAAGATGGCGGTTCGATTTCTTCGCGTATCTACTATTATAAAAATGCATTAGACATAATTCAGCAAAAACCATTGCAAGGAATTGGACTCGGCAATTGGTGTATTGAATCCTTAAAATATGAAAGAAAACAATTTAACGGTTTAATTGTATCCATTCACACACACAATGATTTTTTGGAAATCGCAACTGAAACAGGTTTACTAAACGGACTAATTTATTTCAGTTTATTTGTCATTTTATTTATGATTAACATAAAAAGAATCATAAATCCAAAAACTGAACACTCAAAAACAATTGCATTTTTTTGCCTTTTGTTACTGATTGCATACGGAATTGATAGTATTTTCAACTTTCCGCTTCATAGACCGACTATGCAATTAGGGTGGTGTATGTTGGTTGTTTTTACACTTTTAAATGGAGCCATTGACAACGAAAATCAAAAGATTTTTCAAAAATATAAATTCTTAAATGGTTTTTTAATATTTCTAAGTTTGATATCGATGTATTTTTCGTATCAAACATTTTTAGCCTACCAATTTGAAAACGAGGTAATGCTTGAATTATTGAAGTCAGAAAAAAAATTAAAAAGTGGCTATATATTATCTAAGTCGCACAACTTTCCAAATGTTTTTCATAACACACAACCGTATGAAGAAATTGTCGGGATTTATTTAGTAAATGATAAAAAGTTAAATGAAGCCAAAAAACACTTCAATCGTGCTACTGTCGTCAATCCATATACTGGCCGGTCAGATTGGTATAAATATAGTATCGCAAACCAACAAAAAAAGAAGGATAGCGCCTACTTCTATGCCAAAAAAGCTTTTGAAATTCGACCCAGAAATTTTGATTATTTCAATACTATGATATACATGGCAAATGAATTTAAAGACACTTTAGAAATTTTAAAAACACACAAAATTTATAATGGATATACGAAAGCACCAAATAATTGGTTGGTCGCATCCAATGGATTGCACAATTCTGGATTTAATAGAAAATCAGAATTAAAATTTATTACTGACGCAGTTAACGAATTTCCGTCCGATAGTATATTGTTGCGCAGAAAAAAGTTTTTTGAATTTGCTGTAAAAAATCCAAAAACAACCATAAATTTTCAAAAACCTGTTGATTCAAATTTGACCGTTTCCACGCAAAAACAAGAAGATGCTCAAATGGAAGCCGTAAAGCGCGGCGCAGATTTGATGAAAAAAGCTGTGGAATTTGGAAACGCCAATAATTTTGAAGCTTCGATTGAAGCATACAAAAAAGTTTTGGAAACGCAACCGACAAACACAAGTGTAAAACAAAACATTGGACTCAGTTACTATAAATTAAATCAGTTCCAAAATGCCATTGAGTGGCTAAACAAAACCACTGCCGCCGCAGGTGAATATCAAGATGGGAAATCTGAATATGTGCTGGCTGGTTGTTACTACGCATTGAAACAAACCGAAAAATGTTGCGCTTCGCTGGAAATTGCGGTCGCAAAAAACTACACAAATGCTGCTACATTGCAACAACAACTTTGTAAAAAATGACAGTAACGACAAATTTTATCGAAGCAAAAAATCACAAAATATGTTTTGGAAAATACGGGTTCTCTGAACTTGAACTTTTATTAAAAGATAATAAATATTCAAAAATATTTATAATTGTAGATACGCTTTCTAATGAACATTGTCTGCAATTTTTTCTTGAAAATGTTGCAACAGATATCACCATCGAGATTGTTGAATTTGAACACGGCGAAGAAAACAAAAATATCGACACTTGCGTTGAACTATGGAAAGTCTTGACAGAATTAGGAGCCGATAGAAAAAGCGTTGTCATCAATCTTGGTGGAGGCGTCGTAACAGATTTAGGCAGTTTTGTGGCCTCTACTTTCAAACGTGGCATAGATTTTATTGAAGTTCCAACAACGCTTCTTGCGATGGTTGATGCGGCAATTGGCGGAAAAAACGGTGTGGATTTGGGAAGCCTAAAAAATCAAATTGGCATCATTCGCAACCCAAAAATGATTCTGGTTGATTCTCATTTTCTGCAAACTTTACCTCAAAACCAAATGCTTTCTGGCCTTGCAGAAATGCTGAAACATGGTTTAATATGTGACAAATCATACTGGGAACAATTTTCTGACATTTCCATTTTTGACACCCCAACTTTTGACCAATTGATTTATGATTCAATTATTATAAAAAATAGCGTCGTTCTGCAAGACCCAACTGAAAACGGCATCCGAAAAGCACTAAATTTTGGGCACACGCTTGGTCACGCCATCGAAAGTTATTTTCTTGAAAATCCAACAAAACCAAAACTACTGCATGGCGAAGCAATTGCCGCTGGCATCATTTTAGAAAGCTTTATTTCATGGAAAAAAAATCTAATATCTTTTGAAGAATTTATTGAAATTCAAACCTGCATCAACAAAATCTATAAAAAAATTGAGATTTTGACAGAAGATTATCAACCAATCTTGGATTTGCTAATACACGATAAAAAAAATGAATATGGCGCTATTCAATTTGTACTTTTAAATAGAATTGGAAATATCAAAATCAATCAAACTGCAGATAATGATTTAATAATTTGCGCTATTGAAAATTATAAAATATCATAATATTTTAATACAGCTGTGGGCTTTTCATTATTTTTATTTTATAAATTTGCAACAATGAATAATAATCACAATAAGAATCCATTATATATTTCAGCAATGAACATCGAAACCATAATTTATCTAAACTTTGCTCGTTTAAATAAATTAAAAAAAATTTATTGCTATATATTGGATTATTATATTCTACGCAGATATCAAAAATTTCCCATTATGTTTTCAAACATACGCGTTTGAATTGCAGATTAATTTTCATAAAAAAAATTGCTTAACAATTCAATAAAAATCAATGAACACAAAATATTTCGACCTTATAAATCAAACATATTATTTCCCGCAAGATGAGTTTAAACTCAACAAAGATAACTTGCTTTTTCACAATATCGACCTGATGAAATTGGTTGAACAATATGGAACACCACTAAAATTTACCTACTTGCCACAGATTTCTAACAGCATCCAACGCGCCAAAGATTGGTTCCGAAATGCCATGGAAAAAAACAAATACGAAGGCAAATATTATTATTGTTATTGCACCAAAAGCTCTCATTTTGAATATATTATGAACGAAGCTTTCAAAAATAACATCCATATAGAAACCTCTTCTGCGTTTGACATAAACATTGTTGAAAACCTGATGGCAAGTGGCAAAATCAACAAAAACACGTACGTAATCTGCAATGGATTCAAACGAGATTTATACATTACAAACATTGCAAACTTGATCAACAACGGACATAAAAGAACCATTCCGATTATTGATAATTATGAAGAACTTGATCTTTTGCAAGCTGAAATTAAAGGAAAATTTCAAATAGGTATTAGAATTGCAGCTGAAGAGGAACCAAAATTTGAGTTTTATACATCAAGATTAGGCATTGGCTATAAAAATATTGTACCGTTCTATAAAAAACAAATTCAAGAAAATAAAAATTTAGAGCTCAAAATGCTTCACTTTTTTATCAATACAGGCATCATGGACACTGCCTATTATTGGAACGAATTGGTAAAATGTATAAAGGTGTATGTTTCATTAAAAAAAGAATGTCCATCGCTTGATTCTCTGAATATTGGCGGGGGTTTTCCCATAAAAAACTCGTTGGCATTTGAATATGATTATCAATATATGATTGACGAAATCATCAACCAAATCAAAATTGCGTGCGACGAAGCAGACGTTGATGTGCCAAATATATTCACAGAATTTGGATCTTATACTGTTGGCGAAAGTGGCGGTGCAATCTATCAAATTCTATATCAAAAACAACAAAACGATAGAGAAAAATGGAATATGATCGACTCGTCGTTTATCACCACATTACCAGACACTTGGGCGATTAATAAGCGTTTTATCATGTTGGCAATCAACCGTTGGAACGATACATATGAACGCGTACTTTTGGGCGGACTGACTTGTGATTCAGATGATTACTATAATTCTGAACAAAACATGAACGCCATTTATTTACCAAAATATAACAAAGAAAAACCACTGTACATTGGGTTTTTCAACACAGGTGCCTACCAAGAAACCATCGGTGGATATGGCGGATTGCACCACTGCCTGATCCCGCAACCTAAACATATTCTGATAGATAGAGACGAAAACGGCATTCTCGCGACCGAAGTTTTTTCCGAACAACAAACCGCAGAACATGTGCTTAATATTTTAGGATATAAAAAGTAAAAAAATAGCATTAAAATTAATTTGAAATACTATATTTGAAAAATATTTTGAAGCAATTTCCCGCTATCCACTACAATCTTTTGTGACAAAAAAATAACTTCAATATTAAGATATAATGTGCCACAAAAGGATTTTCGCTACTATCGGGGCTATGGCACTTCACATATAGACAAATTCATTTTTAGAAAATGAAACCAATAAAAAAATAAAAATGAAAGGACCAGTAAGTCAATTTATCGAAAAGCACTATTTACATTTCAATTCTGCTGCTTTAATCGATGCTGCAAAAGCATACGAAGACCAACTTGCAAATGGAGCCAAAATGATGGTAACCCTCGCAGGTGCAATGAGTACAGCAGAAATCGGAAAAATATTTGCCGAAATAATTCGCAAAGACAAAGTGCAAATCATTTCTTGCACAGGCGCAAATCTCGAGGAAGATATTATGAATTTGGTAGCACATTCGCACTACGAACGCGTGCCAAACTATCGTGATTTGACACCTGAAGACGAATGGGCATTGCTCGAACGTGGTCTAAATCGAGTTACAGACACCTGCATTCCAGAGCATGAAGCTTTCCGAAGGTTGCAAAAACACATCTTCAAAATATGGAAAGACGCAGATGATGCGGGAGAAAGATATTTTCCACACGAATTTATGTACAAAATGCTGCTTTCAGGCGTTTTAGAAGAATACTACGAAATTGATTTGAAGGACAGTTGGATGTATGCAGCCGCTGAAAAAAACCTACCAATAATTGTTCCAGGTTGGGAAGACAGTACAATGGGAAACATTTTTGCATCCTATGTTATCAAAGGCGAATTAAAAGCATCAACCATGAAATCAGGCATTGAATATATGGTTTATCTATCAGAATGGTATCCAAAAAACAGTGCCAACGGAATTGGTTTCTTTCAAATCGGTGGTGGAATTGCCGGAGATTTTCCAATTTGTGTGGTTCCCATGCTGTATCAAGATATGGAAATGCACGACGTTCCATTTTGGAGCTATTTTTGTCAAATTTCTGATTCCACAACCAGTTACGGTTCTTATTCTGGTGCTGTTCCAAACGAGAAAATCACATGGGGGAAACTTGACATCAAAACCCCAAAATTCATTATTGAATCTGACGCAACCATTGTTGCACCTTTAATTTTTGCTTATCTGTTAGACCTGTAATTTAGTTTTATGAAAAGAATTATTGTTGATTATTCTAAGTTGACCAATGAAATTTTGAATCTTTTGGTTGAGAAATTTCCCGATGGATATGATGATTCGCACATCATACGATTTAAAAATCATAAAGACGAAACCATCGAAGCTGTGGAAGTTCGCACTGTTGATACTATTTATTTAGTCAAAATTAGCACAAAATTATCCGATAGAATGGTAAGTTTTGAGGATGATGACGACGTTGTTGTGCCTCTGGAAGGAATCAAAGGACTTGATATTGACGTGGAAGATGAAGATGACGAAGAGGAAGAAGATTTAGACAAACCAGAATATGACGATGAAGATGATGACGAAAAAGACGCAGACTCGGACATAAGCGATGACGAAGATGATGAAGACGAAGACTAAATAAAAAATACAAAAAGAGACTTTATTGAGTCTCTTTTTTTTGTTACATTCGATTAAAAATAAAAGTTATGGCGCATAATTTAAAAATTTTATTAAAAGAAAATTTTGGTTTTGAAAAATTCAGACCCAATCAAGAAGACATCATAAACAGCATTCTTGACGGAAACGACACCATAGCCATCATGCCAACAGGTGGCGGAAAATCAATTTGTTTTCAACTTCCAGCGCTTATTTTTGACGGATTGACCATAGTTATTTCACCTTTGATTGCTTTAATGAAAGATCAAGTTGACAGCCTTCAAGCCAATGGAATCAAAGCTTGTTACATAAATAGTACACAATCACCAGCACAACAAACAGAACATTTTAACGATATAAAAAACAATAAATTAAAACTTGTTTACGTGGCTCCTGAAAGTTTGCAAAACCTTGATAGCGTTTTTGAAAACCAAATTATAAGCCTGATTGCGATTGACGAAGCGCATTGCATTTCATCTTGGGGACATGATTTTCGACCAGCATATACCAATCTTGGATACTTGAAAACTAAATATCCAAAAACACCAATTTTGGCATTAACTGCAACAGCTGATAAAGCCACTCGCGAGGATATTAGTACGCAACTGAAACTCGAAAATCCGCAACGGTTTATATCATCTTTTGATAGACCAAACCTAAGTCTCGATGTTCGCACGGCAGTGGACAGGGTTAAGCAGATTTTAAATTATGTAAAAAGTAAACCAAATGAGGCAGGAATAATTTATTGTCTAAGCAGAAAAACAACAGAGGAATTGTCGGACAAACTGCAAAATATTGGTGTAAAAGCCAAGCCGTATCATGCGGGACTTTCCGCAGAAATACGTTTTGCAACTCAAGACGAATTTATAAACGACGATTGCAAAGTGGTTTGCGCCACAATCGCCTTTGGAATGGGCATCGACAAATCTAATGTCCGATATGTTATTCATTATAATTTACCAAAAAACATTGAAGGTTATTATCAGGAAATTGGACGTGCAGGTCGAGATGGCAAACCAGCAGAGACCATTCTGTATGAAAGTTATGGCGATTTGATTCAACTTCAAAAATTTGCTTCGGATGGTTTAAACGCTGATGTGCAATTGGCGAAGCTTGAACGCATGAAACAATATACTGACGCAAGAAGTTGCCGTAGGAAAATTTTGTTGTCATATTTTGGGGAACTCGTATCAGAAAATTGTGCAAACTGCGACATTTGCAAAAACCCACCAGCAGTTTTTGACGGCACTTTACTGGCGCAAAAAGCATTATCAGCAATTTCGCGATTGCAGGAAAATGAAACTATTGGCGTGATTATCGATTTTTTAAGAGGTTCAAAAAATGCATCAATCATTGAAAACGGCTATCAAAACTTGAAAACTTATGGCGTGGGCGAAGGCATTTCGTGGTTTGATTGGAATCAATATATAATTCAACTTATTAATTTGGGCTATTGCGAAATTGCATTTCATGAAAACAACAAAATAAAACTGACTGAATTTTCTAAAAAAGTGCTTTTTGAAGGAACCAAAGTTCAGCTAAACGCAGTTGTGAAATTATCAGCAACACAACAAAAATCTGTTACACAAAAAGATGTTGAAACCGAAGATACGCCTACATATTTAGCATTAAAAAAATTAAGAAATGAAATCGCCAAAGAACAACAAGTTCCTGCTTACGTGGTTTTTAACGATGTAGCACTTCGACAAATGGAAACCTATTTGCCTGTTTCTGAGGAGGATTTTCTTAGCATTGACGGCGTGGGTAAAGTAAAAGTCGAAAAATATGGCGAAATGTTTATGAAGCTCATTTCTGAAATTAGCGGCAAAGAACTTGGACTGCAAACCAATTACGAAGATAAAACGCGCGCAGCAAAAATTAAATCTGAAAGTAAACCGAAAAAAAACGCTAAAGATAACACATGGGACATATCGTTGAAAATGTTCCAAAGAGGCATTTGTATTGAAGATATTGCCGAAGAACGTGGTATCAAACCATCATCGGTTTATGGACATTTGACGAAAATTTATCAAGACACGAATGAATTTACTATTCGCCAATTTCTTACTGATCAAGAAGTTAATGATGTTTTAAAAGCAAAAGCATTTGTTGAAAATCCAGAACTTTTAAAACCATACTTTGAACATTTTGAAGAAAAAATGCCATACGAAAAAATCCGAATGGCACTTGCTATCATTGAAAAAGAGAAATTATAGGATATAAATGAAGTTAAAAAAAATGTTTATCTACCTTTTAATTTATACTTTTTCAAATTTGACTTTTGACTTTTGACTTTTGACTTTTGACTTATAGCTTTTTAAGTTTTAAACTGCCAAATATCTTTCTTGAAAAATATTCTGATGGTGTTTTTGATGTCCAATAATAATAAATCCAATTGCTCGAACTGAAATTTTTTCGTTTGATGCAATTCCAAATAAATGCAATTGGTCTTGAGAAAAACTTTTGAATAGCGATAATGTTGATTGACGAACAACTGCCATTTCTGTCAATAAATCTTGAATACTTCTATTATTTGATGCGGTGTTTTTCGCATACATTTCCTCGTCAAAACTTGGCAGTGGCGTTTGGTCAGTTCGTGAAATTCTCAATGCGCGATAACCAAAAATTCTCTCGGCATCAATTAAATGCTGAATAATATCTTTAATTGTCCATTTATTAGGCTCATATCGATAGTCAAATTTATCCATTGGAATATTTTGGACAAACTTTATAAATTCGTGTACAGAAATTTCTAAATCTTCAATAAGTTGCACGTTTTCAAGGGCTTCAATATATCCGTTATAAAAATCAGGATATTCATTTACGGGAAGTTGGTTGACATTCATGATTATAAATTTTATTATAAAAGTAAATAAAAAACCCCGAGGTTACCCGAGGTTTTATAAAGTAATTGTAATATTAAATTACATATTTTTGAAGATTGTATGCATCAAACGCTTTTTGTCGTTGATACTTTCCTCAAGAGAAATCATAGTTTCGGTTCTGTATACACCTTCAATATCATCAATCATAAAAATAACATCCTTGGCGTGTTTAGTATCTTTTGCTCTTATTTTACAAAAAATATTAAATTTTCCAGTTGTCACGTGCGCAACTGTTACAAATGGAATTTCGTTAATTCGCTCTAAAACAAATTTAGTTTGTGAAGTATTGTTAAGAAAAACGCCTACATAGGCAATAAAACTATAGCCTAATTTCTCATAATCCAGTGTTAAAGACGATCCCATTATAATTCCAGCATCCTCCATTTTTTTCACACGAACATGAACTGTTCCTGCCGAAATTAAAAGTTTTTTTGCAATGTCCGTAAATGGTACTCGCGTATTGTCAATCAACATGTCCAATATCTGGTGATCTACTTCGTCTAATCTAAATTTGCTCATAATTTTTGTGTTTGTTTGGTATTATTTTAAAATATAGACTGAAGGCCTACTTTTTTTATGTTATCTGCAATCCATTAACAATTTTTATGCCATTTTTTAAATAAAAGTCAGATTTTTGACCAATTTGAGGATAATTTCTATAATTATCGACATAAAGTTCGTTATTAAAATTATATTCTTGATGCCCGATAAAATTATCTAAATCATTAATTTTATCTATAAACGCTGAAAATATGACATTATTATTTATAAGCTCTTCTTTGTACTGTGATGCAAAATTAATAGTATTAATTGAATTATCATAATTAATTTGTACATTTCTGTAAATAATATCTAAAAATTTTGTGTTATTTAATGGAATATTTAAATATTCGTCAATACAAATATTATTTATATCTTTATCATATATAGTCTTCAAACTTGTTAATAAAGCAATAAAAACATATTTTCGTGTTTCGTCTCTATTATAATCATTGCGGAAGTGACCTGCTTCAAAAAGTATCGTCGGCACGCCACACATTTGAAAAGAATCACCAACACAATTTGGGTTATAACTGTCATCAAATCGACCAACCTGATTCGGAATATGTTTCTGAAGTTCAATGTTCATTTTACATATTACAGAAATTGCTGTATTTCTACTCGTATCAAATTCCATCGCTTCGTCGTATGCTGGTGCTAAAAATGAAATAGTTGCAGGCAAATTTGTTTCGCCGACACCATAAATAGATCTTTGGTCATGAAGATTATAACAAAAATCTGGTTTAAAATCATTGAACAATTGTCTTAAAACTAAACTTTCAGGTTGAGACAAATTAATCGCGTCTCGATTCAAATCAATATCATTTGCGTTTTCTCGTGTGTATAACTGTGCACCGTCTGGATTTAAAATCGGAACAATACAAATGGTAAATTCATTTGAAATTTGGTTTGCAAAACCGTCCTGTAAATCAAAAAAATTAAGCAAATCGAAAATAGCTTTTGTGGTTGTACTCTCGTTTCCGTGCATTTGAGACCACATCAAAATCTTAGTTGCACCAGCACCAAAAACATATTTGTAGATAGGTTTATTTAAAACTGAATGCCCTATGATTGTTGTACGATGCAACCGACCATCGCATAACAACAGTGGCTCAATATGTTCTAAGTGAATGTATCGACCAGCAATAGATTGCTGTTTGCAAGAGCGATAAATAGAAAGAAAATCCATAGTAAAAGTTTAAGTTACAAAAGTAAACAACTTTGTATTTACATTTGTAACCAATCAAAACGACGTCATTGTTTATGTTTGTAAACTGACTATATGTGGTTTTATGCTGGTGTTTAAAATGTATTGTTTACAAAACTTAATCAGCAGAATAAACATTTATAAATAATTCATTATCAATATTTAAAATAATTTTATATCATACGATACTTTAATGTAAAATTACAATTTTTTAAGATTTACAATTGTAAAATAGGATAATTCACCTTTAATGATTACATTTGTAACTTGCTAATAAATTTATAATTGTTACAATGGTAAACACTGATGATTTTATAAAAAGACTGGAATTTTTGATGGAAAACTATGCCTTAAATGCCTCTGCGTTTGCCGATAAAATTGGCGTACAACGAAGCAGTATTTCTCATTTGCTTTCTGGGCGTAACAAACCAAGTTTAGATTTTGTCTTGAAAATTCAAGAATTTTTTCCGCAAGTAAACCTATATTGGATTCTAAATGGCAGGGAAAAATTTTTGAAAGTTGAACAAGATTTGGAACAAACGGTAACATCTAAATCGATTGTAGCTCCTACTCTTTTTGAGAAAGAATCAATGTTTGATGATACAAAAATTAGTAAAGAAAATATTTCAAATATTTCGTTAGAAAACAATCAACTGACCGAAAATAAAATTGTCCATAGTACGCATAACGATTCAAACATTTTTAAAATTGTGATTTTCTACACTGATGGAACTTTCAAAGATTTCCAGGCAAGATAGTTTCACGGAACTTTTTTAAAATAGAAAACCCCTTCTTTTGCAAGAAAGGGTTTTCGGAACCAATAAAACAAACACAAAAATCAATCGTCACGTTAATAAAAATACTTACAATTTTTTCTGTAAATACAAAACATATATTTTCAATTATTATATTATTAAAAGTAAAATAAAATTAAGCATCAACTAAAGACTTAAATCATTACTGCGATGAATATTGCACGTCTGTTTATCAAATTTACAATTGAAGATGATTTCTAAAATTCGAAATTGTAGACTAAAATAATTTTAACGACAATTTGTTAATAAATAACGTTTAACTACTAAAAATTATCGGGACTGTACGATAAAAATATTATAACTTAAATAAAGCTTACAAGAAGCAAAAAAAATTTAATTTTTATTGTTGCGTCGAATTTATCATTTTAATGTACAGATCTTCTACTTTAGTCCGCGCCCACGGTGTTTTTCGTAAAAAAGTTAAACTTGACTTTATTGTCGGGTTTTTTGCAAAGCAATTGATGTTGACATATTCATGAAGAATCGCAAAACCATATTTTGCAACCAAACTTTCTAAAATTATTTGCAAAGTTATGCCATGAAGTGGATTGTTATTCTGTAGATATTCCATTTTGCAATATTACTTAAATTTTGATTTGAAATTATTTAAAACGAAATTCTATTTTGCATATATGTGGTGTCATTTATTTGCATTTTGAATTACTCTCAATTTATTTGCAGTGTTTTAATGATAGGCAACCGTTTGGTGTAACTTAGAAAATTTCTTAAATCAAAAAAATCACTATCTTTGCCTTCCTATGCAAAAATTAGTTAACATTCTGAATAAGCGTGCTCGATTCGACTACGAAATTATTGAAACCTATACCGCAGGAATTGTTTTGGCTGGTACCGAAATCAAATCCATCCGACTTGGAAAAGCCAACATAACCGAAAGTTTCTGCGAGTTTAATTCGCGAAACGAACTTTTTGCCGTCAATACATATATCGAAGAATATATGTTTGGAAATCAATTTAATCATACCGCTCGAAGCGAACGCAAACTGTTACTCAACAAAAAAGAATTAAAATCATTAGCAAAAAGCGTGCAGGCTAAGGGATTGACAATTGTTCCATTAAAACTTCATACAACCGAAAAAGGCATTGCAAAACTTGATATTGGTTTGTGCAGAGGCAAAAAAACCTATGACAAACGTGAGTCTTTGAAAGAATCGGACACGAAAAGGGATATTGATCGGATTAAAAAGCAATTTCAGTAATAAAATTAGCTGTCAGAAGCGAATAGTTGAGACAAATTTTGTCGCAAACAACTTCATTTAAAAAGTTCTAAATTATTGCAAATCACTGTTGTTGCTTATAAATATTATAAATTAAATCAATAGTCTTTTGGTCAAGAACAACATCAACCTCGACCTGATTGTAATGCAGTTTAAACGCTTTTATGGTTGCATTAATATCTTTTGTATTATAACCAATAAGTTGAAGTCCCATCACGGGGTCAAATGTAATTGGTGCGACTGTGTTTTCGTAATTTTGCCACAATCCAAAACCATTTTCTGACAATAATTTCCATGGAAAAAGTCGGCTTGGATCGTTTTTGCGCGTTGGTGCAATGTCGGAATGACCTATAAAATTTTGCGCTGGAATGTTGTAGGTTTTTTTAAGTTTAGTAAGAAGCGACAGTAAACTTTTAATTTGCGCATCAGAAAATGGTTCGGTACCATTGTTGTCTAATTCAATGCCAATTGATGTGGAATTGATGTCAGAATTTTTGCCCCACGTCCCACTTCCGCCGTGCCAAGCGCGCAAATAGTCGTTCAGCATTTGAATGATTTTTCCATCGTCTGCAATCACGTAATGTGCACTAACTTGTGTGCGGACAAGCGTAAAAGTTCTGATAGTTTGTTGCACAGAATCTTGCGCCGTATGGTGAATGACAACAAAATTTGGTTTTCTAAGATTAAAATTTGTTGTTCCTATGAACTTAGAAGTCAAACCATTGTCTATATTTGATGTGTCCTTTTTTGCAATTTGTTTTTGCAAACTTGCCAGTTGCTTTTTGTACATCTTATCAGTTTTTCGATAAGGATTAACGCCGCAGGAACCTAAAAAAATTGACGATAATAAAATTAGTAATAGTTTTTTCATGGTCGATTTTGTAAAGTAGTTTACGGATTTACCGTTTTGGAATCGCTTTCAATCACGCCGTCTCTTAAACGAATCACGCGATGCGCATAAGCGGCAATTTCTTCTTCATGCGTAACCAAAATTACGGTATTTCCAGCAGCGTGGATGTCGCCAAAAAGTTTCATTATTTCTACTGAAGTTTTGCTGTCTAAATTTCCCGTTGGTTCATCCGCAAGAATGATTGATGGTCTGTTTACCAAGGCTCGCGCAATGGCAACACGCTGGCGTTGACCACCCGAAAGCTGGTTTGGCTGGTGGTCCATTCTGTCAGAAAGATTGACTTGAGTGAGCACTTCGGTGGCGCGCTTATTACGCTCCGATTTGGAAAAACCCGCATAGACCATCGGCAAAGCCACGTTGTCCAAAGCTGTAGTTCGTGGTAAAAGATTAAAAGTCTGAAAAACAAAACCAATTTCTTTGTTGCGAATCTCAGCCAATTCGTCGTCGCGCATTTGACTAACATCTTTATTATTCAGAATGTAGCTTCCAGATGTTGGCGTATCAAGGCACCCCAAAAGATTCATCAATGTAGATTTTCCAGAGCCAGATGGTCCCATAAGTGCCACATACTCTCCTTTATTTATCTGTAAATCAATGCCTTTCAAAACATAAACAACTTCTTGTCCGAGCACAAAATCTCGTTTAATATCGGTAATGTCAATAAGCGGAGTAACCATATTCTTTGATTTTTTTATAAATTTTGATAAGTACAGTTTTTATTATATAAATTTTGATGCAGAATACCCACATAAAAAATTGTCAATTGTAACAAGAATGAAACCTTATGAAATGATTTAAATATTTATAAATAAGTAGAATAAAACTGTTTTTTGTTACAACGAAATCTAAGTTCTTACAACAAAATTTTGTTTTGCTTGCTCTATTCGAAAAAAAACAATTCCCCATTGAAAAGTATCAATAGTAACTGTCACCTTGGGATGCTTTTTGATAATATTCCAAGCATTAGTCATGCCATTTGACCAGTGAATATCATCAAAAATCCAAATGGTATTGTTGGTGATTGTGGGCAACAGATAGTTGAAATATTCCATAGTTGCGCTTTCAGAATGATTGCCGTCAAAATAAACAAAGTCAAAATTTTTTCTACTAAAATCTGGACTTTTAAAATAATTTTCAAATTTAGTTGTACGTAATTCGACGTTTTGTACATCAAAAGATTGCAACTGAATTTTACAATTTTTTGCCGTTTCTGGACATCCTTCTAAGCTGATAATATTTCCATTTTTACTTGCGACGGACATTGCAATTGTTGCCAATCCGAGCGAACTTCCTATTTCTAAAATGTTTTTTGGTTCAAAGTACCTAATAATTCTAAACAACAATTTTGCCCGACTTTCAGAAATTCCTGCTGTTTGTGCAATTTTACAAATTTGTCTGCGGTTGGATTTAAACAGTTGTGAACCAGCACCAAATTCTGAAATTTCAACAAAATTTTTATTTTGATAAAGCGAAATTCGATAAGCTTTTAAAACATCATATTCTGTTTTATGTGTCCAATCGTAGAAACATTTTGTAACTAAATTATAAACAAAAGGCGAGTGAATGCCGTGATGATTTTTTGAATTATAAAAAAATTTCAAATAGGTTGAAATTTTATACAGCAAAATTTTAACCATACTTTAAAATATAAATTATGGTTAGATTATTTTAACAATTTTTCGAAATTTATGTCAAAAAGGCTTACAAAAGCATTGTCAATTGTTCCATTTTCATTGGTGATAATCGTCCGATGAATTTTATTAATAACCCATTTTTCTTTCAATTCTTCAAAATTTACACAACGATATTCTTTCACGTTCTGGAACTTGCTGTTTCTAACGTCTGAAATCCATTTCTCTTGGCTTTGATCAACATTTATGGCAATAAACTGATAGTTTTTATGTTTTTTTTCTAATTCTATTACTTTTTTATGCGCTGCAATCATGTGAGAATCCAAGCAATCTGTCCAAAAGAAAATAACCGATTTCTTTTTCAATATGGATTTTACATCATTCGTTTTGTTGTCTATATCAATCAAATTTATGTTTGGAAGTGCATCGCCAACTTTTAAAGATTGAATTGCGCTTCCAATTTTAGAAATTTCATTATGCTTAGATTTATCAGTTGAAATTTCGTTAAACCTGTTTAAGAATTTTTGAATATTTGTAATATTCTGATCTTCTAAAAGATACGAAAAAGCAATATTATTCAGAATGGTATTTTTTATTTTTTTGTTTTGAAAAAGCGTATCGGCGACATTCAATTTCTCAATATTCAATTTTAAAGAAGTGTCCATTTCATTTTCTGCAACTCCAGTTTTTTCCATCGTAATATTATTTAACATATTAGTCAAATATTTTACGAATGGCGAAAAGTTTGTAAATTTATTATTATTGAAATCTATTGCTTCTCTAAACTGAAAATAATTTTTAGGAAGTTTTGCTCTAACATCTTCGCCCGTTCGCATTTTGTGAACCATCGGATAAACTTCCTTCTTTGAAAAATGGTAAAAGTCTAAACTTGCCTTTGCATACAAATCAAAATCATCGGACCATTTAATAATTTCTTTTTTCTTTTGATAATATGACACTTTTGATTGATAAGATGAATCAATATTTGCCGAAAATTTATTGAAACCAAAATCTAATACGGCAAACATTTTTTCTCTATCTGCTTCATTTTTTAGATATAAATCCATCAAAAAATTATTCTTATCGTCGCCTCGCCCACTAAAAACAATCGATTGATCAAAATCTTTTGTGTTTATGGTAACCATCAAACTATCATTTTTTTCAAAATAAACATATTGATATTCGGGCTCGTGTTTAAAAGAATATAATCCTGGTGTTAGTGAATCAAATTTTTTGGAAAACGTGTTGTCCTTATTTAATTGAATGGTGTCAATTGGCTCGGAATCTTTACAAAAAATCACATAAGGACTCGTTGGATTGCTAATTTCGCCACCAAAATAGGCAACATAATCGTTGCTTGGATGTTCATTTTTACAAGATGTAAAAATTAAGGTAACAATCGTAAAAGGTAGAAGGTAGTTTTTCAACATATATGATTCCATTTTCAACAAATATATTTTTATTGTTTATAAGTAGTTGTTAAGGTTTGGTTAAAATAAATAGTTGAAATATGTTAAAGATTTTCAACTATGAAATTGTTTTGAAATATTGTACTTTTGCGTTGAAAATTAAAATCAAAATTCAATGCTTTCTATCAATAACTTGTCTGTTCAATTTGGCAAACGCATTCTTTTCGACGAAGTAAATACGGTGTTTTCACACGGAAACATATATGGAATAATTGGTGCAAATGGCGCTGGAAAATCCACGTTTTTGAAAATTATTTCTGGTGACATGGATCCGACCGCGGGAAATGTGCATTTGGAAATTGGCAAAAGAATGTCCGTTTTAAATCAAAATCATAACATTTTTGATAGCCATACTGTTTTAGAAACCGTAATGATGGGAAACAAGATTTTGTTTGACGTAAAAACAGAAATGGACTCCCTCTATGCAGATTATGATGACAAAAACGCCGATAAAATTGGAGAACTTCAAGTGCGTTTTGAAGAAATGAATGGCTGGAATGCCGATTCAGACGCCGCCTCTTTATTATCGAGTTTAGACATTGCAGAAGACAATCATTATACGCTAATGTCTGATTTAGAAGGAAAATTGAAAGTTAGAGTGCTTTTAGCACAGGCACTTTTTGGAAATCCAGATTTGCTGATAATGGATGAACCAACCAACGACTTGGATTTTGAAACGATTGGCTGGTTGGAGAACTTTTTAGCAACGTATGAAAATACTGTTATTGTGGTTTCGCACGACAGACACTTCTTAGATGCTGTCTGCACACATATTTCTGACATCGACTTTGGAAAAATTAATCACTATTCTGGTAATTATACTTTTTGGTACGAATCCAGCCAGTTAGCTGCCAAACAACGTGCGCAACAAAACAAAAAAGCTGAGGAAAAGAAACAAGAGTTAGAAGAATTTATACGTCGATTTTCAGCAAACGTTGCCAAATCAAAACAAGCAACTTCCAGAAAAAAAATGATTTCTAAATTGAATATTTCAGAAATAAAACCATCGTCACGTCGCTATCCAGCCATTATTTTTGACCAAGAGCGCGAGGCTGGCGACCAGATTTTGAACGTACAAAAACTAAGTGCATCAATTGATGGCGAAACACTTTTTACCAACGTTGATCTGAATGTTGCTAAAGGCGACAAAATTGTTCTTTTCTCAAAAGATGCCAGAGCAACAACAGCATTTTATGATATTTTAAATAAAATAAAAACTGCCGATAGCGGGCAATTTGATTGGGGAATAACTACCAATCAAGCCTATTTGCCTGTAGATAACCATTCTTTTTTTGAAAACGACTATTCTCTTGTTGACTGGTTGCGACAGTGGGTAAAAACCGAAGAAGAGCGAGACGAAGTGAACATTAGAGGTTTTCTTGGCAAAATGATTTTCTCTGGTGAAGAGGCGTTAAAAACAAGTCGTGTGCTTTCAGGTGGCGAAAAAGTGCGTTGCATGTTATCAAGAATGATGATGGAACGCGCCAATGTTCTGATGGTTGATGAGCCAACAAGCCATTTAGATCTGGAATCTATCACGGCGTTCAACAATTCTTTGAAAAACTTTAAAGGAACAGTCCTTTTCACAACGCATGACCATGAATTTGCCCAAACTGTTGGCAATCGCGTCGTTGAACTTACGCCAAATGGAGCAATTGACCGATACATGACTTTTGATGACTATTTGGATAATGAAGGCGTTCAGGAACTTAGAGTAAAAATGTATAGCTAATATTTGATTAATTACTAAATAATTATCACTTTTGTGTTTAGAATTTTCGCATCTTATGAAATATATATACCTACTTCTTTTGATATTTGCGTCCAAATTTACTTACGGACAAGAAAACCATAACCATAGCGAACATGCTACATTTATAGAAAAATCAAACATAGTTCGATGCAGTTCAGTAGAATACGAGCTTGAATTGCAGAAAAAATATCCTGAAAGAGCGACTCACACCGAATTTGAAACGTGGATGGCAGATAAAATCAACGTAGACCAAAAATCAAACAGGGTACAAAATCCAAATAATGTTTATAATATTCCAGTTGTTATTCACGTAATTCATGATGGTGATGCAATTGGCACAAACGAAAACATTTCTACTGCTCGTGTATTGTCTCAAATCACGGTATTAAATCAAGATTTTCGCAGAATGTTTGGAACAAATGGTTTTAACTCAAATTCTGTTGGAGCTGACATTGAAATTGAATTTTGTGCTGCGCAACAAACACCGTCAGGAGCTCCAACAAATGGAATAGACCGCATAAACATGGGCGTTGATCAATGGGCATTAAGAGCAGATGCCGAAAATATGAAAGCCCAAACGCAATGGGATCCTACAAAATACTTTAATGTTTGGGTGGTTTATTTTACGGATGATGCCGCTTTTCCAACGAATGAAGGGGGTTTAAATGATCTTTTAGGGTATGCTCAATTTCCAGAAACTACACTTGCAGGAGTGAGCAGCAACACAAATGCAGACACAGACGGTGTGATTTTAGATTACCGTTGTTTCGGCTCTTCACAAATTGCAGCAGGACCTTATTTTTCAGCTTATAATTTAGGTAGAACCATTACACATGAAATAGGACACTCACTCGGCTTAAGGCACATTTGGGGCGACAACACAAGTTGTATCGTAAACGCAACAGATTCAAACAAAGATTATTGCCCAGACACACCTGCAGCAAAGCAATCTAATGCAAATTGTGCTATAGTTTACAATTCTTGCCCATCGGCGCCTGGAGACGATATGACTGAAAATTATATGGATTATAGCCGAGATTCTTGTTTGAACACTTTTACCATAAATCAAAAAACAAGAATGCGAACCATAATGAATAATTCGCCTCGTAGACTCTCGTTGCGAACTTCAAATGTGTGTCAGGCTTTATCGAATTCAGCTTTTAATACCCTTGATGAATTTAAACTATTTCCAAATCCAGCAAATGATTTTATAAATATTTCAACGGCATCAATCATCGACAACTATGAAATTATTAATAGTATAGGTCAAAAAATACTGAGTGTGAATGTGATTTCTGATGTTGATTTAAGCATTAATATATCTGGATTGTCAAAAGGTGTTTATTTTTTGAAAGTTTATAATGGTAGCGCAACCAGTGTGAAAAAATTTATAAAAAATTAAAACAAACAATACTGTCAAATAAAAGGAACTTTGAAATGTTCCTTTTTTTGTGAAATAAAATCAAAGTAGCTTAAAAAGTATTAATTTTACAAAAAATTTGTAATGCAACAAAAAACATTGCTCAACAACAAGGAAATAGACATTATTCTGAACCGACTGACCTGCCAACTGATAGAAAAACATCATGATTTTGCAGACACAATTCTGATAGGATTGCAACCTCGTGGTATTTTTTTAGCAAATAGAATTGTGAAAATATTGGAAGAAAAATATCATATCAAAAACATCAAATTAGGCTATTTAGACATTACTTTTTTTCGAGACGATTTGCGAAGAACAGACAAAACTATTGAAGCAAACAAAACCAGAATGGATTTTATTGTAGAAGACAAACGTGTTGTTTTTATTGATGATGTGCTTTTCACAGGTCGAAGTATTCGGTCTGCATTGTCAGCAATCCAGTCTTTTGGAAGGCCTTCTGAAATTGAATTGTTGGTGTTAATCGATCGTCGTTTTAGCCGTCATTTGCCCATTCAGCCTGACTATCGTGGCAGACAAGTTGATGCCATAAACAATGAAAAAGTAAAAGTTTCTTGGTTTGAAAATGACAACGAAGATGCCGTTTATCTCATCCCAACAAACGTCAAAACCATAAATCAACAATCATGAGTGAGTTGAGCGTAAATCATCTGTTAGGCATAAAATATATTACTGAAAAAGATATTAATCTTATTTTTGAAACCGCAAGTCAGTTTAAAGAAGTTATAAATCGACCCATAAAAAAAGTGCCATCGTTGCAAGCAATTACCATTGCAAACATTTTTTTTGAAAACAGTACTCGGACAAAATTATCTTTTGAATTGGCACAAAAAAGACTGTCTGCAGACGTAGTTAGTTTTTCTGCAGCGCAATCGTCAGTAAAAAAAGGTGAAACCCTAATCGATACCGTTAGCAACATTTTAGCAATGAAGGTCGATATGGTTGTGATGCGACATTCAAGTCCAGGCGCAGCCTATTTTTTGTCGCAAAACGTGAAAGCAAGTATCATCAATGCGGGTGATGGCGCACACGAACATCCTACACAAGGACTTTTAGATGCTTTTTCAATTCGAGAAAAACTTGGAGACGTAAATGGAAAAAAAGTGGTGATAGTCGGCGATATTTTACATTCAAGAGTGGCATTATCAAACATCTATACTTTGCAAAAATTAGGCGCAGAAGTAAAAGTTTGTGGACCCAAAAGCCTTCTGCCAAAATACATTGAGAGCCTTGGCGTTACGGTTGAACATGATTTGCGAACTGCGCTTAATTGGTGCGATGTAGCCAATATGCTGCGGGTTCAAAACGAACGCATGGATGTAAATTATTTTCCGTCCACGCGAGAATATGCGAAACAATATGGTGTAGACAAAAAAATGCTTGATTCGTTGAAAAAAGAAATTGTTTTGATGCATCCTGGGCCAATAAACAGAGGTGTTGAAATCACTTCTGAAGTGGCGGATTCAAGTCAATCGATCATTCTAAATCAGGTTGAAAATGGTGTCGCAATTCGCATGGCAATAACCTATTTATTGGCAATGAAACTCTAAGAATTTCGTAGTCTATATAATTTAAAATCAATTTATCATGAAAATAGAACAAAAAGAAGACATTTGCTACATTAGCGATGCGCAAGGCGATTTGGTTTCATTTGTAATGAAATTGACCCACGAATATAAAACTTTTGAAAAACAACATCTCGTGATCGATTTATTGTTTTATGATAACTTGACTATCAAACAATTAGATGCTTTGTTGCCGCTGTCAAAAATTCATAAAAAAGCAAAAAAATCTTTTGTGATTGTTGTAAAAAATATAGATTTTAATGCTGTATCAGAAAAATTAAATGTTGTTCCATCTAAAGTTGAAGCTTTGGACATTATTGAAATGGAAAATATTGAGAGAGATTTAGGTTTTTAAAAACGATGCAAATGAAAAATATAAATTGGCTTTACGTGCTTGATGTGGTATTGATGTTTGGCGCAACATATTTGCTTATCAAACGAATAAACACCTATTTTACAACTGGCGAAATAGACTATTTACGAATTACAATCAACGCCCTCTTTTTTGTTTATATCACCTACAAAGTGGTGCAACACAAACGGCTACCAAAAAATTAAACTACAAAATCACTATTGAAACTAACTATTCTCGGTTGCTATGCAGCCACACCGCGCACGTTTACGAATCCAACATCGCAAGTTTTAGACATAAAAAATAGACTTTTTCTCGTAGATTGTGGCGAAGGAACGCAAGTGCAATTGCGACGGCACAAAATTAAATTTTCTAAAATAAATCATATTTTTATTTCACATCTCCACGGCGATCATTGCTATGGATTGATAGGTTTGGTTTCGACATTTATGCTTTTAGGACGCACAACCGATTTGCATATTTACGGACCAACGGGCATCAAAGACTTAATATTGTTGCAACTAAAAATATCTGGAGCATACACATCTTATCACCTATATTTTCATGAATTGGAAAGCAAAACGTCTGAAATTGTGTTTGAAGATGAAAAAGTGATTGTAAAAACCATTCCGTTGCAACACCGAGTTTACACAAATGGCTATCTTTTTACAGAAAAAATTGGCGATAGAAAATTGAATATGCCAGCGGTTTTAAATAATAATATTGACAAATGTTATTATCAAAAAATTAAAAATGGCTCGGATATAACGCTTGACGACGGAACAATCCTCGACAACGCAAAATTGACATTTGATGCAGAGCCGACTAAAAGCTATGCATTCTGCTCCGATACGAAATATAATGAATCAATTGTTCCAATTATAAAAAATGTCGATGTTCTGTACCACGAAGCAACGTTTTTAGAGTCAGAAGCCGAAAAAGCAAAACTGACCATGCACAGCACCGCCAAAGAAGCTGCACAAATTGCAAAACTTGCCAAGGTGCAACAATTGATTTTGGGGCACTACTCTACTCGATATGAATCGATTGAGCTTTTCAAACACGAAGCTGACACTGTTTTCTCAAATGTAGTTTTAGCTGACGATGGTAAAATTTTTGAATTTTAGAAATGGAAAAAAATTAAATTTTGAATTTTGAATTTTAAATGTAATATGTTGAATGTTAAATATTGAATATTAACTTTTAAAAAAAAAATGAATGTTGAATGTTGAATCATAAATATTGATAAAAATGAAAGATATATCAAATTATAGAAAATCTTACGACAAAAATGAACTTTTAGAAAGCAACGTTTCTCAAAATCCGATGCAACTTTTCAAAGATTGGTTTTCAGAAGTTGAAGCCTTTGGTGGCGTAGAAGAAGTGAATGCCATGTCCGTCTCGACCAATGGATTGGACGGATTTCCAAAAACAAGAGTAGTCCTTTTGAAGCAAATTCAAGACGATGGATTTGTTTTTTACACCAATTACGGTTCCGAAAAAGGACATGCAATTGCCTCAAATTCAAAAGTATGTCTTTCATTTTTTTGGCCAAATTTAGAACGCCAAATTATTATAAAAGGTATAGCCAAAAAAGTTTCAAACGAAATTTCTGACACCTATTTTGCATCGCGACCCGCAGGAAGTCAACTTGGCGCAATCGCATCAAACCAAAGTGAAATTGTGGATTCTCGATTATTTTTAGAAAATAAACTCAAAGATTTAGTACAAGAATTTTCTAATAAAAAAATTGAAAGGCCACCAAATTGGGGTGGCATAATCATCAAACCAATTGAATATGAATTTTGGCAAGGTCGCCCAAACCGCCTACACGATAGGTTGCGTTTTTCAAATGAAACCAATAATGCCTGGAAAATTGAAAGACTATCTCCATAAAATGCGTAAATTTGAAATTTGATGATTTTTTAACTATAACCACAAAGTTTTTTCGCAGTTTTGTGTTTAACAAAAATTTTTTAGTAAAATCGAATACGTAATTATATTTTAATACCAGTTATGTGTATGAATAAGAGATTATTTGGATATACAATAAATTTTAGGGTAAGAACAACTTGACTTTTGAACTTTACGACATTCGAACTTTCGACTTATATTATTTAAACAAATGATTGCAGCACAAAATAGATTTATAGACCGCGAAAGAAGTTGGCTCAGTTTTAATGCGAGGGTTTTGCAAGAATCCGCAGATACAACCGTCCCGCTTTTGGACAGATTGCGATTTTTGGGCATTTTTTCTAATAATTTAGATGAATTTTTTCGCGTGCGCTTTGCAGCAATTCGTCGCGTGAGCTTGTCAGGAATTTCAGGCGAAAAAGTATTTGGAGGAATTTCTGCAGCGAACTTATTGAAAGAAATTACAAAAATTGTTATTCAGCAACAAGCCGAAAGTCTAAAAATTTTAAACACAATTGAAAAAGAACTTGAGTTGCAGAACATTTTTATTGTCAACGAAAATGAAATGTCCACCGAGCAACAGTTGTTTGTAAAAGATTTATTCATTCAAAAGGTAAGTCCAAATTTGGTCACTATCATCTTAAATGATTTGGCAGAATTTCCGGTTCTAAAAGACACTTCGGGCTATTTAGCCGTGAAAATGACCATGAAAACAAAGGTAAAAACCTCACTTTTAAATTTAATAAAACCAAAAATTGAAGTACGATACGCCGTCATTGAAATTCCAAAAACAACCAATAGATTTGTAGAACTTCCATCAACGGATGGCAAGCAATATATCATTTTATTGGATGATGTGATTCGATACAATATTCAAAGTATTTTCAACATATTTGATTATCAATCGATTGAAGCGCACATGATAAAAATCACTCGTGATGCGCAACTTGAAATTGATACCGACCTAACGAAAAGTATGCTTGAAAAAATTGCAGCAAGCGTAAAAGATCGTCGCATCGGCGACACCGTCCGCTTTGTCTATGACCAAGAAATTGGAAAAGACACCTTGAAATTTTTTCTATCCAACATGCATATCGATTCTACAGATAGCATCATTCCGGGCGGAAGATACCACAATCGAAGAGATTATATGGATTTTCCGAATCTTGGGCGTTTTGATTTGTTATATAAAACCAATCCCGCACTTCCCGTTTTAGGTTTAAGTTTAGAAGGCAGTATTTTGGAACGAATTGCGGAGAAAGATTTCTTGATTAGTGCGCCATATCAATCCTTTTCTTACGTGGTGAAATTTTTGCGAGAGGCGGCGCTTGACCCAAAAGTTACCACTATAAAAATTACATTATATCGTTTAGCAAAAAACTCACAAGTCATTAGTTCGCTTATAAACGCGGCAAAAAACGGCAAAAAAGTTGTGGTTCAAATTGAACTTCAAGCCAGATTTGACGAGGCAAGCAACATTTCATACGCCGAACTTATGAAATTTGAAGGTATCGAACTTATTTTTGGAATTAAAGGCTTGAAAGTACACTCAAAAATTTGCTATATTGAGCGTCTTGAAGACGACAAAATAATGCGATATGGTCTTGTTTCTACGGGTAATTTTAACGAATCCACAGCCAAGGTTTACACCGATGTAACGCTTTTGACTGCCAACCAACAGATTTTGAAAGACATGTCTAAAGTCTTTGAATTTTTTGATGTAACCTACAGATTGTATCGATACAAACACCTGATTGTTTCTCCTCACTACACTCGTTCAAAATTTTATCGACTTATTGAGCGTGAAATAATGTACGCTAAACTTGGTAAACCCGCATACATTAAATTAAAAATGAACAGTCTTTCAGATACAAAAATGGCGCAAAAACTTTATGATGCAAGTCGCGCTGGCGTAAAAATTCAACTTCAAATTCGGGGCATTTGTGTGCTCATTCCAGGCATTGTTGGTATGTCGGAAAACATTGAAGCCATCAGCATCGTTGACAACTATTTGGAACATTCGCGCGTATATATTTTCGCGAATTCTGGCAATCCAGAAGTGTATATTTCGTCAGCGGATTTTATGTCCCGAAATCTTGACGGTCGCGTCGAAGTTACCTGTCCAATTCTGGATATCGATGTGAAAACCGAACTTATCGACAGTTTCAATGTGGGTTGGAAAGGCAACGTAAAAGCTCGCATTCATTCAGAAAATTTGGATAATAAGTATAGAATCAGAGGCGACCAACCGGTTTTCCGCGCACAATTGGAAACCTATAATTACTATAAAAAAATGTTAGAGTAAGTAAGTCGAAAGTTTGAAAGTCGTAAAGTTTGAAAGGTTTGATAGTGGTACGAATTTCTCATAATCAGCTATTTGCATAATAATCATATTAATTAAAATACACCATTAAAGAAATAAAAATAAGTTAAGAACATTTGGGCGACCCCATTTTTTTGCGTGTTCGCTAAAGTAGTTTACCGTTGCGTGGCGAACACGCAAAAAAGTGGGCGGGCTTTCACAGTCCGCCGCGGCGGATAAATTCTATGATAAACCGCAAAGTACTGTTGCACAAAATACTTAAAAAATACCAAAACCAACCAAAAAACCAAAACATATATGACCGCAACCATTTTAAGCATTTTCCTCGGCATTGGACTCGCTGCATCATCTGGATTTAGAGTATTTTTGCCACTATTTGCACTCAGTTTAGCATCCTATTTTCAAGTATGGGAACTTAATGAATCTTGGCAGTGGGTAGGCGGTATTCCTGCATTATTGACATTGGGAATCGCGACAGTTTTGGAAATTTTCGCTTACTATATTCCCTTTTTTGACAATTTATTAGACGGCATTGCAACACCACTTGCTGCCATTGCAGGAACAGTCGTAATGGCATCAACAATCATTGACGTAAGTCCACTAATGACCTGGGTTTTAGCAATCATTGCTGGTGGTGGCACCGCATCGGCTATGCAAGGAATGACCACAGTGACGCGTTTGGCTTCATCGGTAAAAACAGCTGGTTTCGGAAATCCAATTGTCGCCACAGCCGAAACTGGAACCGCAGTTGCCTTAAGCACCATGTCAATTTTTATGCCCGTTGTTGCCGTTGTATTTGTATTCGCAATTTTTTCATTAATATATTGGATTTACAAAAAAACAATAGGAAAGAAACGGAAAATTTTAGCTAATTAATAATGGTTATGTTTTAGAATAATGTAGATTTTTATTATATTTGTGATCTAAATCACAAACATATGGATTTTAAAGAATTTGTTAAAAATTTAAATGCAAGC
>JAYWGW010000006.1:0-44844 GCA_043778045.1 Bacteroidota bacterium | reverse complement strand
ACCACGAAAAAGACATCAATATAGATCACCAAATGAAGTATATTTACATAAATTAAATAACAAACAGGCATTCGCATTTATTAATTGAATTCACCTTTTAATATTTAGATATCTTACAATAATCTAAAATTGTTAAAATTCATAAAAAAATAAAATATACTATGCGTGCATAATAAATTTTTAGTTATCTTTGAAATCGTTATAGTAGACATGAAAGAAAAGACAATTGATTATACTTTGAGAGCAACATGGCAAGCCGTGTCCAGAATGTATAATGACGAAGCGTCAAAATACGAAGGCTCAATGTCTGTCGGTTTTACGCTTTTAAGCATTGATAAAGAAGGCGGTACGCCATCAACGGCATTAGGTCCAAAAATGGGCATGGAGGCCACATCATTGACAAGAACCCTGAAATCAATGGAAGAAAAGGGCTTGATTTATAGAGAACCAAACCCAACTGATGGTCGTGGTGTTTTGATTTTTTTGACTGAATTTGGGAAAGAAAAAAGAGCTTTATCGAAAGAAACTGTTCTGAAATTTAACGAAACTATCAAGAATAATGTATCTGAAGAAAAATTGAAACATTTTATGGAAGTTTCCGACATTATCATTGATTTAATTATAGAAAAAAAAATATTTTAAATAAAATAAATTTGCTGAAAGCTAAATGCTGAAAGCTAAAAGCTGTTAAAATGAAAAGATTAATTAAGAAAGTTGCAGTCATTGGCTCTGGAATCATGGGTTCGGGAATTGCCTGTCATTTTGCAAACATAGGCGTAGAAGTTTTGCTTTTGGACATTATTCCAAAAGAACCAAACGAAGCCGAAACGAAAAAAGGATTGACAATCAACAGCAAAATTGTTCGAAACCGTTTGGTAAACGACAGTTTGGCAACGGCTTTAAAGTCAAAACCTTCTCCTATATATAATGCAAAATTTGCAAGTCGAATTACAACAGGAAATACAACCGACGATATGGCGAAAATCGCCCATGTTGATTGGATTATAGAAGTAGTTGTAGAACGATTGGATATCAAAAAATTAGTTTTCGAACAAGTAGAAAAATTCCGTAAGCCAGGCACTTTAATAACATCAAACACTTCTGGAATTCCTATCAAATTCATGAGTGAAGGACGAAGCGTAGATTTTCAGAAACATTTCTGCGGAACGCACTTTTTTAATCCAGCACGTTATTTAAAATTATTCGAAATTATTCCTGGTCCACAAACTTCATCTGAGGTTTTAGATTTCTTGACAATTTATGGTGAAAAATTCTTAGGAAAAACTTCAGTTTTAGCTAAAGATACGCCTGCTTTCATTGGAAACAGAGTTGGAATTTACGGAATTCAATCGCTATTTCATTTAGTTAAAGAAATGGGATTAACTATTGAAGAAGTTGATAAATTAACTGGTCCAGTTATTGGTCGACCAAAATCGGCAACTTTTCGCACGGTCGATGTTGTTGGATTAGATACTTTGGTTCACGTTGCCAACGGGATTTATGAAAATTGTCCAACTGATGAGCAGCATGAGTTATTTAAACTTCCGGATTTTGTCAATAAAATGATGGGAAACAAATGGTTGGGTAGCAAAACCAATCAGGGCTTTTATAAAAAAGTAGATAAAGACATTCTTTCTTTAGATTTAGATACTTTAGAATATCGTGCTGCCAAAAAAGCAAGTTTTGCAACATTAGAATTAACTAAAACCATTGATAAACCTATTGATCGTTTTAAAGTTTTGGTGAAAGGAAAAGACAAAGCAGGCGAGTTTTATAGAAAATCATTTTCTGGAATGTTTGCTTATGTATCCAACAGAATTCCTGAAATCTCAGACGAATTATATAAAATAGATGATGCTATGAAAGCAGGTTTCGGTTGGGAAAATGGTCCTTTCGAAATTTGGGATGCTATTGGTGTCGAAAAAGGAATAGAAATTATGAAAGCGGAAGGCCTTGCCCCTGTTGCTTGGGTTACTGACATGTTGACTGCTGGGAATTCAAGTTTTTATTCTGTTAAAGAAGGAGCTACTTATTTTTATGATATTCCAAGTAAATCTCAAACTAAAGTTCCTGGTCAAGATTCATTTATTATTTTAAACAACATTCGCGAAAGCAAAAAAGTTTGGAGCAATAGTGGTGCAATCATTCAAGATTTAGGCGATGGAATTCTAAATTTAGAATTTCAATCGAAAATGAATACCATTGGTGGCGATGTTTTAGCGGCAATTAACAAAGCAATTGATTTGGCAGAAACACAATATCAAGGTTTGGTTATTGGAAATCAAGCAGCAAATTTCTCTGTTGGAGCCAACATTGGAATGATATTTATGATGGCTGTTGAACAGGAATATGATGAGTTAAACATGGCAATCAAAATGTTTCAGGACACGATGATGCGCGTTCGTTATTCCGGCATTCCGGTAATTGTGGCACCTCACGGAATGACTTTTGGTGGTGGTTGCGAAATGAGTTTGCATGCTGATAAAGTAGTTGCTGCTGCAGAAACGTATATGGGATTGGTTGAATTTGGTGTCGGCGTTATTCCTGGTGGTGGCGGATCTAAAGAATTAGCTTTAAGAGCAGCCGATTTATTCCGTAAAAATGATGTCGAATTGAATGTTTTGCAAGAATATTTCATGACAATTGCCATGGCAAAAGTTTCAACATCGGCACATGAAGCATTCGATTTAGGATTGTTGCAACACGGAAAAGACGTTGTTGTCGTAAACAAAGACCGTCAAATTGCCGAAGCTAAAAAGCATGCATTGCTAATGGCAGAAGCTGGTTATACAAAACCTATTCAAAGAAAAGACGTAAAAGTTTTAGGAAAACAAGCACTCGGAATGTTCCTTGTTGGCACAAATCAAATGGTAGCTGGAAAATACATATCAGAACACGATTTAAAAATTGCAAACAAACTGGCCTATGTAATGGCTGGTGGCGATTTGTCTGAACACACATTGGTATCAGAGCAATATTTATTGGATATAGAACGTGAAGCTTTCTTAAGCTTGTGTACAGAAAGAAAAACATTGGAAAGAATTCAGTTTATGTTGACGAAAGGGAAACCATTGAGGAATTAGAAAATAGAAGCAAGAGACAAGAAGCAAGACTGCACAAAATCTTGATTCTTGTTTCTTATCTCTTTATATGTTAAAATATAAAAATGCAATTAGAAAACAACAATTTACTACTTTCTGTTTCAGAAATTATTCTACAATCTCGACAACGGGTTTATAGAATTGTAAATTCTGTTTTGTTAGAAACTTATTGGAAAATTGGTCAATTGATTGTTGAAGATGAACAAAGTGGCAATCAAAAAGCTATTTATGGAAAAGCAACATTAAAAACTCTTGCAACACAACTCACTTTACAGTTTGGAAAAGGTTTTGATGAAAGTAATTTGCGAAATATGCGAACTTTTTATTTGTCTTTTCCAATTCGTGACGCATTGCGTCACGAATTGAGTTGGACACATTATCGTTTACTTTCAAGATTAGAAACCGAAAATAAGCGAATCTATTATCTAAACGAAAGTATTGCAGGAAATTGGAACAGTCGTGATTTACAAAGGCAAATAAGTTCATTATCATTTGAAAGAGTTTTAGAACATAAAACTGATATTTCAAAAGATACTATTCATAATTTAATAAAGGACCCATATATTTTTGAATTTCTTGGGTTGCAAGCTGATACAAAAAATACTGAGAATAGTATTGAAACTGCAATTATAGAACATATTCAAAAATTTCTGTTAGAATTCGGAAAAGGTTTCGCATTTGTAGCAAGGCAACAACATATCGTTACTGATACATCCGATTTTTATATAGATTTAGTATTTTACAACTATATATTGAAATGCTTTGTAATCATCGATTTAAAAACAACTACACTATCACATCAAGACATAGGACAAATTGATATGTACGTCAGAATGTATGACGATTTAAAGAAAAATGAAGATGATAATCCTACAATTGGACTGCTTCTTTGTGCTGAGAAAGACGAAACTATTGTAAAATATTCTGTACTGAACGATAAAAATAATTTATTTGCAACAAAATATTTACTGTATTTACCAAAAGAAGAGGAACTTAAACAAATTATAGAACAAGACCGCTTGCGTTTTGAACTTGATAAAATTATTAATTGAGGATAAGATTGCTTCTTTCCTCGCAATAACATAAAAATGAAAACAGCATACATAGTAAAAGCATACAGAACAGCCGTTGGCAAAGCACCAAAAGGATTATTTCGTTTCAAACGACCTGACGAATTAGCTGCCGAAACCATCGAATTCATGATGGCACAATTGCCCAATTTTGATAAAACCCGTATTGATGACGTGATGGTAGGAAATGCCATGCCAGAAGCCGAACAAGGTTTAAATGTTGGGCGATTAATTTCGTTAATGGGATTAAAAGTTGATGATGTTCCCGGTGTAACGGTCAACAGATATTGTGCCTCAGGATTAGAAACTATCGGAATGGCAACTGCCAAAATTCAATCGGGGATGGCACATTGTATCATTGCAGGTGGTGCTGAAAGCATGAGTTTTATTCCAATGGGTGGCTACAAACCAACGCCTGATTATGCTGTGGCAAAAGCTGGAAACGAAGATTATTATTGGGGAATGGGTTTAACATCGGAAGCGGTGGCTAAACAATTCAATATTTCCCGCGCTGATCAAGATGAATTTGCATTCAATTCACATAACAAAGCATTGAAAGCACAAGCTGATGGTAAGTTTGATAGTCAAATTGTTCCAATTACAGTAGAACAAACATTCATCAATGAAAATGGTAAAAAAGAAACCAAATCATATATAGTAAACAAAGATGAAGGACCAAGATTCGGAACATCTATTGAAGGTTTAGCCAATTTGAAACCAGTTTTTGCGGCAGATGGTTCGGTAACCGCAGGAAATTCCTCTCAAATGAGTGATGGTGCAGCTTTCGTTTTAGTAATGAGCGAAGAAATGGTCAGGGAATTAAATTTGGAACCAATCGCAAGACTAGTAAACTTTGCATCAGCAGGAGTTGAACCCAGAATTATGGGAATTGGCCCAGTAAAAGCCATCCCAAAAGTATTGAAACAAGCAGGTTTAACATTGAAAGATATTGATTTAATTGAGTTGAATGAAGCTTTTGCATCGCAAGCGTTGGCAGTAACGCGTGAATTAGGTTTAAATCCAGATATTATTAATGTAAATGGAGGCGCAATTGCACTCGGGCATCCTTTAGGTTGTACAGGCGCAAAACTATCAGTACAACTTTTTGAGGAAATGCGTTTACGAAAAAGCAAATACGGAATTGTAAGCATGTGTGTCGGAACTGGTCAAGGAACGGCTGGGGTTTATGAGTTTTTAGGATAGACGGATAGAATCAATAGACAAGAATTAAGAAGCGAGAAAATAGAATCAAGAGACAAGAGACAAGAAGCACGAGAAAAGAAGCACGAGAAAAGAATCAAAACTTGTTGAAGTAAATATTTGATTTTAAAAAATACAAAGTACAAAAAATAAATCATTTATATTATTGAAAATAGTTTAAAGTATCAATTAAAGTTAATACGGAAATCTTAATTCTTGATTCTTGATTCTAAAAATGAAAACCGATGAGACATAATTTCAAGAATTTAAAGATTTGGATTTTAGCTATTGATATTACAAATGATATTTACAAACTTACTTCAAGTTTCCCAAAATCAGAAATTTATGGATTGGTAAGTCAAATGAACAGATGCTCGGTTTCAATGCCCTCAAATATTGCGGAAGGTTCCAACAGAAGTCAAAAACATTTTATTCATTATCTGAATATTAGTTTAGGATCATCATTCGAATTACAAACACAACTTCTGATTTCTTGTCAAAATAACTATTTATCAAAAGAAAAAACAGAAGAATTAGAAAATAAAATAATTGAATTTCAAAAAATGACCACAGGATTTATAAGCAAATTGGATTCGATAAATCTTGCTTCTTGATTCTTTCATCTAAAAATCTTAAAATTTAAAATAATATGGACATCACCCGCGGAGGACAATTCCTCGTAAAAGAAACAAAATCAAAAAACATTTTTACAGTTGACGATTTTACCGAAGAGCAAATTATGATGCGTGATTCTGTAAAAGAATTTGCAGACAAAGAACTTTGGGCTCACAAAGACAAGTTTGAGAAAAAAGATTATGCCTACACCGAAGCTTGTATGAAAAAAGCAGGAGAAATGGGACTTCTTGGAGTTGCCGTTCCTGAAGAATATGGTGGATTAGGCATGGGATTTGTTTCTACAATGTTGGTTTGCGATTACATTTCTGGTGCAACTGGTTCATTTTCGACAGCTTTTGGCGCGCATACAGGAATTGGGACTATGCCAATTACTTTGTATGGTAACGAAGAACAAAAGAAAAAATATGTTCCGAAACTCGCTTCTGGTGAATGGTTTGGTGCGTATTGTTTGACAGAACCAGGCGCAGGATCTGATGCCAATTCTGGAAAAACCAAAGCAGTTTTATCTGAAGATGGAACATATTACAGCATAACTGGTCAAAAAATGTGGATTTCAAATGCTGGATTTTGTTCGGTGTTTATTGTCTTTGCAAGAATTGGTGACGATAAAAACATTACTGGTTTTATTGTTGAAAATGATGCAAGCAACGGAATTTCACTGAACGAAGAAGAGCATAAACTCGGAATTCGTGCTTCGTCAACAAGACAAGTTTTCTTTAATGAAACAAAAGTTCCTGTTGAAAATATGTTGTCTGAAAGAGAAAATGGTTTTAAAATTGCCATGAATTCTTTAAATGTGGGTCGTATTAAATTAGCTGGTGCTTGTCTGGACGCGCAACGTCGTGTGATTTCAAATGCAGTGAAATATGCCAACGACAGAGTACAATTTAACGTTTCTATTTCGACTTTTGGAGCGATTCGTTCTAAATTGGCTGAGATGGCGACAAGTTGTTATGCTGGCGAGAGTGCTTCATATAGAGCAGCAAAAGATATTGAAGATAGAGTAAATGCCCGTGTTGCGGAAGGAAATTCGCATCAAGAAGCAGAATTAAAAGGTGTTGAAGAATTTGCTATTGAATGCTCAATCTTAAAAGTTGCAGTATCAGAAGACATTCAAAATTGTGCCGATGAAGGAATTCAAATTCTTGGTGGCATGGGATTTTCAGAAGATACACCAATGGAATCGGCTTGGCGTGATGCTCGTATTGCTCGTATATACGAAGGAACAAACGAAATAAACAGAATGCTTTCGGTTGGAATGTTGATCAAAAAAGCCATGAAAGGTCATGTTGATTTGCTTGGACCAGCATCGAAAGTACAAGAAGAATTAATGGGAATTCCATCATTTGAAACGCCAGATTTTTCCGTTTTATTCTCGGAAGAAAAATCGATTATTGCCAATTTGAAAAAAGCATTTTTGATGGTGGCTGGTGGTGCAGTTCAAAAATTTGGACCTGATTTAGATTCTCGTCAAATGCTTTTGATGGCTGCTGCCGATATGTTGATCGAAATTTATATGGCAGAAAGTACCATTTTAAGAACCGAAAAATTAGTGAATGCCAAAGGCGAATCCAAAGCAGTCGAACAAATTGCAATGGCAAAACTGTATCTGTATCATGCTGTTGATATTGTTGCTCAAAAAGGTAAAGAAAGCATCATTTCATTTGCCGAAGGCGACGAACAACGCATGATGTTAATGGGTTTACGCCGTTTTACAAAATATGTAAACATGCCAAATGTAGTTGGTTTGAGAGAAACAATTACCAGCAAATTGGTTGCAGAAAATGACTACTGCTTCTAAAAATAATTTATTACAAATTTATAAAGACCATTTTTTAAATAAGGTGGTCTTTTTTTGTATCTTTAAATTGCAAAAAGTTATTATCCTTTTTATAATAAAACATATGAAACAATCTACATTACATTTTACGACTATTCTGCTCTTTATTTTGTTGACCACAACAAACGCTCTTGGGCAATTAAATGCTGCAAAAAAAAATGCTGCTTTTCATCAATTTTTAGAAGAATATTACGAACAAAATTCAATGTTTTATCCACTTTCGCTTACATCTAAAGGAGATAATCGTTTTAACGATTTAATGCCGAATACACTTTCTGATTCTTTCAGAAATAAAATTCACGATTTTAATTTAAAAACTTTAAAACAATTAGAATCCTTTGATAAAAAGTCACTTAACGCTTTTGATAAAATTTCATACGATGTTTTAAGTACTGAAATTAAAAATGCATTAGAAGCGGAACAATTTCACCAAGAATATATTCCTTTTGATCAACGCGGTGGTTTACCGTTAACGTTGCCTTCACTTGGTTCAGGAACTTCGTTTCAACCATTCAAAACGGTTAAAGATTATGAAAATTGGCTTAAAAGAATTGACTCGTTCCCTGCTTATATTGACAGTGCAATTGAAAATTTCAACAAAGGAATAGCTACCAAAATGGTTTTACCAAAATCACTTGTTACCAAAATGATTCCGCAGTTACGTGCACAAACCGAAACGGACACTTTGAAAAACCTTTTTTACAAACCCATTTTAAATATGTCTTCTGCGTTTTCAAAAGATGAAAAGACAAAACTTCGATTAGCGTATCATAATGCAATCAATAATAAAATAATTCCTAACTATGCTAAAATAGCTAACTATTTACAAAATACTTATTTACAAAATGCGCGCTTAACGTCAGGATATAATGATTTGCCAAACGGCAATGCACTTTACAAATTTTTAGTAAAATCTTACACAACGACCAATCTAAGCCCCGATAAAATTCACACATTAGGCTTGATGGAAGTAAAAAGAATTACATTAGAAATTGAAAAACTAAAAAATAAAATTGGCTTTCAAGGCAGCATTGCAGAATTCTATAAATATTCTGTTAAAGACAAAGTATTTTTTCCATTTACTACAGACGAAGAAATACTTGTTGCGTTTAGAAACATTTTGCCAAAAATTGAACCCAATTTAAAAAAGCTTTTCAATCTCGTACCAAAAACTGCATTTGATGTGAAAGCAGTTGATAAATTTAAAGCCGCGTCGGCATCGGCAAGTTATTCTCGCGGTACGGCTGATGGAGTTAGACCAGGTTATTTTAATGTTCCGATACTTGATGCTAAAAATTATAATAATGTAGGAATGGAAACTTTATTTTTGCACGAAGCGATCCCAGGTCATCATTATCAATTATCGTTACAGCAAGAAAATAAAAACTTACCAAAAATAAGACAATTTGCTTCATACGCTGTTTTTTCAGAAGGATGGGCACTATATGCCGAATCCTTAGGCGAAGAATTAGGATTATTTACTGATCCATACCAAAAGTTAGGCAATTATAAAGCTGAAATTTTTAGAGCGATGCGACTTGTAGTAGATACTGGCTTACATACTGGAAAAATGACGCGCGAACAAGCAATTACATACATGATTGAAAATGGCGGAAGCGAACAACAGAAAAGCGAGCAAGAAGTAGAACGATATTTGTCCAATCCAGGCCAAGCGCTTACTTATAAAATTGGCGAACTGAAAATGAAAGAACTGAAAACAAAATACCAAAAAGAATTAGGGACTAAATTTGATATCAAAAAATTTCACGATGCTATTTTATTATTAGGTTCAGTACCATTGACGGCTTTTGAAAGTCATTTAGAATTGTGGGCAAAAAATACAGCAAATGGAAAATAAAACTTAGGTATAGGTGTCAATAACATTTTTAAATAAAATTTAGAAACGATTTTTATTTTACTTTTGAAATATATTAAATTAGGAAAAAAAGGCGAAAATTTTCCTGAAGTGCATCGTGTTATAATGAATTTTAAAAGCTGGTTACGAGGCATTCATCACCACGTAGTGACCCTCAAGAATATATAAACCAATATACTTATCATTTTAATAGAAGTTTTATGAAAGATAATATCTTTGATAATCTACTAAATAGCATGATAGAACCAAAACCGCACACATATAAAATGATTATTAATTAAATGGATAAGTCAAAAAATTTAATAAATAAAGCCCCGCAATTAGCGAGGCTCTATATTATAATCTTATTAGAACCTTAGTTTTTCAAAATCTTTTTTGTAGCCGTTCCTTGTTCTGATGTTATTGTCATCATGTACATCCCAGCGGACAAATCTGACATATTTACTTCAACATTTGAAATGTTATTGAATTTCAATTGTTTTACAGTTCTACCATTTAAGTCTGCTACGCTTACGCTGTTTACACCAATATTTTCTGAACTTGAAATGTTTACAATGTCAGTTGTCGGGTTTGGTGAGATTGAGAATTTACTTGATGTATAAGAGTCATTTGATAATGTCGACTTCACTACTGTAATATCATCCAAACTCAATAAATTTTTGTCGTTTGATGTATTAATCCATGCCAATCTTATAGTTTGTCCCGCATAAGCACTCAAATCCACGGTTGTTAATGCTGTCGCACTTATTAGCGTATTAGGCGCACCAGCTACGGTTACTAAATTAACAGTAAAATCGGTTTTTGCATTTGTTGTTGTAGATAATTTTAAAGAATATCCATCAGGATAATCAGTGTCATGAGATCTGATTCTAAATGACAAATTTACTGCGCCCGCACCTGCCGGGATAATAATTGCTGGTGTAACAATCCATCTATCAGCTGCAGCAGATGGAGTAAACCACGAAGTGGTGGAAACTGTTACATTCGGAGTTTCTGCGTTCCAAGTAACAATATTCCAAGCAGTTGGAAAAATTGCAGCATAACCAGCTTGCGGCGTATTTGTATCATTGTACAAAGTCCATCCCGCAGTGGCCAAATTAGTTGTAGTTTGGAAATTTTCTTGAAATATAACTTGGCCATTAAGATTGTTTAACCCAATACAGCACAAAGTTAAAAGTAAAATTTTTTTCATAATAAAAAGTTTTTATTGATTTAGTTTGCAATTTACAAATAAAATATCGCTAAATATTTTTTACCAGTTAAAATTTTAAGAACTACTCATCTTTTTCCCACTTCCCCACCACACTCGTTGCCAAAGCATTTCCTAAAACATTGGTCGCCGAGCGGAACATGTCGCAAAAATGGTCAATAGGCAAAATTAAAGCAATGCCCTCAATTGGAATATCAAACATGCCACAAGTTGCAGCAACAACAACCAAACTTGCGCGCGGAACGCCTGCAATGCCTTTGCTGGTGAGCATCAAGACCATAAGCATGGTCAATTGCGTTGGTGTGTCTAATGGCACATTATATACTTGCGCAATGAAGATACTGGCAAATGTCATATACATCATGCTTCCATCAAGGTTGAATGAATATCCGAGGGGCAACATAAAAGACACCACTTTGTCTTTTACGCCAAAACGTTCCAATTCTTCGGTGAGTTTTGGGAAAACAGCTTCTGAACTTGTGGTTCCAAAGGCAATAACCAATGGACTTACAATTCTTTTAAGTAAAGTTGTCATTCTGCCTTTTAGAAAAATATAGCCAATTAACAACAGAAATACCCACAAACTTCCGATTCCAACAAGAAATGACAAAAAGAAATTTTTATAAGTTACAAACAAAACTCCTGCATCCTTTATGGCAAAGACCCCTGCAATTGCTCCGAAAACGCCAAGCGGCGCGAATTTCATGACATAGTTAACCATTTTTAAAATGATGTGCGATGTTTTGTCCAATGCTTTGATGACTGGTTTGCAATCGTCTCCAATAGATGCGGCGGCAAGACCAAAAAATATGGAGAAAATAACGATTTGCAAAATTTCATTTGTTGCCATGGCCTCAACGATACTTTTTGGAATGATGTGTTCTACGAAATTTTGGAACGAAAATCCTTTTGTGTTGCCTGCGACTTCACTGGCTGATGAAAAATCGATATCGCCAAGTTGCAAGCCTACGCCTGGTTGCAAAACATTCACCCAAAACAAACCTATTAATAAGGATACGAATGATGCCGAAAAAAACCATGCCATGGCACGACCTCCAATGCGCCCAACGGATTTTAAATCGCCAAGTTTTGCAATGCCGACAACTAAGGTTGTAAACACCAAAGGCGATATAATCATTTGGACAAGTCGTATGAATATGGTGGCAAGCATTTTGATTTTATCGGAGAAACTTTTTGCAAAAGCAACATCGTAGTTTTCGTGTATGATATAACCCAAAAACCCACCAAGAATCATGGCGATTAGAATTTGTGTGGTAAGGTTGCCTAAGATAGATGGTTTTTTTTGGATGTGATGTTCGCTTGCTGTCATAGATGGAGTTGTTGGTTGATGGTTTTTGGTTGATGGTTGACAATTTTTAGTTTATGATATAGGCACAGCCCTGATAGTAGCGGAAAGCCCGGAGTTTGAAACTGCCAATTTTTGTTGCTGGAAAAAAGCGACCATAGAAGCTCTTTTTTTAGTTACAAAAATGGCGGTTTCGAACGAGGATTTGAAGCGGATAGCAGGAACATGCTGCATAAAAATTGTTTTAATACATTTTATTTAATAGATAAAAATCGGCTAAAACCAGTGCTGCCATGGCTTCGACTATCGGCACGGCGCGCGGAACTACACACGGATCGTGACGGCCTTTGCCTTGCGATTCAACGATGTCGCCACTGCTATTGAGGGTTTGTTGTGTTTGCATGATAGTGGCAACGGGCTTGAATGCCACCCGAAAATAAATGTCCATTCCGTTCGAAATTCCGCCTTGAATGCCTCCAGAATGGTTGGACTTGGTTGTTCCATCGGTGTTATGAGCGTCGTTGTGTTGGCTTCCTTTGAGAATGGCTCCTGCAAAACCGCTACCAAATTCAAAACCTTTGACGGCATTTATGGACAACATAGCTTTTCCCAATTCGGCATGAAGTTTATCAAACACGGGCTCGCCTAAACCAATCGGCACGTTTTGAATGACGCAACTGACAATTCCGCCAACGGTATCGCCTTGTTTGCGAATGTCTTTGATATAGTTTTCCATTTCAATTGCCAATTTTGGATCGGGACAGCGAACGGGATTTTGTTCTATTGTTTCGAAATCTAAATCTTGATATGGCATTTGCATTTCGATAGTTCCAACGGCAGAAACAAAGGCAGTGATTTTTATATCTGGCAACATTTGTTTGGCGATGGCACCACCAACGACGCGACTTGCGGTTTCTCGAGCGGAACTGCGACCGCCACCACGATAGTCCCGAATGCCATATTTCTGTTGGTAAACATAGTCGGCATGGCTTGGGCGAAACGTATCTTTTATGTGAGAATAGTCATCGGATTTTTGGTTGGTATTTGGAATGATAAAACCGATAGGCGTGCCGGTCGTTTTACCTTCAAAAATTCCAGATAGAAATTGAACTTCGTCCGCCTCTTTTCGTTGCGTCACGATGGCGGATTGCCCTGGTTTTCTGCGCATCATTTCGGTTTGAATGGCTTCAATATCAAGTGAAATATTTGGCGGACAACCGTCGATTATGCCTCCAAGTGCTTCGCCGTGAGATTCTCCAAAAGTTGTGAGCCGAAAAAGTGTACCGTAGGAATTGCCTGCCATTGTTGAAAATTAGTGAAACAAATATAAATGATTTTTATGGATAAAAAACAGTTTATTGTTTAAAAATACGATGTCAATTTAACATTTTATTGATTTTAACTTATAAAATCGTGAGTTTTGATAACAATTGAATGGTTTTGAAATAACATTAAAATGTTTAATTTGCACAATTTGAAATCTGTATGAACGTAAAAAAACGTAAGGTTGAATTAGTGGTTTTGTCGGATGTTCATTTGGGCACTTATGGTTGCCATGCCAAGGAACTACATCAATATTTGACATCTATCAAACCAAAAACTTTGGTTTTAAATGGCGATATTATTGATATTTGGCAATTTAGAAAGTCATATTTTCCGAAGTCGCATTTAAAGGTGATTAAAAAAATTATAGATTTTGCAACAAAAGGCACAAGAGTATACTATATCACAGGAAATCATGATGAGATGTTGCGTAAATTTAGCGATTCAAAAATTGGCAATTTTTCGGTTTTAGACAAATTAGTTTTAGAATTAGATGGAAAAAAGGCGTGGATTTTTCATGGCGATGTTTTTGACGCTTCCGTGAATCATGCAAAATGGATTGCTAAACTTGGCGGATTGGGCTATGACTATTTAATTTTAATGAATAGAGTTGTGAATTGGTGTCTGAACAAATGCGGGCGCGAACCTTATTCATTTTCCAAAAAAATAAAAGCTTCGGTCAAAGGAGCTATCAAACACATTTCGGATTTTGAAACAACGGCAACCGATTTGGCAATTGAAAACAAATTCGAATATGTGATTTGCGGACACATTCACGAACCAAAAATGATTGAAAAATCAAATAAAAATGGAAGTACAATGTATTTAAATTCAGGCGATTGGATAGAAAATCTGACAGCGCTGGAATATAATGCAAAAGCATGGAAATTATATTATTATCATGAAGATGACAATATAAAAAAGCACGACGAGCCTATTTTAACTGAAGATAAATTGACGGTGAATGTTTTGGATATTATCGTCCGATTATAAATTACAATAATCTGTTGGGCGTAAGTGATTCTTTTTTATAATTTTTAATCACTCAGACCTATAAGTTATTAAACGCTATAAAGGCCTTTCACTTTAATTATAGCAAATCATAGCTATGGTAAACCAAGACCCGAGCGATAGCGAATAGAAAAAGCAATTGATCTAAGCAGTTCTATTATAGTAATTTCTTGGTGGTTTATTTCTGAAAATTCTTAAATTGCGCTAACGGGTTATGTTATAATTTTTGGCTACGGTAATAAATATGAGTAGTTTTTCACGCCACAGATTACACAGATTTTCATAGATTTTTTAACATTAAACGAATTAAAATCTTTTTTAATCCTATAATCTGTGGCAAAAAATATTAAAACAAATATACTACTTAGACTAAATCTTAATTTTTTTAGTTTTTTTGTCACTTTAAAACAATAAAATTATCACTTTATCGATATATGTTGGTTGCTAAGAGGTATATATTTTTCAAATGTAAAAATTTAGGTACCTTAGCACTTTAATTTAATGATTTTTTGTGTTATGAAAAAACTAATTTATTTATCACTGAGCATCCTTATTTTATGCTCGTGTAGAAACGAAAGTGTGGAACTTGAAAATGGTATAACATCGTCAAATGTATATCTTCCAATGAATGCAGGCAACTACTGGACTTATAAGGTTTTAGGAGCAGATATCGACCGCGATTCGCTATATATTCAAAAAGACACAACAATCGCCGGCAATGCCTATAAAAAACTAAAAACTAAAGTTTTGCCTTTTGGATTTTATTCCACAGGTTTAAACCAAAATAGCATTCGCAAAAGTGGCGACAAAATTTTAGTAACTGGAAAAGCAAATTTGGATTTTATTGCAAGTTTTCCAATAAATTTGTCACTCACAGACTTTATTGCTTTCAAGGAAGTGACAAACAATAACGAGGAAATTGATTCTAAATCTGGTGTTATTGAACAAACAGTTTCTGGATTTCCACTGAAAGTAGAATATACTTTGAAAACCATCGGACTTGCACCTTTGAGCGGTTTCACAACATCTGAGGGAAAAACTTATGCAGACGTGAAGCCAATAAAAATGATTGTTACCGCAAAAATCATTTACAATGCCACAATTGCTGGTGTTCCTGTGGCAATTCCGATTTTAAATACGCAAGATGTGATAACTTCAACACAATATTTTGCTAAAAACAAGGGAATGGTATTTGCAAAAACAGTTTTAAACTATCAACTGCAACCCTTGCCAGCAGGCATAAATTTAGGAATTCCAACTTCAGAGAATGAAACGCAGGAAGAATTTTTGGATAAATTTTTGGTAAATTAACGCACAAATTGCTGACCGAAAATAGTATCTTTTTTTAACAATGTTTGTTGCGCGTCTTTCATTACAACAAATTTTTCAGCTATTGCATAAATTATTCTAATAAAAACAATAGTTTTGTGATTGTTTTTTTGGAGCAGTCATTGTATCGTTTGGAGCTATTTCCTGCTGTTCGCTATATCTTTTTTTAAGATTCAAAAGCCATTCTCAGCACCGTTGAGGGGCTTTTGAATCCTAAAAAAAGGATGCCGCTTCCATCAGGGCTATGGCATCGTGCTTAATTTCAAGATCATACATCAATTTAAAATTCTATTTTTTTTAGCATGAAAAATATTGCAATCATCATGGGAGGCTATTCCTCTGAATATAAAATTTCGCTCATTTCTGGGGGCGTCGTAACACAGTTTTTAGACAAATCAAAATATGTTGGGTTTCCAATTCATATTTTTAAAGACAAATGGGTGCATGTCAATGCCGAAAACAAAGAATCTCCTATCGACAAAAACGATTTTTCGGTCATAATCAACAGTCAAAAAGTTACATTCGACTGCGTCTTCAATGCCATTCACGGCACACCTGGCGAAGACGGGATCATGCAAGCTTATTTTGAACTTATCAATCTACCACAAACATCTTGCAACTACTATCAAGCAGCTTTGACATTCAATAAACGAGATTTACTGTCGGTTTTGAAACCTTATGGAATCAAATCCGCACCTTCTTTCTACCTTAATAAAGGTGATATTGTCGATACACATGCGATTGTTGAAAAAGTAGGTCTGCCATGTTTTGTAAAGCCAAACAAATCAGGTTCAAGTTTTGGGATTTCAAAAGTAAAATCAGAATCAGAACTGCCATCTGCAATTGAAATTGCATATAAAGAAGATTCAGAAATTATCATAGAAGCTTTTTTAGACGGGACAGAAGTTTCCGTTGGCGTTATCAACTGGAAAGGTAAAACCACGGTTTTGCCAATAACAGAAATTGTGTCCGAAAACGATTTTTTTGACTACGAAGCCAAGTATCTTGGTAAATCTTCGGAGATTACGCCAGCCCGCATTTCGCCAGAAATGACCCAAAAAGTCAGTGATTTAGCAAAGCGTGCTTATGATGTTTTGAAAATGAAAGGTTTTTCTCGTAGTGAATTTATTTTAGTTGAAGACGAAGCTTTCATGCTCGAAATGAATACCATTCCGGGTTTAACAACCGAAAGTTTGATTCCGCAACAAGCAGAAGTTGCTGGCATATCTCTGCAAGATTTGTTCACAAATGCAATCGAGCAAGCGCTAATCTAAAAGTTTTATGACCAAAATTTTTGAATGGAACCGTCTTTTATTTAATGATGTGCCAGAAAGCTTTCTTATTGAAGTGGTTTTCCGTTCCATAGTCATGTTTGTTATTCTTTTATTGACATTAAAATTAGCTGGAAAACGTGGAGTCAAACAACTGTCTATTTTTGAAACAGTAATAATTATTGCGTTGGGTTCCGCCGCTGGCGACCCAATGTTTTATCACGATGTTGGAATTGTACCCGCAATTGTGGTTTTTATCGTAATAATTTTTATGTATCGGTTGGTAACATGGTTGACCGCAAAAAGCAAAAAGTTTGAAGAATTTATCGAAGGCAAAACGGTTTGCATCATCAAAGATGGTGTTTTTTCTACTGAGACATTTCAAAAAGAAACATTAGCACAAGATGAATTTTTTTCTGAATTGCGCGTAAAATCAGTCGAACATTTGGGACAAATAAAAAATGCTTTTATGGAAACCAGTGGAGAAATAAGTATATTTTACTACAAAGACGATGAAGTTAAGCACGGTTTGCCAATTTTACCAAATTTATATAACCAGAATAGCACGCATATAGCACAAAACGGGATTTATTCCTGCGCATTTTGTGGTAACACGCAACCACAAAAAGTAGGAACTGCGACCTGCGAGATTTGTCAAAAGCAAGAATGGGTTAAAGCAATAAACACAATCAGAATACCGTAATTTTTTTTGCAGTAAAATCATAAAAAATCATTAAATATCATAAATCATGACACGAAAAGCTATTTTTCCTGGTTCATTTGATCCAATTACACTCGGACACTACGATATTATCAAACGAAGCATTCCACTTTTTGACGAAATTATTGTCGCAATTGGCGTAAATGCCGAGAAAAAATATATGTTTTCACTCGAAGATCGTCAACGTTTTATTGAAGAAGCTTTTGCTGACGAGCCGACAGTTTCAGTGGTTACATATGAAGGTTTAACCATCGATTTGTGCAAAAAACTGAAAGCACATTATATACTCAGAGGTTTACGAAATCCTGCAGATTTTGAATTTGAAAAAGCCATTGCGCACACGAATAGAAAACTTTCAAAAATTGAAACTGTGTTTCTGTTAACCGCCGCAAAAACATCTTTTATAAGTTCGAGCATCGTTCGTGACGTAATTAGAAACGGAGGCGAATATCAAATGTTGGTTCCTGATTCAGTGCGGATTTAATTTATATTTTGTGAAATGTAAATTGTAAAAAGTTAAATAAACGTAGAGAAAAATACTATATAAATTACAAATAAAGATGATTGTTGATTAAAACATTCATTTTCGAACATATTCTCCAATCTAACAGTCTAACAATCTAATAATCTAATAATCTAACAATCCATAAATCCAATCACCCAACCGCTTCCTTGTAAACCCGCAAACATCTTTCTCTCGCAAATTTGTGTTCTACAATTTCTTTGGCATAATATTCCGTACCAAATTCTGGAATCCATTTTTTGATATATTGCAGGTCTTTATCGAATTTTTTAACTTGCTCCGTTGGATTAAAAATTCTGAAATATGGCGCCGCGTCCACACCACTTCCTGCTGCCCATTGCCAGTTTCCAACATTGCTTGAAAGTTCAAAATCCAATAGTTTTTCAGCAAAATATGATTCTCCCCAACGCCAGTCAATCAAAAGGTGTTTGCATAAAAAACTTGCTGTAATCATGCGCACACGGTTGTGCATTCGACCTGTTGCATTGAGCTCGCGCATTCCAGCATCTACAAATGGATAACCTGTTTTTCCCGCACACCATTTTTTAAATTCGTCTTCATTGTTGTTCCAATCAATTTTGTCGTATTTAGCTTTAAAACTGTCATTTTTGGTGTGCGGAAAATGCCACAATATTTGCATAAAAAATTCACGCCAAATAAGCTCTTTCAAGAAAGTTTCATTTTCTTCTTTTTTTGCTTTCAAAATCATTTCTCGAATTGAAACAGCACCAAATCGCAAATATGCACCAAGAAAAGACGTCTTGTTTAATGAAGGAAAATTTCGCGTAGCTTCGTAATTCTGAATTAATATTGGTGAAACATCAAAAAGTGGCACCTTAATTTTAGATGGTTCAAAACCAATATCTTGCAACGATAAAAAAGGATATTTATGAGAAATAATTTTATCAAGATGTGATTCTGACTGATAATGCTCTAACGTTACAGTCGCAAACTTATCTTTCCACTTTCGCGAAAATGGCGTGTAAACAACATAAGGTAAACCATCATCTTTTGAGACTTCCGATTTCTCAAAAATCACTTGATCTTTGAAAGTTTTGAAAGCTATATTATGCTTTTTAAAAACCTGAAAAACTGCCAAATCCCGCTGTCTGGCGTAAGGTTCGTAATCGTGATTGGTATAAACAGTTTCTATATTGTTTTCTGATGCTAATTTTTCAAAGATTTCTTCAGGTTTGCCATGGAAAACGGCTAAAGCTTTGTTGTTTTCTTGCAATTTGTCATTGATATTTTTTAACAAATCATGAATAAAATTCACTCGGGCGTCATCTTTTGGAAGATGCTCCAAAATATTTTTATCAAAAATAAAAATTGGTAAAACATTCTTACTATCTGAAAGTGCCTGAAAAAGCCCATGATTGTCTTCTAATCTAAGGTCACGCCTAAACCAAAATATTGTCATATTTTTTGTTGTATATATTAAGGAGTAAAAGTATACAAATTATCCGTTTGTAAGCAAAGTCGACATCCCACCATCAACATGCAAAATTTGTCCAGACATCCAAGAGCTTTTGTCGGAAAGTAAAAATAATGCCATTTGTGCCAAATCATCCGCTTGACCAAAACGTCTTAATGGGTGACGTTCGGCAGCTTTTTCTTGCTTTGTTTCGTTGTTCAAAAACTTATCGGCAAGCGTGGTGTTTGTTAGTGATGGAGCGATCACATTTACCCGCATTTTTGGAGCATATTCAGCTGCCAAAGCTTTCGCAAATCCTTCAATTGCGCCTTTTGCTGCGGCAACACTTGTGTGAAAAGGCATTCCCATCGAAGCAGCAACGCTACTAAAAAGTACAATACTGGATTGAGTAGAAGCTGCTAATTGTGGCAATATTTGTTGTAGAACTTTGACCATAGAAAAAAAGTTTATGTTCATGTCGGCTTCAAAAGTTTCCAGTTTTAAACCCCTAAATGGGCGTAGATTGATACTACCTGGACAATATACAAACCCGTCAATTACTGCGGGCAAAACAGAAGTATCAAGCGTATCGGTCAAAGCATCAAAAGGAATATGCGTGACATTCAACCCAGCCAAACCGTCGGAAGTTCGACTTGCGACGAAAACATTATTGTCAGATTGTGCAAGTTTGCAAATGGCTTGTCCTATTCCGAGCGAGCCTCCAATTAGTAAAATATTTTTCATATTTATTATTTTATATTTTTAAAATTATGCTTTGTAAACTCCAAATAATTCAGTTAAAGTTTTAGTTCGATGTTCAAAAATTTCTTCGAGTTTGGGTTTTACAACAAATGGATGCACCATTTGACCAATCAATCCCAATGGCAAGCCGTAATGAATAATATCTTCCATCAAAACGCCACCTTCAATTTCGGTAACAAAATGTTGATGGTGCCAGAATGCATACGGTCCTTGAATTTGAACGTCTATAAAATATTTATTGGGAACAACTTGTGTGATTTCACTGACCCACGGTGTTTTGATTCCAAACAAAGGCGTTACACTATAACTTAAAATTTGCCCTGCATACAATGGTCTTTCTGCGCCGGCAACAATTTTAAAATTCATTTCTGATGGCGTAATTTTCGAAAGATTGTGCGGATTCGTTAAAAATTCCCAAGCTGTTTGCAAAGAAATTGGAAATTTTTGAGCAGAAGTTTTTGAATAAATTTTCAAAAGAATATTTTTATATGTTTAAAGATGTGTAATTTTTGTAAAGGTACAACATTGTTTAAATTATATAAAAAAACATTAAACAATATTTTAGATATTTTAAGGAATCATTAACACTTACTAAAGATTAGAAAATGTAAATTTGTTTTTTAAACTAACCGAACAAATGAAAAAAACTATTTTATTTATTGCATTAATTGTTGCAAATTTTGTTGCTTTTGCACAAGTAAAAACGCCGCAACCAAGTCCAAAAGCTACTATTAACCAAATTGTGGGACTAACAACATTCGAAGTTGAATATTCTCGACCAGGAATGAAAACCCGTCCAATTTTTGGAGACCTTGTTCCATTTGGGAAATTATGGCGCACAGGAGCAAATGCAAATACGACCATATCATTTTCTGATGATGTTACTATCAATGGAAAAGTATTGAAAAAAGGAAAGTATGCTTTATACACAACTCCAAAAGCTGACAACTGGGAAATTATTTTCTACACAACAACCGACAATTGGGGAACACCAGAAGTTTTTGACGAAACAAAAGTTGCGTTACGCGCGAATGCCAAACCAGAAATGTTGAACCGAAATGTTGAAAATTTTACGGTTTCTATTAACAATTTAGATAACAACTTTGCGCATCTTGAATTGTCTTGGGAAAAAACTATGGTCGCTTTGAAAATTGAAGTTCCTACTCAAAAAATGACAATGGCAAGCATCGAGAAAACTTTAAATGGGCCAACCGCTGGTGACTATTTTTCGTCTGCACAATTTTTTTTACAGTCAAATGGCGACTTAGCAAAAGCACTTGTTTATGTCAACAAAGCTCTTGACATGAATGCTGATAAACCATTTTGGTACAACCGTTTAAAATCATTAATTCAAGCAAAAACAGGCGATACAAAGGGAGCAATTGAAACTGCAAAAGTGTCATTGGCTTCTGCAGAAATCGCAAAGAATGCAGATTATGTAAAAATGAATAAAGACAGTATTGCTGAATGGAGCAAGAAGTAGATTTTTAGATTGTTAGAAAGTTAGATTTTTAGAAATAGTATAAAATTCTAATTGATAGTTATATTTATAGTAAGAAAAAGTCCGTTCGAAAATGAACGGATTTTTTTTACCAATCAATTTCTGTTTGTTGATGTTCAAGTAAGTAGGCATTTGCTTTGGAAAAATGTTTGTTACCAAACCACTTTCCTTGATTGGCACTCATTGGCGAAGGATGTCCAGATTTTAGAATAAGATGTTTGCGTTCGTCAATAAGTATCGATTTTTGAATGGCAAAATTCCCCCAAAGCATAAAGATTATATTAGACTTTTGATCCGAAATAGTTTTTATAACGGCATTGGTGAAATGTTGCCAACCAATGGTTTTATGACTGTTTGCTTTGTCTTTTTGAACTGTCAACGTTGTGTTTAAAAGCAGAATACCTTGAGAAGCCCATCGTTCTAAATTGCCGTTAAAATCATGTGGTAAATTTAAATCGCTATTAATTTCTTTAAAAATATTTCGCAAGGATGGAGGAATTTTAATACCATCGTTTACCGAAAATGCAAGTCCATTGGCTTCACTTTCTCCATGATACGGATCTTGTCCAATAATAACAATTTTTAAATTGTCAACATTTGTAGATTGAAAAGCATTATAAATCAAGTTTTTAGGCGGGAAACAAATATTTTTTTCATATTCTATATTTATTTTTTCAATTATTATATTGTAATAATTTTGGGCAATTTCAGCATTTAAAAATGTTAGCCAATCCTCGGGCAATTTTGGGTCAGTTTTCATCTTTCAAAAATACGATTGCTAACAATATTTTTATAATACCTTACAACTTAATTTATAATGATTTTTAAAGACTGTTAATTTTATGCTTTTCATAAATAAACAGCGATTTTTAGATTTAAAATTATTAATTTCGTATTGAAATAAACTCAAAAAAGCAAAATGAACAAAAGAATCGCCATCGTATCGGCTCAGCGGACTCCAATTGGTAGTTTTATGGGCGCGCTATCTTCTATATCAGCTCCGAAATTGGGAGCAGTAGCAATCAAATCTGCCATCGAGAAAATCAACTTAGACCCAAATTTAGTTGACGAGGTGATCATGGGCAATGTGGTTTCTGCTGGCGTTGGTCAAGCGCCTGCAAGGCAAGCAACAATTTTTGCTGGTTTGTCGAATTCGGTTGTTTGCACCACTATCAATAAAGTTTGTGCCTCAGGAATGAAAGCTGTGATGCAAGGCGCACAAGCTATTTTAGCCGGCGACGCAGAAATTGTGATTGCTGGAGGAATGGAAAATATGAGTCAAATTCCGCACTATATTTCCATGCGAAATGGCACAAAATTTGGTCCAGCAACACTTGTTGATGGGATGCAAAAAGATGGTTTAACTGATGCCTTTGACCAAAATGCTATGGGCGTTTGCGCGGATTTATGTGCACAGAAATATGAAATTAGTCGCGAAGAGCAAGACAATTATGCCATTCAATCTTACGAACGTTCTGCAAAAGCTTGGGCTGCTGGACATTTTGAAGAAGAAGTTGCACCAGTTTCGATTCCACAACGTAAGGGTGAACCTGTAATTTTTTCAATTGATGAAGAATTTACAAATGTAAAATTAGATAAAATTCCAAGTTTATCTCCTGTGTTTACGAAAGACGGCACTGTTACCGCCGCAAATGCATCAACAATAAACGATGGCGCTGCAGCACTAATCTTAATGTCAGAAGAAAAAGCAATTTCGCTCGGATTAAAACCTTTAGCATTTATACGGAGCTACGCCGATGCTGCGCAAGAACCGAAATGGTTTACAACCGCCCCAGCAAAAGCACTACCACTTGCATTAAAAAAAGCAGGTTTGACAATTGCAGATGTTGATTATTTTGAATTTAACGAGGCCTTTGCGGTCGTTGGTTTGGTAAACGCAAAAATTTTAGGTTTGAACATTAGCAAGGTAAATGTAAATGGCGGTGCAGTTTCACTCGGGCATCCTCTTGGTTGCTCTGGTGCAAGAATTATTGTAACCTTAATAAACGTATTAAAACAAAATAATGCAAAAATTGGAGCAGCAGCAATTTGCAATGGTGGCGGCGGTGCCTCGGCGATTATTATCGAAAACGCCTAATTGCTAAATTATTGGATTGTTGGATTATTAAATTGTTGGATTTTTTGGATTAATGATTAGTTAGATTAACGATTTTAGAACATTGATAATTAACTTTAATAATTTTTTATGCTTATTTAATAATTATTGGCTTTATGAATACCTCAGACCCCAATAATTTTTTTTTATTTAAACAATTGGTTGCATAAATTATGATTTAGTACTGCACCTTTATAACTTTACGTTTTCAAAACTTGTTAACTTTACGACATTTAAACTATCAACTTCTTTATGATACAAATAGGAAAATATAATACGCTGACAATTCTACGCGACACGCAGGTTGGTTTGTTTTTGGGCGATCCAAATGCAAATTCCGACGGCTTGGACGGCATTCTATTACCAAATAAATATGTGCCACAAGTCTTTGAAATTGGCGAAGAAGTGGAAGTTTTTGTGTATTTGGATCATGAGGAAAGACCTGTTGCAACTACGTTACAGCCATATATTTTATTAAATGAATTTGCACTTTTGCGCGTAAATTACATAAATAATATTGGTGCGTTTATGGATTGGGGCATGGAAAAAGATATTCTTGTACCATTTAAAGAGCAAGCACGTCCGATGGAAATCGGTAAAAGGTATTTAGTATATCTATACATCGATGAGAAAACAAATAGATTGGTTGCTTCGAGTAAAACAAATCAGTTTTTATCTAATGAAAATATATCGGTTGAAAATGGTGATGAAGTAGATTTGATTGTTTCACATATTACCGATCTTGGTATCAATGTGATTATTAATGAAAAGCATAAAGGACTGCTATACAAAGACGAGGTTTTTGATGATGCCATTCGAACTGGCGACAGAATGCGAGGCTTTATAAAAAACGTTCGCGAAGACAATAAAATTGATGTAACGATTCAGAAGCAAGGCTATGAAAACATTGAACCAAATGCAGATATTATTCTGGACGAGCTTCGTGCTAATCGCGGATTTTTGCGTTTAAATGATAATTCACATCCCGAAGACATCAAAACTGTTTTGAAAATGAGTAAAAAAACCTTTAAAAAAGCAATTGGACTTTTGTATAAAGAAAAACGAATTGAGATAAAAGATGATGGAATTTATTTAATTTAAAAAGTTTTTCTTGTTATTTGCTCACAAACTTTATTCTATAACCCAACATTTCGTATTAGCCCCGATTGAGGCGGTGTCCTTTTTTGGGTAATCATTAATGTTTTTTTAATTCAGATTTATCCCAAAAAAGACTTAGCCGAAAGCGGGAACCCAACTTAATTTACGCCCAATCTTTCGCTCCATATCCTACAAAATTCCCAACTCAATCATACAACTTTTCATTGACGTGTAAGTTCGCTCAATATTGTTATCCAAACCAATTGAAAATCTAATTAAACCATCAGTCAATCCCATTTCTGCCTGCTCTTCTGCGGATATTTCCGACGATGTGGATGTTCCAGGTGCACTAAAAAGCGTTTTATAAAATCCGAGACTCACCGCCAGATAGCCTAAATTACGTTGTTGCATCAGTTCCATCAAAGCGTTTGCCTTGTGTAGCGAACCCACATCAATAGTCATCATGCCACCAAAACCATATTCAGCATTCATCATTTTTTGGAATATGGAGTGGCTTGGGTGCGATTTCAAACCCGGATAAACAGTTTTGATGCCGTCATGTTCAAACTTTTCTGCCAAATATTGCGCGTTTTGGCTGTGTTGTTTCATTCGAATATGTAATGTTCGCAAGTTTTTCATCACGCTGGCCGATCGCAAACTGTCCATCGTTGGACCGAGTAACATGCTGGCGCCAGAATTCACATTTTTGAGCGCATCAATAAATTCTTGTGAGGCACAAGTTACGCCTCCGACAGTGTCACTGCTTCCATTTATGTATTTTGTGAGCGAGTGAATGACGATATCAGCACCCAACTTTATTGGTGAAATTGACAATGGCGAAAAAGTATTGTCGACCACAAATGTTAACGTATGTTTCTTCGCAATTTTTGCTAATTCGATAATATCAGCGACTTCCAAAAGCGGATTACTTACTGTTTCGCAATATAAAACTTTAGTATTTTTTGTGATGGCTTTTTCTACAGCGTCCAATTTCGTAATGTCAACGAAACTGGTATTTATGCCCATTCGAGGTGCAAAATTTTTCAGAAAAGCATACGTTCCGCCATAAATTGTGCGGCTTGAAAGCACGTGGTCGCCTTGTCCGCAAAGCTGCAACAACGTAGGCGTAATCGCGCCCATTCCCGATGCCGAAACGTTGGCAGTTTCTGTTCCTTCCATTGCCGCCAATGCTTTGTCAAGGTACAAGTTACTTGGTGACGAATGCCTCGAATATAAATAGCAACCTTCAGCATTGCCTTCGAAAGTATCAAACATTGTTTTTGCGGACAGAAACGTATAAGTTGAACTATCTGAAATTGAAGGATTTACGCCTCCAAACTCGCCAAAATATTGCAAGTCTTGAATATTGTCTGCGGGATTGAAATTCATATTATTTTAGTTTTTTTATTAAAAATTTAATTTACTTTTTTTTTAGGAGCTATTTCTGCACTTAGTAAGCCGAAAGTTTCAAAGTCAGAAAGTTCAGATGTAAGTTTATAATGCAAATTTCTATTACGAATGTCTTACACTATAACTACAAATTGTTTGGCTAAATTCAAACTTTGTAGGTTATATATCAACAATTTTATTATTATACAGAAAATTAATCTACCTAAATTATATTTTATAAACTATTTTTCTATATTTGATATTATATACGCTTTATAATAGAAAAAATGGATGCTAAAGATAAAATTTTACTTGAATTGTTGCAAACTGATTGTAAACAGACCAACAAAGAATTGGGTTATAAACTTGATTTAAGTGTAACAGCAGTTTACGAGAGAATAAAAAAATTAGAAAGAGATGGAACAATCGTTAGTTATGTTGCCACTGTAAATAAACAGAAAATGGAGCGTAGTTTTATGGTTTTTTGCCACTTAAAATTACAGCAACATACCAAAGATTTTATCAACACATTTGAGCGCGAAGTTACTAAATTAGATGAAGTTTTGGAATGCCATCACGTGAGTGGCGATTATGATTATATTCTAAAAATTCTTGTTAAAGATATGGTAGCTTATCGTGAGTTTTTGACAAGTAAATTAACAAATCTTCAACACATTGGATCCACGCACAGCACTTTTGTGATTGGCGAAGTAAAAGTAAGTTCAATAATAAAATAATTATATCGAAAATTAAAACCACCGTCTTTTGACCAAATTTACTAATATTTGTGGCGAAAGCGTTACTACAAATCTAATTTTTTGACCGTAATTACCGTCAAATTGCCAACCATTTGAAGCGTGAACAGGCAGAAAAAGTTCAAAATAATCGGGTACCAGATTTAGCCGTACTCCTGAATTGTATAGCAATCGTCCGCTTTCATTTTTACTTTTGATAAAGCCAACATCACTATAGATTTCCACCCAGTTCCATACATTAAAACTTGCATTTGTTGTTATCAAAAGTTGGTTAGAAAACGGATTTTTGAATTGTGTTTTAAATCCGCCTTCGGCAATAATTAGCTGTTGGCTTACCAAGCCTGTGCTTTCTGAACGGCCAATATAGTTATAATCAAACAAATAGTCTGTTGGTCTGTCGAGCGCAAAATTGAAAAAATTGCCACTTGTTTGATTATATAAAAACGAACCAGCATATAATCTTAATGAAATTTGACGCGCGTTGGCAAACAATTTTCTGTATTGCAATTCTGTTGAAACTTTGCCAAATTCTTTAGAAAATTGAAGGTCTTGTCGCCATGAAAAGTGATTGGCTAATTCAGATTTTGTATCTATGTATTTAAAATTAAGAACATTGTAATTTTGTTCTTTGATATTTACAATTGCATTTTGTAGTTCAAGTTTTTCTCTGTTCACAAAAACATACCTCATCATCAATAGTTGCCTTCGATTACTTCGTAAATCGTTGTCTCGAAAGCTAAAATAAATCCCCGGATTAAATCTTGCATAGCCTGCATCTCTTGCATAATGTGAATAAGATACGCCTGCATTATAAGTAATCCGATATAGCCGTTGGTCATAAACATTCTGATTCGCAGTAAAATTAAAAGATCCTGTTAGCGATTTCGTTGCCGTGGCAAACATTGGTTCCACATTAAATGTAAAAGGTTTGTCTAAAAGCGTTTTGTTATGCAAGCTCAGACCAAGCGCAATTCCATCATACAAATTGTAGGAAATTGTTGGCACATACAGCAACTGATTGAAATTTGGATTTTCCAAATCTTTCATAAATGCAAACTTTATAGGTCGATTATTCGGAAAAAATCCTTCAATTTTGTTGGTATTGTTGCGCTGATTGAATTCTGGAACTTCCGAATTATAGTTTAAAACCAGTCGATCCGCATTTTGTCGCGCAATTGAAAATGTGCTATCTTTTTCAACATTTGAAATCCATTTTTTGAAAATCACCTCTTTATTTTTTATCCCAAAAACAGCAATTGGAACATTATTTTTTGATTTGTTCTTCAGCTTAAATGTGATGCTATCTTTTGTGGCAATAACATTTTTAAACTTAAAATCTATTGTTTTTTTGGAATGTATAATATTATTAAAAAACCAATCAATATTTTGATTTGTATTTGATGTAATTACGTTTTTAAAATCTTCTTCATTAGACTGTTTCTTTAAATTGTTACCGTAAAATTGCTTTATAGATTTCGCTACAACACTATCGTTAAGGAAATTATCTAAATATTTTAAGGAAAGTCCAGCCTTATATTTCAAGGCAATTTGCTCGTTATATTTCGTAAAACTATCTTTTGAATCACCTATTGGTTGGTCTTGATTTTCTCTTGCGTTGAGCAAATAAAAATAATTAAATTGTTGATTGAATGGTAAGGTTATTAAACTAAAACTTCTTAGAATTCGATAATTCGCCAAACTTCCCATCATTTTTGCAGTAGGATAATTTTCATCAACATATTTCATCATAATCCACTGTTGCATAGCATCTTTGATCCAATTATCTTTTCGTTGGTCGATGGATAAACTGTTTTGTAGAAAATTGTTTAAATATGTTTTTAAGAATTTAATCTCAAAAATAAATTCGTTTGTAAAAGGGCTAAGAAAAGCGGGCAATTGATTCAATCCATAAAAAGGATATTTATCATAATCAGTTTGTGAAACAATAATTTTTTTGTGTGGATATTGACCAATATTTTCACCTACAAAACGCACCATTTTATTGATCAGAATTGCTTTTTTAATGTCATCCAATTTAGTTTTAAGATCTGTATCGATTTCGAGATCATTAATTTTCAAAGTCTTAAAATCATTTATTTGAGATACAAAAAGACTAAAATGTGTCCTATTTTTTCCAAAAAAAACATTATTTTCACCTATTAAATCTGTTCGAAAATTTACATTTTTTTCAGAAGAAATTTCGAGTTGAAAATCTGTGTTTCCATTTGCAATATCTTCTGTGTTGGTATTGCTGTAACGCACAAATTGACCATTTTCAAATCTTGCAGGAACTATATACCAATTATGAAGCGTCATATCATTGTTGGACTGAAAACCATATCCTGTAAAATCGTCGGCAGGAATTTTTAGTTCATATTCTATTGCAAATGTGATTTCTTCGCCATTTAGTAAAGGTTTGTCAAGTAGAACCTCAATTAAATCAACCTGATTTTCAACGCGGCGAAAATTTGTTTGAATGGAATCGCCGTAAGTAAAATTATTAATTTTTGTAAAACCTTTATCTTCCAACCGTGAAAAATAAAAACTACGAACAAATTCATCAGAAAATCTTTTTGCTAATTGCGTTTTAGTGCTTGAAAAAGCATGATTCCAATCGTTTAGAATGATGTTATTTAAAGTTTTTCCTGTTTCGTTTCTAAATATAAGTTTTTGATTTACAAAAATTTTATGTCGGTCAACATCAACTTTTACTTTTAGCAATGATTGATGTTGCGCACAGAAATTTTGACTTCCAAAAAGGAAGCATAATAAAAAAATTATTGTGGCACTAATTTTCAAATATAGTAGTATTGGTGTTCTGCAAAGATGTTTAAAAGTTTGGACTTAGATCATATTTTTTATAAAATTTATCTAATGCCGAAACCACTTCTTCTTCGGTATCTACGATTTGAATTAGCTTCATATCGTCGGGTGAAACCGTTTTTTCACGTTCAATCATCACTTCTAAAACCCAATCCATCAATCCAGACCAAAATGTGGAACCAACCAAAATTATTGGAAATTTACCTATTTTCTTAGTTTGAATTAAAGTAATGGCTTCAAAAAGTTCGTCTAAAGTACCAAATCCACCCGGCATCACAACAAATCCTTGTGAATATTTAACAAATATTACTTTACGCACAAAAAAGTAGTCGAAATTTAGGTTTTTGTCTTTGTCAATATACGGATTATAATGTTGCTCAAAAGGCAAAACAATGTTTAAACCCACTGAAGTTCCACCACTGCGGTGTGCACCTTTGTTTCCTGCTTCCATAATTCCTGGTCCACCGCCAGTAATTACGCCATATCCGGCTTGACTAATTTTAAACGCCACACTTTCTGCTAAAAGATAATATTTATCCTCAGGTTTTGTTCTTGCCGAACCAAAAATCGACACGCAAGGTCCAATGCGAGCCATTGATTCATAGCCATTTACAAATTCCGCCATGATTTTAAAAATTCCCCACGAGTCGTTTGAACGAATCTCGTTCCAATCTTTTTGTTTTAATTTATTTGCGAAAACGGCATCTTCATCGTTGTCAAAGTCTTGTAGTTTCATGTGTTTTTATTTTAGTGATTGTGGTGTCAAAAGCAAAAAATTGATTGCTTCTTGAAAATTTAATTTGTCGTAAAAAAAGCCAACTTGACTCAAAAATCTATAAAATTTTTGGCGATTATTCCAATAATTTAATTCAGATTGTATAAACCATGCGCTTTGTCCAAGTTTTTCTGATAGAAACCATTTTTCTAATAATCTACCCATTCGACCATTCCCATCATCGAAAGGATGAAGTTTTACAAAATATAAATGAAGTAATGATGCGTAGAAAAATGTTTGTTCCAATGTTAGTTTTTGTTCCAAAAGTAAATTTAATTCCAAAATAAAAAAATTAAATTCCGCTTCAATAATTTCTTTGAAAAATGCTTCATAAACAATTAAACCTGATTTTTCATCTTTAATTACCATATCAGAATTTCTAATTTTTCCTCGAAAACTCGAATGTAGTAAATGTTTGGTAACAATTTTGTGAGCATCCAATATATTTTTTTTTGAAAGCTTATTTTTTTGTGCAAATACATAAGCACTAAATAAGTCATTTGGTTTTTCAACCAAACTTGCAATATATTTAATGTTGTTAGATTTGTATTTTACATAGCTGTCAATATCCATTTCTTCACCTTCAATTTTAGAGGATGACATTGCACTAACTGCATTATAAAAAATAAACGAATCAGCTGTAAATTCTAATTTTGCAATTTTTTTAAAATGTAAAACGATATTTACTTTCTGAGAAGTTTCATAATTTTTATAAATTGAATCATAGATTTCTTTAAAAGGTATCATGTTTTTATTTTAATTTACTATCAATAATAAACCTTAAGTTTTGAAATTGCATCAGATGCTTCATCGTAGTTAATTTCATAAATTATATTGTCATTTAATCCTAAAACCTTTAAGCTATTGCTGTCAAATTGGTTTAGAAGTATAAAACTTTGGGTATAATTTTTAATGATTTCTAATAACCCCTTTGCTTCATTTATGTTCAGTTGCTCATCATTTCCAGTGTTTTGAATAATCTCAATTGTTTTTTGAAGTTGCTCTAATCGTTGTTGATTAATTGAATATCCGTTTACCAAATGTTCTTTTCAATCGTTGTGTTGCCCATTGTCGGAATTGCGTACCTTGAATGGATTTTACTCGGTAGCCTACTGAAATTATAACATCAAGGTTGTAACATTTTGTACTCTATGTTTTTCCGTCTTGTGCAGTTAGTAAGAAATCCTTACATACTGCGTTAAAATACAATTCTTTTTCTTTAAAAATATTTACAATATGTTGAGTAATTGCAACTCTATTTCTGTCAAATAAAATAGACATTTGCTTTTGAGTCAACCAAATAGTATCCTTTTCAAACGTCACATCAATTGCCGTTTGTCCATTTTCTGACTTATATATTTCTATTTTATTCATGCCAATTCTTTTTTCAAAAACTGCGCAGTATAACTTTTTTTACTCTTTGCCACCTCTTCGGGCGTGCCTTTAGCGATAAGCTGTCCGCCACCTTTTCCGCCTTCGGGACCAATGTCGATGATGTAATCCGCAAGCTTTATCACGTCCATGTTATGTTCAATAATAAGGATTGTATTGCCCTTGTCTACCAATTTATTAATCACTTCCATCAAAACGCGAATGTCTTCGAAATGCAAGCCAGTTGTTGGTTCATCCAAAATATAAAACGTATTTCCTGTATCTTTTTTGGCTAATTCGCCAGCCAATTTTATGCGCTGCGCTTCGCCACCAGAAAGCGTTGTGCTTTGCTGACCGAGCGTAATGTATCCAAGACCAACATCTTGCAAAGTTTTTACTTTTCGATATATTTTTGGAATCATTTCAAAAAATGGAACCGCTTCATCAATTGTCATGTTCAAAATATCCGATATTGATTTTCCTTTAAATCGAATTTCCAATGTTTCTCGGTTAAAACGTTTGCCTTGACAAGTCTCGCATTCCACATATACATCAGGCAGAAAACTCATTTCAATCGTGCGAACGCCAGAGCCACCGCAAGTTTCGCAACGTCCGCCTTTCACATTAAAACTAAATCGCCCTGCTTTATAACCTCGAATCATACTTTCGGGCGTCATCGTAAAAAGATTGCGAATTTCAGTAAAAACTTCCGTATATGTCGCAGGATTAGAGCGTGGCGTGCGCCCAATCGGACTTTGGTCAATGTCTATAACTTTATCGATATGTTCCAAACCTTCAATTTTTTTGTATGGTTTTGGAATTTTTACACCATTAAAATAGAAATTATTCAGAATCGGATATAAAGTCTCATTAATTAACGTCGATTTTCCCGAACCCGAAACGCCAGTGACACATATCATTTTGCCCAAAGGCAATTCTATCGATACATTTTTTAGATTATTTCCCGTCGCACCAAACAGTTTCAAAAATTTGCCATTTCCTTCACGGCGTTTTTTTGGAATATCAAACTTCATTTTTCCGTTCAGATATTGAGCGGTAATGGTGTTTTCTTTTAATAATTCTTTCGGTGTGCCTTTACTGATAATTTCGCCACCAAATTTTCCTGCTTTTGGACCAATATCTATCACATAATCCGCGCGTTCGATCATGTCTTTGTCGTGTTCAACCACGATTACGGAATTGCCAATATCTCGAAGATTTTCAAGCGAACTGATCAATTTTTCGTTGTCGCGCTGATGCAAACCGATGCTTGGCTCGTCCAAAATATAAAGCACGCCGACCAGTTGTGAGCCAATTTGCGTTGCTAATCGAATCCGTTGCGCTTCGCCACCAGAAAGTGATTTTGAACTTCGACTAATGGATAAATAATCTAAACCAACATTCATTAAAAAATGCAAACGGTCTTTGATTTCTTTGATAACTTCAGTTGCGATTCGTTTTTGTTTGTCGGTCAAATGATTTTCTAAATCCAGAAACCACGCCGTCAAATCCGAAATGTCCATGTCGGATAAATCTTGAATGTTTTTCTCTATAATTTTGAAATAGAGTGCTTCTTTTTTCAAACGCGATCCATTGCAAACCGCACATTGCACATCGTCCATAAATGCCGCAGCCCAACGTTTTATAGAGCTTGATCCGCTATCATCATATTGAGATTTTATAAAATGCGAGATGCCCTCAAATTCAATTTTATATTCCTTGGAAACACCCGCAGTTTTGGATTGAACCGTAAATTTTTCTTTGCCACCGTTCAAAATCATATCCATCGCTTCTTCAGAAATGGTTGAAATTGGATCCGTGAGTTTAAACCCGAATTTCTCACCAATAAATTCCAATTGCTTGAAAATCCATGTGGCTTTATATTCTCCCAAAGGTTCAAAACCGCCAGCTTTTATTGATAGTTTCGGGTTTGGCATGATTTTTTTCAGATTGATGACGTGAACCGTTCCAAGTCCATTGCAATTGTCACAAGCACCTTTTGGCGAGTTGAACGAAAACAAATTTGGTTCAGGATTTTGGTATGATATTCCCGAGGTTGGACACATCAAATTGCGACTAAAATACCGAATGGCATTTGTATCTTGATCCAAAATCATCAAAACATTTTCACCTTGATACATGGCAGTATTGATGCTGTCCGAAAGTCGTTTTTCGGTTTCTGGCGTATCGTCAACCACAATTCTGTCGATAACAGTTTCAATGTCGTGGGTTTTATATCGGTCGAGTTTCATGCCGACCGTAATGTCTTTTACCTCGCCATTGACGCGCACTTTTAAAAATCCTTGCTTAGCAATTTGTTGAAAAAGTTCGGCATAATGTCCCTTTCGGGCACGAATAATTGGTGCCAAAACATTAATTCGCTTCCCAGCAAAATCTTTTATAATTAAAGTTTTTATTTGTTCGTCGGAATACGAAACCATTTTTTCGCCAGAATTGTAGCTGTACGCATCTGATGCACGCGCGAACAATAACCTCAAAAAATCATAAATTTCGGTGATGGTTCCAACGGTCGAACGCGGACTTTTGGAAGTGGTTTTTTGCTCAATGGCAATAACGGGCGACAATCCATCAATTTTGTCAACATCTGGACGTTCCAATCCGCCAAGAAATTGGCGTGCATATGCCGAAAAAGTTTCTACATACCGACGCTGACCTTCCGCATAAATCGTGTCAAACGCTAAAGATGATTTTCCTGAACCCGAAAGTCCAGTGATCACAACCAGCTTTTCACGAGGAATTTTAATGTCTATATTTTTGAGATTGTGCACGCGTGCGCCAAGAACCTCGATATTATTATTTGTCTCTAACATGAATTTTGCAAAAGTGTAAAGATAGGTTTTTGCATTGAAATTTTAAAAGCTATTTGCTTGATGTTTTGAAAAATTGTAGTTTTGAATAAAAATATAAAATTGAGATTTACAAAATCATTTCAAATAGAAAATCCCGAAAATTTTAAAGCAAAACTGCTTGCTTGGTCGCAACAATTTCGCGAAGTTATTTTTTTGGATAGCAACATTGAACATAATCAAAATCAGAAATACAAATCTTATGATTGCCTGCTTGCGGTTGATGCTTTTACGTCAATAAAAACAGATTATATTAATGCTTTTGAGGATTTAAAACAATACCAACAAACCACAAAAGATTGGCTTTTTGGATATTTAAGCTATGATTTGAAAAACGATATAGAAGACTTAAAATCAGAAAATTATGATGGATTAAATTTTCCTGATCTATACTTTTTTCAACCTAAGAAAATATTTTTATTGAGTGATAATCAACTTGAAATTCAATACTTGAATCTTTGTGACGATGAAGCTGATTTGGATTATAAAGAAATTTGTAAAACCGCATTCATTGAAAATCAAATAAATTCAAAAATTAACATTCAAGAGCGAATTTCGAAAGCTGAATATATCGAAAAAGTTTCAAAAATTTTAGAACATATTCAGCGTGGTGATATTTATGAAGCTAATTTTTGTATGGAATTTTATGCAGAAAATGCCATTATGAATGCACTTGAAAAATTTGACGCATTGAACAAAATTTCATCGGCACCTTTTACTGTTTTTTATAAAAATAATCAGCAATATTTGCTAAGTGCTTCGCCCGAAAGGTTTCTTAAAAAAGAAAATTTAATACTTATTTCGCAACCGATAAAAGGAACAGCGAAAAGATTTGCAGATGCCAAACAAGATTTACAGTCTAAAACAAATTTAGAAAATAACGACAAAGAACGCTCAGAAAACATCATGATTACTGATTTGGTTCGCAACGATTTGTCGAAAACGGCAATAAAAGGTAGCGTGTATGTCGAAGAATTATGTCAAATATATTCATACAAACAAATGCATCAAATGGTTTCGACAATCGTTTCAAATGTTGAAAGCCAAATTTCTCCGGTAGATTTTATAAAGTCTATGTATCCAATGGGAAGCATGACAGGCGCGCCGAAAGTATCAGCAATGCAAATTATCGAAAATCTTGAAGAAACAAAACGAGGATTATACAGCGGTGCCGTTGGTTATTTCACACCAGAAAATGATTTTGATTTTAATGTCGTAATCAGAAGCATTTTATACGATGAATCTACGCAATATTGTTCATTTTCAGTTGGTAGTGCCATCACAGCGTCCGCAGTTCCAGAAGTTGAATATGAAGAATGTATGTTGAAAGCAAAGGCAATGTTTAGGGTTTTGGAAAGTTGAAAAATTTAATGATTGAAAAATTGAAAGATTTAAGGATTGAAAAAATTATGGATTGAAAGATTGAAAGATTAATGCACGCAATTCAATTAACTTATATTTGCATCGGATTTAAAAAGAAATCTGACGCTAACATACTAAATCAATGTTCGAAAAATTTAAAAAACATTTAAAAGAAAACTTTTCATTATTAGAAAATAAAAAGCTGTTTCTTGCTGTTTCAGGCGGTTTGGATAGTATGGTTTTGTTGCATTTAATGCAACAAATAGATTATAAATTTGCAGTTTTGCATTGCAATTTTAAATTGCGAGATAAAGAGAGTGACGGCGATGAAAAATTTATTTACGATTATTGTACCAAACGAGAAATATTCTGCGTCGTTGGCAATTTTCAAACTGATTTTTATGCCAAAAAAGCAAAATTATCAACACAGGTTGCCGCCAGAAACCTTCGATATGAGTGGTTTGACGAACAATTAGTAGCAAAAAAATATGATTACGTGCTTACTGCACATCATTTGGATGATAGCCTTGAAACATTTATTATCAACCTAAGTCGAGGCACAGGTTTGGATGGTTTAACAGGAATTCCGACTCAAAACAAAAGCATTATTCGACCATTATTGCCATTTTCAAGACAAGAAATTGAAAATTATGCCACCGAAAATAAAATTAATTGGCGTGAGGATTCAAGCAACGAAAGCGACAAATATTTAAGAAATAAAATTCGTCACCACGTAGTGCCTGCATTGAAGGATTTAAACGAAAACTTCTTATCGAATTTTTATAAAACACAAAACTTCTTGCAGCAATCTAACAATTTAGTGGAAGATGCAGTAGATTTTGCATCAGGTTTTGCATTTGAAAAAGTTGGCAATGATTTACATTTTAATATTAAAAATATATTGCAACTATCTGATTATAAAGCATATTTATATAGATGGCTAAAAGTTTGTGAGTTCACTGCTTGGGATGATATCTACGATTTGGTGTATGCTGAAAACGGAAAAAAAGTCGTAAATGAACATTATCAAATTCAAAAAAATCGGGAATTTTTAATTCTTTCAGATATTACAATAGAAAATATTGTTGATAAATATATCATCCCAAAAGGTAGTCAATCTGTTAAATTTCCTATAAATTTGACTTTTAGTAAGGTAACCGACATTTCAAAAGTGTCGCAAGATTGTATTTTTGTCGATGATGATAAATTGGTCTACCCGTTAGAAATTAGGCGTGCCTTGCCTGAGGATAATTTTTATCCAGCAAATATGGTAGGTTCGAAAAAAATCACTAAATTTTTGAAAGACGAGCAATTGCCGTTTACAGCGCGAGCGCGGGTTTGGCTTTTAGTTGATGCTTTAAATACCATTGTTTGGGTTATTGGATATCGTCAAGACAACCGATATATTGGTACAGAAAATACAAATAACATTACAAAAATTATTTATTTAAAATGAAACATTTTTTAACGCTCTTTTTCATACTATTATCATCTTTAGGATTTTCACAGGTTTTAAAGCCCGTAAAATGGACAAGTAAAACCGAAAAAATTTCTGCAACAGAATTTAATTTAGTATTTGAAGGCACAATTGATCCCGATTGGCATGTATATTCGCAGTTTACGCCCGAAGATGGACCACTTCCATTAGAATTAAATTTCAAAAACCAAAAAGGAAATTACGAATTAGTTGGCAAAACCTCTGAAAGCAAAACGGAACGAAAATTTAATGAAGTTTTTGGCGTTGATGAAGTTTATTTTTCTAAAAATTTAAAACTGCAACAAAAAGTTAAGATTTTAAATTCATCGCTATCTAAAATTGACGTGAATGTATCCTATCAAGTTTGCAAGGAGGCATGCATTAACGACAATAAAAATTTTATTTTTAAAATTCCTATTGAAAAAATTTCGGAGATAGTTGCCGTTTCTGCAACAGCTCAGCCAGAAATTAGTTCAACAACAACTTCGCAGAAAGATGTAAAAGCAACTGAAATTAAAAAAGTTTCTGTTACTCAGATTCCAACAAATGAAAAAGAGGGCGGTAATTTGTGGACAATTTTTCTTGCAACACTTGTTGCCGGATTGTTGGCAACCATCACGCCTTGTGTTTTTCCTATGATTCCCATGACCGTGAGTTTTTTCTTAAAACAATCGGGCACAAAAGCTAAAGGGAAATTTAATGCTTTTTTCTATGGATTCTGCATCATTGCAATTTACGTTCTAATATCGATTCCGTTTCATATATTTCAGAGTCTTAGTCCCGATATTTTTGCAGAAATTTCAACGAATGTTTATTTAAATATATTCTTCTTTATAGTTTTTGTAATATTTGCTATTTCGTTTTTTGGTGCTTTTGAAATCACGATGCCTACTGTTTTGGCTAACAAGGCGGATAATGCATCGAATTCTGGCGGACTTTTGGGAATATTTTTTATGGCGCTAACGCTAATTATTGTATCGTTTTCTTGCACAGGCCCCGCGTTAGGATTTGTATTGGGAAGCGTGCTTTCTACGGATGGCGGCGCAACTATTCTTTCGATGGCCATGTTGGGTTTTGGACTTGGTTTGGCATTGCCGTTTATCGCATTTGCTTTGTTTCCAAATTTGATGAAAAATTTACCCAAATCTGGCGGATGGCTCAATACCGTAAAAGTTATTTTTGGATTTATCGAATTGGCATTGGCATTCAAATTTCTTTCAAATGCGGATTTAGTTTTGCAAACCCATCTGTTAGAACGTGAAGTGTTTTTAGCCATTTGGATTGCCATTTTTGCCGTTATGTCTCTATATTTATTTGGAAAAATTGCACTTCCTCACGACAGTCCGCTTGTTTTTATTTCTGTGGGTAGATTGCTGTTGGGACTAATTACTTTAGCTTTTACAATTTACTTGATTCCAGGACTTTGGGGTGCACCATTACAATTGATAAGTGCCTTTCCGCCACCACAAAACTATTCAGAAAGTCCACAAGGTTTTGGCGGTAGCTCAACAACATCCACTGCAACAACATTACCTGAAGGTGCCGTGCTTGGCCCGTTGAATATTGTAGCATTCGAAGATTATTATGAAGGAATTGCATACGCAAAAACAGTAAACAAACCAGTTTTAGTAGATTTCACAGGTCGTGCTTGTCAGAATTGTCGACTAATGGAAAGCAATGTCTGGAGCGACGAAAAAGTATTAAAAATTTTGAAAAACGACATTGTATTAATTTCACTTTTTTGTGATGAACAGATAAAATTACCTAAAAATGAACAATACACTTCGGCTGAAACCAACAGCGACATCACAACAGTAGGTCAGAAGTGGAGTGAATTTCAGCGACTAAAATTTCAAACAAACGCACGGCCATATTACGTTTTAATGGATGCAAGTGAGAAGGTGCTGAACACGCCAGTTGGTTACACGCCAAATATTGAGGAATATTTAAAATGGCTCGAGGGTGGAATCTCAAAGTTCAAAGAATCAAAATAATACCAAAAAAAATCATTAATTTTTAAATTTTTAAATCGTACGATATTTATTAGTTTCTTGAAATAAACCGTTTTTAAAAAAGGTAATGCCGCGGTACTAATGGAAGCGCTTCCTTTTTTACATTTGATAAGGTTTTATGACCGCTCACGTTTGAAATAAAGATCTGGCGCACAGCAGGAAACAGCTTCATAAAAACTTAAATAAGAATATCTCTTTATCATTACTGCTTACAAATTTAAAATTTAAAAAATTTAGCGTTGATGTACATACAGACATTTTGACTTTAAAACGTTTGAGATTGCAACTTTTAGATTGTATTTTATATATTTGCAGAAATACTAATATATGTCGTTACGCAAATATTTTACGAACGTTGTTTTTTTTAAACAAGTTGCCATTGCCTTTGCGATTGTGGTTTCGCTTGTTTTTTTGTTTTTGTGGTGGATTGCTTTTTCAACTAATCATGGGCAAGAAATTACGGTGCCAAACCTCAATAAACTTAGTATTGAAGATGCCGAAGACCGCTTGGATGATGTCGATTTGAACTATGTGCTTTTGGACACGATGGACTACGATGCTTCTTTTCCAAAATTTTCGGTCGTTAAACAAGACCCGCTGGCTGGTGCAAAAGTAAAATCGGGACGAAAAATTTACATAAAAATAAACGCTGGCGGTTTTTCCATGGTGCGGATTCCAAATTTAATTGAAAAAACATTACGTCAAGCGGAGCCAAATTTACGGGCGATTGGCTTGCAAATTGGATTGATAAAATATGTTCCGTATATCGGTAAAGATATGGTTTTGAGGCTTTCGCAAGAAGGCAAAGATTTGAAACCAGGTGATAAAGTATTGAAATCGAGTAAGATAGACATTGAAGTCGGCGATGGAAAAGAAGGTTTTATAGAAGATGAAGTTCCGATGGAAGAAATAGATAGTACCGCAACACCCGCAACAAATGAATAATGAAAATGAGCCGGTAGAATTGGAAGATGAGTTGTTTGAACATTTTCGCTTTGATGTGCCGAAAGGACAGGAATTGCTTCGGATTGACAAATTTCTGATGAACTTGATTCCAAATGCGACCAGAAATAAAATTCAGAATGCAGCGTCAAATGGTGATATTTATGTAAATACGTTGCCAGTAAAATCGAATTATAAGGTGAAACCTTTGGATTTGGTCACGATCATGTTGGCGCATCCACCGTTTGAAAATCGTGTCGATCCAGAAGATTTACCTCTTGATATTGTGTACGAAGATGAATCGCTTTTACTTATAAATAAGGCACCAGGCATGGTCGTTCATCCTGGACATGGCAATTATACGGGTACTTTAGTGAACGCGTTAGCATTTCATTTTCAGAATTTGCCGATGAACAGTAGCGAACGTCCAGGCTTGGTACACAGAATTGACAAAGACACTTCTGGGCTTTTGGTCATTGCAAAAACAGAGGTTGCGATGACGCATTTAGCCAAACAATTTGAAGCGAAAACATCTGAACGTGAATATATTGCGCTTGTTTGGGGCAATGTGAAAAATGATGAAGGAACTGTTGAGGGCAATATTGCGCGCCATGTGAAAGACCGTATGTTGATGTCGGTTTTTGCTGATCCTGAAATCGGAAAACCAGCCATAACGCACTATAAAGTTTTGGAACGTTTGGGTTATGTTACGCTGATATCATGCAGGTTAGAAACAGGTCGCACACATCAAATTCGCGTTCACATGAAACATATTGGTCATACTATTTTTAATGACGAACGCTACGGAGGAAATTTGATTTTGAAAGGAACTACATTTACAAAATATAAACAATTTGTTGACAACTGTTTCAAAACGTTGCCGCGACAAGCTTTGCATGCAAAAACCTTAGGATTTGTTCATCCGAATACTGGCGAAATGATGCGTTTTGATACGGAAATCCCACAAGATATGGCAAGTTGCATTGAGAAATGGCGCGCCTATTCAAAATCTCATCAAACCGAAGAAGAGAATGATTTTTGATTTTTGTTGGTGATAAAGTATGTGGTGTAATGTATTAATGCAAAGAGAAATTGCGTATTTTGTGCAATGTTTTCGCTACAGTTATGTGATTTCTCCTTTGTCGGAATGACAAATTTCGCAGATATGAATGATAAAATTATGATCCAGATTTTGTTGTTTTCTAAAGGACACCTCTAAAAACTCACGCGTCAATAATTTTAAAACTTTTAAATTACATTTTTAGTAAATTACCATTAAGTTTATTAAGAACATTAAGCAAGCAACGACTTAATGTTCTTAATGGTTTACTTTTTAGTTAAAATTTGAAGTAGTTTTAAGAGGTTTCCTAAAATAACCTCAACGATAAGTACTTCTAAAATCATAAATCCGCAATCAAAAATCAAAAATCTTCAGCCTTTCCAAGTGCCTCCATATTTATAGTCAGAAAGCTTTTTGGATTCGACGCAACAACTTTTGCACACAAAAATCCATGTTTTGATTTTTATAGAAATTCTAAACATAACCGACCCTTCACTTTTGCAAAGTTCGCAGAGTTTTGTTTTCACTTATGCGCCATTTTTTTAAGGATTTTTAAATCAATGTAATCAAGAGCTTTTATGTTAGTTGCTTCTAAAATTACTTTTGGCGCAACTCCCGCGTCATAAGATTCTTTCCAGCGCATGGCGCAAAGGCACCAAATATTTCCAGCTTTTAGTCCAGGAAAACCACTTTCGGGATAAGGCGAAATCAAATCGTTGCCTTTTGAAAGCGAATATTTCAAAAATTCATCTGAAACAACTGCGGCAACCACGTGCACTCCCCTATCGTTTTGGTCTGTAGAACAAAAACCAGTTCTGAAAAATCCTGTCATCGGATCTTTGCTGGCAAGTTCCAAATCGGTCCCGAACACATTTTTTTGATTGTTTTGCATGAGTTTAACTGTGGGATTAGTATTTACAATTGGTTTACAAATTGCGATTGCTTTTTTTGATTGCGACTGCGATGTTATGCAGACAAAACACGTAAAAAGTAAAATTGTTGCGTGTCTAATAGATATCATGATATATATATTAAAGAAATTTATTACCATTAATTAGGAAACGAAATTTTACCTAATGACACCGACGGAATTCCTTTTCGCGTTCCAAAATCCGATTTTCCGCCGGCAATAGTCTCGTTAGCCAAAATGGCAAATAAAACTGCTTCTTTTGCATTTCCGTCAATGCCTAAATCGTCGGTTTTTAAAAACTTACACGGTAATAATTCTCTTAAAAAAGCAACCAATAACGGATTGTGCATGCCTCCGCCTGACATATAAACATGAAATGATTCAATATTTTGATCAGATTTTTCAACAATAAATTTGATAGCGTCAGCGATAGTTTCTGCACTAAATCGCGTGAGCGTTGCCAATAAATCTTCTATAATAATATTTTGTGAACCACTATTTTGCTGTGCGTCAAAAACGTATTGTTTATCAAAAAGCTCTGGTCCCGTTGTTTTTGGAAAAGGTTTTTGAAAAAATATGTCTGATTTCAACACTTGCAAAAGTTTATCATTTACGATGCCTTTTGATGCGATTTCTGCGTCTTTATCATATGATAAATTTGGAAAAAAATATTTTACAAAAGCATCAAGCAAGGTATTGCCTGTTCCTGTATCAGTTACAAAAACTTCCTCTGGATTCATTGATGCCGGCAAATACGTGAAATTTGCAATGCCTCCCATGTTCAGCATTATCCTGTTTTCGCCTTTTTTTCCAAAAATAAAATAATCACCATAGACGGCTAATGGTGCACCTTCGCCTCCTGCCGCCAAATGTTTTTGCCTGAAATCCGAAATTGTTATGATGTTGGTTTTTATAGCAATATGATCGCCATCACCAATTTGAAGGGTTGCATTTGGAAACTTTTCTTGATTATGCAATATTTTTGGTGCATGCATCACTGTTTGCCCGTGAGATGCTATTGCATCAATTTCTGAATTTGGAATGTTCCATTTTTTGAGACAATCGTTAATAATATCGCCATGTAAATTTCCAATCCATTCGTTTAGCAACGTCAAATGTTGAAAATCGATAGTTTTTTTTGCAAATACTTTTCTAATTTCTACTTTTATATCGTCTGAATAATCGACGGTTTCAAAATTTAAAATTTGAACTTCGGTTTGTTCGCCAGAGTCAGAGATTTGGCACAATGCTACGTCAAGCCCATCCAACGAAGTACCTGACATCAATCCAATGATATTTCGAGATGGCTTGGAAGCGATATTGTATAGATTTTGAATGTTTTGGTTCATGTAATTTGTTTATCGTACAAACATAAAAAAAACGCTTCAATTTCTTGAAACGTTTTTAATATAAAATTTGATGATTGCCTTATATTAAAGTTTACCTACAAATTTAGTCAATTTTGATTTTAAGTTAGAAGCTTTGTTATCGTGGATAACATTTTTCTTAGCCAATTTGTCAATCATTGATATAACCGCTGAAAGTTTTGCAGATGCATCAGCTTTTTCAGTAGTTAATCTTAATGCTTTTATCGCATTACGCGTTGTTTTGTGTTGGTAACGGTTTAGAACTCTTCTTTTTTCGTTACTTCTAATTCTTTTTAAAGCAGATTTGTGATTTGCCATTTTTTCTAAATTTTCTTTTTTTAATAAATTATTGTAGTCCGTGGGGGAATCGAACCCCCCTTACCAGGATGAAAACCTGGCGTCCTAACCGATAGACGAACGGACCGC
>JAYWGW010000005.1:0-45144 GCA_043778045.1 Bacteroidota bacterium | reverse complement strand
ATCTCTAACATTAATACAATACATGAATAAATTTATCTTTGGCAGACCAATAAATAATATTAAAATTCAAATCACTTAATTGCACCCAACGGGTTAATTATATTAAATTTAAAAACAAAACATCAAATAAGCAATAATTTAATTATAATCTTGAAAGTGCAACAACAACATAAACCGCTGGTACAACAACTATCACAGTTACAATCGAAACGCCCACTGTTAGTAGCACATCAAGCTTTTTAACTTTGATTTTATCTATTTCTGATTTTTGAATCTCGCGTTGTCCTTCCCAATCTTGCACGACCAAGCTGCTGTCTTTAACGGCAATAATCTTAATTTTTCGCTTTTCAAATCCTTCGGTAACTTTATATGTTTTTCCGTCAACGATAACCTCATTTATTGCAACTGTGCGGTAAGTAAAACAACTTTGAAGTAGGAGTGTTAAGGACAGAAATAATAGAATTTTAGATTTACGCAAAATAATATTAATCGATTTTTGGTTATGTCTCATGTCTACTGTGTTTAATTTTTTTCAGTAAAAATATACAATTGTTCTAACCAAAAAGTCCTACATCATACCAGAAGTATAATATAGGACAAATTTTATGATTTTAATTCATACTTTCTTATAATTTCCCCTCATTTTCTTTGTCCAAATATTCCTGCACAATTTCGATAGCGTTTGTTACCACGTCGCTCAACGCAACAATATATGTGCCTTCTTCGGCGCTATTGATGGCGTGCTTGATGGCTTCGGTTTCTTTTGTGATGATTTCGTGCGTGATTGTTCTGCCAGAAAGTGCAATGCCTTCAAGAATTAAACCAATGATTTCGTCTTCACTGCGTCCGCGCAAATGTTTTTCTTGTCGGATGATGATATGATCAAACATTCGACCTGCAATTTTGGCGCATTCGCGTATGTCTTCGTCCCTCCTATCGCCTACTCCCGCAATAATTCCTATTTTTTTGTTAGCATCAACGCTTTTTAAATAATCTTCGACACCCAAATATCCTGATGGATTGTGTGCGAAATCTATCATTACTTTGAACTTCTTGAAGTCGAAAATATTCATTCGTCCTGGTGTTTGTGCTGCACTTGGAATGAATGTTTGCAATGCCAGACCAATATCCTCGGTTTTAAATCCTTGCAGATATGCTGCTAAAGTTGCCGCTAAAGCATTGGCTATCATAAATTTTGCTTTTCCACCTAATGTCAATGGAACGTTCACTGCGCGCTCAATGCGGATTTTCCATTCGCCTTTTTTTACGGTAATAAAACCATTTTCATAAACCGCAACAATTTTTCCTTCTTTCGCCAATTCTCGTACAAAATCGCTGTCTTCATTCATACTAAAATACGCAACATTGCAACGCAAATCTTCGCCAATTTTTACGCAATGTGCATTGTCCGCATTTAAAATTGCCCAACCGTCTTTTTTCACGCTTTTCACAACGGTGCTTTTCACGCGCGCCAAATCATCAAGATTGTGAATGTCGTCTATGCCCAAATGATCCTCTTGGATATTGGTTATTATTCCAATATCACATCTGCTAAAACCAAGTCCAGAGCGAAGAATTCCGCCACGAGCTGTTTCCAAAACAGCAAATTCTACGGTTGGATCTTTCAAAATATATTCCGCAGAAATGGGTCCAGTGGTATCGCCTTTTTCCATCATGTGATTTTGCACATAGATGCCATCTGAGGTCGTAAATCCAACTTTATAGCCGTTGTTTTTTACTATATGTGCCAACAATCTGGTTGTGGTGGTTTTTCCATTGGTTCCTGTGATGGCAATAATTGGAATTCGACTTGGTTTGCCCAACGGATATAGCATGTCAATCACTGGCGACGCCACATTTCGAGGCAATCCTTCTGACGGTGCCAAGTGCATTCTGAAACCTGGTGCTGCATTTACCTCAAGAATGCAACCGCCGTTTTCTTTCAATGGTTGCGTTAGATTTTCAGCCATGATGTCCACACCGCAAACATCAAGACCGATAACTCGCGAAATGCGTTCAGCAAGAAAAATGTTTTCGGGGTGCATCATGTCTGTGACGTCAACGGATGTTCCGCCCGTGCTGAGGTTTGCTGTTGATTTCAAATAGACAATTTCACCCGTTTTTGGAATGCTCGCCTCCGTGTAGTTCAATTTTTCAAGCAGATCCAAAGTGTCTCTGTCAATGTCAATTTGCGTTAGCACATTTTCGTGTCCGTAGCCTCGGCGTGGGTCAAGATTTGTGATGTCAATCAATTGTCTGATGCTATCTTTTCCGTTTCCGACCACGTGCGCTGGAACGCGTTTTGCGGCAGCAACCAATTTATTGTCAATTACTAAAACCCGAAAATCAAATCCGGTTATAAATTTTTCAACAATAATACGTCGGCTATATTTTTGTGCGTATTCCAAACCAGCCAATGCATCTTCCCAAGTTTTCACATTGATGGATGCGCCTTTTCCATGATTTCCGTCTAATGGTTTCAGCACAATTGGATAGCCAATTTTGGAAATAACTTTTTCTAAATCATCTGGATCGGTGCAAATGCCGCCACTTGCTACGGGAATTGAGGCATTTGTGAGCATGCGCTTTGTTTCTTCTTTATTGCAGGCAATGTCAACGGCAATGCAACTTGTTTTGCAAGTTATGGTTGCCTGAAAACGCATTTGATTTACACCATATCCCAACTGCACAAGCGAATTTGTTCCAAGCCTAATCCACGGAATGTCTCTGGCAACAGCTTCTTCAACAATGCTTCCTGTGCTGGGTCCCAGACGTACGCGTTCTCGGATTTCACGCATTTTTTGAATGTCTGCTTCAAGATCATAAGGCGTGTTTCCAATCAGTGCTTCCGCAATTGCAACAGACGCTTCTGCGGCAAAAAGACCCACATTTTCTTCGGTATAGCTGAAAACGACATTGTATGTTCCCAGTGTTTTGGTCTCGCGCGTGCGTCCAAAACCAGTTTCCATTCCCGCAAGGGTTTGAATTTCAAGTGCAATATGTTCAATAACATGTCCCATCCAGGTGCCTCGCTCTATACGCGAAAAAAATCCGCCACGGCATCCTTCAGAACAACGATGTTCTATCATGGTGGGAAACATGGCTTCAATACGCTCACGAAAACCATCAATTTTATTGGTCGGGAATTGCTCCATTTCCTCAAGATCGAGACGCATTTGTATCAATTTTTTTCGTTGTACGCTCCAAATGTTGGGACCTCTAAGTGCTTGTATTTTTAAAATTTTCATAAATTTAAAAGGATGTTAGCTGAATGCTAAATGTAATAAGTTTTTTGATTAAATTATGATTTTATGTGAAAATTTCTATATTTTTGAAATTTTTATCTCGACTTAAGTTAAAAGAAATAAAAACACATCTGAATAATAACTTGATATTTTTAAAAAAATCATATTCGATAAACCTTTATAATATCTATACATCGATTCATTAAGAGATGCCCATGAAAAAATCGCTATTAAAACTGTCTACATTTGGTATTATTTATTTTGTGGTTCTTGCTGTGGCAGGGTATTTTTTAATTTCTACTGAAAAATTACCATTTCATTTATTGATTAATCAACAACATAATCAGTATGCTGATTTATTTTTTAAGTATTTTACGCATCTTGGCGACGGTTTATTTGTAGTTTTATTCTTGTGTGGTGTTGGCTTTTTTATAAAATTTCGCGATACACTTTTAGGGGCAATTGCATTTTTGATTTCAGGAATTGGAAGTCAATTGTTAAAAAAGATTTTTTCGAGCGAAATGCGCCCTGTAACTTTTTTTGAACCCAATGTTTTACATTTTGTTGATGGGGTTAAAATCAATAGTTCGCATTCATTTCCATCGGGACACACAGCCACCGCTTTTGCTTTTTTTATTTTTTTAAGCTATATTTATAATCGGAATATAAACCAGTTCTTTTTTGTCATTGCTGCCTGCCTGATAGCCTTTTCAAGAGTATATTTATCCCAGCATTTTGTGTTTGATGTGATTTTTGGGTCAATATTGGGCGTGTTGTCATTTATAGTCGCACTTCGAATTGTGAATTCTTTAGATTACAAACGGCTTGATTCGAAATTTGACATAAAACGATTATTCACTAAAAAAGCAGTCGCCACCGATACACAGTAAAACAAATTTTTTACCGTGCAGCAATGCAAAAACTGCTTGGCAAAACTTCCTATTTCAAATTTTTTTTACAATTATGTTTTTTATGCTCAGACGAATAAGACAAGAGATTGATTTTATTTTTTTTCATTTCTGACAAAAAAGGCAAAGCCTCCATCTTGATATAAAAACCTTATGTTTGATAGTTTCAGTACATTTTCTTTTTCTTGAATTTTACTAACAATCAAAACGGGTTTATCCGTTTTTCCTTCTAAAAGCCATTTGTCTGACAATGCCAATTTGTTAGACGGATTTTTTTTATTGGTGTAAAAATATTGCGCATAACTTCTGAAACCATACGTTAGTACATATTGATTTTGGTTTGTGTTTTTTGCAAAAAATGCAATCATGCTACCTTGTACGTGCTGTTCTACTTTTGGAACAATAAAATACATTAATAGGTTTAAGAAGAAAGCATTGGCAATAAAAAAAGGTATAATGTACTTGATATCTGTTTTAATTTTATGCAGTATAAACATCATGACAATAATATAAAAAATACCTATTAAAAATTCAAATCCAGACCAATGAACAGGATACAAAATGTTTTCAACAGCAAAAGGATCTTTAATACTGGGGATAATGTACTTTTTAAATTTTATAATTAACGGAAGTGCAGTAAATATGAACGAAAGCAAGCCCCCAACAAAAATAAGCAACAGGTAGGAAACTTTAGAAATCTTTTGTTTTTTCTCTAATAATTGATAGATGGTGTAAGCGGCTAAAAATGATAACGGAAAATAGCAAAGCGAAGAATAGTGAACAATTTTTGTGGTGGTGATTGAAAATAAAATTAAAACCACCCAAAACAACAGAAAATTTATTTGATAAAATTGTGTCAATATTGGAAACGACTTATCATTCTTTATTTTTAAAATAGTGGGAAAGGCAATCAACGAAATTGGAAAACAGCCAAAAAATAATACAATAAAATGGTAGTAAAATGGCTGACCGTGCCCCGCTTCTGACGTAGAAAAGAGTCGCACTTGATAGTCAAAAAAATCGATTAAAACTTTTATCCCACCGCCATTAAAAATTTCTGATACAAACCAAAGTGAGGTTATTAATAAAATAATTATAGTTCCAAAAAACAAATCCAGAATTTTAAATTGAAATGTTTTTCGATTGAGAAGAATAAAAATTAATATAACTAAAAAAATAATAATCAATGCAACAGGCCCTTTTGTTAATACGGACAATCCAGCAAATATTGCCGTTATGATCATTTTTGATTTTTTATATTCCAATTGGTATTGGTAAAAATAAAGCAACGACAAAAATATAAACAAATTAAAAAGTGGATCAATAATTCCGGTTTTAAAATAGAAATGTGGCAGAACACTTCCGAAATACGACAGTGCCCAAATAAAGCCGAATTTTTCTGAAAATATTTTTTTACCTGTAAAATACAGCAACATTATCGAAATAATACCAATAATTGTATTAGGAAAACGGCTTGCGAATTCGTTTATACCAAAAACATGCATTGATAGCGACTGAAGCCAAAAAAAAAGTGGCGGTTTTTCCCAGAAAGGTAGGAAGTTAATTTGTACATTGACATAGTTTCCTGTGGCAATCATTTCGCGAGATATTTCCGCAAAGTTTACCTCATCCCAATCAAACAGATGCACGTTTCCGATAGCAATTGGAAAGATGGATAGACACAATATAAATAAAAAAACTGCTTTATTTTCTGAAATCCATTTTAATGAAGAAGCGACCATTTTACAATTTTATTTTTGTTAAGAAAGTAGCGAACCGAAACCAACAACACATGCAATCCATAGATGGAACTGCGCTTGAAATTAATGGATGATGCCTCTGGAAAATATTTTGTTGGACAAGTAACTTCCGCAATTTCATAGTTTTTATCGCAAATTTGAGCTACAATTTGATTGTCAAATGCAAAATCGTCGGAACATTTTTCGTATGCCACATCATTCAAAACCTTCATGTCAAAGGATCTAAATCCAGTGTGATATTCAGATAGTTTTTGATTCATTAAAATATTTTGAAACAAAGTTAACATTCTGTTAAAAACATATTTGTAAAGTGGCATTCCACCGCGCAGCGCACCAACTCCTAAAATACGCGAACCAAAAACCACAGGGTATAATCCGTTTCCAATAATGCTTACCATTGCCTCAATTAGTAGCGGTGTATATTGATAATCTGGATGCAGCATCACAACAATATCCGCCTGCAATTCTTTGCATTTGTTGTAGCAAGTTTTTTGATTGCCACCGTAGCCTTTATTTTCATTGTGCCGAATAACGTGCTGAATCCCTAATTTGTTGGCAAGGTCGAAAGTGTTGTCACTACTTTTATCATCAACCAAAACAATGTCGTCAACAACTTCAAAAGGAATTTCGAGGTATGTTTTTTCGAGTGTCCTTTCGGCATTGTATGCCGGTAAAACCACAATAATTTTTTTGCCTTTGTACATATTTATTGCTTTATATATTTGTTTAAAATTATGAATTACGATTATTTACACTACCCGTCGGTATTTCAATTGTTGATAAAACTAAAATTTATTAATGATATCCATACTATTTTTTGGATTTTTGAAGTAAATATAGTGCCATTATTCCAAATATTATGTTGGGCGTCCAAGCTGCTAAAAATGGTGGTATGGCAGATTTTTCGCCTAAAACTCCAAAAATTTTATCCATAAAAATGAAACCAAATGCCACACCGATGCCAATGGCAAGGTTGATTCCCATTCCACCCCGACGTTTTCGAGAAGCAACGGCAACGGCAATAACTGTCAATATAAATGACGAGACTGGAATGCTAAATTTTTTATACAACACCGTACGATATGCGCTGATGTTGGATGAACCACGTTTGGTTTCTTTATCAATAAAAGTTATTAATTCCATTATCGGCAATGTTTCCGCCACATAAATTGTTGGCGAGAGATCTTCGATATCGAAACTAAAAACGGTGTCTTTTTTTTCGGATTTTTCTAAAACGTCGTTGAGATCGCCAATTTTTCGCTTTTGATAATTGAAAAGGCTATAGTTTTTTCTGCGTGGATTCCATTTGATTCGATCGGCGACAATTTTATATTCCAATTTATTGTCTTTAAATTTTTCTAAAGAAAAATTAAAACCCATTTGCGAAGACGGACTGTAGCTACCAACAAAGATGAAAGTGTTTGCGCTAATTTGTTTAAAAACATTGTCGTTGTCGCGGACCACGGCTTGTCCATTTCCAACCAAATAAGTATATCGAAAATTTTGAAATCCTTCACTTGCTTTTGGCACAATGAAAATCCCCATCAACAAAGCGCCAATAGAAACAATGCTGGCGCTGATAAGATAAGGTCGCAGAAAGCGTGTGAACGAAATTCCAGATCCCAAAATGGCAACAATCTCCGTGTTATTTGCAAGTTTTGACGTGAACCAAATGATGGACAAAAACAAAAAAATCGGGAAAAGCATGTTAGCAAAATAAATAACAAAATAGCCGTAGTATGATAGAATTTCAGCAAACGGCACTTTGTTGGATATCATTTTATTGACCTTTTCGGACACATCAATTGTAACGCCAATCGGAATGAAAAGCAATAACATGACGATGAAAGTTGACAGGTATTGTTTAAGAATGTATTTGTCTAAAATGGTAAGCATTGTTGCTTTTTATGAAACGATTGTTGGCAAAGATAATAGAATTAAAAAAGTAGTATAATTTATTTATGTATATTTTACGTATTTTTTGGAGGTACCTTTAAAACGACTTTAATATTAAAAAATTTATAAAAAAAACGTTTTTATCTAACCAATTGTTTAAATTTCTCCTGAATAATAGCTGCAATTGGTCGGTTTTCAATCTTGGATTCCAACCACGAAATAATATCTAAGTATAAAAACACCCTATTTTCAAAATGTTCGTTTTCAAAAGGTTTTAATTTTGCGTGAAGCATTTTGAAAGCATTTTTAAGCTGCAAGGGATAAACCGTTTCAATGTTTTTTAGAAATAAAATCATTTCTTTTTGAACTTCATGCAGTTGGTTCATTTTTGTAAGAAAATTGTAAGTTTCCTTAACTTGCGCGGACAAATCTTCGTCTTTTCCTGCGTCGTAGTGAGCGATAAGACTTAAAACTCGTGCGAAACACATTAAATCTTCGCGCACAAAAAGGTTTTTGTTGTCTATAATTTTGGTTAAGAAAAATATGCAATTCATGTTGTCGCCTGCGCCAAAATATAAACAAGCAATTTTATAATACAACACCATCACGTGATTTTCGTCAATTCTGTTTTGATGAATTTGTATGTTTTTCAAGATTTCATCAACCAAATAAATGCCTCCTGAAAAATTTCCTTCCAAAAAATATAAATTTATTTTGCTGTTATACATGCATAAAAAATTCAGTGCTAAAAAGTTATCATTTTTTGGGAAATTTGCATTTACAATGGTTTTTTCCATTTTCAACAAGTATTTTTCAAACATCGATTTGTGTTTTATCAAATACAAACACTCCAAAAAATAGCTATTTCCTTTAATATACCAAACTGGATTTGCGTAAATCATGGCATCATTGTCATAAAATAAATCCATCCATTTTTTTGCATAGCGATAGCAAGACAAAAAATCTTGAATCAAAAAACCATACCATAAATTTGCTTTGTAGAGCCATAATTTTTCACGAAAACCCAAAGTTTCAAACTTGAATTTCGGCATACTTTTGTCAAAATAATTTTTGATTCTCTGCTTTTCCTCGTCATTTTTAGCGTAGCCACTTTTCAGCATGTAACTATAAAGTTGCAAAGATAAATTTGAAAGTTTGCTTGCAATCAAATTTTGTGCGCTCAATTCCTTCGACTGAATCGCCAAATCGTTGGCACGATTTTGTACGCTTCTGGTTATAAATTGCGACTCAATAACTTTCTCAAGCTCAACAATTTCGTAGGCAATATTTTTCTCTTCGTTTTCTAAAGCAATGGTTTTTGTTTTTTCTAAAATGTTTAAGCTCTGTTTATACAATCCTTTATGATATAGAATCGTTGCAAAATCCAATTGCTCGCGAATGTTGATTCGAGTGTTTTGATTTACAGGATTCATTCGCAAACTGACCAAAATTTGTTTGTATAAATGGGATTTCAAGTTGGCAATTTGCTGTTTTGTAACAAATCCTGCTTTCAAAATTTCAGCTTCGTCATAGTTTTTTAATTTATCTAAAACATTAAATAATTGTAAAAATTTAGCATCGCTGTTGATGTCTAAGCGGTTTACATACAACTTGAAATGACGCTTTTCGGATTGCGAAAGCGACTTTACTAAAACAAATAAATTATCTTTTAAAAAATTAGACATCGTAGAAAATTGAATGTAGCGTATTTATATTCAAACAGTTAAAGTGAATTAACATTAATTTAATGTTGTATAATTTAATAATCAAACCAAAATCAAAACTCAGTCTTAATTTACATTTACCAAATATTGATAAAATTAACATTTTTATTTGAAAATGAATCCTGAAAAGATACAAATTTTTGATACAACACTAAGAGACGGCGAGCAAGTCCCAGGTTGTAAATTAAATACCAATCAAAAAATACTTATTGCGCGTCAGCTTGAAGCACTTGGTGTAGATATTATTGAAGCAGGATTTCCTGTGTCAAGTCCTGGAGATTTTGAAGCGGTTTCTGCAATTTCTAAAGTTATTAAAAACGCAACGGTTTGCGCACTAACTCGCGCCAATAAAAACGACATTGAAGTTGCTGCTCGTTCCTTAAAATTTTCTTCGAAACCAAGAATTCATACAGGGATTGGTACCTCGGAATTTCATATCAAATATAAATTTAATGCCTCGCAACAGGAGGTTCTTGATCGTGGTGCAGAAGCCGTCGCGTTTGCTAAAACTTTCGTTGACGATGTTGAATTTTATGCCGAAGATGCAGGAAGAACCGACAATGAATTTCTTGCCAAGATTTGTTCTGAAGCCATTAAACAAGGTGCAACCGTCCTTAATATTCCTGATACAACAGGCTTCTGCTTACCCGATGAATATGGACGAAAAATCAAATATTTGTATGAAAATGTCGTTGGAATCGACAAAGCAATCCTTTCAACACATTGCCATAACGACTTGGGAATGGCGACCGCAAATGCTTTAATTGGCATTCAAAATGGTGCCCGACAGGTCGAATGTACCATAAATGGAATTGGCGAACGCGCGGGAAACACGTCCCTCGAAGAAATTGTGATGGTCATCAAACAACATCACTACTTAGGATTTTACACCGATATCAATTCTAAAATGCTATATGATTCCAGTCAGTTGGTGTCCGATACGATGGCAATGATCGTGCAACCAAATAAGGCAATTGTTGGTTCAAATGCATTCGCACATAGCTCTGGAATTCACCAAGATGGTATGTTAAAAAACCGCAGTACTTATGAAAGCATCAATCCAGAAGATGTAGGCGTCAACGAGTCGTCAATTGTTTTGACCGCCAGAAGTGGTCGTGCGGCACTTGCTTTTCGTGCGCGAAAAATCGGAATTGAGTTATCAAAAGTTCAATTAGATGATGTTTATATCGAATTTTTGAAATATGCAGACACCAAAAAAGTTGTTATGGACGCTGATATTTTTCAAATTATAGAAAATTCTAAAATAAAAATATATGTCTAATCCAAAAACACTTTTTGATAAAGTTTGGGATAGTCATGTCGTGGATACCATCGAAAACGGACCGCAAATATTATACATTGACAAACACCTTATCCACGAGGTTACCAGTCCGCAAGCATTTGAAGAATTAGAACAACGAAAAATTCCTGTTTTTCGTCCAAAACAAATTGTGGCTACTGCCGATCATAATGTTGCTACTGTAAACCAACATTTGCCAATAGAAGACGATTTATCAAGATTTCAAATAGAAAAATTAACCGAAAATTGTGCAAAAAACGATATTAAATTATATGGTTTAGGTCACGAATATCAGGGAATTGTTCACGTGATTGCACCTGAACTTGGCATCACGCAACCTGGGATGACCATGGTCTGCGGTGACAGTCACACGTCAACGCACGGCGCATTTGGGACAATAGCATTTGGAATTGGCACAAGTCAAGTAGCACAAGTCTTTGCAAGTCAGTGTCTTTTGCTCAATAAACCTAAAAGTTTACGTGTTAACGTCAATGGAAAATTGAATAAACACGTGTATCCAAAAGATGTGATTTTATACATTATTTCAAAAATTGGAACCAATGCTGGCACGGGATATTTCTGCGAATATGCTGGCAATGTTTTTGAGGAAATGTCGATGGAAGGCCGTATGACCGTTTGCAATATGAGCATCGAAATGGGTGCGCGAGGTGGAATGATTGCGCCTGACCAAATTACTTTTGATTATTTAAAAGGCAAAAAATTTGCTCCAAAAGACGAAAAGTGGCATAAAAAATTAGCCTATTGGAAAACGCTTCCAACAGATGAAAATGCAGTTTTCGACAAAGAATACCATTTTGACGCTGCTGATATCGCACCCATGATTACTTATGGAACAAATCCAGGAATGGGAATCAAAATATCAGAAAATATTCCTATTTCGAAAGATACATCGTTTGAGAAATCTTTACAATACATGGATTTTAAAGCTGGCGAAAGTTTGATTAACAAAACAATAAACTATGTTTTTATTGGAAGTTGTACCAATAGTCGAATCGAAGATTTTCGCGTTGTTGCAAATTATATCTCTGGAAAACAAAAAGCCAAAAACGTAATTGCGTGGATTGTTCCAGGTTCTCAATTGGTTGCAAAACAAATAACAGACGAAGGTTTAAATTTGATTTTTGAAAAAGCTGGATTTGAAATTCGACAACCTGGCTGTTCCGCTTGTTTGGCAATGAACGACGATAAAATACCATCTGGAGAATATTGTGTTGCAACTTCAAACCGAAATTTTGAAGGCCGACAGGGACAAGGTTCACGAACATTGTTGGCAAGTCCATTGGTTGCTGCGGCAACGGCAGTTGCAGGAAAAATCATAGACATATCTCAACGAAATTAAAATGGAAAAGTTTACTACATTAAAATCAACTGCCGTGCCTTTGCCAGCAGAAAATATTGATACAGATCAAATTATTCCTGCAAGGTTTTTGAAAGTAACTGATAAAATTGGTTTTGGAAATAATCTTTTTAGAGATTGGCGGTTCGATGAAAACAATAACAAAATCGAAAATTTTGTTTTAAATAGCAACATATACAAAGGAAAAGTATTAGTTGCAGGCAACAATTTTGGTTGCGGAAGCAGTCGAGAACATGCTGCGTGGGCATTATCTGATTATGGATTTAAAGTAATTGTTTCGAGTTTTTTTGCGGATATCTTTAAAGGGAATGCACTTAACAATGGACTTTTGCCAGTGCAAGTGGCGCCAGAGTTTTTAGCCTTGTTGTTGCAAAAAATAAATGAAAATCCTACGGTTAATATAATTGTTGACCTACAAAAACAACAAATTGAAATTCAAGATGAATATATTAAAACTGACTTTGAAATCGATTCTTATAAAAAGGTGTGTATGATAAATGGCTTTGATGACATTGATTTCTTGTTAAGCAAAAAACAGACAATCGAGATATTTGAAATGCAAAAAGCACAAATTTTTTAAATTATGAATTTAGAAATTGCAGTTCTATCGGGCGATGGTATTGGACCTGAAGTAAACAGTCAAGCTGTTAGTATATTACAAATTATTGCAGAAAAATTTAATCACAAATTTAAATTCGAAGAGGCTCTTGTTGGCGCGATTGCAATCGACAAAACAGGAAATCCGCTTCCAAATGAAACTTTAGATTTATGTAAGAAAGCTGATGCAGTGCTTTTTGGCGCAATTGGTGATCCAAAATATGACAATAATCCAAATGCAAAAATTCGACCAGAGCAAGGACTTTTAAAACTCCGAAAAGAATTGGGTCTTTTTGCAAACATACGACCGATAAAAGCATTTGAATCTTTATTAGATAATTCTCCACTGAAACGTCATATTGTCGAAAGAACAGATTTGGTTGTTTACAGAGAATTGACAGGAGGCATATATTTTGGAGAAAAAAAATTAAGTGAAGATGGAAAAGTAGCATCCGATTTGTGCGAGTATTCGGATTTTGAGATTGAAAGAATTACGCATCTCGCATTTAAAGCTGCACAAAACCGGCGTAAAAAAGTAACGCTTGTTGATAAAGCAAATGTTTTAGAAACATCAAGACTTTGGAGAAAAATTGTTACAAGAATTGGGGAAGCGCATTCTGATGTTACATTAGATTTCTTGTTTGTGGACAATGCCGCAATGCAAATGATTTTAAATCCAAGGCAGTTTGATGTTATTTTGACCGAGAATCTTTTTGGCGATATTATATCAGACGAAGGAAGTGTTATTGGCGGTTCTATTGGTTTGTTGGCATCGGCATCGGTTGGGGAGAAGCATGCTATGTTTGAACCTATCCATGGGTCTTATCCACAAGCACAAGGAAAAAATATTGCCAATCCAATTGCCGCCATTTTGAGTGCAGCAATGCTTTTAGAACATTTTGGTTTGTTTGACGAGGCAAAATCCATTCAAAACGCGGTAGATTATATTTTAGAAAATAAAATTGTAACAATAGATTTAGATATAAATTCAAAATTTGGAACCATTGAAGTTGGTCAGGCAATAATGTCAAAAATTATAAATGATTTGAGTTAGATTTTTTTAATAAGTGTTTTTTTTATTTGTAGTTAGAAAAGAGGTTGTTGGTAGCAACCTCTTTTTGTTTTTACTCTCCCGGATAATATGTTTTTTCAGCGTTTTTTTCTATATCTTCTGTATAAAAATTAACGTCTTTGAAAATTCCTTTTTGATAGTTTTCTGCTTGATCAAGAAAATGCTTAGAATTTGAATCTCCAGAGTTTCCTCCCGCCAATAGTGATTTAGCTCGAACTTTTGCGCCAAATTCCACGGCACATACAAAACTGTTTCCATTGTAGCCATATCGTTTTTTTGTGTTAGCTTGATAGTTGCTTCGAAATGCCGGGATGCTTCCCCAAAGTACTGAGCCAAAACCATTTGGATAACTCGGCTGATTGTCATCAAATTTTAAATTGATATCACCAGAAAGTCTTTGAAAACGGTTTATTTCGCCCCAAGTAACTTTCCAAGTTCCAAAATCTTTATTTAACTTTTGTATAACTTTTTGTAACGGAAGTAGCAATTGGTCAGATGTTGCTGTTCTTGCAAAATTGGTTGTGTTTTCAATTTGGTCAGATTCCCCTTCATCAATATATGTTTTTTGAAGAATAGGATCAAGCGCAAATGCCCATTCATTAGCAATGGTGGTTGCAACTGAAGACTCCGAGCCATAAAAATCCCAACTTCGCAGTACTTTTATCACGTCATTTAGTTCGTTGAAAAGTGGATTATCAAGTTTAATATTCTCTTCAAAAGATTTAGTAAGTGTGGGAATTAAAACTTCAAAAATGGAAAGTTTACTGTCATATCCATCTTTTATAAGCGACTCTAAAGTATATTTTTTATCCGAGGATAACAGTCGAACCGCGTTTATAGCACGATAATTTTCGCCATCTGGCGCCATATAAGGCAAATAGTTTGTAGCTTTCGGGCTGTTGATTCCTGCCACTGAAAATGGTGTAGAATTACAGTTTTGCAGCCAGCCGTTTGACGGATTATATAAATGTACTAACTCTGATACATCATGCAAACCATTCCAATTTGTTTCTGAAATAGCACCGTTTACTGGTTGCGCCCAGTTGTATTTTGCATTTCTTTTGGGAACAAAATTTCCATGCCAATAGGCGATGTTACCTTCCTTATCAGCGTAGACGGTGTTATTCGATGTGTTTGCTTTTAATTCCATCGCTTTTTTATGGTCAGCAAATGATTTTGATTTTGTGCGTTGCCAACTTTCAATCAGACTATTCATCGAGCGATTGTAATGCTTTAATGCAATCCATTTATTGTTTCTTTTTGCCATTATTGGACCGTGATTTGTGGCATAAGTTGTGAATTGCTTTGATTTTATTTCATTATTTTCAATGTATTTGATTTCAATAAAATTTTCTTTTATTGGATAATTTTTTCCGTCATATCGATATTTTATTTTTTTATCGAAAATAATTTCTTCTTCGTACAAATCAGCGACATCCACGTTTGAAGAAGTGTGCATCCATCCACAGTTTTCATTAAACCCTTGATAGATAAAAAATTGTCCCCATGTTACGGCGCCATACGCATTTAGTCCTTGAGCACTTTGCATGTGAATTTCAGGTCGGAAATAAAAAGTAGTATGCGGATTGATGTAGAGTAGGGCATTGCCAGTTTCAGATTTTGAAGGCGCAATGGCAAATCCGTTTGAACCAGTGAATTCGTCAGTTTGTTTTTCGTTGTAAGCTACTTTGCTATCTTTTTCGTAAAAGTTAATCAATTCTTTTGTGGTTAAATCCGCCGTACTTATTGCGCCGATGCTTCCATCCGTCCAAAGTAGGGGAAACCAGGGTTCAAATTTGTGTAGTAACTTTGGTTTTACAGTTGGGTTTTTCAATAAATAAAAATTGATTCCATCTGCGAATGCGTGCAGCAATTGTTTCAGCCAGCTCGGTGCATTTTTATAATCTTGTTTTGCGTCAGCTTGACTGATTAACATTCTTGTTTCTAAATCATTGTATATAAAAGATTCACCTTTGACTTCTGATAATCTACCCAATTTTTCAATATAGTTCATTTCCACACGCTGAAAATCGTCTTCACATTGCGCATAAAGCATTCCAAAAACTGCGTCGGCATCTGTTTTGCCTTTGATGTGCGCAATTCCCCATTGGTCGCGAACGATTGTAACTATTTTCGAAAGCATTGTCAATCGTTGCATTTCTGACTGTTTCATCTGTGCATTAATTGGCACAAAAGCGGAAACCACAAGTAGAAAATAAATAAATTTAGATATAATTTTCATATTAATAGACTTTAAATGTTTGACCTTCAACATAAATGCTCATTTGCAATTTCTCTACAGAAACCAAATTATTTTTATGCTTTTTTATTCCTTTTGGTTTTTGAACAACAATAACTTCTGAATCCCCGACAACCGTGGCAGTGTTTCCAGAAATAATGATCGCAGTACTGTCGTCAATTCCGATTCCAATAAGTTTTGGAAATGTAACCAACGCAGAAAGTATGCGATTGTATCGACTTCGTTTTAAAAAATGTTGGTCAATGATGGCGGTTTTAATCAAAGCAAGTCCAGGTGCCGTGTCAATATTATCATGTCTAATGTTATCAAAAGTTTCTTCGTATTTTGAGGTTTGTTTTTGATTTCCAGTAATCATCACTTCGGACATTACCGCCGCTCCTGCGCTTGTGCCAGCAATCGTACTTCCTGACTGGTAGGCGTTCTGAATTGTATTTGCAACCGCTGTGTTTTGAACAGTTTTCATAAATCTATTTTGGTCTCCGCCACAAATATAAATCAGTTTGGCACGCAAAAGTGAATCCAACAATTTTTGATTTGCTGTTGAGTTCTTATCAAAATTCAGCATTACAATTGGATTTGGTGTGAGCTTTTCCACTTGTTTTTTTAAATAGATATACGCACTATCTGGTTCTTCCGACGACATTGGAAGCACCACAATATAGTCTTTTTTCTGAAGATTTGATGTCGCCAACATTTGATTGATAAGTTTGTCGGAACGGCTTCCGCCACCAATGATGAAGAGTTTTCCTATTGGAGGTTGGGCGGTTGAAATGTTGCTGAAAAATAATACTACTACGAGCGGTAGGAATAATTTTAGAATTTGGTGCATTTTATTTTGGTATATTTAATAAAAGCTATCCCACAAAAAGTTAATTATTTTGTACGAAGATAGCAGTAAATTTATTGTAAATATATTAATAAAAAAAGCCACCCAGAAAATGGATGGCTTTTGATAAAAGTTTTAAAATTTTATATTTTAACTAATCTAAATGCTTGGTTTGCGGCATTATAGCCTCCAGCAAAAGTCAGTACTAAATTAACATCACCCGTACACGTACCCACGGTACCAGTCATTGTTACATTTGTTAAAGAAGGAATTCCAATATATGCCAAACCTTCACTACTACTTCCGGTAACTGCACCAGTTGCTGGGTTAATCGTTATTTTGTAATAACTACTTGTATTACTAATATAACTATTATTTACATTTTGGATTCTAAATGTGTACAATCCATCTGCAGCATTATATACCAACGGAATTGTTGCTCCAATTGAATAATCTTCCCATGCATCTGCGGTTACGCGATAATTACCACTAAAATCTGCAGCATTAACTAATGGACAGAAAAATTGCACTGAGTATTGAAAAGGCGAATTAAAATAGTTATTCGTAACAGGCTGTGAAGTATTTGATACCGAGAAAAGCCGCCCATCTGTCATCACGTATTCAAGTCTCATTGTAAATTTGTCTGAGGGCGTGTAACCACCGGCAGGAATAGTGAGTGCAGTCAAAACTTCAGCTAACGTACAGTCAATTACACTTTGTGGTAAGTTTCTATTTCCTGCAACTTTAAATGAAGAAGCTGGAATCGTTTTGACAAGTTTCTCTGCAGCAGTTACTCCCGCTTTTGTGTGCTTAGAATAAAGTTTAACTTCACGTAAAAGTTGCCCACTTGCTGCATCTTGTGCTTCTACTGTAATTGACCACTTTGATGCTGTGCTGAAGAAGTTAAATGTCTTCTGCGTTTCAGCAATAGTTCTTAAAGTTGCTCCTGACGTTACCGTATCGTATATTTGATTAACAGTAGAATCCTCTTTTTCAGTACAAGATTGCATTGTTATGAAAGCAATAAGTACAATACTAATTTTTAAAAAATAATTTTTCATTTTAAATAAATTTAATTTCCTACTGGAAAACCAGTAGCTGGATTATTGTCCCAAAAAACTCTTGTTGTTACCGCATTTTTTTGTAGAATGCTTGGATTTGCTGATGTTTCATTCGCTGGATAAAAGAATGATCTAATAAACTGACCAGGGTTTGGTTCAATGTTTGGTTGTATCATTTTAGGAAATCCTGTTCTTCGATAAAAGTTATATGCATCAGTGCCATTACCAAACAAACTTACAAAAAATTCTTTCGATAACAATTCCATTTTACCATTTGCGTTTGCTGCATCATACTGAGTTGAAACTGCAGTTGCATAGGTTGCATCAAGTGTTAGAGCTGGAATTGTAGTAACTATTGCGCTTTTATCTCTTGCTGCAAAACTACGAACTTTTGTAAAAGATTTTGCTATTCCAGAAAGCAATAAGGACTTAGCATCACCAGCACCGCCATTTAAGGCAAGCTCTGCGCGCAAAAAGTCAACCGTTGAACTTAAGAAAATTGGTGAAATACCGTCGCCTTTTGCGCCATCATTAAGTGTTATAACTTTGTAGGAATTGTCATCAAATCTTCCACCTGCTGGATAAACACCATAAGCAGTTTTTTTATCACCATCTGGTGGAATTCCTTCACTATTTCCATGATCTCTGCCCCAGTATCCATTTGCGAGACTGCAATATGGGAAACCTGCGTAATGCGTAGGCGTTGGCTCAGCTGAACATCGCAAAAATTGTATTGTTTGAAACGGAGTTACGTCCGATACCTGTCTGTAAAAATAGAATTTCATACGCGGATCGGCGATTGATTTTGAATTTTTCATGTAATCCATAAACCAAATTGATTGATATTCTGTTGTTCCACCTGGTGCGGCCAAATAGTTATCAGCAAATATTGGATGTCTGAAATCAGGATTTGCAACAGTTATTCCCCAATCAAATTGAAAATCATCTGCAACATTTTTAATGTAATTTCCCGAATTGATGATCGCATTAAATTTAGCAATTGCAGTTGGATCTACCAATCTTGACTGTGCGTAGATTTTCAATTTTAATGAATTTGATAAATTAATCCATTTTGACCACGCTCTGTTATAATAAAGGTCTTTTAAGTTTGGAGTTACTGGACTTGGACCTGCGAAAAGTGCATTTGCATCGTCCAATAATTTTACAGCTGCTGCGTAAACAGCACTTCCTTCATCTGCCGTTGGTGCTAAAATAGAAACATCAAATGCTTTTGAGTACGGAACATTTCCATAAAAGTCTACCAAATTTACAATGGTGTAAGCTTCCATAACCTTACCCATAGCTACATGATACTTAAGTCCTTTTGGAGTAGCATTTGCTTCCATTACTCGAATGTTTTTTATAACACTTGTGTAGGAACGATCCCATCCTGCATCTTGACTTGCTGGTGAGTAAGCATTTGCATAAGAACGTCCAAACATATAAGACATTCTTGTAACTTCCATGGCAGTCCGACCATATTGTGTTACATTTATTGCAAATTCTGTTTGTATTTCATTTAGCAAAAAGTCTACATCGGCTTTGCTTTCGCTCAATCCATTTGGATTATCTGTTAAATTTACGTCTGTAGTTTCACAAGACGTAAACATAACTCCTATGAATAATAAAAAGAGCAGAATTATTGTTTTTTTTATATTGTACATATATTTAAATATTATAATTAAAATGTTGCTTTTATACTAAATCCAAATCTCTTTGCAGATGGACCGTTTAGGAAGTCAAAACCTCTTCCATTCCCTGAACCTACACCTGCTACATTTGGATCAAAATTAACACCTTTAGGCGTATTTAATGCTTCGTAATATAGGTTATTTCCTGAAAATTTAAATGATAATGAACCAAATGGTAATTTGTCAAGATATTTTGTTGGAATAGTATATCCAAACGACAACTCTTGTAACCTAACTACAGAAGCATCATAAATCGATAATTCAGATGCACCGCCCACAAGGTTAGAAAAATAATACGTTGAATTGTTTATCTGGATGTTGTTTGGAGTTCCATCTTGCTTTACACCAGGTAAAACAAAAGTATTTAATCTGTCTAAAGTGTCAGTTGTCAATCCTCTTCCCATCAATGTTGAAATTGTAGTAGAATAGATATCACCACCGTGTGTATAGTTCACTAAGAAACCAAAATTGAAGTTTTTGAATGTAAATTCATTATTAACGTTCAATACAAAGTCAGGATTTGGATTTCCTATTATTTTAACTTGTTGATCTGTTAAATAAGTACCATCATCCTGAATAATTTTTTGTCCATTTGGATTTCGTGCAACACTTGTGCCAACAATTACGCCAAGTTGCTCGCCCTCTATAGCTGCGTTCCCTAAATTTGAGAAACCACTGTAAACTATTTTCCTGTCTTGCGCAAGTTCGCCTAAGTCAGTTACTATCGATTTTGACTTAGAAAAATTTCCGTTGATATCCCAAGTGAATCCTCGGTTAGCATTTTTAAATATGCTTAGTCCAAGATCAATCTCAATACCATCGCCCTCTACTTTTCCAATATTTGTCAATGTTTGTGTGAAACCTTGTGATGGTGGCAAAGGATTATTTGTGATCAAATCCGTTGTTTGTCTTTTGTAATATGAAAAGTCTAAAGTTACTCTGTTATTAAGAAATTTTGTTTCCACACCAAATTCAAGTTCGCTCAATAGTTCAGGACGAAGGTTTGGATTTCCAAGTGTGCTAACTACGGATGAGGTTGGTAGATTAACACCACCTTGATCTTGCGATCCATTTGCATTTAGTGATAAGATATTTGTTACTGGATATCCGCTTGTAAAACCTGCTGATGTTCCATAACCTGCTCTTAATTTCAAATAGTTCAATCCTTTTTCTGAAACCAAGCTTGGAGCTAAGTTCGTAATAATAAATGAAGTACTAGCACTTGGATAAGAAATAGTATTTAAAAAAGTGTTCGACACCCAGTCTTTTCTGGTAGATAAGGTTATATACGCCCAGTTGTTGTATTCTACTTCAGCTTGTCCGTATAAACCTACAATATTTCTTTTTTGAGTATATTGTATGGCTGTTTGTGTTCTAAAATCAAAATGTCTAAAAATTCCGTAAGCAATTTGATCCACACTACGAACGCCTTGTCTGTCCAAAGCCTCGCTTCGTGAGGTTGCACCTAAATTAAAAGATAATTTAAACTTATTACCTAAATCATATTTACCATCAAGTAGAAAGTTGTGATCCCAGATGGTATTCATATTGTCATACGTTCTGTAATCTCCTAAAACAGGTCCTCTTGCAGATCCTTTGTTTGTACCCGCTTCGTTTCTTTCATTAAATATATCAATACCAACTCTATAACTCAGATTTAAATTGTTATTGATTTCGTATTTAATTGAGGCATTTCCAAACGATCTATTCGTAATTTGTGATTGAAATGCATTGTTTATAATCCAATTTGGATTTACCACTGCACCATCGCCTCTATAATATACAGCAGAGCCATCGATTGGGCTTTGCGATGGGTAACCCATAATATCTATATTACGAGGTGTAAATAGAACCTGCGAAAATACAGACAAACCTGTTCCCGTGATACCCGAACCGTCTCCACTCGCAACTGGTGGACTTCTAAAATTGGTGATTGCTAAATTTATGGTACCATTTACGGTAAACTTATTCGATAGTTGCGTCTGACCACCAATTGATATATTATTTCTTGTCAGGTTATTACCTCTTGTAAAACCTTCATCTTCCAAACGACCATAATTTAAATTAAGTGATGTTTTTCCATCAGCAGTTGTGCCACTTACGTTAACGGAAGTGTTTAAAACAATTCCTGTTCTGAAAAAATCACGAACATTATCTGGTTTTGCAGTGTAAGGGATTCTCTTGCCAATATATTCAGGGAAAACCGCATTAAGGTTTGCACGAGAATAAGGATCGGCGATTGTGCCATCGGGAGCGATACCTGTATTTGGATTGTTGTAACCGCCCAGTCCGTTTGCATAAAAACCTGGTCCCCAGTTACTAAAAAAGTTCCCATATGCTTGGTCAAATCCGTTTCCAAATGTGTTTTGATAATCTGGTAATGAAGCTATTTGATTACTAAATACCGACTGACTTACGGAAATTTCGGTCTTTTTTGGACCTTTCTTTTTGCCTCCGCTTTTTGTAGTAATTAAAATAACACCATTTCGTCCTTCAGTACCGTAAAGTGTTGCTGCTGCATAACCTTTCAATACATTTACAGACTCGATATTATTTGGATCAATGTCCAAAAATCTACTTGACCCAGAACTTCCGTTTATAAAGTCATTTCGTCCATCATTATTGTTGCCACCCGTTGAACCAGCATTTGTGCTTGTTGAAGATCCGAAAGGCACACCATCAACAATAAATAGAGGTTGTGAAGATCCGTTTACAGTATAAAATCCGCGAATATTAATATTCGTTGCGGATCCTGAAATACCGCTTCCGTTGATGATATTAACACCAGATGCTTTTCCACTCAAAACACGAGCAATATCACCCTCAGTTCGTTGTTCAATATCTTTCGACTTTACTTGACTAACTGCATATCCCAGAGCTTTTTTCTCTCTTTTAATACCTTGCGATGTAACGATGATTCCTTCTAATTCAACAGCATCTTCCGAAAGATTGACACGCATGCCATTACTTGCAGCAGCTTGTTGCGATTTCATTCCAGTATAGGAGAAAACAAGTGTTTTTCCTGTTACATCATTAATTGTAAAAGTTCCATCAAAATCTGTCTGAGTTCCAGTTTTTGTGCCCTTGACAATAACACTAACTCCAGATAGCGGCATTCCCGCTACGTCTGTAACCTTTCCAGTTACTTTTTTCTCTTGTGCAAATGAAATTTGCACAAATAGCATTAAAATTAATGCTAACAAATGGTTAATTTTCAGCTTCATTTATTAAAATTTTAGTTTTGTCAAATATCTTAATAAATTGTTAAGAAAAAAATTATTATGATAAAAAGGTGAGTTAAAAAAGACGAATTAAGGAATAATAACAATTTTAACATTTTTTTATGTAAAATTGTAAAGAAGCCTGCTTAAATTGGTTAATATTTACTTAATGTACAGTTTGCGAAAAATTATTATAATAACATCTACCAATCCCCACTCGCGCCTCCACCAGAAAACCCGCCTCCGCCAAATCCGCCACCAAATCCGCCGCCACCGCCAGACGATCCGCCGAAACCACCACCAAATCCTCCGCCACCGCGACCTAAACTGCTTAAAATTATAATATCAGCGAGGTCAAAACCGCCGCCTTTTCCACCATTGTTTCCATTATTTTTTGCTTTTGATAATATAAAAAACAAAATTAGCAATCCAATGATGATATATATAATAGGTATGCCTTCGCTTTTATCATTTTGTCTTGTACCTTTATATTTACCTTTGATCACGTTTATTATAGCATCTGTTCCTTGATCAATTCCAGCGTAGTAGTTTCCAGCTTTAAATTGTGGACGGATTACTTTTCGAATGATTTCGCCGGCAATACCAGCAATAAGCTTGTCTTCAAGTCCGTAGCCTGGGCGAATGGACATTTTTTTGTCTGCGAATGCAATTAAAAGCAACACGCCATTGTCTTTATCTTTGTCGCCAAGTCCCCAGGTTTGAGCCCAGTTTGTTGCCAAAACACCAATGTCTTCGCCTTTTAAAGATTCGATGATAATAACCGTAACTTGGTTGCTTGTCGAATCAGAATATCGAATTAGTTTTTGTTCCAATTGTTGCTTTTCTTGCTCTGACAATAATTTTGCATAGTCGTAAACTGCCGTTTGAATCGTTGGTTTTGCTGGAATTTCAAATTGCGCAAAAGCATTTATCATGAAAAGGAAAAGCAACGCAACCTGCAAAATGATTTTATAATTTTTTATGCTTTTCATTGCCCTAAAGAGATTTCGTTTGAAAGTTCGTTGGTGTCATTGTCTTGTAAAGGAAAATATTTTTTGAGTTGCAAACCTGCTTCCGTGATGCCTTCAATCAGGCCTTGTTTGAAGTTATTGGCTCTGAAATGTTGCGTGATGATGTTTTTTGTATTGTCCCAAAAGTCATCAGAAACAACTTGGTTGATGCCTTTATCTCCACAAATTGCAAATTTTTTATCTTCCACGGCAACATAAATCAAAACGCCATTTTGCAAATTGGTTTCATTCATTTTGAGCTCAAAAAAAACGTCCAAAGCGCGCTCGTATGCGTCTTGCTCGCTTGTTTTTTCGAGGTGTATGCGAATTTCGCCAGAGGTGTTTTGCTCGGCAAGTCGAATGGTTTCGATGACTTCGGCTTCTTCCAATTTTGTTAAAAAATCTTCTACTTTAGACATGATTATTAATTTTTTGTTAATAAAGAAGTTTTTTATGCGATGTTTTTTTTGAGAAAGGGATCCGCCCCGGCGGACGCGTGGGAACAGCATCAGCCTTCGGCGGACACGTCCTTTATTAATATTTGCCCACTCAGCGGTGCGTTTGTGGGCATAATTTTAAAAAAGATTTGGCATATAGCTCAACCCAATAAATGCAATTCCGTTTTTCAAGAATTGCATTTAAAGGGATTTGCCCAAATAAAACCCAAATAAAAAACTTAAAACTTCACTTCAACTGGTTTTTCTGCGCCAGCAACTGCCTTGAAGAACGCTTTTTCTTTATAGTCACCCAAAAACATTTTTCTTGGCATGCCTAAAACATAGGTGTTGTATTCTTTCACTGTTTCATTAAAACGTGTTCTGGCGGTCAAAATTTGATTCTCTGTACTCGCCAATTCGTCTTGTAGTTTCAAGAAATTTTCGTTTGCACGAAGTTGCGGATATGCTTCAACAGAAACCAAAAGTTTTGACAATGAACTGCTTACGCCACTTTGTGCTTGGTTAAATTGTGCCAATTGTTCTGGCGTGATGTTTTTTGGATCAATAGTAATCGCCGTTGCTTTTGCTCTGGCCTCGATAACGGCTGTTAGCGTTCCTTTTTCAAAATCTGCTGCGCCTTTTACGGTGTTTACCAAATTCCCAATTAAATCATTTCTGCGTTGGTATGCTGTTTCCACATTTCCCCATTCTTTTTCAGATGATTGGTTCAGGCCCAATGCAGTGTTTTGAATGCCAAAATACCACATGGCAAAAAAGATAATAACTGCTACGATAATTCCGACGGGTAATAACCATTTTCTCATAATTTCTGTTTGTTTTAATTTTCGTTTAAAATGTTAAAGGTTGTAAAGTTATAAAGTTTTTTTTAAAGTTTTTTTTTGTTGTAGGTTTCAAAGTTTCAGGTTTCAGGTTTCAAGTTTTAAAGTTTCATGTTTCAAGTTTCAAAAATTAAGGTTTTAAAGTTTCAGGTTTGAGGTTTCAAGTTGAAAAATATCCTTAATGTTCAAAAATCTTTCAATTTTTCAATCTTTCAATTTTTCAATCTATAAATGTGAAAGTCTAACCATTTACTAATCTAACGATCTAAATTACAGTTCACTCTTAATATCCAAAAGTTGTTTTTTAATGTTTTCAAGTTTTGTAATAATTTGAAATTTGTCCAAACTCTCATGCTTGTTTTCTTTTAAATAAGTTTTTGCCCCTTCTAATGTAAAACCGCGCTCTTTTACTAAATGATAAATTAATCGCAGGTTTTTCACGTCCTCGGGCGTAAACATTCGATTACCTTTCGCGTTTTTCTTAGGTTTCAAAACATCAAATTCATTTTCCCAAAATCGTACTAAAGATGCATTGACGTTAAAGGCTGTCGCCAATTCGCCAATACTGTAATATAATTTATTTTCCATCAATTCAATATGCATCAGTCTAACGATTGGTTTTCTTGATTCGATAATTTGGAAATCTCAGTATATTCAACAGCCGAAATGTTGCCATAATAGAAATTTAAGGGATTCACCACCTCACCATTTTTATGCACTTCGTAATGGCAATGAGGACCTTGGGAACGACCTGTACTTCCTACAAAACCAATCACATCGCCTCGTTTGACGCGCTGTCCCGCACGACAATTGTATCGGCTCAGGTGTCCATAAAGTGTTTCATAGCCAAAACCATGCCGAATCACCACGTGGTTTCCATAGCCACTCGCGCCCGCATCCGCACGATCTACCACGCCATCACCCGTCGCAAAAATTGGTGCGCCATTTTGAGCCGCAAAATCCATTCCAGCATGAAATTTTTTGATTTTTGTAAACGGGTCGCTTCTATAACCAAAACCAGATGCAATCGAACTCAGATTTTCGTTTTGAACGGGTTGAATTGCTGGAATAGCAGCCAAAAGCAAGTTTTTCTCTTTCGCCAGTTTCACAATTACATCCAAAGATTTGCTCTGCACCAAAAGTTTGTTTGCTAACATATCAACGCGTTTTGTAGTGTTCAAAACAAGAGCAGAATTGTCAAAGCCTTCCAACTCGCGATACTTGTTTTTATCAATTTTGCCCTTTCTCTCATTAACGTCAACGCCATCAGCATTAAAATATATGCGATAAACATTATTGTCTCGATCTTCAATATTAGACAAAACCTCGTCCATTTCATTCATTTTATTGTTCAAAATCTTAAAACGCAGTTTCAAATTGTCTAATTCGCGTGCCATCAATTTGTCTTTTGGCGTCTCAAAATATGGAATATTTAGCAACGCTAAAAACATCAAAAATCCAAACAACGATGAAGCCAACAAAAACAAAGCAGCATATCCAAAGCTTTTTCGTTTCTGTGGTTTAATTTTTTTATATGCCAAATTTTCAGCATCATAATAATATTTAACCTTTCTCATGCGTAAAAAATGTAGTATGTATAGTAGGTCTCACAAAACTAACAAATGTTTCCGTTCAATCCAGTTTTTTTTGAATTTAATAATGTTATAATTTTTAAATTAAAATTTCAGTCGCAAATTTTTAGTCTATAATATGTACAGCAAAGCTTAGCAACTTTAAAAATTATTACTTGGGCCTAATCCAGCTGTACGTTCCAAGCACTTGACTGCAAAGCTTTTTTTTCTAAGCCTTGCAGGAACTTCTATGGTCGTTCTGCAACGCCAAGAAAAAATTGCTTTCCAATCTGCGTGCTTTCCACTGCCATCTGGGGCAATTTAGATTTTTAGATTTTTAGATTGAAGATTTGAAAGATTGAAGAATTGAAAGATTGAAAAATTGAAAGATTGAAGGATTGAAAGATTGAAGGATTGAAAGATTGAAGAATTGAAAGATTGAAAAATTTAAAGTATAGTTGTCAATTTAAAATGTGAAACTTTGAAACCTGAAACTTTGAAACTTGAAACATGAAACCTAAAACTTTATACTTAAAACATTATACTTAAAACTTAAAACCTGAAACTTAAAATTTAAAAAAAAACTTTTTAACTTTTAAACATATTTTAAAACTAAAAAATATATCATATATTTGCGCTCTTATTGAGAGGAAAAATTTGTACTTGATTGCAACCTCATTAAAAAATGCTAAAGCAGACTGACATTCGTCTCGTTTTTGCGTTTTTTTCAATATTTTTTTTTCGAATATTAAAAAAACAAAACTTATGGCATATCTTTTTACGTCCGAATCTGTTTCCGAAGGACATCCAGACAAAATTGCTGACCAAATTTCAGATGCACTAATAGACAATTTTTTGGCTTTTGACGCCGATTCAAAAGTGGCTTGCGAAACTTTAGTTACAACAGGTCAAGTCATTTTGGCAGGGGAAGTAAAATCCAACACCTATCTTGATGTGCAAAATATTGCACGTGAGGTCATTCGCAAAATTGGATACACAAAAAGTGACTATATGTTTGAGGCCAATTCCTGTGGCATTCTATCTGCCATTCATGAACAGTCAGCAGACATCAATCAAGGCGTAGATCGCGCAAGCAAAGAGGAGCAAGGCGCAGGAGACCAAGGCATGATGTTTGGCTATGCCACATCTGAAACCGAAAACTACATGCCACTCGCACTTGATTTGTCGCACAAATTGTTGCAAGAACTCGCTAATTTACGTCGCGAAAATACCGAAATCACTTATTTGCGTCCTGATGCAAAATCGCAAGTCACCCTTGAATATTCTGATGACAACAAGCCTGTGCGCATTGACGCTATTGTCATTTCTACTCAGCATGACGATTTTGATGAGGAAAAAACCATGTTGGCAAAAATAAAATCTGATTTAATTTCCATTCTAATACCAAGAATAAAAACTAAATTTCCGCAATACGAACATCTTTTTAATGATAAAATAACTTATCATATCAACCCAACTGGAAAGTTTGTGATTGGTGGACCGCACGGCGACACAGGACTGACGGGCAGAAAAATTATTGTTGACACCTATGGTGGAAAAGGAGCTCATGGTGGTGGCGCATTTTCAGGAAAAGATCCAAGCAAAGTGGACAGAAGCGCAGCTTATGCAACGCGCCATATTGCCAAAAATTTAGTTGCAGCTGGCGTTGCCGATGAAGTTTTGGTGCAAGTATCCTATGCGATTGGAGTTGCAAAACCAACTTCTATCAACGTGGTGACATACGGAACATCAAAAGTGAAAATGACCGATGGAGAAATTGGAAACAAAGTTGCCGAAATTTTTGACATGCGTCCTTATTTTATCGAACAACGATTGAAACTTAGAAATCCAATATACAGCGAAACTGCAGCATACGGTCACATGGGGCGCAATCCAGAAACGGTCACAAAAACTTTTACGGCACCAGGCGGATTAAGTCAAACATTAACAGTTGAACTTTTCACGTGGGAAAAATTAGATTTTGTTGATAAGGTCAAAAGTGCATTTGGAATTTAACAAATGTAAAATACAAACATAAATTTTAATTCATTTAACTTCAAATTTTAAATTTATTTCTATTTTTACAATTATCTTTATTGTAAAACATTTAAACCTAACATATAATTTATGAAAAAATTTTCGATTTTATTGCTTTCATCTGCAATGCTTTTATTTTCTTGTTCTAAAAATGATGATAATCCAATTGCTTGTTTTGCTGATGCTTACAATGGAACTTATGTTGGAAATGTTGTTATCAATCAAACATCAAGTCCAGCAACTATAAAACTTACTAAAAAAGGTTGTTATGAGGCTCAGATCGAAAGTGCTGCAAACATTGGAGATAAAAATATCAATTCAATAGTACCTAATGGACAAAACGGATATATTGGTAAACTCGTAATTGACGGAAGTGCCGTATCAATCGTTTTAAATGGAAATACTATTACCATTATTGCAAACACAAAATATTCGTTTGTTGGCACAAGATAACTATATCTAAAAATGTTAAGGTGCACTATATTTACCTTTGAAGATTTTAATATTATTGATGTTTGTACGAAATAAAAAATAGGATTAGAATTATGATAAAATTTTAGACTGTAATTGAACCATATTTTATAAAATAAATTATCTTGATATTCTTCGTTATATCAAGTTGATTTTTAAAAAAAGTTAAAAAATAAAAAAAGCAATTCATGAAGAATTGCTTTTTTTATTGGAACAAAGGACATTCCATAAACGATTGTAAGATTCAAAGGATTGCACCATATTTAAACCTTAATATATCCCCAATTTTCTCCAGTTTCGATTCGCTTTAAATGCGTTTCGCTAATGTCAAATTGTTTTGCAATAATTTTTTTACGGGTTTTGCGTTCTGGGTCGTTCAAAATCTTTTTGATACGCATAACCTTTGTTGCTGTAAGTTTTGCCCCATCCTTGGTGTGCGCACTATTCCTCGCAATAAACGCGGCCTGAGCTGCCTGAACATGAGGTGATGCTCTTGCGTGAGCCAACATTTCTTCACGTGTTGCCCACCTGAGATTTCGAATATCATCATTGTCTCGGATGTAGTCTAAGTGCAAAATGTTTGTTTGTTCTTCTGATTCTTTTGGATGAAAAGCTTCACCGACCATTCTGTAGAAAAATTTGTGTCTATATTTTTTTTTGCCATTTTCGTAAACATTATAGCGAAAAATTTTATACCCATCAATATATGAACCATTAAGCACGTTTCCGTCTTCAAATTCTTTTTTGAAACTAAATAATCTTCCTCGGCTTGTAACAGCGTAGCGTAATTTAAGCGAGTCGTGAACAAAATATTCTCGAACTTCTTCGCCAGGATAAAATCTCATCATTTTTTAAAAAATTTAATTGTTATAATGTAGTTTTGCGTAGTTAATTCAAAATTACATCTTTATGGTCATAAAAACAAATAATTTAAAATACTATCGCTAAATGTGCACCATATTTATCTAAAAAAGTGCTTTTTAATCTAATATTGTAAAGTACAAAGCAAAAATCCAAATATTGCTATTTGGATGATTTTTAAACAATTGAAAATTATTTTAAGAATTAAACTTTGGCATACAAATCGGGTTTAATAAAAGTAGTATCGTAATCACCAAATTTTTGCAAATAATTTACGATAGAAGTTCCGAAAGCATCTCTTTTAATTTGTTGCCCTTTGCTAAAAAAAAACTTTTTTACCGAGCCAGCGCCACCAAGATGTGCGGCTGCCAAAATTCCTGATTCTGTAATTTTTATTCCGTTGATTGTTTTTCCAGAAAACTTCTTTATTTCTTTTTTCAAAATTGCTTTATTAACAGAAAGCAAAGTAATAAATGCTTTTTCTTGTAGTGCGGGATTTTGTAAAAAATTTTCACTATTTTCAATTCCAATTGCTTTAAGCGCGGTGGAACCAAATTGATATTTTCCCATATATCCGAGCGAATTCACCAAATGATATTTTCCTTGAGATTCTTTAAAAGCAAGTGCTTCTTTATATCCTGTAAAAGACTTTCCAGATAAAGGAGCGTTTAAAGTTTCATATTCTGTAACTTCAATCGAAGGTAAAATTTGTTGTACGGCCTGGTTTTCTTCGATATAAAACCACTGGTCATTTTTGTTTTCTAAAGGTTTAAAACCTTGACTAATAAACCCAACTGTAAGAGCAAGACTGCTGTAAAAAATACATTTCTTTATCATAAACTGTTTTTCTTCTAACGCTGTCACCATTAGAAATTTCTGCAGTGCAAAGATACATAAATTTTTACAATATTGACAATGAGCTTGTTAAACTTTTCTAAAAGTCTTTTTTAGGGATATAAAAACTTTGTCAGCAAGTGATTTTATAAGCTGTCACAAAAATAAGTAAATTGAATCATACGATTTTATTTGTAGTATTTATTTTGTGAAAGTCTATTGTAAAATGTATAATTAATGTTAAAGTATGTTAAATTTAGACACTCAAACTTTGTGATAATAAACAATTATGCCTTATTAAAACAAAGCCAATCATGGTATGAAATGTACTATCAAAAAATACGGTTAATTTAAAATCCATCAACTAAAAACAATTAACTTTCTTCGACTTCCTCATCAAAATCAACGCTGTAGCCATCCAAATCGCGACGGTCTTTTTTTGTTGGTCGGCCATCTCCCGTTTTTCGATAATGTTCTTTTGAAAGTTTCAGTAACTCCAAATGTTGATAAACTTCTGGTGGCGTGTCGTTTCTCCTATATAAATCTACCAGCTTTGCGGCAACACGACTTTCGGGAATGTCTAAAACCGTAATAATTTGAGTGATTTGTTCGCGACGAAAAGTTATTTTGTCTGTTGCAAACACTTCTTTACTTGGTTTTGCTACGTTGCCATTGACGGTAATATGATTTTTTTTGCACGCTTCCGTCACCATATTTCGAGTTTTATAGTAGCGAACGCACCATAAATATTTATCTATTCTCATAATTTTTCTAAAATCGGCGTTAAAATAGGTACAAAAATAAATCAAAATTGTATCTTGCAGCCCAAATTTATAATAATAATGAAGAAGTTTACTTTTTATTTTTTAGTATCAATATTGTCCGTCTTTATTGCATGTTGCGAAAAAACTGATGATCCTGTTGAAGTTCCGCCAAGAGATTTTGCTGTTCAATATGCAGTTGATAAAGATTCCATTGAAAATTATTTGAAGACTAATTTTCTAAAACCAATAATTGCTGACGGCTATAATGATATTGAAGTTTCTAAAATTGTTGCGCCATCAACTGAAATTTCCATTTGGAATAATACGACATATCCTTTAAAGAGCATTGACGTTACGAATGATTCACGAAATAGTTTTTTTGTTGATGGAAAATCAACTGATGTTGTTTCGTATAAACTGTATTATTTGATAATAAATGAAGGTGGAGGTCGTGCAAATGTGTCAACCGATTCTACTTTTACATCATATAAAGGATGGACTTTGAATAACAAAACATTCGACAGCAGCAACACTCCAATCTGGTCAACATTTCCGCAACTTTCTCAAGCAGAAGTTTCATTGATTTCTGGATATAGACAAATTGTAACCAAAATTCGTGCTGCTCAGATTCCAGCCATGGTGGGTGGAGATGGGACTGTTACATATAATAATGCTGGTATTGTTGTGGTTTTTATACCTTCGGCTTTGGGATATTTTAATTTATCACGAACAGGAATTCCAGCGTATTCTTGCACGGCATTTAGAATTAGGTTGCATGCCGTTCGTCAACGCGATCATGATGGCGATAAAGTACTGAGCTTTAACGAAGATTTAAATAGCGATGGTAATTTTTTTAACGACGATACAGATTCGGACAATATTCCAAATTTTTTAGATATAGACGATGATAACGATAATTATTTAACAAAGGCTGAAGTTAGGAAAGTTGGCACGGGCAACACAGCACTCGAAGGACTGTCAACCTTTTATCCATATGATCCCATTGCAGAAGATCCTACCACTACTGTGCTTGAAAAAGAGCCAAAGGGAATTCCTGCAAAAAATGTAGGCACTACAAACGATGGAGTAACCCCAACACGATTAAGAAGGCATTTGGATAAAACGGCTTTTCCACCTTTTTTGTTCTATTAAAAAATCAGATCCTGCTTTAAAAGCGGGATTTTTTTTGCAGTTTAAATTTTGTTTTTAAGTGCATTTTTAAATTTTAATGTTTTTTTGATTGTAGGCGCGTTAGTGGTGGAAGTGGAGCTCTTTTTTTTTGGACAAGTGCATTTTTGTTTTTTAATGGATTGTGTTGTCCAAAAAAAAAAGCGGGAGCGAACGACACGACCAGCTTTTTCTGCTGGGAACGCCCAAATAATGAAAATTTATTTTGTTAGAACAAGTGCGCTAAACTATTTCGATATAGTTTTGATTTTGAGTATTAAATTTTATCTTTGCATTTCAATATTTTAATAATTTTAAGATGGATTTTAACCTTACCGAAGAGCAATTGATGATTCAACAAGCAGCTAAAGATTTTGCTGTAAATGAGTTGCTTCCCGGCGTGATTGAACGAGATGAACATTCCAAATTTCCAACCGATCAAGTGAAAATGATGGCTGATTTGGGTTTTATGGGCATGATGGTTGATCCGAAATATGGTGGCTCTGGTTTGGATAGTATATCATATTGTCTGGCAATTTCAGAAATATCGAAAATTGATGCGTCGTCGGCGGTGATCATGTCGGTTAACAACTCTTTGGTTTGTGCTGGAATTGAAAAATATTGTAATGAAGAACAGAAATTAAAATACCTTGTACCACTTGCAAAAGGTGAAAAACTTGGCGCTTTTTGCCTGTCCGAGCCAGAAGCAGGTTCTGATGCCACTTCACAGAAAACAACAGCAATTGATAAAGGCGATCACTATTTGCTAAACGGTACGAAAAATTGGATCACAAACGGCTCGTCAGCCTCTACATACATTGTAATTGCGCATACGGACGTGGAAAAAGGGCATAAAGGAATCAATGCTTTTTTGGTTGAAAAGGGTTGGGCAGGTTTTGACATTGGTATAAAAGAAAAAAAAATGGGCATTAGAGGTTCTGATACGCATTCACTTATGTTCACTGACGTGAAAATTCCAAAAGAAAATCGCATAGGCGAAGATGGTTCTGGATTTAACTTCGCAATGAATGTGCTGAACGGCGGACGGATTGGAATTGCCTCGCAAGCCCTTGGAATTGCGACTGGCGCATATGATTTAGCGTTGGCATACGCGCAACAACGAAAGGCTTTTGGCAAAGAAATTTTTAAACATCAAGCCATAGCATTTAAATTGGCAGATATGGCGACACAAATTATGGCAGCGAAGTTGTTGGTGTTAAAAGCTGCATCTGAAAGAGATGAAGGTAAAGACATTTCACAATCTGGTGCGATGGCAAAACTTTTTGCATCTCAAGTTGCGATGGACACCACAATTGAAGCAGTTCAAATCCACGGCGGTAACGGATATGTGTCTGAATATCATGTAGAAAGAATGATGCGTGATGCGAAAATTACACAAATATATGAAGGTACTTCTGAAATTCAAAGAATTGTTATTTCGCGAACGTTGGTATAATATTTTCATTACAATTCAATAATTAAAAATTTATTAGTATATTTGAAATTAATATTATTATTGCACTATTAATAATTTAGAAAGAATCAATTAAATTAGCCATAAATTTCCCCATTTATAAGCTGATACACCACTTTAAAATGTATCAAAAATGAGGAAAATTTTATTTACAGTTTTTTTATTGTCAGCAAAATTTGCATTTTCACAAAATTATTTTGAAGGAGTTATAACTTTTAAAACAGAATTTACCGTTTCAGATAGTGCTGAACCTAATCTTTTAAATAAATTACACTATAAATATGGTGATAGCCTAAAAATGTACTATTCTAAATTAGGTGATTTTAAACGAAAGTATATCAATAGTGGTGATGCGGGTAATGAGTATCAAACTTTTTTAAGTAAAAAGAAAACCTTATATACTAAGGTAAAAAATAAAAATTATGCTGTTCCTGTTGATGTGACAATCAATTCTTTAGTAATTCTGAAAAAAGTAAAATTGCCACAAGAAGATATTTTAAATATTTCATGCGACTGCACACAATATAATGCTAAGACATCAGATAATAAAGACATTGCATTGGTTTATTGCTATGGCAAACAGTCTGAAATGATAAATTTTGCCGCGATGGAACATTATAGTGATTTTTTTTTAAATGATTTTTTTATCACAACGCAACGCCCTTATCTAAAGTTTTCTATGATTGCCGAGGACTATACTTTGACATACACTGCACTAAACATGGAAAGCACTGATTTAGATAAAATTGTTTTTAAAGTTGATGAAGTTTTTAAAAAGGAGCCAGTAGAACGTTCAAAATTTTTTTAATTTTGCTATAAAACAAACCAAAATGCTTTTGCAAACGTATATATGTTTGTAGATTTGTAATTTATATTCAAAAATCGCTACACTTTGAATTAATTGATGACAAAACGTAAATAGTAATTTAGGTTAAAAGGAAGCCAAATGGTTTTTTAGTTAAACTTAATATTCTTTTCTTTGCAGTTAGTCAAATTTACAATTTTTGTAAAAATGATTTGTTAATTAAAAATAAGTATGCTGATTCCCTCCATAAATAATAGTCTAAACGAACTTATTGATTTACTCCAACAGCTGTCGGATGACGATTATACCAACAAATGTCAAGCATTAAGTAATGCAACAATTGGCGAACACACCAGACACATCATTGAAATGTTTCAATGTTTGAACAATCAGTATCATGACGGAATTGTGAACTACGACAATCGTCAACGTAATGTTTTTATTCAAACTGACACCAAATTTGCGATTCAATCCCTTAGTGACATTAAAAACAACATTGATAAAAACAACAAATCACTTGATTTGCAGCAAATTATTGACGGTGAAATTGTTTTAATTGAAAGCAACTATAACCGTGAATTGCTGTATAATCTTGAACATTGTATTCATCACCAAGCGCTTATTAAAGTAGGTATATTGCAGTGCGATACAATTCTAATTGATGCAAATTTTGGTGTGGCTCGATCGACAATTGAATATAGAAATCAATGTGTACAGTAAGTTTTGTAGCCACAAAAGATTCTTTTGTACTGACTTCAAATAGAGACGAACAAACGATAAGGGCAACGCATCCGCCTGAACGATATATTTTTGAAAACCAACATCTTTATTTTCCCAAAGATCCATATTCTGGCGGTACTTGGTTTGCTGTTAATGAAAACGGAAATGTCCTGATTTTGCTGAATGGCGCGATAGAAAAACACATACCACTTCCGCCATATAATCGCAGCCGAGGAATTGTTGTGTTGGAAATTATTTCTGATACAAATCCATCAAATTTTTGGAATAAAATCAGCCTTGAAAATGTAGAGCCATTCACATTGGTGCTTTTTCAAAATTTGAAGTTATATCAATTGCGTTGGGACGGAAGCCAAAAATCAGTGGTTGAATTAGACATCGCCCATAAACACATTTGGTCTTCTGCAACTTTATATCCAAAAGAAATTCAGGTAGAAAGAGCAAAATGGTTTTATGAATTTGTTGATGCAAAGCCTGAAATATCAGACCGAGATTTATTGCAATTTCACCAAAATACGCATACTGAAAACACTCAAAACGGATTAATCATTAACAGAAATGATGTTTTAAAAACATTGAGTATTACGCAAGTAGTGGTTCATAAAAATGATATTGAGATTATACATAAAGATTTAATAGACAATACTTTACATCATAACTTAATGACTGTTAAGCGATGAGGTTGTTTTTTCATAAACTCACACACTGGGAATATTGGCCATTTAAGATTGTTTATATTCCTATTTATTTTCAATGGTGTTTTTATGCAATAAAAGAAAAATCGCTATTTTTTTTTAATGCGAGCAATCCTTCTATTACAAATGGTGGTTTTATAATGGAATCCAAGAAAGAGATTTACGATTTAATTCCTCAACAATATTATCCTAAAACAGAATTAGTAAAAGCAAACGAACCTTTGGAAATGGTTTTGATATCGTTAAAGAAATCTGGCATAAAATTCCCACTAATAGCAAAACCCGACATTGGACTTCGTGGCTCGGCAGTTCAAAAAATTGATGATGAAAACCAACTAAAATTATATTGTAGCAAAGCTAATTTCGATTTTTTGATTCAAGATTTAATTCCATTTTCAAATGAAATTGGTGTTTTTTTTGTACGATATCCAAATGAAAAGGTAGGAAAAATCACTGGAATTGTCGCAAAAGAATTTCTGATTGTAGAAGGAAATGGAATTGATTCTGTTGAAAAACTTCTTTTGAAAAACCCACGATATGAATTGCAACTCAAAACTTTGACGTTAGAATATGGTGCAACTTTACAAAATATTTTGTCTGTTGGCGAAAAATTGAATCTTGTGCCTTATGGAAATCATGCCCGTGGCGCAAAATTCATAGACGGCAGTAGTTGGAATTCTCCTAAGCTTGAAGCGGTTTTGAATGAAATTTGTTTACAAATTGATGGTTTTTATTTTGGACGAATAGATTTAATGTATAGTACGATGTCGGAATTGGAAGATGGAAAAAACTTTTCGATTGTGGAACTAAACGGTGCTGGAAGTGAGCCCACGCATATTTACGACCCGAAACATTCGATTTTTTTCGCATGGAAAGAATTGTCGCGACACATCAAATATATGTATGAGATTAGTGCTATAAATCACAAAAAAGGTTTTCCATATTTAACACATAAACAAGGAATGGAACAGTATCGATTGCATAATATTCAAAGCAGAACAATTTCAAATTTTTAGAAAATGAAAGCAATAAAAAATGTTTTTGTTGGTTTTTTAGTCAGTTTCGTTGGCTCAATTCCACTTGGATATTTAAATATTGTTGCTTTTGAAATATATCAAAAACAGAAAATTTGGTCTGCTGTTTTCTATTTGTGTGGCGTGATATGTGTTGAAGGAATTGTAATATATTGCACCTTATTATTCGCGAAAAAACTTTCAGAAAACAAAAAGCTTTTGAAATTTATTGATATTTTTTCTATCATTTTTATGTTTGTTTTGTCGGCAATATTTTTTTTCAACCATTCCGAACCAGACGCATCGTATGCAAAGATAATTTTCCAATATGCGCCTTTTTTAATCGGATTGCTTTTCAGCGGACTTAATTTTATTCAAATTCCGTTTTGGCTGGGATGGAATCTCTATTTGATCAAAAATAATTATATTTTTATTCAATCTCAAATTAAATTATTTTACGTTTTAGGAACCGTTATTGGCACATTTTGTGGCATGTTAAGTTTTGTTTTGGCTCTAAATCTCCTATCCGAGCAAAAAGGTTTTTTCTCAACTAACATTGTTGGAATTATAATCCCTATCATCTTTTTTGCAATGGGCTGCTTTCAGTTGGTAAAATATATGAGACGATAACTATATTCATAAATGAAGTTTTGTGAAGATGATTTTATCTTTTTAGTGTAAAGTGTCCTTTATATTCTTTGCCATCTTGCCTATTGATAACGAACCAATAGTCGTCGGCGGGCATGGGTTGGTTGTTGTAAATACCACTCCATCCCTGCGAATTATTGTCGAAACCTGTGAGAAGTTTTCCGTATCTGTCAAAAATATAGGTATAAAAATTTGGCTCAAATTCAGAAAATTTTACCTTCCAAAAATCATTGTAACCATCGCCGTTTGGAGTAAAAAATTTGGGATAGTTCAGCAAAACAACTTCTTCCGTTCGTATGCCACATTTTCCTTTTACGTCCTTAATGTAAACAGTGTAGAAGCCAGCAAACAAATTCGCAAAAACATTGGATGTCTGATATAAGTTATCGTCTAAAGAATATTCGTAAGTTCCGTTTCCAGTGGCAATTACGGTAATATTATTCATATTGTCCGTCCAGTCTTGGGTTGTAACTACGACTGATTTTGCTCTGCCCGAAAGTACTACGGTGATGTCGGTTTGGTCGCTACATTTTAAAGTACCATATACATTTGTTGCAGTAACCTTGTAAATCCCTGCTGTTGAAACCTCTATCTCTCTTGTTTTTTCGCCAGTTGACCAAACATATTCATCGTAACCAACATCTGCACTGAGGCGTAATTTGCCTGTATCGCAAATGATAAGTGGTAGTTGAATGGCAAGTTTTGGCTGTTTACCAATAAATATTGTGAAATTTTTTGTAGCCACACATCCCGAAATTGTTCTGTGTATTGTTCTTGTATATATCGTCTGTGGATTGCTTGTATTTGCAAAAAAGTTTGGATTACTAATTGCATTCGTTCCATTTTGTGCATCAATGCTTGACAAATGATAAGTTACTTGGTAGTTTTTTGGATTTTGAACACCAAGAATAATGGCACTTTGCAACGTCAAATCAAATGTGTTGGATTGTAATGCATCCAATCTGCAATCCAAAATATCAGGCGGTTGGTTTGCCGTCACGAGTCCCGTTAATGTTCCGAGCGTGAAAAGTCCAGTTCGCCCTTCGCACTTGTCTGTAACTGAAATCAAATAACTTCCAGGCAACAATCCTGTGAATGTGTTGCTGGTTCCGTTGTTTACTGTAAAAGGACTGCCATCTTTTTCAATTATAGAAAAATTATAGGGCGGAACGCCTTCAACGTCGATTACCATACTGGTGTTGCCACTTCCACCTTCGCAATTTAAATTATAGGCACCTAAAATTTTTAACGCACCCGTATAATCAAATTGTCCCAAATCATCAATACATATTTTATTGGTGGTGGTTGCCGTTCCAAAATCAAAAGTTTGAAATGTTTTCAATATTCTGAAAGTTCCTTTTATCGATAAATTGAAAACCGTACTATTGTTTGCGACTTCAAAGCTATTGGAACCATTTGGAATTGTGCCATTTGCATAAATTGAACTTGTGAATGGATGTTCCCACGCACTGGTTACAAGATTAAGTTTTTGCAACCAAAATTTTGCTTGATTTGTGCCGTTCGAGCCTTCCGACATGATCAAATCAAACGTTCCGCAATTTCTTTGAACTGAAAATCCAGACGCGATTCGATTATATCCAACAACGTTTATAGATTTACTAACGGCATAGCCGCAACTGTCAATGCCAGCAAAAGAATAGGCGCCAGCTGGGAGATTGCTCAAAAACAAGACGCCGTTTTTAATGTTTGTTGAAACATTAATTGGATATGTTGTACTGTAATTTGCTGGACCATTGACAATATTGATGCTTATTAAGTCGCCATTGCCACTCAACAACCTTAAAGAGCCTGAGCCAAACACACAATTTGGGAGCGTGGTTTCGCTTAAACCTTGTAATACAAACGCGGGAACTTCTGCATTAACAATCAAATGTGTATCGCCACAATCATCAACAATCGTAAAATCATATAGACCCAAAGGTAAATTATTTACAATCAAAGAGCCAGCGCTCGTGATAAACGAAGACACATCACTGGGCAGTGGAGTAGTGTATGATGCGGGCGCTTTTGTGATTATTGCCGAAACTATTTTTCTATTATCAGGTACCGTAACTAAAATGGACCCTAAAACGGCACCACATCCGTTGTTTCTCCCAAATGCCGTTGGAAACACTGGCACATCCTTGACGTCAAAAATCATTTTGCTTGTGCGATTGCAATTATCTGTTACTTCAACTTCATAAATTCCAAATGGAACTGGTTGGACTAAAGAGCCATATAAAAGTGGGGAAGAATTAAAAGTAGGATGATTTGCATTAAAAGTCGATGGATTAAAACCCGCTGGACTTTGCAAAAAGTTTAAGCTAAACGGGGGAAAAAAATTTGTAACGGAAACAGCCAGATACTTATCACCACATTTTCCAGGCACATCACTGACAGAAATACGTGGGTTTGGGTTTATATTGTTGTCCGTACGCTCATAGGTTGTGCCACAAGCATCAGTAATTCTGATGTCATATTTAAAAGGTACGTCCGACGTAATGGCAACGTTTTGAATATAGTCAAATGTTGTTTGATTGCCAGTGGCAATGGTTTCATTTGTAACAATATCTGGTGCACCATTTGGCGGATGTACCGTAAACACAACCGATAACGGATAGGCAATGTTGGTGCCGTTGACGATAGAAACAGTGTTTTTTACTTCAATGCTCGTGCAAGAACTTAAAATAGGTGGAGTTGAAACACCCGAAATGTTTAACTTTGGATCTATCAAAATTAATGTGTAATCTTGGCGCACCGAATTTCCACAATTGTCGACAACTTTTACCGAATATTGTCCTGCGGTCAGATTAGAAAATTGATTGGTGCTTTGTGCTGGAGCGGTCGATGGACCCGAAATTATTTCATAGGTTGATGGTGTCCCCGAAATGTTGTTAACTATAATAGTCCCCGAATTTCCACAGTTCGAAACTTCAGACTTAGTGATGCTGAATGCTAAGCCAACAATTTCGTTAGCAATTGTTGCAGTGCTTGTCTGTTCATTTGTTTGCGTTTCTGTTGGCGTAATCAATGTCTGCGTAGCAACAATTTGAAAATTTCCAGCCGATAGTCCATTTGTGCTTGCTGCTGTGGAAATAGGAGCGGTGGTGTCGGGCAATCGAAATACTTTGTAAGTGATCGTGCTACCTGTAGTTGTGCCTTGCACAGTTGCACTTAAAGTTCCGTTGTTCAAACAGTTTTCATTAGTAGCGGTGACCGTGAGTGTAAAAGGCGCAAGTTGCGAAAAAGCAACTGATGACCATAATACACAAGTCAAAATGAAAATGGGGATTTTCATAATTAGTAGTTTTTTTATAATTTAAATCAAAAATATATTTTGATTAAGTATTCAAATGTACATCTTAAATTACAATAAACATTGAAGATTTAAATTTATAGTAGTTAATTTTCAATAAAATGCCGTGCAGAAAAAAAAAGTAATTTCCCTTTTTTTTAGCACAAATAGCCATTGCTTAAAACAATGTTAAGTAATAATGTCATTTACTTCTTTAGGATCTTATTTATATCTTGCCAAGTGCCTCCACTGGTAACATTAGTAAAACCTTTTTGTTCTAAAATAGTTTTGGCTTGACTACTGCGGATACCGCTTTGACAAAAAACAACAATTTTTTCTTTTCCTTTAAATTTATCTAAGTTTGCTCCAATTTCGGCTAATGGTATGTTTATCGAACCTTTTGCATTTCCTTTTGAAAATTCGTCCGAAGTGCGCACATCTGCTAAAAACGTGCCTTCACGCACTAATTTTGATAAATTTTCGTTATTATTTTTTCCAAATAAAATGCTGAAAAATTTCATATCTATTTTTTTTATAATTATACAGTTAAACTTTTAAAACCTTACTTTGACACACAAAATTAGTTGTTGATACGGATGTTTTTGCTATTGCATTATAACCGCCTTCGATTTCAGAAAAATTTCTGTAACCACATGCTTGCAATATTGATGCCGCCATCATTGATCGATAGCCGCCAGCACAATGCATAAAGAAATGTTCATCAGGATTGATGTCTTTTACCCATTCATTTATAAGTGCTAATGGTCGACTGTATGCATCCTCAATGTGTTGTGCTTCGTATTCATTTTCTTTTCGAATGTCTATTACTTTACTTTCGCCAATTTTCACTTCTTCTTCAAACTGTTCGGCGGTAATTCGGTTTACAGTATCGACTTCATAACCTGCTGAAAGCCAAGATTTAAATCCGTTCTCTAAATGTCCGATAATATTATCAAAACCAACTCGCGTTAAGCGCGTTACAGTTTCTTCTTCCATACCTAAATCAGTAACTAATATGATAGGTTGTTTTACATCACCAATTAAAGTACCAACCCACGGCGCAAAGTCACCGTTGATACCAATGTTTATGGATTGTGGAATAAACCCTTTTGCAAAATCGCCATTATTTCGAGTATCCAAAATTAATGCGCCACTTTCTTCTGCAACAATCTCAAATTCAGCAGCCTTGATAACCTTCATACCTTGATTGAATACATTTTCAAAACTTTCAATTCCGCTTTTGTTCATGGCTACATTCATTCCGAAATAAGCCGGTGGAGGCAATAAGCCATTTGTAACTTCATTTACAAATTCTGTTTCGGTCATATTGGCACGTAAGGCATAATTGGTTGCTTTTTGGTCTCCAATCGATCCTACAGTTTCTTTACTCATGTTTTTTCCACATGCGGACCCTGCACCGTGAGCTGGATATACAATTACATCATCGTCCAAGGTCATTATTTTGTTCCTTAAAGAATGGAACAACAAACCTGCTAACTGATCTTGAGTCATGTGTGCTGCCTTTTGTGCCAAATCTGGACGACCCACATCGCCTAAAAATAAAGTATCACCAGAAAAAATAGCGTAGTCATTTCCGTCAGCATCAATAAGAAGATAAGTCGTACTTTCCATTGTATGTCCGGGTGTGTGCAACACTTTTATTTTGATATTTCCAATTATAAAAATTTGATTGTCTTTGGCAGAGATAAATTCAAAATCAGGATTTGCATTTGGACCATAAACAATGGATGCGCCCGTTTTTTTACTTAAATCAAAATGACCTGAAACAAAATCAGCATGAAAATGGGTTTCGAAGATGTATTTCAGCTTTACGCCATCTTTTTTCAATCGATCCATATATGGCTGTGTTTCGCGAAGCGGATCTATAATTGCCGCTTCGCCATTTGATGTAATATAATAAGCACCTTGTGCTAAACATCCAGTATAAATTTGTTCAATGTTCATGATATTTTATTAGATTATAATATATGAGGTTAATAATATTTTTTGGGCAATTTCAACTAAAATCAATTTTTACTTTAATTGAGAAATAATTCTTTAGTTATGATATAAATACCCATCACGAGTACGAACCAACCAAAAGCAGATTTTAATTTGGTACCATCAACTTTTTTAGATAAGGCAGTGCCAATAAAAATTCCGACGATTGCAAATTCTGAAATTGTAAATAGAAATTGCCAATTGATAATAGTTTCTGCACTTTCGCCAAAGAAACCTATTAATGATTTTGCAGCAATGATTACAAGCGATGTTCCAACTGCTTCTTTCATAGGTAACTTACCTAAAATCACCAATGCAGGAATGATTACAAACCCGCCGCCAGCTCCCACTAATCCCGTGAAAACCCCAACAACTGCACCTTCAATTAAAATTAATGGATAATTGAATATTTGTTGTTTTTCATTTGCAAGAACAGTTGTTTTTTTTGTTTTTTTAATCATGCTATATGATGCAGCAATCATTAAAATTGCAAAAAGAAGCATCATCAAAATATTTTTTGTGACGATAAAACCACCAATACTAAAAACTTCTTTTGGAATTGCTGGAATAATTAATGCACGCGTTGTAAAAACTGCAATAATTGATGGAATACCAAAAACTACAGCTGTTTTGATATTGACCAACCCTCTTTTAAAATAACCTACAGAACCTACTCCGCTCGTTAATCCAACAATAAACAATGAATAAGATGTCGCGACAACTGGCTCGATTGCCATCAAATAAACTAAAACAGGCACGGTTAATATTGAGCCACCGCCACCAATTAAGCCCAATGCTACGCCAATAAGTATTGATGCGAAATAACCAACATAATCCATAATTGTAAACTTTTAATGCTGCAAATATCTGTGGATTATATAACATAATTTGTAACATTTATCACAGAGTATATTTTTTTTATAGCGCGATATGTTTTTATTTAAATCTGGCGATTAAAGTTCTCCCGATTTTTTAGATCTAACATTAAACTTTTTCTGTTGACATATAATAATTTGGTTGCAATATCTTGTTGTAACAATCTCAAAATCTTACAGTCGTAAGTCTGTCTGTAAATTTGAATATAACTCTAAATGATTGTAAGTCAGCTAAGCAAAAATTATCACACAATGATTTTGTTTCAAGTCAGAAACAATTGCATAATAATAGCATTGGGACATTATTAATATTTTACATAAAAAGTTACAAAACCTGTTTAATATACCGTCTTTAATGCATTTGAGTTAAAATGTTTTTGTAATGCAAATCATTACAAATTAGTAAGTTTGAAAATTTCACCAAGTTGGTTAAAATTATTACTGAAAAAAATTAAATTTATGACAATACAATTTGTATATATACTAAAATAAAAAAGTCCAAACCATTGATATAAAATGACTTAGACTTTTATTATAACTTAAAAAAGTGACCACGGTGGGGACAAAACCTCCGTATTTAATTATATTCATATAAATTTAAACGTCTACATCTATTGATTTTATTGAGTTTGTAAATTTAAGCGAATACAAATAAATACAAATAGATATA
>JAYWGW010000004.1:0-2631 GCA_043778045.1 Bacteroidota bacterium | reverse complement strand
AAAAAAGAAGCAGCATCAGTCTTAAAAGATGCAAATTTTGAAGCTGAAAACATTAAAAAAGACAAAATGCTTCAGGCAAAAGAAAAATTTATCGAATTAAAATCTGAACACGAACAAGTTATTTTAAATCGTGAGCGTAAAATAGTCGAAGTAGAAAAACGGATTCTTGTGAAAGAATCTCAATTGTCGAGCGAATTGTCCAAGTCAAAAAAAATCAACGATGATTTTGAAGCCAAAACAGTTGAATACAATGGCAAACTTGAAACATTAGATAGAAAAAATATCGAAGTTGAAAAAATGCATAAAAGTCAGGTCAATCAACTAGAAGTTATTTCTGGACTCTCTGCCGAAGATGCAAAAAACCAATTGGTTGAAAGTTTAAAAGCTGAAGCTAAAACCAATGCGATGGCGCATATTCAGGAAACTATTGAAGAAGCCAAACTTACCGCGCAACAAGAAGCTAAAAAAATTATCATCAATACCATTCAACGTGTTGGAACTGAAGAAGCAGTTGAAAATTGCGTATCGGTTTTCAATATTGAATCCGATGATGTAAAAGGAAGAATTATTGGTCGTGAAGGAAGAAATATTCGTGCCATTGAAGCGGCAACTGGCGTAGAAATCATTGTTGACGACACACCCGAAGCCATTATACTTTCTTGTTTTGATCCAGTTCGTAGAGAAATTGCCCGTTTGTCTTTGCACAAATTGGTAACGGACGGGCGTATTCACCCAGCGCGTATTGAAGAAGTTGTTGCCAAAACAACCAAACAAATCGATGAAGAAATTGCCGAAGTTGGAAAACGTACTGTTATCGATTTAGGAATTCATGGTTTGCATCCAGAATTGATAAAAGTTGTTGGTAGAATGAAATATCGTTCTTCTTACGGTCAAAATTTATTGCAACATTCACGTGAAGTTTCAAAACTTTGCGGAATTATGGCAGCAGAGTTGGGATTGAATGTAAAACTGGCTAAAAGAGCGGGATTGTTGCACGATATTGGAAAAGTGCCAGATGCAGAAAGCGATTTGCCACACGCACTTTTGGGAATGCAATGGGCTGAAAAATATGGCGAAAAAGAGGAAGTTTGCAACGCTATTGGCGCGCATCATGATGAAATTGAAATGAAATATTTACTATCGCCAATTGTTCAGGTTTGCGATGCCATTTCTGGTGCAAGACCAGGTGCGAGACGTCAGGTTTTAGATTCATACATACAGCGTTTGAAGGATTTAGAAGAAGTAGCTTACGGATTCACAGGCGTAAAAAGTGCATATGCGATTCAGGCAGGAAGAGAACTTCGTGTGATAGTTGAAAGTGAAAAAGTAAGTGACGATAATGCTTCCAACTTATCATTTGAAATTTCTCAAAAAATTCAAACAGAAATGACTTATCCAGGTCAGGTTAAAGTGACTGTTATTAGGGAAACCAGAGCAGTTAATATTGCTAAATAAAATTGAATTTATATTAAAAATGCCATTCACACGAATGGTATTTTTTTTGAAATTTAATCTTCAAAATTATCGAGCCAATTGGCATCACTCATTTGTTTCTTGATTCTATCAATATCGCCAGACATAGTTATTAGCAAATCATTATTTTTTTCATCGACCAAATCTTTAGTAAAAGCATTTCCTTCGGTTACAATATATTTTGCCATTTGCTCGCCAATAATTTTCATTAAATCAAAACGGGTTATATCTGCCATATCAATATTTTTTAGAACATCTTCATCCAAATCGTGAAGCCATTTTGATTTGTATTTTTTAGGATCTAAAGTGTCAATATTTGGAATTTTTTTCATTGATGTTGGGTCTAATGATATTTGAAACCTGCGAAAATCAATCACTTTATTTATTGTAGGCGACCTTAAAGCGTTGACTTGCATTGCGCTTGCGTCTTGACCAGTTTGCATCATAATCCATTCCAACCAAAATTTAATATCCAATCCTGGAATTTTTATGGTATGTTCTGGTTTTATAAATTTTCTTGAAATTCCTGTACCAAAACTAAATATACACATTTTGGAAACTTCATATTCAGATTTATTTTCATTTCCAATAGGAAAACTATACGAAATGGCTTCAATATACGCAGAAAGTGCAGGATTGTTATAAGTTGTAGTTCCGCCATCAATAAAACGTTCCAAAGGATTAAAATAGGTTGGCGCACTCATCGTAGCTTCCATGACGGCACGCAACAAAACATCTTTGTAAGTTCCATAATACGAATTGTCTTTTTGTTTGAAACAGGTAAAAAATGTTTCTTCAGCGGCAGTTAAATCATTCGCTAAGATCATTAAATCCAAATTGTGTTTTGTACAACTTTCCACCAATGTTATGTCCTGAACTTCCTCTTTGACTAATTTTCTAAACTTCGATTTCGAAAACTTCGGCGGATTTATAAATCGGTCACCAAAAGTTCTTTTATCAAAAACATCTGAAATAAGTTGAATGTATTTGTATTCAATCTGTTGTGCATTGAAACCGCTGACAATCAATGCTGCAATTATACCACCAGTAGAAGTGCCTGAAACCATATCAAAAAGTTTAAAACATGGAATTCCTGCAATTTCTTCTAACTTTTTAAGCAATTGAATGGTCAAAATTCCACGCATTCCGCCACCATCC
>JAYWGW010000003.1:0-46225 GCA_043778045.1 Bacteroidota bacterium | reverse complement strand
ACTTTCAAGAAGTGGAGCAAAAATTTTGCGCCTTGTTGGAGAATTATTTGTCGCATCATACGCTTTCGCAAGAACTTTTTCGGGTCGAAATTGACAATTTACCGCTTTATGGTTATGGAATAAAAGGCTATATTTTATCAATGATAGAAGCTTCGATGCGCATTACTGACAAGAAAATTAGCATCGATATTATTGAAAAAATCATAGAATACGGAAAAGAATTGCTCGAAAAACCCATTGAATTATTAGACAATGTGGAAGAAACGTTGAGATCTTTGCACGGCAAATATAAATTGGTTGTTGCCACAAAAGGCGATTTAAAAGACCAACACAGCAAATTGCACCGATCAGGGCTTGGGCATTATTTTCATCATATTGAGGTGATGTCGGACAAAAAAGAAATTGACTATCAAAAACTGTTGCAACGTTTGGATATTGCGCCCGAAAATTTTTTGATGATCGGAAACTCTTTAAAATCAGATGTTTTGCCTGTTTTGAACATTGGCGCGCACGCCATTCACATTCCGTTTCACACCACGTGGGCGCACGAAGTGATTGATTTTGAAATCGAAAATGATCGCATGCACAGCGTTACAAACATTTCAGAAATTTTAAAAATCATAGCCTAATGTTTCATTTTTTGGACATGGAAACTTGGAACAGAAAATCGCATTTTGATTTTTTCTGTTCGATGGAAGAGCCGTTTTTTGGAATTGTTTCCGATTTACATACCACGATCGCCTATCAACATTGCAAAGAAAATGGCTACTCATTTTTTGCCTATTATTTGCATAAAATATTAACCACCATCAACGAAATAGAAAATTTTCGATATCGAATTAAAGATGGAAAGGTGATTGTGTATGATTCTATTGATGCGTCGGCAACCATCAGTCGAGCCGACACTACTTTTGGGTTTTCGTTTATGAAATTCGACAAAGATTTTGATGTTTTTCAACAAACTGTTGCCAAAGAAACGTCACGAGTATTAGAAACTACAGGAATTTTTACAAGGGAATTTTCTTATGATAATTTAATTCATTTCTCGGCGTTGCCGTGGGTGAAATTCACCTCGCTTTCGCATTCTCGGGGTTTTACGATGGAAGACAGTTGCCCAAAAATCACCGTTGGAAAAATGAGTTTTTCTTCGGATGGAAATCGTTCAATGCCACTATCAATTCATGCGCATCATGGTTTGGTTGATGGGTATCATGTGGGATTGTTTTTGGAAAGGTTGCAAGTTTTGTTGAATAAATAAAAAATTTTTACTTCTTCAAATTCTTCACGCCTTCATGAAAAAGTTTTTCTAAACTTGGAAAAATATAAGCAGAAATTTCTTGGATGGGATTGTAAAAAATAGAAGCATCAAGTGTTTCTTTTGATGCAATAATTCCATTTATGTTGATTTTTTGAAACAAACTAAGCACAATACTCAATGCCAAAATGGTTTTCAGAATACTAAAAAGTGCACCTGCCAATTTGTTGAGCCAACCCAAATAGGCAAAACTTGTGATTCCCGTAAAAACTTTTGCAAGTAAATGGATTCCTGCAACAACTGCAATAAACGTGAGGGCAAATGCCACAACGGAAACATATTTTGGTGACCAAGACATTGAATTTACTAAAAAATCTCGCATAATGCTTGAGAATTTTATTGTAATATAAATTCCAACAATCAAAGATAAAAAGGATGCCAATTCAACAAAAAGTCCGTTTTTAAGTCCGGTATATATGGCGTATAAAATTAAACATCCTAAAATAATATCAAGTACACTCATAGAAATAGTAGTTTTTAAATTTTTTATAGAAGCAAATATATACAAATTTGAAAAAGGACAAAATTTCAGAATCAAAACATATCTTTGCTACTTAATAGAAGCTAATCGCTAAATGCTGAAAGCTTAAAGCTGAAACAAAAAATGTCAAGAGATATACAACTTAAAGAACGATGGGAAGCTTTAGTAAAGCAACTATCTGAACAGTTTTCGCAAGGCGAAGATTTGGATTTAGACGCAATTATTTACCTGATTGGTGTGCAAGAATTGGGAAAAGTGCACCGTGAATATAAAAAAGATGAAAAATTAAACTTAATGCACATTGCCATTTGTAGGCTTTTAGTGCCATATGGTTATTATGAATTTGATTATGTTGATGCTGATGGTTGGCCACATTATACTGTAAAAGAGCAACTTCCAGCCCTGCGCGCAGGTGAACAATCGGTTTTGATGAAAGAAGCTATTGTGAGCTATTTTGTTGAACGAGAAGTCATATCTTAAAAGAAAATGCCACTTTTTAAAACCATTAGTTCCATAAATTCAAGCCAAGTTTTTACAAAAGTTTTAGTCTGGAAAATTACTGAATCCGTTGATGAACTTACCAACAGTTTATATTTGACCAATAAAAGTTTAATGCGACTTTCGTCGATGAAATCTGAGGTGCATAAAAAAGGTTTTTTGTGCATTCGCAGAATGTTAATGCAATGCGCAATATTGGATAAAGACCTGATTTACAACGAGACGGGAAAACCTTTTCTTAAAAATGGAATGCACATTTCAATATCGCACTCGCACCATTTTGCAACTATTGCAATTTCAACAGAGGATATTGGTATTGATATCGAAATGCAACGAGAAAAAATTATTGGCATTTCAGAGAAGTTTTGCAAAGTAGAATTTGATTATCTGCAAAGAGAAAATGACAAATATGTTCAACAATTAACAACAATTTGGTGCACAAAAGAAGCTATTTTTAAAATCGAAAATCAGAAAGGAATTAGTTTTAAAGATCATATCGAAGTGTCGGAATTAGATAAAAAAAACATCAAAGCAACTTTAAAATTTGATAAAAAAACAGCAATTTACAATATGCAAGCTATTGAAATTGAGAATTTCATATTAGTTTTTGGAACGAAGATTTTATAATGAAAAGCATATTATCAAACATACTTTCTGCCAAACAAAATAACCAAAAGTTGTTAGTGATTCTGCTTGATCCCGATAAAATTGATTTGAAAAACATTGCAACAATTTGCCATAAAATCAATCAATCGCCCGCAACGCATATTTTTGTTGGCGGAAGCACGGTTTCAAATAATATTTTAGATGATTTAATTTTAGCAATAAAGCAAAATTGCGGTTTGCCAATTATACTTTTTCCTGGCGATACGTCTCAAATTTCGGCGTTTGCGGATGGCATACTTTTTCTAAATCTCATTTCGGGCAGAAATCCAAAATATCTTATCGAACAACAAATTGACGCTGTTCCAATTTTACAAAAAATTAATTTAGAAGTCATTCCCACCGCCTATTTGCTAATAGAAAGCGGATCAGAAACTGCCGTTGAAATTGTGAGTAAAACCAAACCAATGTCTGCTGAAAACATAAAATTTATTTCGCAAACTGCACTGGCAGGGGAACTTATGGGAAACCAGCTTGTGTATTTAGAAGCTGGAAGTGGTGCAAAAAATGCGGTATCAATGGAAATTATCGCACAGGTTTCCACAAACATAAAAATCCCTTTGATAGTAGGCGGTGGCATTTGTTCAAAAAAGCAAATTGAAGATGCTTATGTTGCAGGTGCGGACTTAGTTGTTATTGGAAACGCCTTTGAAAATGATTATAATTTTTTTGACGGGTTTTTAATAAATTAAATTATTTGTATACTGTCCCATCGAGCGCAATCGAGATGCGTTGTTAATTCTCGACCACGCTCAGCATAAATTGCTCGAATGTACGACAGTTAATTTCTCAATTAGATTGGCAAAAAATAGTTTATGAATTCTTATTTTTTGCCACCGATTAAAAAGATTTCAAAGGATTCATAACTTTAGTTCTATAACATCCGTGCAAATCTGTGTAATCTGTGGCTTATAAAAAGTCTAATTAATGATGATACTAAATTCCTATTATCCGCATCAAAAAAATCAAAAACCCTCAATCTGCAATCGTTAATCGTTAATCCTTCATTCGTTAATCAATCTTCACTTCCCAAAAAACTTTTTTAAAATCCTGAATTTGATTGTCTATAATCTCAATTCCTTCGTTTTCAAGCAACTGTTGCATCAGGTTTGTACCTTCAAAATGATGTTTTCCTGTCAAAAGCCCCACTCGATTTACCACACGATGCGCAGGAACATCGGACATGTTGTGGCTCGCATTCATCGCCCAACCCACCATCCTTGCCGATCGACTCGTACCTAAAGCACGCGCAATTGAACCATAAGAAGTCACGCGCCCATAAGGAATTTGCCGGGCAACAGCATAAACGCGTTCAAAAAAATTATCGTTTTCTACCTTCATTTTATATAAAAACTAAGCACATTTACAAGAGAAATTAATGCAACAATTCCTGTAATGGTTCCGATAATGTAGTTCATGTTTGTTAAAATAAACACACTTTGTTTTTCCATTTTTTTAAAGAACACAATATATAAATAGAACACCATAAACGAGCCAAAACCTGCGCCAATCACAAAGGCGGTTACTTCGTTTTTTTCAAAAGAAAACCAACCGTAGCTTGAAAGTGCAACACTCACAAAAACATAGTATGGAATAGGGAAAAAATTCAGCGCCGACAACATCATTCCGTGAAAAAAGCTTCGTTTTTTACTCTTGATTTTAAAAGCTTCATTTTTAGGTTTATATTTTTTTGAGGTGTAAAAAAAGAAAACCGTTAGCGCTAAAAATATGGCAAGTCCGACCTCGCGCAGCACATTTAAAACGCCTTGGTTTTTATCTATAATTTGGGCAAAAGAAACCGAAATATAGGTCTGAAAAAAAACCAACAAAACCGCACCAACAGCAAACAAAACCGCGCGTAACCTACCGTCCCGAACCGAAATTTTGCTCGCAGACATGTTTAGCAATCCTGGAGGTAAAACCCCAAGAAAAGCGCTCATAAATCCGAGAAAAAAAGGTAAGATGCAATACATTTATTTGGTTTATTTTTAGATTTCAGCGATTAGCTTTTAGCTTTCAGCGATTATATATACAAGGTAAATTTCTTTAAAATCTAATATTCTAAAAATTTAATGATTTAATAGTCTAAAAATCTTTTATACGAAATCGTACAAACGTAATCGCTTTATTTACCGCTAAATATTGATTTTCATAAAAAGTTTGAATTTCAGTTACTTCCGACGGACTGCCTTCATTTATATAGACATTATGATTGGCATAAATCACCTCGTGGCCTTCGCCATGCAGCAATCCGAGTGTATATCCATGCATGAATTCCGAATCAGTTTTTAGGTTTACAATACCGTTTGGTTTTAAAAATTTTTGATATAATTTCAAAAAATCCGAGTTCGTCATTCGGTGTTTTGTACGCTTATATTTTATTTGCGGATCAGGAAACGTAATCCAAATTTCGTCTACTTCATTTTGCGCAAAAACATATTCCAAAATTTCTATTTGCGTACGTACAAATGCAACATTTTTCAGACCATCATCAACGGCAGTTTTTGCGCCACGCCAAAATCGCGCACCTTTTACATCAATTCCTATAAAATTTTTATTTGGAAAACGAGATGCCAAACCAACAGAATATTCGCCTTTTCCGCATCCAAGTTCCAAAACAATAGGGTTTTCATTGCCAAAAAAATCGCTATGCCATTTGCCTTTGAGTGGAAAATTACCCGAAACAACATGAGCTCTCAACGGTTGAAAAACATTGTCAAACGTTTCATTTTCAACAAATCTTTTAATCTTATTTTTACCGCTCACGATGTATATTAATATTTTGGTAAAACTAAGAAAATATACCCTATGAAAAATAGATTTATTTTTACAAAAAAGTTATCCTTACGTTGATTTAATAATTTTCGATTTATTAAATTTCTTTTTTGGAACTATTTCCTGCTATCCGCTATATCTTTTTTAATTGAGGTTGCTTCGTACCTCGCAATGACAATTAAAAAAGGATATCGCTTCTAACAGGCTTATTTTAAAAACATATTACCATTTTCAAACATTGACAACTACACAAAATATTCTCGTTGCGCCACTAAATTGGGGACTTGGCCACGCCACACGTTGCATTCCAATCATAAAAGCCTTAATTCAATTTGGGTATAATCCCATAATCGCATCCGACGGCGAGGCATTGGCGATTCTAAAAAAAGAATTTCCAACTTTGCAAACACTTTCTTTGCCATCCTACGAAATTGAATATGCCAAAAACGGAAATAATTTCAAATGGAAAATGCTGAAAAACTCACCTAAAATGGTAACCGCCATTCTGGAGGAGAAAAAAATAGTCAAAAAATGGGTAAAAGAATACCAACTTTCGGGCATCATTTCTGACAATCGGCTTGGCGTTCATTCCAAAAAGGTGCCATCAGTTTTTATAACGCATCAATTGAATGTTTTGACGGGAAATACTTCTTGGATAACAAGCAAAATGCATCAATTTATTATCAAAAAATTCGCAGAAGTGTGGGTGCCTGATTTTGAAAAAACACCAAATCTGACAGGGAAACTCGGACATGTTAAAAACCATAGTTTCAAAACAAAATATATTGGCCCGCTAAGCCGTTTCAATAAACAAGATTTGCCACATGAATTTGATTTGATGGTGCTACTTTCTGGACCTGAACCGCAACGAAGCATGCTGGAAGAAATGCTGCAAGAAGAAGTTTTGAAATTTGAAGGAAAAGTGATTTTTATAAAAGGAAAAATTGAAGCTGAACAAAAAACGTATCAAATAGAAAACACCATTTTCTATAATTATATGAACAGCGAACAGCTTCAAAATGCTGTAAATCAAAGTGATATGGTGCTTTGTCGCTCAGGATATACCACCGTTATGGATTTAGCAAAGCTTGGCAAAAAAGCTTTTTTTATTCCAACACCTGGACAGTTTGAACAAGAATATTTAGCCAAAAAACTTAAAAAAGACGGCCTGGTTCCCTACGCAAAACAAGATAACTTCCATATCGAAAACTTGCTTGAAATTGATTTATACAAAGGACTTCAAATCTCAGAAGTTAACATAGATTTCAAAAAATTGTTTGGAATTTTTGGAGGAGGGATTTTGGATTGTTAGATAATTAGATTTTTGGAGTGTTGAATTATTATATTGTTGAATTATTAGAAATATATCAAAGCCTACACCTAATTTTAGTATCGCATAAATTTATACTACTTTTAGCCTTTCAAAAATTTTTTTTTCTATGCAACCCATTTCCGAAGCAGCAAAATATACCTTAAGATTTATCAATCAAACGCAAAAATCTGTTTTTTTGACAGGAAAAGCGGGCACAGGAAAAACTACTTTGCTTCGCGAAATTATTGAAACCACTCACAAAAACACAGTGGTTGTTGCGCCAACGGGCATTGCGGCTTTGAATGCTGGTGGCGTAACGCTTCATTCTATGTTTCAACTTCCTTTTGGTGGATTCATTCCTGATGCAAAGGCTGAAAATTTCTCGGATAATCTGAAATTTGAAACGCCAAATTCCATCAAACGACAGTTTAAAATGAGCGGTCAAAAAAAAGCCGTGATTCAAAACATGGAACTTTTAGTGATTGACGAAGTCAGTATGTTGCGCTCCGATATGCTTGACGCCGTTGATTGTACGTTGCAAGTGATACGCAAAAATAAACTTCCGTTTGGTGGCGTTCAAGTATTGTTTATTGGCGATTTACTTCAATTGCCTCCAGTTATTCGAGATGACGAATGGCGTGTTTTGAAAAACTATTATCGTGGAAAATTCTTTTTTCACGCACACGTGGTGCAACAAAATCCACCACTTTACATTGAATTAGACAAAATTTTTCGCCAATCCGATGAAACGTTTATTGCCGTTTTAAACAACTTACGAAATAACCGAATTGACAAAGCGGATTTAGCGGTTTTAAACCAATATGTAAATCCAAATTTTGACTTAAAAGCCAATAAAGGACACATCACATTAACAACACATAACGCGAAAGCGGATCAAATTAACGCGCAATCCTTAGCGGATTTAGACAACAAACAATGGTCGTACAAAGCCACGATTACAGGTGATTTTCCTGATAAAAATTATCCTTTGGAACAGGAATTAAAATTGAAAGTTGGCGCCCAAATTATGTTTATTAAAAATGATTTGTCGTTTGAAAAAAACTATTTCAATGGCAAAATGGGGCTTGTCAAAAGCCTTTCGGCAAATGAAATTATGGTTGATTTTCCTGATGAAAATAAAACGATAGAAGTTGAAAAATACGAGTGGAACAACATCAAATATCTTGTAAACGCTGGCACAAAAGAAATTGAAGAAGAGGTTTTGGGCACTTTTGTTCACTATCCTATTAAACTTGCATATGCCATTACCGTACATAAAAGCCAAGGACTGACATTTGACAAAGCTGCGCTTGATGTTTCGAAGGTTTTTATGCCCGGACAAGCGTATGTTGCGCTGTCGCGATTGCGGTCTTTGGATGGGCTTGTTTTGCTGTCGCCGATGCAGATGAATGGCATTTCAAGTGATCAAGATGTGATGGACTATGCCGAAAACAAAGCTGATAATTTGCTGTTAAAAAAATCTCTTGAATTAGAAACTAAACACTTCATTCATCAATATTTGAAAAACACCTTTGATTGGAATCAGTTGGCACAAGAATGGCGCAACCATCAATTTGCATACAATTCGGAAAAAAACAAACATTCGGCTTGGGCGACAGAAAACGCGGGAATTATTTGGCAATTATTGGATCCTGCAAGCAAATTTATGTCGCAGTTGGACAAGCTTTTTTATAGTGGTGATGTTGATTTGCAACACATTTCCGATAGACTTGGTGCGGCTTATAATTATTTTTTAAAACCGATGGACACAATGGTTGACAATTTGCTTTGGCGTATGCAAGAAGTGCAACGTCAGAAAAATGCCAAAACATTGTTCGGAGATTTGTTAAGTCTTGAAGATATTCAAGTGAAAGCCGTACAACGATTGATGCGATCGCAATTGCTGATAAAAACGGTTTTAGAAGGTGTTACGATCAACAAAGAAGCACTTTTTTCTGAAGAAATAAAGCATTATAAAAACAAAAAATTGGAAACAACCATAGCAAGGTTCAAAGAACAAAACCTTAGTTTGGTAGAGGAAGAAGAAGTGCGATATAGCGCAGAAACGAAACCGAAAAAAGAGCCAAAAAAATCTACATTTTTGGAAACTTTGGAACTTTTGAATCAAAACAAATCTACTAAAGAAATTGCTGAAAGTCGCAAATTAACAGTTGGTACCATTCAAAGTCATTTTACGAAACTGATTGAAATTAAAGCAATCTCGATTGGCGCAGTGATGGATTCGGGGAAAATAGCAACACTAAAAAAAGCATTCTCTGATTATACGGATGAAAGCTTAAACGGAATAAAAGAACGGCTAAAAGACGATTTTTCTTGGGAAGAGCTGAAAATGTTTAAAGCGTCTTTGGTTGATAAGTAAAGATTTTTGAACGGTGATTTTAAATTATTACTGTAAAATTTACAGTATTGATTAATAATTACTTAACAATGCCTTATTTATTAATTCATTGATTTTTAGTCATTTAATTATAGTTAAAATACCATTGTTAATAAATAAACTAATTGTCTGATTTTCAATTAACCTTTACTTAACATAAAATGTTGATAACTAATTATCGATTATTAGAACTTTTTAAAGATGATATCTAAAAATATTGTAATCCAAAATAAGAAATTGTAAACCTAATATAGTTTGAATTACTTTTGTAAAACTTATCAAGATTGTAAACGGTTTTATAAACAAAATGTGCGTAACAATTTATTTACATTTATAGATTTTTATAAAAAATAAATTTTGTTCATAATATTTCTAAATAAGTTGTATTTCAGTTTTTTACGCTGTTTATAAATTGTTTATAAAAAAATGTAAAAAAATATTATAAATATTAATGATAAAACTCAATTTTTTTATAACTGTTTTTAACATCATATAATAACCACTAAAAATTTTAAATTTAATTTTTTCTTTTTGTTATTATATAAAGATTGTTTAAAACTTTGAAAAATATTAAAAGATAATAGATAGATGAAAGATCAAGCTCAGAATTTTAAATTCATTTTTTTTATAATGATTTTAATTTATAAATTTGCAACTATAAATAATTGAAATTGAAAAATTATGAAAAAATTAGTACTTTTTATTTTATTGCCACTACTAAGTATAGCACAGACAAAAATAGGAGCCGATATAGATGGCGAAGCCTCTAATGATAATAGTGGTAATAGTATTTCACTCTCCAGTGACGGAACTGTTGTAGCTATTGGAGCTTACGCAAATGATGGAAGTGGAACTGATGCAGGTTCAGTTCGTGTGTATAAAAACGTATCGGGAACTTGGACAAAAATAGGAGCAGATATTGATGGTGAAGCTGCTGATGATTTTAGTGCTCGAAGTGTTTCACTCTCTAGTGATGGAACTATTGTAGCTATTGGAGCTGCTGGAAATGATGGAAGTGGTGTTAATTCAGGTTCAGTTCGAGTGTATAAAAATATATCAGGAACTTGGACAAAAATAGGAACTGATATCGACGGAGAAACTACTATTGATCGAAGTGGTTGGAGTGTTTCTCTCTCTGGTGATGGAACTACTGTAGCTATTGGGGCTATCTATAACGATGGAAGTGGAGCTGAATCTGGTTCGGTTCGTGTATATAAAAATTTATCCGGAACTTGGACAAAAATAGGTGCAGATATCGATGGTGAAGCAACTGATGATCAAAGTGGTTGGAGTGTTTCCCTTTCAAGTGACGGAACTACCGTAGCTATTGGAGCTTTCTTAAATGATGGAAGTGGAACTAATGCTGGTTCAGTTCGTGTGTATAAAAATATATCAGGAACTTGGACAAAAATAGGGATAGATATCGATGGCGAAGCTGCTGGTGATTTAAGTGGTAGTAGTGTTTCCCTCTCCAGTGATGGAAGTATTTTAGCTATTGGTGCTTATAGAAATGATGGAAGTGGAACTGATTCTGGTTCGGTTCGTGTATATAAAAATGTATCGGGAACTTGGACAAAAATAGGTGAGGATATCAATGGCGAGTCTGCTGATGATCTAAGTGGTTGGAGTGTTTCTCTCTCTAGTGATGGAACTACTGTAGCTATTGGAGCTTTTTTAAATGATGGAAGTGGAACTAATGCTGGTTCAGTTCGTGTGTATAAAAATATTTCGGGAGCCTGGACAAAAATAGGGATAGATATCGACGGAGAAGCTGCTGGTGATAATAGTGCTCGGAGTGTTTCCCTCTCTAATGATGGAGCTACCGTAGCAATTGGAGCCGAACAAAATGCTGGAAATGGAAATTATCCTGGTTCTGTTCGTGTATATGATTTATCTGCTGTTTTAAGTTCAGATAGTTTTGTATTAAGTAATTTTTCTATATACCCAAATCCAGCTTATGAGCAAGTAACTATTACATTACAAAAAAATTTACTATTAGAAAAAGTAAATATTTATAATACTTTAGGACAACTTATACAAAGTAAAAAAAATAATATTATTGATATAACAAGTTTATCAAAAGGAAGCTATTTTTTTGAAGTAATTACCAATAAAGGAAAAGCAACAAAAACAATACAAATACAGTAAATAAAAACTAAAATATTATTTAATAAAAGACTACCATAATAGTAGTCTTTTTTATTTAAACTTATATATGAAGTTATTTAATTCTTAAATATAATAACTCAATACTGTAAACTGCTAACTATTTTGTAAATTTCAACATTATAAAAATAAATCATGAGTAAAAAACCAATAAAATCGGGCAATATTAGTAAAGATTTCTCTTCAAAAATTATAAAAATTCTATCTCAAAATGCAAATAAAGCATATAATTACAAACAAATAGCTGCTATTTTAGATGTAGATGATACCAAATCGAGAAACGAAATTATTCAAGATCTGAAAATTTTAGCATCGCAAAAACAAATTGTTGAAACTGAGCCAGGAAAATATCTTGTAAAAGCCATTTCGCAAGAATATTATGAAGGAACCATTGATATGACTGGTCGCAAGACAGCCTATTTTATTTGCCCTGAGTTTGCAGAAGATGTTTTTATTCCAACAATGAATCTTAATAGAGCTTTAGACAAAGACAAAGTGAAGGTTTATGTCTATAATCGTCGAAAAGGCAAACGTCCTGAAGGCGAAGTAATTGAAATCGTGGAACGTGCAAAAACAGATTTTGTCGGCGTAATCGCCATTCAACCTAATTTTGCATTTGTTTCGACTGCAAATCCAAAAATGTACACTGATATTTTTATTCCAAAAGACAAAATGGGCGATGCCGAAAATGGCGATGTTGTTTTGGTTCATATTGAAGACTGGCCTAAGAAAGCCGATTCTCCTTTTGGTTCGGTTATAAAAGTTTTAGGAAAACCTGGAGAACACAATACCGAAATTCATGCCATTTTAGCAGAATACGGACTTCCATCTGAATTTCCTATTGAAGTGGAAACTTATGCTCAAAACATAGACACTTCTATTCAAGAATCTGAAATATCAAAACGTCGTGATATGCGACAAACATTAACTTTTACCATAGATCCAAAAGATGCTAAAGATTTTGATGATGCACTTTCATTTAAAGTTTTAGACAATGGAAATTATGAAATTGGTATTCATATAGCCGATGTTTCGCATTATTTACAAGAAGGAACAATATTGGATGATGAGGCTTATAACAGAGCAACATCGGTTTATTTGGTAGATAGAGTGGTGCCAATGTTGCCAGAAGTGTTGTCAAATTTTGCGTGTTCTTTACGTCCAAATGAAGAAAAATATACGTTTTCGGCAATTTTTGAATTAGACAAAAAAGCCAACATAAAAAATCAGTGGTTTGGAAGAACAGTTATTGATTCCAACCAACGTTTTTCTTACGAAGAAGCACAATATATCATAGAAACCGAAGATAATATCATTCCGTTAGAAACTTCAATTACTGGTGCATCATATAAAGTTTCAGATGAAATTGTTTTTGCAACTTTGAAATTAGATGAATTAGCAAAAATAATGCGTGAGCAACGCATGAACAATGGTGCAATTTCTTTTGATAAAGTTGAGGTGAAATTTAATTTGTCTGAAACTGGAAATCCTGATGGGGTATATTTTAAACAAAGCAAAGATTCTAATCATTTAATTGAAGAGTTTATGCTTTTGGCAAATAAAAAAGTTGCAGAATATATTGGTCGTCAGAAAAAGACATTTATATACAGAATCCACGATGAACCAAACGAAGAAAAACTGCTTGCAATGGCAGAATTGATTAAGAAATTTGGATATACCGTTGATTTTACTACTGGATCAGTTGCGCAAGCGTTAAATCAATTAATGAAAGATGTCAACGGTCAAAAAGAACAAAATTTGATTGATACACTTGCTATTCGATCCATGAGTAAAGCTGTTTATTCCACAGATAACATCGGTCATTATGGTTTAGCTTTCGATTATTATAGCCATTTCACATCACCAATTCGTCGCTATCCAGATGTGATGGTTCATAGATTATTACAGTTTTATCTTGATGCTGGAAAATCTGCTAATGCAGAAATCTACGAGGCAAAATGTTTGCATTGTTCACAAATGGAAGGTTTAGCTACGAAAGCCGAGCGCGATTCTGTGAAATATATGCAAGTAAAATATATGAAAGATCACATGGATCAAGAGTTTCTTGGTGTTATTTCTGGTGTTACTGAATTTGGAATCTTCGTAGAAATCATAGAAAATAAATGCGAAGGCATGGTTAGAATCCGCGAAATCAAAGATGATTATTTTGTATTTGACGAAAAACAATACGCTTTGGTCGGTCAAACCACAAAAGCAGTTCTTCAACTTGGAGACGAAATTTGGGTGAAAGTGAAAACCGCCGATTTAGTTAAAAAACAATTGGATTTTTATTTTTTAAGATCGAATGATTAAGTCAAATGTTCAAAAGTCGTAAAGTTTGAAAGTCTGTCATAACTTACATAAAATTTTTATCACAGTGGGTGTAGTTTTGAGCAACTTGTCCCACTGAGCGCAGTCGAAGTGTTTGTTGCATAAAGGCCAGTCTATTTTGGCACACTGAGCGCAGTCGAAGTGTTTTTCTAAGAATACTTCTATTAAATTCATACTATATGTAAAGCACACTTTACAAATAGTTATACTATTTGTAAACTATACATTGCAAATAGTATAACTATTTGTAAAGTACGAATGTTTTTTTAGTATATTTGTATGCTAAAATTAAATAGAAATGAATTTTAAAAGAAAGATATTCAGTTCATTAGAGAGACATTTATCAGTAAAACAGGTCACGGTTCTAACTGGAATGCGTCGAACAGGAAAAACTACGTTAGTAAAACAACTAATGGACGCCTCGGATATTGAAGATAAATTGTTTTTTGATTTAGAAAGAATTGATCATCGTGCACTTTTTAGTTACGACAATTACGATGCGACAATTGATATTTTAAAGACTAAAGGAATAGATTTTTCTAAGAAAGTAATGATCTGTATTGACGAAATTCAATTATTGCCTAATATTCCAAGTGTAATCAAATATTTATATGATCATTATGATATAAAATTTATTGTTACAGGTTCGAGTTCTTATTATATTAAAAATAAGTTTCAAGAGTCGATGGCTGGTAGAAAGAAAATTTTTGAAATTTATCCACTTGATTTTGGCGAATATTTGACTTTTAAAAATATCAAATACAAACCATTGGTAAATTTGAATGAATTGGAAAGTAGTGAATATTCGACAAGTTCATTAAAATTTGAATATGAAGATTATTGCACTTATGGCGGTTTTCCAGAAGTTGTTTTAAATTCGGATATTTCTGAGAAAAAAGACTTGTTGCAAGATATTTTAAGTTCTTACATCAACATAGATTTAGTTCAAATAGCTGATATTCGCAAAACTAAAGAAATTTCTAATTTGATAAGTATTCTTGCATCAAGAATTGGGTCAAAGTTAGACATTACAAAGATTTCCAACTTAGCAGATTTGTCACGTCAAACGGTTGAAAATTATATATATTTATTAGAAAATACCTACTTTATTAAAACCATACCAGTTTATTCTTTAAATACTGATAGAGAAATTGTTAAAGCGCGAAAAGTTTATTTTTTAGACAATGGAATCGCCACACAATTTGCCGATTTAAGTAGCGGATCAAAGTTTGAAAATGCAATTTTTAATCAATTGCACCACTATGGTGAAGTGAATTATTATCAGTTGAAAACAGGTCAAGAAATTGATTTTATTATCGATAAAAAAATTGCATTTGAAGTCAAAGAAACCGCCTCTGAAACAGATTATCGGCGTTTAATGCGGTTGGCTTCAAAAGTTAATATTGAAAAAGGATTTGTATTGGGTAAGAATAGCATGACTTTTGATAACTATGTTTGGGGCGGAATGATTAGATAATACAGTCCCAGCGGTAAATTTTATTAAATAACACAACTCATCATGAAAAATTTAGTGTCCACTGCCCTACTCTGCCTGTCGCAAGTTATTTTTGCGCAAATAACTAAAAATGTTGGCGATTTCACAAAAGTTACAGCCTTTGATAAAATCGAAGTTTTGTTGATTCAAAGCAATGAAAACAAAATTGAGCTATCTGGTAACGGTGCAGAAGAAGTTGAATTAGTGAACAAAAACGGTGAATTAAAAATCAGAATGCCGTTGGCAAAAATTCTTTCAGGAGAAGATGTCAATGCTAAAGTTTATTATAAAAAAATTGTTGGTGTTGAAGCTAACGAAGGCTCGAGAATTGCGTCTGAAACAGTTGTGAAATCTATTGGTTTTGAAATTATTGCTAAGGAAGGCGCTACTATAAATGTGGTGCTTGACGTAAACAGATTAATTTCTAAATATAGTTCGGGCGCCATTGTAGATTTAGAAGGAAGCGCAACAAACCATGATATTATTGTGAATTCTGGGGCTATTTTGAATGCCAATAATCTCAAAACGCAACAGACTGTTATTACTGTGAATGCGGGCGGTGAAGCAGAGATTTATGCAAGTGAATATGTCAATGCAAAAGTACGCGCTGGTGGCAATATATTGATATTTGGTAAACCAAAACAAATAGATCAAAAAACAATTGTGGGAGGTTCAATAAGACAGAATTAAATATTTTTTTAGTATTTTTGAAACTATTACAAAATCTCAAAAATGCTTCAAGATATTCTGATGGCCATTCCGCTCGGCATTTTGCTGTGTTTTATGATTGGACCAGTTTTTTTTATAGTTTTAGAAACCGCTGCTACCAAGGGATTTCGAGCAGCGTTTGTGTTTGATTTAGGTGTTGTTACCGCTGATTTTATTTTTATTTGTATTGCCATTACTTCCAGTTATCGCCTAATTGAAAATCTGCAAGACCAACCAGCATTATTTATTTTTGGTGGTTTGATTATGGTTTCTTATGGTGTAATATCGTTTATAAAACTTAAGAAAGTTACAATAAACAGCGACGAAAACAATGATCTTCAAGATGTTTTACGCAAAACCAATTATCGTAGCCTTTATTTTAAAGGCTTTCTTTTGAATTCTATCAACGTTGGTGTTCTGGGATTTTGGTTGCTAATTTTCCTTACTTTTGGTCCAGTTCTACAATTGAAAACACCAAGAATGATAGTTTTTTTTACAACTATTATTCTTTCGTATTTATTTGTTGACATTATTAAAATGTTGCTTGCCAAGAAACTCAAAAGTAAAATGACGCCAACAAACATTTTAAAAATTAAAAAGTTTACAAGTCTTTTGTTGGTTGTTTTTGGGATCACCATTATGCTTCAAGGTTGGTTTCCAAGTGATCAAAAGTTGGTAAAAAAGGCTTTGGAGAAGATAGAGCCACAGATGAAGTAGATTATTTTAAATATTTTTTTAAAATCTTTAGTATACATAATATTATCTGTATTAAAAAAAATGGTCTTATTAAACTAAAATATAGCTATATTGCTTATACCTATTCTGAGGTATTGTCCAGATTTGAACGCTATCGTTATCTAATTTTTTCTAAAAATTAACCAAAAAAACCCTCAAATTTCTTTGAAGGTTTTTGAGGTATTGTCCAGATTCGAATGCTTATTTTATCTAATTTTTTCTAAAAAATTAACCAAAAAAAACCCTCAAATTTCTATGAAGGCTTGTGAGGTATTGTCCAGATTCGAACGCTAATTTTTTCTAAAAATTCATCATAAAAAAAACCCTCAAATTTCTTTGAAGGTTTTTGAGGTATTGTCCAGATTCAAGCGCTTATTTTATCTAATTTTTTCTAAAAATTGACCAAAAAAAAACCCTCAAATTTCTTTGAAGGTTTTTGAGGCATCGTTCAGATTCGAACGCTAATTTTATCTAATTTTATCTAAAAACATAACCAAAAAAAACCCTCAAATTTCTTTGAAGGTTTTTGAGGTATTGTCAAGATTTGAACGCTTATTTTATCTAATTTTTTCTAAAAATTGACCAAAAAAAAAACCTCAAATTTCTATGAAGGCTTTTGAGGTATTGTCCAGATTCGAACGCTTATTTTATCTAATTTTTTCTAAAAATTGACCAAAAAAAACCCTCAAATTTCTTTGAAGGTTTTGAGGCATCGTCCGGATTCGAACCGGAGTAAGAGCTTTTGCAGAGCCCGGCCTAGCCACTCGGCCACGACGCCATTATTTATTAGGAATGCAAAAGTAGCGTTTTTTTTTATAATTCAAACTTTTTACGGCTATTTTTCATTACAATGCTAACACCTTCGACGTCTCCACCAATTGGTGGATTGATTTTGGTGACCGTCACTTTTATTTTTCTTATGGATTCTAATGTAAGCATTGCACAACGGATAATGCGGTTTGCAACCGTTTCTAAAAGTGCTGCACGAATTGCCATTTCTGTTACAACTATTTGATTTAAAGTGACATAATCAACAGTATCTTGCAAATCATCAGTTATAGCTGAATGTCTTAAATCCGTTTTTATTTCTAAATCTACGCGGTAGTTCGAACCAATTTTACTCTCTTCAACCAAACAGCCGTGGTAAGAATAGGTACGAATGTTATAAAGTATGATTTTTCCCATTTATAGTTTTACTCTCGTATTTGATGAATTTTGATAATCGCAAGTTATTGCCAGAATGTAAACAAGTTTTTCTATTTCATTTACAGTGAATAGAATGATGTATGGAAATTTTTTAATGGTAGTTTCCGAACAGTATCATATTTTTCCTCGAAAAAAGGAAAATTGTATAATGTTTTTAGCCTTTCTTCATAATCTATTAAAAATCTATGTCCTGAGCCAATCTGTATATTTTCATAATAAAATACAACGTCATCAAATTCTAATTCTGCGCGAATTAAGGTTTGTACATCAAAAGCCATATTTCGCTTTTATTTTATTCAAAGACATTTGCGCATCTACATAATCCTCAGGTTTGGAGTTTTTTATTCTTTCCAAAACCATTTTTTCAATCGATTTGTTATAGTCATCTTGACTGGTATCTGCTATCGTATCAGGGATTGGTTTCAAAAATTGTATTAGATTGTCGTAATATTCATCCGGAATTGTAACCAGTACTTGTCTCATAATATTAGATTTTATACAAATATATTGATTTTTGTTTAAAAGTGTAAAAGTTTAAATTTTAAAAATATGATATAGTGAAATGCCGAAACCTTTGAACAAATGAGTTGCTTTTTTTTTATCTTTGTATTAAATTCAATCAAATAATGTCAGAAGATAAATCTTTAAATTTCCTTGAACAAATAATAGAAGATTCATTAGCCAATGGTTTTCCTCAAAATAAATTGCGTTTTAGGTTTCCGCCGGAGCCAAATGGTTATTTGCATATTGGTCACGCCAAGTCAATTTGTTTGAATTTCGGATTGGGATTGAAATACAACGCGCCAGTAAATTTACGTTTTGACGACACCAATCCAGCCAAAGAAGAACAAGAATATGTCGATGCAATCAAAAAAGATTTAACGTGGTTGGGTTTCAATTGGTCAGAAGAACGTTACGCATCTGACTATTTTCAGCAGTTATACGATTGGGCAATTTTGATGATAAAAAACGGAAAAGCCTATGTAGATTCACAATCTTCAGAAGAAATGGCCATTCAAAAAGGTTCGCCAACACAAATAGGAATTGATGGACCATTTAGAAATCGCTCAATTGATGAAAATTTATCATTATTCGAACAAATGAAAAATGGTGATTTCGAAGAAGGAAAACACGTTCTGAGAGCCAAAATTGATATGTGTTCTAAAAATATGTTAATGCGTGATCCATTGATATACAGAGTTTTGCATCGCCATCATCATAGAACTGGAAACGATTGGAAAATATATCCTATGTATGATTACGCACACGGCGAAAGCGATTATATTGAACAAATTTCACATTCTATTTGTACTTTAGAATTTGTTATGCACCGAGAATTATACAATTGGTTTTTAGATCAAATTTATGATGATAACAAAGTAAGACCAAACCAATATGAATTTGCGCGACTGAATTTGAATTATACTGTAATGAGTAAACGCAAGTTATTGCAATTAGTTCAAGATAAAGTTGTTAATGGTTGGGATGATCCTCGAATGCCAACAATTTCGGGTTTGCGTCGACGTGGTTATACTGCTAAATCTATTCGAAATTTTTGCGAAACTATTGGTGTTGCCAAGCGAGAAAATATCATCGATGTATCACTTTTGGATTTTTGTCTTCGTGAAGATTTAAACAAAACGGCACCAAGAGTAATGGCGGTTTTAGAACCTATTAAATTAGTTATTACCAATTATCCAATCGATAAAGAGGAAATTTTAGATGCCGAAAACAACCAAGAAGACCAAAGTGCAGGTTTCAGAAAAGTGCTGTTTTCAAGGGAATTATACATCGAAAAAGAAGATTTTCTTGAAGTTGCACCAGCCAAATTTTTCAGATTAAGTATTGGCAATGAAGTGCGATTGAAAAATGGTTATATTATTAAAGGAGAATCTGTTACCAAAGATATAAACGGAAATATCATTGAAATTCAAGCCAGTTATGATCCAGATTCTAAATCAGGAAGTGGCAGCGAAGCCAGTCAACGAAAAGTTGCGGGGACTTTGCATTGGGTTTCTATAAAACACGCTTTGGAAGCCGAAGTTCGATTGTATGATAGATTGTTTTTAGACGAAGCGCCAGACAGTCATAAAGAGAAAAACTTCTTGGAGTTTATGAATAAATCTTCGCTAAAAATAGTAAAAGGTTTTGTAGAACCAAGTCTCGCAGATGCGAAAATTGGAACGCATTATCAATTTCAAAGATTAGGATATTTTGTTGTCGATAAAGACACAACTACTTCAAAATTAGTATTTAATAAAACTGTTGGACTCAAAGATGCGTGGGAAGAAAAAGGCAAAAAAGAAGAAAATTTATTGATGAATGTGCAAAGGGAAATCAATAAATATGTAAAAGAAAAAGACGAAGTTTTAGCTGAAAATTTATTGATTCCAATCATCGAAAACATAAAATCTATTGATAATTATAGTTTAATTGTCAACACGATTATCAAAAACATTAAGAATGATAATAATGCACTTTTATTTTCAAACTTAATTTTGAAATATTCAGATAAAGTTTCATTCAAAGATATTGAAAGCGAAAGTTTGCAAAAATTGTATTCGATGTCATTGAAAAGTAATTTGGCAAATGTTCGAATTTTTGCCATTCATAATTTAAAATCCGATTCTGATAATTTATCTAATTTTCAATCGCAATTATCAGAAATGAAAAATTATGAAAAAAATCTAAAAGTTTTAGAATTGTTGTAAAATTTTATTTCATAGTTTTTACAAATCCAAAATCTGTTTCTCGACTTATTTTCTTGTTATAGAATTTTCCTATCTAAAGTTAAAACAGTATAGATTTTTACTTAAAAACTGACGTTCATATATTAATTTTAATCAAATGTAAAAATAGGTTAAAGTGTTTTTACGTTTTTATAAAAATAATTTATTAAATGGCTTTATTTTAAGTTTTGGTAGAAAATCGCAGTAAAAATTTTATTTTTGTTTATAGTTGTTAGTTTATAGTAAAGTATAAACTATAATTATCTATCTTTGTTTATAGTTGTTAGTTTATAGTAAACTATAAATCAGAATTTATGAATGTAAAAAATAAAATAGAACTTCTTTTTGAGGAAAAAATAGAATTGAGCGCAAACACAATTGCATCGGAACTCAATATTTCTAATCAATACGTTCACAGAATTTTGAATCAACTTGTTGGAAATCATCAAATAGATAGAATTGGTCTCCCGCCAAAAACAATTTATAAATTAAATATACAAAATACATCTACGCAAATACGTGCTTCAGTCGCTATGTCTGCAGAAGTAGTTACCAAAGTACAAAGAGATTTTCTTGACGAAAATTTTATATTAATTACCGAAGTCGGTCAACTGCTTGAAGGGTTGCCAGCATTCGAAAATTGGTGTCAAAAAAGGAAATTGCCATTAGAAAAAACAATTGATGAATTTATCCTTACCAAAGACAAATACAATAACTATCTTGATAGTAACGGATTAATTTCTGGTTTAGACAAATTGAAAAACACCAAAGGTTACGATAAAATTTTTCTTGACGAATTGTTATATATAGATTTTTATGCAATTGAACGTTTTGGAAAGACCAGATTAGGAACCATTTTGCATTATGCCAAACAAGGGCAAAACAAAATGTTGATGAAAATTTTGATTCAAGAAATCAAAGAAAAAATTGATATTATTATTTCAGAATATGATATCAATGCAGTTGCATTCGTTCCACCAACCATAAAAAGAGAAACTCAGTTAATGAAATTTTTGGCTAATGGGTTGAAAATTAATTTGCCAGTTATCGAAATTATGAAAACTGGTGGTATAATTCCCGTACCACAAAAATCATTAAATAAAATCGAAGAACGCATCAACAATGCCGAAAACACATTTGTCATCAAAGGAAATGTTTCATATAAAAATTTATTATTGATTGACGATGCAGTTGGTTCTGGTTCAACTTTAAACCAAATTTCAGGAAAAATAAAACGTAAAGAATTGGCAAGAAACATAATCGGACTTGCAATTGTTGGAAGTTACAAAGGTTTCGATGTGATTACTGATGTATAAAAAACAAAAAAAGTCCCACATTGTGGAACTTTTAAATGATAATTACAATTTTTTAAGCTTCAGGTTCTTCTTCCACTTCAGGTTTTGTGTCTGATGCGTGTGTTATGTGATGTCCAGATTTTTTGTTTTCTCTGGGTTTTTGATTTTTCATAACTTCGTTAATTTGATTGCTTGCTGTGAAACTCGCTACCATATTGTTTAACATGTCAGTTCCTGTTTGTGGAGAGTTTGGCATCAAAATCAAGTTTGAATTTGTTTCCGACCCGATAGCTTGCAAAGTATCATAGTGCTGTGTCACCACAATTAGTGCCGAAGCTTCTTGTGAACTAATGCCCACATTGTTTAAATTTGCAACACTTTCTACCAATCCTCGCGCAATTTCTCTACGTTGATCTGCGATTCCTTGACCTTGGAGACGCTTGCTTTCTGCCTCAGCAGTTGCTTTTGCCACGATTCTGATTCTTTCTGCTTCACCTTCAAACATTGCAGCCGTCTTTTCTCGGTCGGCTGCATTTATTCTGTTCATCGCATTTTTTACCTGAATGTCAGGATCAATATCTGTTATTAAAGTATTGATTATGTCATAACCATAAGTCGTCATTGCCTCGTTTAATTCTCGTTTTACAGCAATTGCAATATCATCTTTTCGTTCAAAAACATCATCAAGTTTAAGTTTAGGAACTTCGGCACGAACGACATCAAAAACGTATGCCGTTATTTGGTCATGAGGAAATTCTAATTTATAAAAAGCATCGTAAACATTGTCTTTGATTACTGTAAATTGAACCGAAACTTTTAGTTTTACAAACACGTTATCGTGCGTTTTTGTTTCAATAATTACATCCAATTGTTGAATCCGAAGATTGATTTTACCGGCAATTCGATCCACGATAGGTATTTTTAGCTGCAATCCGGAATGTCTAATTCCTAAAAATTTTCCAAAGCGCTCTAAAACGACTGCCGTTTGTTGTTTCACTGTGAAAAATGAAGAAAGAAAAATAAAAAAGCCGAAAATTGATAAGGCAATTAATGTGTAGTTCATGGTTTTGTTTAAATTAGTTAGGATATAAAAATTGGTGGTTATATAATATTATTTTTTTATTAAAAATTTATAGTTGTTGTAATGCTTGTTCAATTCGTTTAATAGTCTCGTCTTTTCCAATAATTGAAATAATATCAAAAACATGAACTCCTTTCAATTCTCCTACTAAACTTAGTCGTAACGGTTGCATAATTTTTCCCATTGCAATTTCGTTTTCTGACATCCAAGTTTTAATAATGTGTTCAACATTTTCCGATGTAAAATCATTTATTTCGCTGATTTTTTCAATTAAATCGCGCATTAAAGCTGGTGTATCTTCTTTCCAGTTTTTCGAAGCTTTTTCATCATATTTTGTTGGCGCTTCAAAGAAATATTTTGTAAGTTCCCAAAAGTCTGATACGAAATTTGCACGTTCTTTAACAAGCGATACAATTTTAATTATTTGAACATCATCAATAGGAATATTTTTTAAAAATAAGGTAGGAGCGAAGGCTTTACTTAAACTTTCATTAGACTCTTTTTGCAAATATTGGTGATTAAACCATTTGTTTTTTTCTGGATCAAATTTTGCGCCTGCTTTATGTATTCTTGACAAATCAAATTTGTCTATCAATTGATTCATAGAAAAGATTTCTTGTTCTGTGCCATCATTCCAGCCCAATAATGCTAAAAAATTAATTACGGCTTCTGGAAAAAAACCTGCTTCTTTATATCCAGGTGTCATGCCGCTTTCTGTCTGCCATTGCAATGGAAAAACTGGAAATCCTAACTTGTCTCCATCGCGTTTAGATAATTTGCCATTACCAACAGGTTTCATTATCAGTGGAAGGTGTGCAAAATCTGGTGCGTCCCATCCAAACGCTTCATACAGCAAAATATGCAATGGAAGCGATGGTAGCCATTCTTCACCACGAATCACATGTGAGGTTTCCATTAAATGATCATCAACAATGTTTGCCAAATGATAGGTTGGCATACCGTCGGATTTATATAAAACCTTGTCGTCTAATAAATTTGTGTCAAAGACAACTTCTCCGCGAATAATATCCGATAAAGATAATGTTCGATTGATTGGCGTTTTAAATCGAACTACATAATCATTGCCTGCCGCAAGTAATTTATTTGTTTCAAATTCCCCAATTTTCAATGAAGTATTTAAATAATTCCTATTTTGATGATTATATATAAATGTTTTTCCTGCTGCTTCATTTGATTGTCGAAGCAAATTTAATTCTTCTGCTGTATCAAAAGCATAGTAAACATGCCCAGAAGCAACTAACTGATCAATATGTTTTTTATAAATTTCTTGACGTTCCGATTGTCGGTATGGACCAAATTTTTCGTTTTTACCAATTGTTTCTGACGGCGAAATTCCTAACCATTCTAACGATTCTAAAATGTATGCTTCTGCACCTGCAACATATCGCGCCTTGTCTGTATCTTCTATTCTTAAAAAGAAGGTGCCGTTGTGTTTTTTCGCAAATAAATAGTTGAACAATGCTGTGCGGACACCGCCTATATGCAGTGCGCCGGTTGGACTTGGAGCAAAACGAACGCGAACAGGTTTTGACATTTTTTAAATTTTATACAAAGGTACAAAATCATTATTTCATTTCAGCAGGCACTCTTTTGTTCATAATATTAAACCATAAAGGCGGACAGAAGGCAATAACCATTGAAGTTGGGTAGCCAAAAGCAAGCTGAGGTGAAGATTGGTGGTTTTCTAATGTTTGATATTTTTTTGTCGACTTAAAATGATGATCCGAGTGTCTTGTTAGTTCGTATAGTATCAAACGCCCTAACAAATTGTTCGAATTCCACGAATGTTGTTCCGTAACGCGCTCATATCGTCCAGAAGCAGTCTTTTGGCGTAGTAAGCCATAATGTTCGATGTAGTTTATTGTTTCTAAAAGTAAAAATCCTACAATACCAGACGCTAATGAGAATAATATGCCTTTTAAGCCAAATTGCAAATAGATAATGGTCATATAAACTATTTGCGCAATTGTTAACCACAACATGTCATTTTTTATATTTGCGAACTTTTGTTGGTTGTTTTTATTGATTTCACCTTGAATCTTCCACGCTTTTGAATAAGTGCCAACTACGCTTTGAAACCAAAAAGCATACAAATTTTGATTAAGTTTTGCAGTTGATGCGTCATTTGGAGTAGCAACATTCAAATGGTGTCCATGATTGTGTTCAATGTAAAAGTGAGTGTAATAGCTCGGTATCAAAAGCAATTTTGCAATAATTTTTTCAGCCATTTTTGTGCGATGTCCAAGTTCATGGGCGACATTAATGCCATTAGCGCCAAGCATCACACCAGTGCTTAATGTCGTTCCAATAATTTCGAATGTCGAAATGTCGGTCATTGTAACTTTGTAAAGTGCATAAATTAGTATACCATAAACAATAGGTAAGTTTACATATAGCATCAAATCAAATAAGATTGCATTTTTTTCTTTCAGTGCGGAAGCCTCTTTGTTATTTGACGTTTGGTTTTGCATCATAATTTCCATTGCGGGGATGCACACAAATGCATAAAATAGTGACGCAAAAGTGTAGATTCCTCCGAAATATATACCCATAAAGGTTAGCGTTGGAATGCTATAAGCTAATAAGTATTTCATAACTTTTTTGGTATAAAAATAATAAATTTTTTTGTTTAAACAAATTTACGTAATATTTAGCTTTTCAAGTTTTCTATTATTCAAGGATTGTAGTATATTTATCGATTAAAAAATTTGCAAATGAATCAGGTGCAATCTGTTATATTTGATAAGCTTGACGCGTTTATTAAGAAATATTATACCAATCTTTTAATCAAAGGAACTATTTTTTTTGTTGGTCTTGGTTTGTTATATTTAATTTTTACAAGCCTTGTTGAATATTTTTTGTGGATGGAACCGAGATATCGTACGATTCTATTTTTTGTATTTATAGGTGTGCAAATCTATTTGCTTTTTCGTTTTATATGCATTCCATTGTTAAAGCTGTGGCGACTGTCAAAGGCTTTGTCTGTTCAGGAAGCATCGGTCTTAATTGGAAATCACTTTGAAGAGGTCAATGATAAATTACTAAATTTTTTGCAACTGACATCGGATAAAAACAAGTCAGAATTGTTATTGGCGTCTATTGATCAAAAGGCAAATGCGCTGAGTATTGTTCCTTTCGGCAATGCAATTAATTTTTTGGCAAACAAACGTTTTGCGTCCATATTGTTGATTCCACTTTTAGCTTTAGGTTTTTTATTCTTATCAGGTAATGGTGATGTGATTGGTCAAGGATTTGGGCGCGTATTGCGATATGACGAAAAGTTCACGCCGCCCGCACCATTTAAATTCGTTGTTCTAAACAATAGTTTGCAAGTCGAGCAAGGGACTGATTTTGTACTTTCTGTTAAAACAGAAGGCAAAGTGGTGCCTGCGGTTGTTTCTGTTCAAATCGGTTCGGAGTCCTATATCTTGGAGCAAAAATCTAATAATTTATTTCAATATGTTTTTACAAGACCAACAGCCGATGTTTCCTTTTTATTGAAAGGCAATGCCGTGCAATCACAAGATTTGACGCTACAGGTTGTTTCTGTACCAACAATCTCGTCATTTACGATGAACTTGACATATCCTAAATATCTCAATCGAAAAAGTGATGTAATAAGCGGCATCGGAAATGCTGTTGTCCCTGAAGGAACTGTTATTACATGGAATGTAAATACAATTGCCACCACACAGGTTAATCTGGTTGAAAACGGTATAATAAAAAGTTTTGTTGCAAATCAAAATGCTTTTCAGTATAATAAATTGATATCAAAAAGCTTTGATTATCAAGTAGTAACGTCCAATGTCAAGCGAAAATATTTTGAAACACTAAACTATCAAATTTCTGTTGTTAAAGACGCTTTTCCTTCTATTGTTGTCAGCAAAGTGGCTGATTCTATAAAAGAAGCTTCAAATTTCCTTGTTGGTCAGATAGCAGATGATTATGGATTCTCCAAATTGCAAGTCATATACTATCCCAAAAACAATGTTGCAAATGCGAAATCCAGTAATTTGCCGACAGGCGACGGTCTTTCAAATCAATTTTTATTTGAATTTCCAGGGATGCTGGCTGTAGATAAAGGTGTCGCCTATGATTTTTATTTTGAAGTGAGTGATAATGATTCCTTTCATAACTATAAGAAAACTAAGTCAGCTGTCTTTAGCGATAAGGTTTTAAGTGAGAATGAGGCGACTGATGAATTACTGCAACGTCAAAATGAAAATATTTCAGGATTAGCAAAAAGTTTCAAAAATCAAGATAAGCAAATGTCTGATTTAGAAAAGCTTAAAAAAACTACGAAGGAAAAAGACAATTTAGATTTTAATGATCAAATGAAGGTTAACGACTTTCTTAAACGTCAGCAAAGACAAGACGAGCAGATGAAAGATTTTGCTCAGAAAATGAAAGATGATTTACAGAAAACGAAGACTTCTGAAAATTTAGAATCAAAAAAAGAGCTTGAAAAACGTTTAGAAAACCAAATTGCAAATATCGAAAAAAACAAAAAGCTTTTAGACGAGTTGAAAGATCTTACAAGCAAACTTAAACAAGAGGAACTTACCGAAAAACTTGATAAGTTTAAGCAGAAGTCAGACACTCAAGCAAAAAATTTAGAGCAACTTGTAGAGCTTACAAAGCGTTTTTATGTTGAGCAGAAAGTGGCAATTGCAATAGATAAACTAAATAAATTAGCCGAAAAGCAAGATGGTTTAGCAGACAAAGATGCAGACAACACCAAAAAGGAGCAAGATAAAATTGGGAGGGAATTTGATGAGTTACAACAAGATTTGGACGAATTGAAAAAGGAAAATCTAAATCTAAAAGATCCTTTCGAAATTCCAAATAACGAGGATCTCGAAAAAAGTATTGATGATAATTTAAAGAAAGCAAGCGAGGATTTGCAAAAAGAAGATAGTGCAGGAAAGCAAAAAGCAAAATCTAAGCAGAAGAAAGCTGCCAAGGAAATGAAAGAGATGGCTGGCAAAATGAAAGATGAAATGGAGAGCGAAGAAGCAGAAAAAGAAGAGGAAGACGCTGCAATGTTGCGTCAAATATTAGACAATTTGCTTTCATTTTCATTTTCAGAAGAGCAAACAATGAGCCATTTCAAAAGCCTTAAACGCAATTCGCCATCCTATAATAAAAATTTAAAACAGCAACAAGATTTGCGCTTGCAGTTTCAACACGTGGACGATAGTTTGTTTGCGCTCGGTATGCGAAATCCAAAAATAAGTGAATTAATTACAGTTGAGGTTGGAAATGTGCACTATAATATAAATAAAGCAGTGGAAAATCTGGTTGAATCCAACATTTCAAAAGGTGTTTATCACCAGCAATACACGGTTTCAAGTGCTAATAAGTTAGCAGATATGTTAAGTGAATCTTTGAACAATATGCAAATGTCGATGAAGTCTTCAGGTAAAGGCAAAGGCAAACCTAAAAAAGGCAAAGGCAGTGGCGAAGGAATGCAATTGCCTGATATTATTAAGAAGCAAGGAGAATTAGCCGAAAAAGCAAAAAAAGGCGGAGATAAAAAAGGAGATAAACCTGGAAGTAAGCCTGGTGACGGTAAAGACGGTAAGTCGCTCGATAAAGGCAAAACTGGAAAAGAGGGTGAAGGTGGAGATGATGGTGAGGGTAGCGCAGGAGAAATCATGAAAATTTATCAAGAGCAAAAGCAATTGAGAGATGCTTTACAAAAAGAGCTTAATGAAAGAGGTTTGAATCCCGAAGGTCAAAACGCCTTAAATGCGATGAAAGACATTGAAAAACAGCTACTGAATAAAGGCTTTAAAAACGATGTTTTGCAAAAAATGCTAAATCTTAAGCAAGAGCTACTTAAATTAGATAAGGCAGTTCAAATTCAGGGAGAAGAACAAAAACGCCAATCTGATGTTGCGAGGAGGCAGTTTTCCAACAATGCAACTAATGTTCCAACGGCAGTAAAAGACTACATGAATAGTATTGAAATTCTAAATAGACAATCGCTACCTTTGCAAAAACCTTTCGATAATAAGGTTCAAGAATATTTCAAAAAATGATAGAATTTAGCTACGAAAACGACTTTATTATACCGAACGAAGAACATTTCATCAGTTGGATAAAAAAGATTGTGACATCGGAAGGAAAAACACTCGGTGATTTATTATTCGTTTTTTGTAATGATGATTTTCTATTGGAACTTAACATAGCACATCTGCAGCATGACACGCTTACTGATATTTTGACGTTCGATTATTGTGTTGGAGACGAATTGCATGGCGATATTTTTATATCTACAGAACGCGTAAAAGACAATGCCAAAGATTTTTGCGTATCATTCGACAATGAACTTTTACGCGTCATTGCGCATGGCGTTTTGCACCTATGTAAATATAATGACAAGTCAGATATTGACACTGTTTTAATGCGTGCGAAAGAAAGCGAGAAGATGACTATGTATAAAAATCTTTAAAAGCGAATTGTTCCACGTGAAACTTTTATTGGTTTTATAAAATTTTTTTAATGTTCCACATGGAACACAATCATAATTTATGTTTCAAGAATTGTATGATGTTGTTGTAGTTGGTGGTGGACATGCTGGTGCAGAGGCAGCAGCAAGCGCCGCAAATCTTGGATGCTCCACACTTTTAGTGACAATGAGTTTGCAGAATATTGCGCAAATGTCTTGCAACCCTGCAATGGGGGGAATTGCAAAGGGACAAATCGTTCGCGAAATTGACGCATTGGGTGGATATTCTGGAATTGTTTCGGACAAGACTGCAATTCAATTTAAAATGCTGAACAAATCTAAGGGGCCAGCAATGTGGTCGCCACGTGTGCAAAGTGATCGTATGAGATTTGCGGAAGAATGGCGTTTAATGTTGGAACGCACGCCAAATCTGGATTTTTATCAAGACATGGTTTCAGGCCTTTTAATTGAAAATAGTATTGTAAAAGGCGTTACAACGTCATTAGGAATTCATATCCGAGCAAAATCTGTGGTTTTGACAAATGGCACATTTCTAAACGGTTTGATTCACATCGGAGAAAAACAATTTGGTGGTGGCAGAGCAGGCGAGAGCGCTTCAGTTGGTATTACTGAAGATTTGCTCAAACATGGTTTTGTTGCTGGAAGAATGAAAACAGGAACGCCACCGCGTGTTGACGGTCGGTCATTGGATTACAGTAAAATGAATGAAGAGAAAGGAGATGACGTTCCAAGCAAATTTTCATACAGTAACTTAACAAAACCACTCGCGCAACAACGGTCGTGCCACATGACATACACATCACCCGAAGTGCATGATGTGCTTCGCGAGGGCTTTGATCGTTCGCCAATGTTTAATGGACGAATCAAATCTATTGGGCCACGTTATTGTCCATCTATTGAAGATAAAATAAACAGATTTGCAGACAAAGACCGCCATCAGCTTTTTGTAGAGCCCGAAGGATGGGACACAGTTGAAGTTTATGTAAATGGTTTTTCTACGTCATTACCGGAGGATATTCAGTTCAAAGCATTGCAAACTGTTGTCGGTTTTGAAAAAGTGAAATTTTTTCGTCCAGGCTACGCCATTGAATATGACTATTTTCCACCAACGCAGTTGAAACACACTCTTGAAACCAAGTTAGTCGAAGGTTTATATTTTGCAGGACAAATAAACGGAACAACAGGATATGAAGAGGCAGCATCTCAAGGATTAATGGCAGGAATTAATGCTGCGCTAAAAGTCCAAGAACGAGAGCCTTTAATTTTGAAGCGTGACGAAGCATATATAGGTGTTCTTATTGACGACCTTATAACCAAAGGTACCGAAGAACCATACAGAATGTTTACTTCAAGAGCAGAATATCGAACGTTGTTACGGCAGGACAACGCAGATTTTAGGCTCACGCCAATGGCCAATAAAATTGGTTTGGCGTCAGATGACCGAATGTTTCGCATGGAACATAAATTTAAAGAATCAGACAGTATGGTCGAATTTTTTAAATCTACAAGCGTTGCAGTTGACGAGGCAAATGAAATTTTAAACGATAAGGACACCGCTCCGATTGTACAAAGCGATAAAATGTTTAAAATATTTTCTCGCCCACAAATCAATTTGGCAGACATGACACGTTTTCAAAAAGTGAAGGAATATATTGCAGAGAACGAACTGGATGATGAAATAATGGAGCAAGCTGAAATACAAGTAAAATATTCTGGATATATAGAGAAAGAACGGAATAATGCAGACAAACTTGTGCGGTTAGAAAATGTCAAAATTCCAATTGATTTCGACTATTTTAAAATCAATTCAATGTCAATCGAAGCCAAGCAAAAGTTGCATGCCATTCGGCCGATAACAATCTCACAAGCTTCACGTGTGAGTGGTGTTTCACCTTCTGATATTTCAGTATTATTAGTTTTTATGGGAAGATAGAACGAATTGTTTCGCGTGGAACGTTTATACGAAAATTTTTGGCAGTCATAATACCATATCAAATTTTGCTATTTGATGTTCTATAATAGCTTCAACTAAAAAATTATGAAATTTGCATTTTTACTATGTTTGACACTATCTGTTGCTTCGTGTGGTATTAACAAACAACGAATTTCATTGAACGATTATTTCATACATCCAACGGGTAAAAATTTAAACAGCAAACAATTGCATGCTTTTATTTTTGAAAATAATTTAAAGAACATTCCTTTTCAAGATTATATAGCAACAAAGTATAATACCAAAAACCAAATTAATAAATCAATTCAAATAACAACGAATGATATCGCATTGACGTTAATATTCTATGATTTTGACGATTTTGAAAAGCACTTTGGTTCTCAAAATTTTGAACAAAAAACCGTAGAGACAGCCAGTGAAAAAATTGGCAACACAAATAAATTTCTTGCAATATCTGTACTTTCGCAAACAGGCGAAGATTGTCTTGATCCAAATAGTTTATTGCAAACTATTGCAATCAAATATCTTAACAGCTTGAAAAATCAATATTTATCAAATAATGGACAACAATAGTTATAAAATTTTGCATGCGGTCAAAGATCACACAGTTTCTATGCAAACTTTTGGCTTACATAAGGATGAAACGTTAGACATGCTCGTTACATTCCCTAAGCCAAAAATAGAAAACCTTGGCAGTTTCTATGAAAGTGAAAATTACATTTCCCATACTGATGCGACATTTAGTTTATTTGATAAAGTTTACCAAAATGTAAAACTATTTGCCTTGAAAAATAAGGTAAAACTATTGTCGGAACATCATCAAAATAAAGGCAAACTTCTGGATATAGGTTGTGGTACAGGCGATTTTTTGGTTACCGCTCAGAAAAACAACTGGGAAGTTGTTGGTGTTGAAACCAATTTTAAAGCCAAACAACTTGCTGAAAATAAAGGAATTACCGTTTTTTTGGATAGCCAAAATTTTGAGAGTAACAGTTTTGACGCCATTTCTATGTGGCACGTTTTAGAACACGTTTATGAAATTGATGCACAAATTAAGGAATTGAAACGTCTCTTAAAGCCAAATGGAACAATTTATATAGCAGTACCAAACTATAAATCTTTTGATGCTCGCTACTATGGAATGCATTGGGCAGGATTCGATGTTCCAAGGCATTTATCACACTTTTCTAAAAATAGTATTCAAATATTTTTTAGACGGCAGCAAATGAAGCTTATCAAAACATTGCCAATGTGGTTTGATTCATTTTATGTTTCATTACTTTCCGAAAAATATAAAACAGGAAGTATAAATATCAACGGTTTGTGGATTGGCCTAAAATCCAATTTAAAAGCACGAAAAACAGGTGAGTTTTCTTCTCTAATCTATGTGATTAAGAATATTTAAAATTCAATATAGTTTCTTAAAGTACTTTAAATCAATTAGTTGTACGATGAAAAACCTACGTAAATGCGTTATGAAAGTAGTTTCCACAATCCTTTTTTTGATAGTGATGCAGGCAACAGCACAACCTATCCTAACTTCAGAAAAAACTGCGGTCGCCAAAACACTTGACGAATGGCATAAAGCAGCAGCAATAGCCAATTTCGACTTGTATTTTTCTCTGATGACTACCGACGGAGTTTTCATAGGAACAGATCCAACAGAAAACTGGCAAAACAAAGATTTTAAAGCATTTGCAAGACCGTTTTTTGACAAAGGAAAAGCTTGGAATTTTACAGCTATTCAACGAAATATCTATTTTTCTAAAGATATGAAAACTGCCTATTTCGACGAATTGTTGGATACACAAATGAAAATTTGCCGTGGATCGGGGATATTGCAAAAGCATAAAGGTCTGTGGAAAATTGCACATTATGTGCTTTCAATCGCAATTCCAAACGAGAAAACAGATGAAATTGTAAAAATTAAAGCCGATTTTGATAATATAATTATACAAAATAGTAAAAAATTGTAAAACCATTATTTGTTTCAGACATCTGTTAATCAAAGAGTTAAAAGTCGTTTCTATTAGTTTGGAAGCGATTTTTCAGTTCTATATTTTTATATTTTAGTTTTCAATAAATTTTTTTTGAACCAAAATACACTTTCTTGCGTATATCATTTAATATAATTTCCCTAATTATCTTAAAATGAAATCGATTATAAAGAAGTCTCTTATTGCATTGTTAATCATAGGTTTGCTGTTGTTTGCAATCACAGTTTATCATATTGCGACAAAAAAGCCAATCGACAATCCAACCGTTCAAATAAGTCGTATTGATTTCGATAAACCTTTTGATTCGGCGGGAGCAAAAAACATTGAACGTCAAATAAAAACTATTCCAGGAGTTCAAATGGATGTTGTGGTTGTAAGAAACGTTGTTGTTTATTTTCACGAAAAAAAAATTGCTAATTCCAAGAAAGTCTTTGATCAACTAATGGCAAAAGGCGATTATAAAGCCCAACGCTTTATCGTTGCCGACAGCATTGCATCCAAAAGTGTATGTCCAGTAATGGATGAAGATAGTTTTAACTATAAATTTTCCAAGTTTGTACAACGTATTTTCAATTAATCTTTAACTATATAAAAATGAAAAATTTTCCAAAATTTGCACTAACTGCGTTGCTATTCGCAGGTTTCGCATTCACATCATGCGAAGATGACTATGTGGCTCCAATCCCACCAAAAGCATCAATTTATGACCGACTTGGTGGCACCATAATGGTTGCCGATCCAAACAATACAGGTCAAATGATTGAAAAAGGACGTTTGTCTTATCGAACGGTTGTTAACAAAACAATTGGTTACATTGTCGCAGACATCACAGCGGGAACTCAAGGCAATTTGAGCGCACATTTTGCTCCAATTTTAGCCGAAACTGGACCAACGCAACAAGCAAGTATTGCGGCATTAAGTGACAGCCTAACCGATTTTTTCTCCTTCAATACGGGCGGAACAAACGCTGTAAACACATACAGCGGACGAAACATGGTTGTGGCGCACAATCCAGCAACCTACGCAAGAATGGGCGCAAAATCAAACAATACACAATATACACGTTTCGTGGGATTTGTTGGGCAATCAGCAAATGATGCTGGTGTTGCCACAGGAACAGAACTTTATGTTGACATTGTGGCGGTTCTTGAATCTTTGCGTACGTCAATTGTTCAGATATAAATAATTGGTAAATTAATTATAAAACCGTCGTAGTCTTTGGATTATGGCGGTTTTTTTGTTCATTATTATATGATTATAATCAAAATAAGCCAAAATATTAAATTAAGTCATTGATTGAAATTGCTTTCGTCTATAAAGTATATTTAGTTTAAATCACATAAAAATTAAGTATAAAACCTAAAATGCCTTAGTATTTCTAAGCATTTTATTTAAACATAGACAACTAATGTTTCCTTACATCGAGTAGAGCACCTCTTTTTTCTGTATTTCGATGTGGTTTCAAAACAATTAATTAGAATCAGCAATTTAAATTCGTTATAAATTTAGGGTTGATGTGCGTTTCTATCAATACGCTGTTCGAGATACGATAAATGATATATTCGTTATAATTCAATGAAGCAGCTCACTTCACAAATATATGAATACGAATTATGTTAGAAACATGATGGTTTTTTCTAAAAACAATTCAGGATTTTCAGCATGCAACCAATGGCCAACATTAGGAATGGTTTGAATATCAGATTTTGGAAAATGTGTTTTTATTAATGCAAAATCTTCTTGAACAACATAATCTGATGCGCCACCGCGCAAAAAAAGTGTAGGTTTTGAAAAATATGCTTCGTCGGGCAATGCTTTTCCAATATTGTCTTTATTCGCAATAAAGGCTGGTAAATTAAACCTAAATGCCAATTGACCTGGAGTTTGCCAATAGAGGTTTTTTAATAAAAATTGTCTTGTATTGAAATCAGGAATTTGTTTTGTTAGAATTGCATCTACTGTCGAACGAGACGGTTGTGTGGAAAAATCGACGGACTGAAGTCCATTTAAAATTTCTTCATGGTGAGGTGCGTAGTATTTTGGTGCAATGTCGGCAACAATCAACTTTTCAACTAAATTTGGATAGGAAACAGCAAAAAACATGGCAAGTTTTCCACCCATCGAATGACCAAGCAGATAGCATTTTTGAATGTTTTGCGCCACGCAATATTGAAATAAATCTTGCGTCATTACTTCATAATTAAACAATTCAGAATGAAAACTTCTTCCGTGGTTTCGCAAATCTATGGTGTGTACAATAAATCCGCGTTCGGCATATTGTGTGCCTAAAGTTTTCCAATTGTCAGACATTCCCAAAAATCCATGGAGAATCAGCAGTGGACAATCTTCTAATTTTGAAACTGTTGATATTGACGGAAATATATGTGAAAAAAGCATATTTTTTTATTTTACGTTCTGACTTTTTGCTATAGTAATTGAAATATATTCTAACCGATTTTAAAAATTGTTTACCTATATATAAATCTTATGGTCTCTGCAAGTTGTTGTGATATAGCGTTTTAAATTTGATATACCAGCTTCAAAATCAGGAGGTTCCAAACCAAATCTAATAAATTCTCGTTGTTGTTTTTCCACTTCCTCGCAGGCCTTCACAATTTCTTTAATCATGTCAAGCATAATAAGTTGTTTGTTATTGTCTTTCTCAAACCGAAATTCAATCAATTGATCTTGCAATTCTTCGCAATAGTCAATCAACTGTTCTACTTCTGGTTCATCAAGAAGGAAATCTTTGTTGGCGAAAATTTTACGAATTTGTTTCATTTATTAAAGTATAAAGCATAGCGATTTTAAATCGTTAATATAATAATCGTTAATCTGATAATCGTTAATCGTACAATCTATTTTCCTTTTTTGTTTGTTGCAATTTTCGACTTTAATTTTTCTGCTTTTTCCATCATCATTGTTTTGGATAAGTCGCCAATTTCATCTTGTTGATACGCAGTTAAGTAATATTTCATTGCCTTACTATCTTCAGATTTATTTTCAAACAGTTGCGCAAGAAAATAGTCAGCAAGCATTGATTTGGGATAGTTTTTCCGTGCCAATTGCGCCAGATCGTCAAATGCATTTAAGTCGTTATTTTTAATGATAGCAGCTTCAATTGCTTTAAAATCTGAATATCGGATTTTCATATCTATTCCATAATCGCGTTTTATCAAATCATATTTTTGTTTCAAATACAAAACATGATCTTTTTCAAGCAATACAATTTTTTCGTTATATTCTGCTGTAGAAATAGGTTTATATGCCGAAAAAATATGATACAGCGCATTTGGAATGGCATGCAAAACTAATGAATAGTGCGATGCGTTTTGAAATTCATCTGTTTTGGCAAAGACGTTCGTGCTTGTTACAGTTGATAGACTTTCAGCGAGTTGCTTCATAGCCTGTTTTGTATATTTTAGATCACCATCTGCGGTTGCCTGATAGTAGAATGCGGGCTTCTTAAATTCGTTTAAAACCGTTGGAATGCGCTCTAACATTAAATCGTTTAATTCGGGAGACAAAACAATATAACCATTAAAAATAGGAACATTCTGTAAAACAAATAAATTGGCAAAAGTTGCCGTTAAATCATGACCTGCAATAATGCGTAGTGGTGCCACCCTGAATTCTTTTTCAATCGTTGGTAGCAATTCATTATTGATAAAGTCAAAAAATTTGATTCCTTTGAATGCTGGCAGTCCATTATCGCCAATTTCACAATCTGTATCTCGCTCATTGTTTGTGTTTTGATGCAGCCCAACGACAATAACCTCAGGAAGATCATCCCAATAATTCCCGTATTTCAACGCGCCAACAACGGGATCAAAAAGATAGTCTCCATCTAAAAGAAAAAGCAGTGGATATTTTTTACCTTTATTTTTCTCGTAATTCGCAGGAACAAAAACAGAATAAGTTCTGGTTTCATTCATAATTTTAGACGCAATGGAGTCTTTTTTCGTTTGGGAAAATATGGAGGTAGTGAAAGCCAACAATACACAATAGAAAAGAGTTTTCATTTTATTAGGTTTGATTAAGTACAAATTTATAGTCTTTTTTTGATTTAGCATAAACTTAATTTTTTAATACAAAAAAAAAGACACCCAATTGGATGTCTTTAAATGTTGTTGATGTTTGAAAGTTATTGAACTAATAATTTTCTTGTAGCTGTTTTTCCATTTTCAGTAACTTTTACAAAGTATGCGCCGGTTGTTAAAGACGAAATATTAATAGATTCAGAAGATGTGTTTGTTTTCAAAACCTGTTTTCCTAAAAGGTCAAAAATCACAACTGACTTATTTTCGTTTGCATTAGATGTGATAAAAAGTTTGCCGTCTCTTGCTGGATTTGGATAGATTGATAGGCCAGAGATTTCGTTTTTATTAATTGAAAGTGCAGAAGAAGTTGCTCTAAACACAAAATTATCAACAGCTAACATACAGTCTGTACCGACCGCGTTTGCATCAGCCCATCTTAACCATAAGGACGCATTGTTAAGCAACGGGGCCGAGCTAATATTTATTGTTGCAGACACAGAAACTTGATTTGCAGTAAGATTACCATCTATATTTGCAATACCAGGAGCTGCGGGAGCTAATCCAAGTTGAATTTCGACTGCATCCAAAGTTGATACATTTGTCCAAGTTCCAGAAAACAAACTTGTAGCATCTGTACTGTAAGAAAATGGCATTGATTCAATAACTACATCGCCACCAAGACGCCACTGTTCGATAAGTGCCGTGATACTAAATGCCGTAATTTGGTTACCAGTATTGTTTACTAAATTTACACCAAAAGCTGGAACAGTAGTACCTGATGATAAGGCACCAATGGCTCTGTCTGTTGCGTTTGTTGTTCCAACATTGTATGTAGCGCCAGAGTTTGCACTACCGTCACCAACAACCAAAGGCACTAAGGAAGCGTTTGCGACTCCAGATCCGGAGAGGCGAACAGTTGACCAGTTAGCAGGCAATGCAGTTCCAGTAGCGGTCATACCATCAAAATTTTCTGAATAAGGTATGTTTAAGGCCGTTATCGGAACTTGACCTAAACAAACAGCCGAAAACCCTAATAAAAAAATTGAGTAAATTTTTTTCATAATTTTTAAATTTAAATTAAAATAATGTCAAAAATACTAAGTATTTAAATACAAATTAAAAAACCAATGTAAAAGAATCATTAAATTTCTGAAAATCAATAAATAGACAACGAATTGTTTTATTTCACAATCAATTTACGAGTCGCAGTATCGTCTCCTTCTTTGAATTTGATAATATAAACGCCTGGCGAAAGTGCGCCAATGTAAAGTTCTTTTGTTATGACGTTGGCTTGCAACACTTTTTTACCTAAAACATCAAAAACCGTGACCTCTTTGTCTAAACCAGATTTTGACGTTACGTAAATTTTGCCATTACTCACCGGATTTGGATAGAAACTCAAACCATCAATATTGCCACTGCCTTGTTTGCTTTCTTGCGCAAAACCGCTGAAAGATAACATGCAAAAGAAAAAAGCAACAATGAAAAAGTAATTTTTAGACATGACAAATGATGTGTTATTGCAAAAGTACGCTATTTATTGTGTCAAAGTTCAAAAATTATACCAAACTTGTAAGGAGGTCGGAAAGTTGGAAAGTCTTAAAGTTGGAAAGTCTTAAAGTCGGTATGTCTTAAAGTCGAAAGTTTTTAAAGCTTCATGTTTCAAGTTTGTAGTCTAAGTTTTAGGTTTCATAGTTTCAAGTTTTACATTTCAAGATGCATGTCGTAAACTATCATACCATAAGTGCCCCAATCTTGCTTCTTGTCTTTTACTTCTTAAATTTTCAAATCCTTAAATCTTCAAATCTTTCAATCCTTTAATCTTTAAATTAACTTACATTTGTATTTAAACATTCTACCGAAAAATGACACCAAAAATATTAATCATCGGCGCTTGCGGGCAAATAGGTACGGAACTAACACACAAGTTGCGCGAGATTTATGGCATAGAAAACGTCATTGCGTCAGACATTCGAAAATTGAACAATGATGTGGTCAATTCTGGTCCTTTTGAAGTTGTTAATGCTTTAGATTTTAATCAAATCGAACATCTTGTCGAGGTTCATCAGATTACAGATGTGTATTTAATGGCTGCTTTGCTATCGGCAACAGCTGAAAAAAACCCAGCTTTTGCTTGGGATTTGAATATGAATTCGCTGTTTCATGTTCTGAATTTAGCAAAAGCAAAAAAAATAAAAAAAATATTTTGGCCATCGAGCATTGCTGTTTTTGGACCTACAACGCCAAAAGAACAAACGCCGCAATATACCATCATGGAACCAAGCACGGTTTATGGAATCAGCAAACAAGCAGGCGAGCGATGGTGCGAATATTACCATCATGTTTTTGGTGTTGATGTGCGTTCGGTGCGATATCCAGGTCTGATTTCTTGGACAACCTTGCCTGGAGGTGGCACGACCGACTATGCTGTTGACATATATTACAAAGCTTTGGCAGACAAAAAATACGAATGTTTCTTAAGCGCCGAAACAAAAATGCCAATGATGTTTATGGAAGATGCCATTGCAGCAACGGTTGAAATTATGCAAGCCGATGCAGATAAAATCAAAATCCGATCTTCATATAATTTGGCAGCCATGAGTTTCACACCAGCTGAGGTTGCTTCGGAAATCAAAAAACACATTCCTGAATTTGAAATTACATATGCACCAGATTTTCGACAAAAAATTGCTGATTCTTGGCCTGCCAGCATTGATGATGCAGAAGCTAGAAAAGACTGGAATTGGAGCCATAAATTTGATTTGGAATCGATGACGGTGGAAATGTTGAAGCAACTGAACGCAAATCAACTTTAATTTAGTTGTTAAAACCACTTCAAAATTTGTTTAAAGGCACCTCTAAAAACTATATTACAATTTAACTTTACTGTAAACCATTAAGAAAATTAAGACGTTGCTTGCTTAATTTTCTTAATGACCTTAATGGTAATTTACTAAAAACATATTTTAAAACTTATTTACAACTGAGCTTTTAAAAGGTTTTCTTCCCAAAAAAAAGCCTAATTTTCAATATAAAAATCTTCAATAACTTCCAATTCAGTTCTGAAGGTCAGCATTTTATCTCCAAAAACAGCAATTCCTTCCTCGCGAAGTTTCGGGGCGTATTCAACAAAATATTCATTCAATAACGATTTGTTTTGAGTTGTATATTGAGCCGCATACGTCGCGCCACCCATTTCTTCTTCTACTAAAACCCGCACCAATCGCGCAGAAATAAATTTTCCTGTTGCCAAAACCGCTGGAATATGTTTGGTCTGCATCCAAGTGAGCCATTGTGTTTCAACTTCTTCGGAAATATTTGTGGTTACGTTATATATGATCATTTATTGGTAATTGTTTAGTGGATTATTCGCACTGGTTGTAATATATTGGCTATGGCCTAAAAAGCATCTGTAAAATCTTTTATAGTTTTTGCCACGAACCGTTCCTGCTGGCAGGTTTTAAAGATTTAGAATTTGCAATATAAAAAAATCTGTGCAAATCTGTGTAATCTGTGGCTAAAGAATTCAATAATTTTAAAACATTTCTTCGGTTGTAAAGATATAAATTCATAAAATTAGTTTTATATTTAAAAATTATTTTGCAAACATGAAACCAAAACCTATCACCATCCTTGGCGAAACTATTTTAGCAGGTCAAAGCAAAACCATTGATATGGAAATCGCGCGTTTGCACTCTACTTCTCGCCTTAAAATTCCGATTATTATTGAACGTTCGAAAATTAACGGGCCAGTGGTTTTGTTTTCGGCAGGAATTCATGGTGATGAAATCAATGGCGTTGAAATAGTACGACAAATTTTAATAAACAAAATCAACAAACCAAAAATAGGAACCATTATTTGTATTCCAATTATTAATATGTTCGGATTTGTTAACAAAAGTCGTGAGTTTCCAGACGGACGGGATCTCAATCGGGTTTTTCCAGGAAGCAAAAAAGGATCTTTGGCGAGCCGATTTGCCTTTCACATTCTTACGGAAATTATGCCTGTTGTTGATTATGCAATTGATTTTCATGCAGGTGGCGCCAGTAGATTTAATGCACCACAAATCCGAATTACACCACAGAATGAACAACTTAAAGAGCTTGCCGACATTTTTGACGCTCCTTTTACATTATATTCTAAAAATATTTTAGGTTCATTTAGAAATGCTTCCGAAAAAGTGAACGTAAAAATGTTGCTATTCGAAGGCGGAAAATCCTTAGACATCAACAAAGATATTGCCACTTTGGGCGTTGAAGGAAGCAAACGATTTTTGAATCATTTTGGTATGTTAAGTGACAACCATATTGCAACGCAAGCGAGATCAAAAACCATATATATTAATAAGTCTGGCTGGCTGCGCGCAAAATGTTCAGGACTTTTCCATGACAATAATTTGGTTGGAACCTATGTTGAAAAAGGATGTGTTCTGGGAACCATAACAGACCCTTTTGGAAAATTTATTCAGAAAGTGAAAGCTCCTGCCGCAGGATATATCATCAATGCGAACCATTCACCGATTGTTTATGAAGGAGATGCGGTTTATCATATTTCTAATCTTGGCACAAACGCAGAATAAAACCACAATGACAAAAGCCGAACTGCGATTCAAATACAAAAAACTTCGCATAAACTTAACATTAGACGAAGTAATACTTATGTCAACAGAAATTGCATCTAAAGTTGCGGTATTAGATATTTGGACGAAGACCTATTATCATGTATTTATGCCCATCGCAAATCATCATGAAGTAGATACCTTTTTTCTTGTAAAAATTCTACAAAACAAATATAAGAAGGTGGTAGTTTCTAAATCGAATTTTGAAACGCTGAATATGTCTCACTATTTATTTGACGACAAAACAATTTTTGAAGTAAATAAGTTTAATATTCAAGAACCTGTCAATGCAATTTCTTGTGAAATTGAAAAAATAGATGTAGTTTTTGTGCCTCTTTTAGCCTTTGACAAATTAGGAAATAGAGTTGGTTATGGCAAAGGTTTCTACGACAGGTTTTTATCAAAATGTAGACCAGACTGTGTTTTCATTGGACTTTCGTTTTTTAATGCAGAGCAAACAATAGCAGATGTTGATAGTACAGATTGTAAATTGAATTACTGCGTTTCACCAAATCAAATTTTTTATTTTTGATTAAAGTTCAAGAAATATGCTGAAAATTACTTCTAATCTGGTAAAGCCGTCGTGCTATGCGTGCTGGATAAGATTGCGCTCGGCAACGTTCAAGGTTTTTTTGTTTGTTTTTAAAGTCGTTATAGTAAATAGCTCTACTTTTTCAGCAATCGTCATCAGGAAGTAGTAAAACTAATATTTTTTAATGATATATTTTTAAAAATTTGAAATTACATAAAATATTGTATAAACTGTATTTTTTTACAGGTAAAATTTTAGGTAGTTGTAAAATTATCGTACAATATTTATATATAATTATAATTTTAACAATAACATAATATTACATTTTAAGTAAATTTTATCAATTGTAAAATTAAATTTTATATTTGCAAATAGCTATGTCATTATATCAATATGATTTTAATAACAGTAAGTAATATTCATTAATGAAATAAATTTAGTTCTAAGAACATTCTTAAAGGAAACCAATACGGCAATTTACCAATTAATTTATATGAATTCAAAAATTTTAGCAAACATTACTGTTAGTTATTCACAAAGCATTCCAGCATTGTAGATGGTTATTCTGTCAATAGTCGAAAAATTTAATCAAAATACATGTGCTCGGCAGTCAAGGCATATGCAAGTTAAAGTCGACAGAAATTTTAATCTAAGTTCAACGAATTGTTGCAAATAACACTTAAAAGTATGTAACAATCAAAATATAAATGTGGCGTTTTTTCATAAAACAATCAATGAAGTTTCACAAAATTTTTAATCAGCATAACCTACGATGAACACAGATTTCATAAATGTTTTTCTCCAAGACATAAAAAACAATATAAACGGTTTTATAGCCGTTTCGATTACTGAAATTGAAACAGGACTTAGTTACGGATCGCTTACTAATGATAAGAGTTTTGATGCAGAAATCGCATCAATATACAATCTTGATGTAGTCAAAGCAAAATTCAAAGCGGTTCAAGCATTAGGAATTGACCAAGAAATAAAAGATATTTTGATCACACTAACAAGTCAAATTCACATAATTGATGTTTCACCGAACAAAAAATTTATGATTTATTTGGTTGCCGATTCTACAAAAGCAAACTTAGCAATGACAAGAGGGGTTTTGAAAAAATATAAAGGCGAGTTGGAAAAAAACTTATAGTTTGCAACAAGTTTAAGATAAAAATCTAATGGCTTCTCGAATTATAAAAATGCTTTTAATTTTTGAAATTTCCAATTCAATAGGCGCATAAAAACTGTTTTCACTTGTTAAGATAATCATATCGTCCGCTGGTGCTTGCACAACACGTTTCACAAAAACATCATTTTGCGTATTAATAAGGTATAAATTATTCCATTGAAAAATTACATTTTTGACCTCCAATTTTTTAGCAAGCACAATATCATTTTTTGAAAAAACAGGAAACATAGTGTCGTCAGAAATTTTTACGACCACATCAACGTCTTGAATTTTTGGTTTTAACAAATGTTGCAATTGGATTTCAACATTAGAAATATTGGATTTTTCATTTTTTTCATCAGCTGCAAAAGAAAAGTTTTGAAATTGTTCAAATTCATTATTTTCTGAAACCTTTTGAACCTTTTTTTCTTTTATATTTCTGATCATAGTGCCGCGATTAGTAAGTAGCCAATCTGGATTGAGTTCAGGATAGTTTAATAGTATTTTTGATATGTTTAATTGAGACAAAGAACCTCTATTTCGTGCCTTTCCAATAAGTCCATTCGAAATCTTGCAAGCAATAGTAATTTTATTATCACTCAATTTTTTGAAATCCATGAATTTATCTAATCGTGAAAAAAAATTTAACATTCGTGTGGTAATTAAATTTGCAATTGTATCAAACTTGATATATATTTGTAATATATGGTTTTAAAAAGTGTATTTTAAATAATACAAATTAGAATTCGGCGCGAATATAATCAAATTGTTGTTAAATGGACGTATATTTTTAGATTATATATCATTTTAACATCAAAATTATGATAATAATGAATATTGCCTTTTAAAGCTAAATACAATAAGCATCAAAAAAATGACCGAAAAACAAAAAAAACGAAATGTTTATAACCAAGACATTTTAGAACACCTTCAAACTCGTTACGGATTTTCTTTAGACTATATTAGAAAATCATTGCGAGGAGACAGAATAGGTTTAATGCCAGAAAAAATCATTGTTGAATATGCTGCTTTAGAACAAGAAACAAGACGAGTTATCACAGAATATGCCGTTAGCAGCTGGTAAATTTTTAAAAAATTAAAGGAATTTCTTTTTGTAAATATTGTTTAAAGTTGGGGAGCTTTGAATGAAAAAAAGCAAAAAATAGAATTCCTTTTTTTATTTTTTAGACGATAGGTAAACCCCAATTAAAATAACAAATGCACCTAAAATTTGAGAATTTGTAAGGCTTTCACCATCAGCAAAGCCCCAACTAAAGGCAACGACAGGAATCAAATACGTCACAGAAGTTGCAAAAACAGGCGACGATATTTGAATTAATTTAAAAAATATAATATTCGCCAAACCAGTACCTATTACGCCAAGTATCATAATGTACAGAGAAGCAACTTGCATCTCATGATTTAAAATCGAATCAAAAAAATTTGTACAAAATAAAATACAGGTTGCGGGTAGCAGCAGCACGCAAAAATTGCCTGTTGAGATGCTTAATGGACTTAAATTGTGAAGATATTTTTTGATTAAATTTACATTAACTGCGTAGCATATAGATGCAATAACAACCAAACCAGCATATCCGTAGTTTTGTGAAGTCTGCGCTGTGGCGCCATTCAAAATTAGTATCAAACAACCAATTAATCCAATGCTTACACCAATAATTTGCATACGTTTGAATGCTGCGCCAAACAGTAAAACGCCTAGTAATAAAGTGTTTACAGGTGTAAGTGAATTTATGACGGAACTTATAACGCTCGAAATATGCTGCTGAGCAATTGCAAACAAAAAAGCAGGAATAAAAGTACCAAAAAGTGATGTTAGTGCAATATATTTCCATTTGGTTTTTGGAATATTTTTTAGTGAACGGAAACCAATTAACAATAGAAACAAAGCTGCAAAAATTATCCTAAGCGATCCTAATTGCAGAGGAGACAATGCAATCAAGCCTTTTTTTATCAATATAAACGAGCTGCCCCATATTAAGGAAAGCATTGATAGATAAATCCATTTTAATTGGTTGCCGTGCATTGTTTTTAATTATGTTTGCAAACTTGGGAAAATTTTATTAAACATTTTCTATTTTGAATAATTATTTTGCGTAGTTTTGTTTTATAATTTTAGGTTATGTTTTAGAATAATGTAGATTTTTATTATATTTGTGATCTAAATCACAAACATATGGATTTTAAAGAATTTGTTAAAAATTTAAATGCAA
>JAYWGW010000002.1:0-10325 GCA_043778045.1 Bacteroidota bacterium | reverse complement strand
TAGCAAAAAACAAGCTAAAACAAAAAAAACACCGCTAAAACACCATTATATATAGTAAACTCTGTAATTTAAAATGTTTTATCGGACAACAATGATTTAGATATATAACTACTAAAAATCTAACATTCTAAATTATCACATTAACAACCAATTTTCCCAACTCTCTTGGCGTGTCTGCCACCTTCGAAATCGGTTTTCAAAAACAATTCAACCATTTCGAGTGTTTGATGAATCGATGTAAATCTGGCAGGAATACTAATAATATTCGCATCATTATGTTGCCTTGCTAAAACAGCAATTTCTTTAGTCCAACACAACGCGGCTCGAACATTCGAATATTTGTTTGCAGCCATTGCAATGCCATTTCCGCTTCCGCAGATGATGATTCCAAAATCAACCTTTGCATCGTTGACATCTTTTGCTACAGCATGACCAAAATCAGGATAATCAACAGAATCTGAATTATCAGTTCCGTAATTTATCACTTCATGACCATTTACCTCAAGCATTTTCACTATTGCAAATTTATATTCTGGACCAGCATGGTCATTGCCTATTGCTATTTTCATTTTTGTTGATATTAAAATACAATACAAATTTAAACTATTTAAAATCGAAAAGATTAGAAAATATGCGGAACAATAAAAATTAATTTTACGCAACTAATTTCGTAAAACGTCAACTATTTCACTTTTTAACGACAATAATAGTTAAGTATTTATAAAAAATTCTATATTTGAAAAATGAAATCAAACCTAAAAAATTAACTATGTCTATTTGGAGAGTAAAACCTGTATCGGCGTTTGAGGCCGACATGAAAAAGAGTGATTTAAAGCGTGTATTAACGCGTTGGGGACTGACGTCTCTTGGCATTGGAGCTATTATTGGTGGTGGAATTTTTACATTAACAGGAATTGCAGCGCATGATTATGCTGGGCCAGCACTTGCGCTTTCTTTCGTTATTGCGGGCATTGGTTGTTTGTTTGCATCTTTGTGCTACGCAGAGTTTGCATCTGTTTTACCCGTCGAAGGCTCTGCGTATGCGTATGCGTATGGCACTGTGGGTGAACTGTTTGCATGGTTTATTGGTTGGAATTTAATTTTAGAATATATGATGGGAGCAACAACCGTTGCCGTGGCATGGAGTGGATATTTTGTAAAATTTCTGCATTTATTTGGTATTGATTTTCCCATTTGGCTTTGCAACGATTTGTTTACCGCAACAGAAAAAGTTGCTGAACATAACGAAGCTTTTCCGGCCGATTTATGGACTGCTCCAAGTTTTGCTTTTAATCTTCCTGCTTTTTTGATAACTTGGGTAGTAACCGCGGTATTAATTAAAGGAATTCAAGAAGCTTCAAAAGCAAACAATATTATAGTATTTATTAAAATTGCAGTAGTGCTTTTTGTTATTATTGTAGGTGCTTTTTATATTGACGTAGATAATTGGACGCCATTTATACCAACTGAAGTTCCTGAAATTATTAATGGTGTGGCTACAGGCGAAGTCAATTTCGGATATGGTGGCGTACTAACCGCTGCAACCATTGTATTTTTTGCATACATCGGTTTTGATGCAGTTTCCACACAAGCGGGTGAAGCTATCAATCCCAAGAAAGATGTTCCATTTGCAATCATCGCTTCATTGGTGGTTTGCACGGTTTTATATATATTAGTTTCACTTGTATTAACGGGCATGGTACCATATACTTTATTAGATAAAACGGCACCTGTTGCATCAGCTTTTAGTGAAAACGGTCTTACTTGGGCTGTGTTTATTATAACGTTGGCTGCAACAGCAGGACTAACCTCTGTAATGTTGGTGATGATGCTTGGGCAAACCAGGATTTTTCTTGGGATGTCAAAAGATGGATTGATGCCTCCGTTTTTTAAGGCTATTCATCCAAAGTTTAAAACGCCATATAAAGGGACAATTTTAGTAGGTGCCATAATATCTATTGTTGCTGCATTAACACCAATAGAAAATGTTAGTGCCTTGTGTTCAATGGGTACATTGCTTGCTTTCGCAATGGTTTGCGTAGCAGTTATGATTCTACGATATAAAAAACCAGAATTAGACAGACCTTACAGAACACCAGCAGTATATTTAGTAGGTTCTTTAGGTGTTGCCTTTAATCTATTTTTAATGTGCTATGTAAGAAAAGAAACCTGGATTGCCTTTATTATTTGGGGAATTATTGGAATAGCTGTTTATTTCTTATATAGTAAAAGCAGGTCGAATTTGGAAATAAAAGAGTAGTTATTTATTTTAAAATAAAAAGCATTAAAATCTGGTTCGCCATTTTTTGATGCTTTTTTTGTTTTATAAATTTAAGCCAAAGTCCGTTTTTCAAATACAAATTTTTACGATATTTGTATGTAAACTATATTAAAAATATTCTTATGCCATTATACCATAAACTCGGCAATTTTCCGCAAAAGCGGCATACACAATTTGAAAAACCAAATGGCGGATTGTATTATGAGCAACTGTTTGGTACCGAAGGTTTTCACGGAAATTCTTCGCTTCTATATCATGTGCATCGACCAACCCAAGTAAAGGAAATAAAAGCATCTTATGCTGTTGAGCCGAAAATTGCCATAGACAAAAACATAAAATCGCTACTTTTTAAAGGTTTTGAGTTAAAACCCGAAGCCGATTTTCTTGACAGCCGAAAAGCCATGCTCGTTAATAAAGATTGTACAATTGGACTTGCTGCGCCACAACAATCTTTAACCGAATATTTTTATAAAAATGCTGATGCCGACGAATTGATATTCATTCATAAAGGAAGCGGCAAACTGCGCACCATGTTGGGAAATATAGATTTTGAATATGGTGACTATCTTATAATACCGCGTGGCGTAATTTATCAAATTGAATTTAATACAGCAGAAAACAGGTTGTTTTACGTGGAATCGTTTGCGCCATTCTACACACCAAAGCGATATAAAAACCAATCGGGGCAACACTTGGAACATTCCCCATTTTGCGAACGCGATTTCAAATTGCCAACAGACCTTGAAACACACGACGAAATAGGCGATTTCACCATCAAAATAAAAAAAGAAGGCATGATGCACGAGGTGGTCTATGCCACACATCCGTTTGACGTTGTTGGATGGGATGGATATAATTTCCCTTATGGTTTTTCAATTCATAATTTTGAACCTATAACCGGTCGAGTGCACCAACCGCCTCCAGTTCATCAAACTTTTGAAACAGCAACATTTGTGGTTTGTTCTTTTTGCCCACGATTGTATGATTATCATCCAAAGTCAATTCCTGCGCCATATAACCACAGCAACATAGATTCAGACGAAGTTTTATATTATGTCGACGGCGATTTTATGAGCAGAAATAATATTGAACAAGGCCATATAACTTTGCATCCAAAAGGCATTCCTCACGGCCCTGCGCCTGGCGCGATGGAGCGAAGTATTGGCCACACAGAAACACATGAATTGGCGGTTATGGTAGACACTTTCCACCCACTCATGGTTACTGAAATCGCCATGGGATTAGACGATGGGAAATATTATAAATCTTGGGTGGATGCCTCTTAGATTTTTAGATCTTTAGATCTTTGGATTAATAGATTAACGATATTATATTGACAATTGTGGGATTAATGGTTAAATCAACGAATATTTAATTAACGGTTTTGAAGCGCTAATTGCTGAAAGCTAAAGGCTAATCTCTAATTTGATTTTAAATAAAAAATTTGACCTACGCGAGCGATATGTTCAGATAAATCTTGATTTTTTATGTTCTCTAAAATTTGAATATCAACCGTATGTGGGCAATTACTATCATTTACTTCACTGATTATTTTTCCAACGATATGCCTATTTAACTCAGCACCAATTATAACCAAGTCAATGTCACTTCGGTTGGTGAAGTTTCCTTTGGCACGAGAACCATATAAAACCACTTTCTCAACTTGCTGATTGTGAGAAAAAATGTCCGTAAGAATGGTCATCGATGATTGACTTAAACCAAAAGAATTCATAATTTCTTAAATTTTTAAAGAATTGTATAAAACTGACAATAGTGCAGTATACTTTATCTGAATGTCTGGAATTATGGCTTCAAAAAGTTTAAAATCATAGGTATGACTTAGCAAATTTCTGTCATCAATCATTTCGAACCAAGGTTCAATATTTTCAATATATTTTGCTTTAAAAGCTTCTTTCAAAACCATTTTTGGCGAAATTTTATCAAGAATCAAACCATCATATTCCATTTTGTCCTTGAGGGTTTTCCAAGCCAATTCAAGAGTAAATTCAAATCGCTGAATAATGCCTTCCTTCTCAAGTTGAGACAATGTACCAAGGTCTAACGCTGGAACTTCTTGTAACAACTTAATTGCACTTTCAAAATTTTTAAATCTTTGCTGCCATCTAACGTCCTGATCCATTGCTTTTGATTTAAGATATTGTAATAAACAAATATCGTAAATTTTAACGGTTTTAAACAAATAATAATTTTAGAAAAAAATCAAAAATCCGCAATCCTAACATTTCATCAACCAATTTTTCATCGAAACTTCATTTTCAATAATATTTTTCAAATCTGAAATTGCTACACGGTCTTGCTTCATACTATCGCGATGGCGAATAGTAACAGTTTGATCATCAATTGTTTGGTGATCTACCGTGATGCAAAACGGTGTTCCGAGCGCGTCTTGTCTCCTGTAACGTCTTCCAACGGCGTCTTTTTCATCATAAGCCACAGCGAAATCCCATTTCAAATCCTCAATGATTTTTCGGGCAATTTCTGGCAATCCATCTTTTTTTACGAGTGGCAAAACCGCCGCTTTTGTTGGTGCCAAAACACTTGGTAGTTGCAAAACAGTTCGTGTCGATCCGTCTTCCAAAGTTTCTTCTTTGAGCGATGTCGCAAAAACTGACAAGAACATTCTATCTAATCCAACAGATGTTTCCACGACATATGGCGTGTAGTTTGCGTTGGTTTCTGTGTCAAAATATTGCAGTTTTTTACCAGAAAATTGTTCGTGGGCTTTCAGATCAAAATCTGTTCGTGAGTGAATTCCTTCCAATTCTTTGAATCCAAATGGAAAATTAAATTCAATATCGGCAGCAGCATTCGCATAATGCGCCAATTTTTCATGATCGTGAAAACGATAATTTTCGCGACCCAAACCAAGTGATAAATGCCAATTTAGTCGTGCGTTTTTCCAATATTCATACCATTTCATTTCTTCGCCTGGCTTCACAAAAAATTGCATTTCCATTTGTTCAAATTCGCGCATGCGAAAAATAAACTGACGCGCCACAATTTCATTTCTAAAGGCTTTTCCAGTTTGCGCAATGCCAAATGGAATTTTCATTCTGCCCGATTTTTGTACATTCAAGAAGTTCACAAAAATGCCTTGCGCCGTTTCTGGACGTAAATATAAATCCATTGCAGATTCTGCTGATGCGCCAAGTTTTGTGCCAAACATTAAGTTGAATTGCTTCACTTCCGTCCAATTTCTTGAACCTGAATCTGGACACGCGATTTCTAATTCTTCGATTAATGCTTTAACGTCTGCAAGGTTTTCGTCACCAAGAGATTTTGCCATTCGTGACAAAATTTCATTTTTGCGAGCCAAATATTCTACAACACGTGTGTTTGTTGAAACAAATTCCTCACGATTAAAAGCATCACCAAAACGAACGGCAGCTTTTTCAATTTCTTTTTCGGCTTTTTGGTTCAGTTTTTCGGCATAATCTTCAATCAAAACGTCGGCTCGATATCTCTTTTTGCTGTCTTTATTGTCAATTAATGGATCGTTAAAAGCATCGACGTGGCCCGATGCTTTCCAAGTTGTTGGATGCATCAGAATGGCGGCATCAAGCCCAACAATATTTTCGTGGAGTTGCACCATGGCTTTCCACCAATATTCGCGTATGTTTTTTTTGAGTTCGACGCCGTTTTGAGCATAGTCATAAACTGCGCTAAGTCCATCATATATTTCGCTTGACGGAAAAATAAATCCATATTCTTTTGCGTGCGAAATAACATTTTTGAATAAATCTTCTTGTTTTGCCATAGTGTTGCAAAAATATAAAAAACATTGAATTTTGTCCTAAATTGATTCAGTTTAATTACTTTTATCAACATAAAAAATAATTTATGTTGCACCGACTTATAGATTTGCTGTTTCCAAAAGTTTGTGCGGGTTGCAAATCCATTTTATTGATGGAAGAAATTGCCATTTGCACAGACTGTCGGCACGAAATCCCAACCACGAATCATCATTTAGGTGCAAAAAACGAAATTCACGCACTGTTTTATGGTAAAATAAATTTGGACTTTGCGGCAAGTTTATTTTATTTTCAGAAACAAGGCTTGGTTCAAGAGCTAATTTTTAGTTTAAAATATAGAGGAAATCAAGAATTAGGTACCGTTTTAGGATTTTGGATGGGCGAAAAAATTAAAAATTTGCCAATTGTAAAGTCCTTCGATTACATCATTCCGGTTCCTTTGCATCCTCGAAAGATGCGCAAACGTGGCTACAATCAAATATCAACATTTGGAAAAGCATTGTCTGAAATCATAGAAAAACCGTTTGAAGAATCAATTTTAAAACGAGCAGTATATTCAAAATCGCAGACAAAAAAATCATTTTTTGAGCGCACTCAAATTGACAAAACTGCTTTTGAGGTTGTTTTTGATTCCTCGCATCACGACAAGCATTTTCTGCTGATCGACGATGTTTTAACAACGGGAACCACAATTGAATCTTGTGCTTTTGCGCTACTAAAAATTCCTGGTGCGAAAATTAGTTTGGCAACTATTGCGATGACAAAATCAATATAAATATTACATTTTACTTCCAAAAGCCAAATCACCCGCATCGCCTAAACCCGGAATTATATAATTTTTTTCGTTAAGTTTTTCATCTAAAGTTGCTACCCACAAATGTACGTTTTCAGGTAAATTTTGTTCTAAAAACGCAATGCCTTCTGGCGCAGCAATCACAACAGCGATATGAATTTCAGTTGGTTTTGATTTGGTGATTAAAGTATTATAAACTGCCAACAGCGACTGGCCTGTTGCCAACATAGGGTCAATTAAAAGCAAGGTTTTATTACCAATTTCGGGCACAGCTTGATATTCAACTTTAATTTCAAAACTATCATCGTTGTTTGCGTGATGTCGATAGGCAGAAACAAAACCATTTTCGGCATCATCAAAATAATTTAAAAAACCTATATGCAACGGTAATCCTGCGCGAAGAATGGAACAAAGCACCAAGTTTTCAGATATTTTTGTGGTGGCTTTAACCCCAAGCGGTGTTTGAATATTGATGTTTTGATAATTTAAATTTTTGCTTAATTCATAAGACATAATCTCGCCAATGCGCTCGATGTTTCGTCTGAAACGCATGCTGTCAGATTGCACGTTTATATTTCTAATTTGAGCCAAAAAGTGATTAAGTATGCTATTTTGCTGCGATAAATAGTGAATTTGCATTTGTTTTTATTTTTGTTTTGATATGATGACGATAAAAATAAGAGATTTTAAATTTTAAAAATAGCATTCGAAAAACCGTATATTTGTACCTAAATTATAATACTTGTTAAATGTCGTATTTTCCAATTCATAATGGTTATTTAAACAGTTAATTATCAGATATTTATATCGCTACAAAACTTTATAACTTTAAAACTTTCGACTTAATTATATATACAAAGATATGTTTTCAAAATTAGCTTACGCCGTTTTCCAACAAAGTATTTCAGATTATCATGTGCATGATAATGTGAATCAGCCGATTAGCAATCCGTATTCAAAAGATCAATTTGAACATTTGTTATATCATAAAAATTGGATAGACACTGTGCAATGGCATTTTGAAGACATCATTCGCGACCCAAATATCGATCCTGTTGCGGCACTCGTTTTAAAAAGAAAAATTGATGCTTCAAACCAAGAGCGCACCGATATGGTGGAATACATTGACAGTTATTTTCTACAAAAATATAGTTCCGTTTCGCCGAAAAATACCGCAAAAATCAACTCCGAAAGTCCTGCGTGGGCGTTCGATCGTTTGTCAATTTTGGCATTGAAAATTTTTCACATGCAAGAAGAAGCATACAGAAAAGAGGCATTAGAAACACATCGCGCAGCTTGTCAAACCAAACTAAACGTTCTTTTAGACCAATTGTCTGACCTTTCAACGGCAATCGACGATTTGCTTTTAGATATTGAAAATGGAGATAAATTTATGAAAGTCTATAAGCAAATGAAAATGTATAACGACGATGATTTGAATCCGATTTTGTATCAGAATAAAAAGTGAATAGGCTTGAAAAATTTGTATGATAACTATTGAAAAGTTAAAAAAACTTAAAGAATCAGAGGATAACGTTGAATTTAAAAAAGCCGAAAGTGGCAACATTTCTTATGACGGTGGAAATAAAGTCCATCCAATTCGAAGACGGTGCATTTTAGGTTATGTAACTGCGTTGTGCAACGAACAGGGTGGTTATTTGGTACTTGGAATGACGGACGATTATCCACATCAAGTGGTTGGAACTAAACAAAATTTAGGTACAATTGGTAAATTAGAATCAGACATTTATAGAGATATTGGAATAAGACCAAATATCTATGAATTGTTTGAAAATGAACTGAGGGTTTTGGTTATTGAGATCCCAAAGCGACCTTATGGAAAGGTATTTAAGTTTGAAGATGTGGCGTTAATGCGTGTTGGTGAAGAATTGAAACCAATGTCCGAGGAAGTTTATTTAAATATAATTCAAGAACAAGAACCTGATTTTTCTCAACAAATTTGTGAAAATTTGCAGATTTCAGATTTAGACGATAGGGCAATATCGATATTGAAAGAAAAATATGCTTTAAAACAAGAAAATGTTATATTTAAGACACTTTCAAATGAACAATTACTTTCTGATTTAGATTTATTAAAAGGTAATAAATTAACTAATGCTGCATTAATTCTTTTGGCAAAAAAAGAAATAATTCAAGAAAAAATGCCTCAAGCTGCAATTATGTTAGAGTATAGAAATTCTGAAAATAAAATTCCATTTGACAATAGAATTAAATATATCGAACCATTTTTCGTTTTAATTGATGAATTATGGAAAACAATAAATTTAAGGAATGGAAGTTTTCCTATTCAAGATGGTGCCTACATTTTCAATATTCCATTTTTTAATGAAGCAGTAATCAGAGAAGCTGTCAATAATGCAATTACGCATCGAGATTACAGGCGGACATCCGAGATTGTTGTAAAACAGTTTCCCCAACGTTTAGATTTTATCAATGCTGGAGGTTTTCCAAAAGGTGTTAATTTAGACAATTTGCTAAAAACACCAAGTACGCCACGAAACAGACTTTTGTCTGACGTGTTACAAAAAACTGGCATTGTTGAACGTTCCGGTCAAGGAGTAGACAAAATATATTACAATACATTAATTGAAGGAAAGTCTGAGCCTGACTATAGTAACTCAGATAATTTTCAAGTAACTTTAAAATTGTCCGCCGTAATCGAAGACAGAGCTTTTGCATTATTTATTGTGTCGGTGCAAGATAATTTGAAAGAAGACCAAAAACTTTCCGTTTTGGAAGTAATAACTCTAAATCTTATTAAAAAAAACGCCTCTAAAACAGAATTAGATGCAGAAATTGTATTAAAATTATTACGTAAAAATTTAATTGAAAAAAGAGGAAAGACCAATGCTATATCTTATATTCTATCAAAGGATTACTATGATTTTACAGATGAAAAAGCGAAATATTATAATTTACAAGATTTAGATGAAAATCAGGTTTTTACTGTTATATTCCAATTTTTGTCTACGGTAGAAAAGGCAAAAATGAAAGATTTTGTAGGATTGTTTGGTCATAAATTATCAAGAAAGCAAGTAAGGTCTCGAGTAGAAAAATTTGTTTTAAATAACGTATTGGAGCAAAACGGTGAAGGCATTAATTCTACATACATATTAAGTGCAAATTATATTAAACAAATAGAAGTATTTTCGCAGGCAGTAGATATCGGTATGAAAGTATTAGAAAAAACAACCATCCAAAAAAAATAAATGGCCAATAAATGGCCAAAGAATTGTGGTGAATTGTTGAAAAACACGGTTGTATTGTTGATAAGTATTTCGTAAGCAACTGATTTTTATAGTTTTTCTAAAAATTTCAAGGCTTACGAAATGGCCAAAGAATTAAAAATGAATATTATTAATCATTGTTGTCCGATAAAAAAGAAGCCAAATAAATGGCTTCTTTAGAAATATCGTAATTTTGTATTGCAAAAAACAAATAACGATGGCCAAAAATA
>JAYWGW010000001.1:0-170208 GCA_043778045.1 Bacteroidota bacterium | reverse complement strand
ATTACAATTACAATGCGCACAGGAACAGTAAAATTTTTCAATGAATCTAAAGGTTACGGATTTATTACAGACGAAGAAACAGGAAAAGACATTTTCGTACACGCTTCAGGTATCAAAGCTGAAGAGTTAAGAGAAGGTGACCGAGTAAGTTACGAAGAAGAAGAAGGAAGAAAAGGTAAAGTTGCTGCACAAGTTGCAGTACTTGAAGACTAAATATAACCATATTTTTGTTACCTCAAATGTTTAAGCGTTCCAAATTGGGACGCTTTTTTGTATTTATAACATTTTCATATTAATCATTTTAAAGTTGAACAAATTTTTTAAAAAAAGTTGAGTGCTGTATATATACAGATATTTAAAATGTTCATCGACTAATTTTTGGGCGTTCCCCTACGGGTCGGGTCGTTCGTTCCCAAACTTTTTGTTCCGAAGAAAAATCGGAACAAAAAGGTTTTTCACTTCCACCCCTAACGCGAATCATCTTGAAACAAAATAGTATATTTACGAAATGAAATTCCCATCATATCTTCAAGAAAAACTAAACATTCGCGAGCAAAATAATGCGCTTCGAACCTTAAAATCACCTAATAATTTGATTGATTTTTCTTCAAATGATTATTTAGGATTTGCACATAATAAAACAATTTTTGAAAACACACATCAATACTTAATAGAAAAAAATGTTTTTCAAAACGGTGCAACAGGTTCAAGATTGCTTACTGGAAATCATGAAATATATTTGGAAGCAGAAGCCTATATTACAAATTTTCATCAAGTTGAAGCTTCACTAATATTTAATTCAGGCTACGATGCCAACATAGGTTTTTTTCAATCTGTACCGCAGCGCAATGATTTGGTATTGTTTGATAACCTTTGCCATGCTTCAATTCGAGATGGAATTTCGGCTGGACTTTCAAAATCATATAAGTTTGAACACAATGATTTTGAACATCTTGGAAAACTAATTCTCAAATATCAATCAAATTTTGAAAAAATATATGTCGTAACAGAATCTGTATTTTCAATGGACGGCGATTCGCCAAATTTGCCTGAATTGGTATCATTATGTGATGGATTCGGATGTCTTTTGGTAATAGATGAAGCACATTCCATAGGCGTTTATGGTGATAACGGCTGTGGCTTAATTCAAGAATTAGGGCTTCAAAACAAAATATTTGCAAGAATTATAACCTTTGGCAAAAGTCTTGGTTGCCATGGCGCAGCAATTTTGGGAAGTCAAAACCTATGCGATTATCTTGTAAATTTTGCGCGAAGTTTTATATATACAACGGCACTTTCGCCGCATTCCGTTGCTACGATTTTGATGTCATACAAACAACTTAACAAAGAGCAAAAAACGATTTTTGCATTGCAAGAAAATATTAAATTTTTCAATCAACAAAAAAACCTTCTAAGCCTTAAACCGCTTTTTGTCAGAAGTAAATCGGCTATTCAAAGTGCTATTTTGCCTGGAAATACAACTGTAAAAAACGCCTCTAAAATGATGGCTGCCAACGGTTTTGATGTTAAACCAATTTTGTCGCCAACAGTATCTGAAGGTCAAGAGCGACTGCGTTTTTGTCTGCATAGTTATAATTCCAAAATTGAAATTGAAACAGTTTTGATGAAATTACTGCAATTAATTTAATTTTTATATCAACGAAAGTTTATATATTTACATATAATTTTTACTAATTAATAGCGCCCAATTTCAATTTTTATGAAAAGAATTTTATCCCTTTTAATAGTGTGTGTGTTTTTTAGTTGCGTATCGGTTGAACAATTTAACACAAAACTGGCGCAACCCATTGCTCCCGAAAAACTTAAATCGGACGTGGCATTTACTTATAAAAAACTGCAAAAACTTCAACCAAATTTATATTGGTATATTTCTAAAGAAAAATTAGAATCTAAATTTGATAGTTTGCAAAAAAGCATCAATTCACCGATGACAAGTTTTGAATTTTACAAAAAGCTTGCTGTCGTTACAAACGCTATTGGACAAGGACATTTTAATGTATATCCAGTTGCAAAAAAATATTCCAAAGCAAGAAAAAAGATATTAGCAAAGAAAGGAAATGGTCCGCTTTCGCAATTTGATTTTGAGATTTTTGAAAACAAAATGTTTGTAGTTAAAAACAGATCAAAAAATAATACCGTTGCAATTGGTTCAGAAGTTATTGCAATCAATAATGCAAAAGCTGAAAATTTACTTAAAGAATACGCAACTTTGTTCACCTCTGATGGATATAACAAAACCTTATTTAAGCACGGATTAGCGAGAAGATTTTCAAGTTATTATAGCAATCAAAATGGTGTTTTAGATAGTTTGAATTATAGTTTTAAAATTAAAGATAGTGTCAAAACCATTGTGATTAAAAGACTACAAGCTGATTCAAGCTCCGTCAAAAAAGCGAAAATTAGTTTAACAAAAATTCAAAAAAAAGCTAAAAAGCAAAAGGATAATCTACTCGGATACGATGCCGATACAAAAAAATATATGCGCAATCTTTCTTTTATGAAGTCGGACAGTAGCGTCGCGGTTATCAAAATAAATGGTTTTAAAATTGGAGATTATCACAAATGTTATAAAACATTTTTTGAAAAAATAGCACAAAATAAATCAAAAGTCTTAGTGTTGGATTTACGAAATAATGGCGGAGGTCGACTGAATGAAATTTCAAATTTATACAAATTTTTAGCAGACACTACGTTTGTTTTTCTAAAACCCTCTGAACTTGCCTCCAAAACAAGTTTGATGCAGATGAACTATTTTAAAGGAACACCATTTTGGCTAAAGCCTTTTCAAGTGGTTGGCGCGCCATTTTTCTATTCCTATTTGTATTTTAAACCTTATAAAAAAGACAATAAGTATTTTATAAATACTAAAACCAAAGTGCAAAAAATTGCGGATTATAATTTCAAAGGCAAAATTTATGTGCTGATCAACGGCGGTAGTTTTTCAGCTTCCAGCATTATTTCATCTAATTTAAAAGGTAGCAAGCGTGCCATTTTCGTCGGTGAGGAAACTGGCGGAACCTACAATGGAACGGTTGCAGGACAAATGCCACTTGTGAAACTTCCAAATTCTGATTTGCAACTGCGTGTAGGTTTAATGACTGTCGCACCATTTTATCAGACCGATGTCAAAGGTCGAGGAATTTTCCCTGATGTCGAGATTTTGCCAACAATTTCGGATAGGGTTAATAATGTTGATCCAGAGATGGTCTGGATTTTAAAAGATATTGAAGTTTTACAATCAAAGTAAAATTTTTGGCTTATTGTTGTTTTTTTACGTCAAACAAAAAACCCGAAAATTTCTTTCCGGGTTTATTCTAATATTTAATACTGACGACTCTATACTTACGATTTTATATTAATATCTGTAATATTCTGGCTTGTATGGTCCAGCAACTGGCACTCCAATATAGTCCGCTTGGTCTTTACGCAAAACCTCAAGTTCTACGCCAAGCCTTTCAAGGTGAAGCATCGCAACTTTTTCGTCTAAATGTTTTGGAAGCATATATACGTTGTTGTCATAGTTTGCACTGTTTTTCCACAATTCAATTTGAGCCAAAACTTGGTTTGTAAACGACGTACTCATCACAAAACTTGGGTGACCAGTTGCGCATCCAAGGTTTACCAAGCGACCTTCGGCAAGCACCAAAATATCTTTTCCTTCGATTGTATATTTGTCAACTTGCGGTTTGATTTCCACTTTTGTATCGCCATAGTTTCCGTTCAACCAAGCCATGTCAATTTCATTGTCAAAGTGACCGATGTTGCAAACAATAGTTTTATCTTTCATTTTTCGGAAGTCAGCTTCCAAAACAATATCTTTATTTCCAGTTGCTGTACACACTATATCTGCAGTTGCAATAACGGTTGATAGTTTTTTCACTTCAAATCCGTCCATTGCAGCTTGCAAAGCACAAATTGGATCAGTTTCTGTAACAGTAACAATCGATCCTGCACCTTTGAATGAGGCTGCAGTTCCTTTGCCTACATCGCCATAACCACAAACAACCACGCGTTTTCCAGCCAACATGGTGTCAGTTGCACGTCGAACAGCATCAACGGCTGACTCTTTGCAACCATATTTATTGTCAAATTTCGATTTCGTAACAGCATCATTCACGTTGATTGCTGGCATTGGCAATGTTCCAGCTTTCACTCTTTCATACAAACGGTGAACGCCAGTTGTTGTTTCTTCAGACAAACCTTTGATTCCTGCAATAAGTTCTGGAAATTTATCGATAACCATGTTTGTTAAATCGCCTCCATCGTCAAGAATCATGTTTAGTGGCTGACGGTCTTCTCCGAAAAATAAAGTTTGCTCAATACACCAATCAAAACTTTCTTCGTCAAGACCTTTCCAAGCATATACTTGAATTCCTGCGGCAGCAATTGCAGCAGCAGCTTCGTCTTGTGTTGAAAAAATGTTGCATGAAGACCATGTAACTTCTGCGCCAAGCGCAATTAGTGTTTCGATCAATACCGCAGTTTGAATAGTCATGTGCAAACATCCTGCAATTCGAGCTCCAGCTAACGGTTGCTCGTTCGCATACTCGGTGCGAAGCGACATTAAACCTGGCATTTCGGCTTGCGCCAACTCAATTTCTTTCCTTCCCCAAGCGGCAAGATTGATGTCTTTAACTTTGTAGGCCACAAAGGGCATAGTTGCTACACTCATTATATATATGTTTATGTTAATTAATATTTTATGCAAAATTAAGAAATAGAAATTTATTAATTTGATTTATTATAAAAATTATGATTTGTTTACTTTCAATTAGTTAGAAAGGGAATATAAAACTTCGTGAAATGAAATTAAATTTTTATAAAATATAATCATTTAGATTTTTATAAATTAAAATATTACTGTAAAGTGTTTTGAAACAGGTTTTTATGTTATCATTTTAACCAAATATTTGCTATTTTTAAAAATTTGAATTTTCTGACTGATTTGATTTCACTTATATTTGTTTTAAAATATAACATTATATGAAAAACATTTTTAGCATTGTCATATTATTTTGTACAATTTCAAATTTTGCTCAAGAAACTTTCACGCGAAAAGATAGCCTTAGAGGTGGGCTTCGACCCGAGCGCACCAGTTTTGACGTTTTGCGATATGATTTAAATCTTAAAATAGATATTAACAAAAAATTTATTTCTGGTTTCAACGACATAACTTTTAAAGTTGTTAAAAACACAAAAATTATACAGCTGGATTTGTTTGCTAATATGAAAATCGACAGCGTTGTTTTGGATTCAAAAAAGCAAAGTTATAAGCGCGAGTTCAATTCATTTTTTGTTAATTTAAATAATGAACTGCAAAAACACGCCACGAAAAAAATACGGATATATTATTCTGGAAACCCAACAATTGCAAAAAATGCACCATGGGACGGAGGTTTTGTTTTCAGCAAAAGCGCATCAAGCAAACCATGGATTGCTGTGGCTTGCCAAGGCGATGGTGCCAGTTTGTGGTTTCCGTGCAAAGATTCACAGTCCGACGAACCTGATTTTGGCGCAACTGTTAATGTGGAAATTCCCGAAGGTTTGACCGCAGTATCAAACGGGAGATTGATTGAAAACAAACCAACCAGCAATGGTTTTGTATTGTGGAAATGGGAAGTGAAAAATCCTATAAATTCTTATAATATCACACTAAACATAGGCGATTATGTGCATTTTGGTGAAAATTATAAAGGCTTGGATCTAAATTATTATGTGATAAAAGAAAATTTAGAAAAAGCCAAAATTCAATTTCAACAAGTGAAATCTATGATGGATTGTTTTCAAGAAAAATTTGGCGAATATCCTTTCAAATCAGATAGTTATAAGCTGGTAGAAACGCCATATTTAGGAATGGAGCACCAAAGCGCAGTGGCTTATGGCAACAAATATCTAAACGGGTATGCAGGAACCGATTTGTCAGGAACGGGCGTGGGCATGTTATTTGATTTTATTATCATTCACGAAAGTGGACACGAGTGGTTCGGGAATAGCATCACCAGCCAAGATGTTGCCGATATGTGGATTCACGAAGGTTTCACGTGCTACAGCGAATCGGTTTTTGTGGAATGTGAATTCGGAAAAGAAAAAGCACAAACCTATATTAAAGGACTGCGACAAAACATACAAAACGACAAACCTATTATTGGACAATATGGCGTATCAAACGAAGGCTCGAGCGACATGTACTACAAAGCAGCGTTGATGCTCAATTCAATAAGAAATTTGGTGAACGACGATGTTTTGTGGTGGGAAACAATACGTCGATTTTCAGAAAAATTTAGACACCAAATCATCAATACTGAAATGGTTTTAGAATATTTTGAAAAATCTTTAAATCGAACTATAAAACCAATTTTTGACCAATATTTACGACATAAAAATCTACCTGAATTAATATCTAAAAAAGAAAAAAATTGCGTTTATTTTAAATGGAAATCTAACGTTCAAAATTTTTCAATGCCCATTGATGTGAAATTTAAAAACAAAGAATACCGCATTTTAGTTTCCGATGCTTGGCAAAAAAGCAACATTGATGTAGAAAATTTGTCAGAGATTGAGGTTTTAAATACGATGCTTTTTCAATAAATGAGATTATTTGTGAGAGACGTCAAAATTAAAAAGTGCAAACTAATTTGCATGTAACCTATACGTTTAATTAATATTCCAGTTGTAAAATATAAAATAAAGGTATACTTGGAGCTTTTTATCGATATCTTAGGTTAAGAACATAATAAATTTTTTACACTAAGTTTATTACTGTAATTTTGCATCAAACATTAATTTATAAAAAGTGATAAAAAAACAATCCCTCTTGTTTTTGCTATTTTTTACGACAGTAAATTTTGCACAGACTGCGCTACAACAATCTCTTTCAACTGAAAAAATAAGCCGCTGGTCAATTGACGTGTCTACCGGACAGTCCAAAGCTTTGGCACCATTTACATCTGGCTATTTTGCAAGAGGTCAGGCAAATTTCTTTGAAGATTTTGAAATTAATTATTTTGGCGCCGTTGCGCGTTATATGTTTAGTCCAAAATTTGGTTTTAATTTTGGTATGGGCTATAGCACTTTAAAAAATAATAAAGATTCAAATAGTCTACCTTTTGAAATGAGGTCATTTAGATATAATGTGCAAGGGGTTATTAACGCCACGAGACTTTTTGACATTCAAGATAATATGGGACGGTTTGGACTTTTGCTACATGCTGGACTGGATGGAACATCAATCACGCCACAAATTGGTATCAACCAAGATACTGAGGATTTCAATAGCGGATTTATAATCGGTGTATCACCACAATTTCGCATCAGCAAGAAAATTGCCGTTTTTGGTGATGTTTCTGGCGTAAAATACATCCGTCAGAATTTAAATTGGGATGGCGCAACATCACAAGGCAACCAAACACTTGCGGGCGCATTATTGACCTATACGGTTGGTCTTTCTTTTTCATTTGGACAAGGGAATATCCACGGTGACTGGGCAAAGATTCCAACAAACAACGTTAACCTTAAACCTTTGGAAGATCGTGTTAACAAAATGGAAAACATGATTGTAGATTCTGATAAAGATGGTATTTTAGATTATTTAGACATTGAAAAAAATTCTACAATCGGAGCACTTGTTGATGCAAAAGGCCGCATGATTGATCGCGATCGCAATGGAATTGCTGATGAATTGGAACGATATCTTGATGGTAGAGGAGGCACAACCGCTGCTGCGCCTGAAACAAGTGACATGGTTGCCAAATTTATAAATGATGGTTATGTTGCATCTTATTTTGAATATGACGAAACAACTGTGACTCAAATTTCACAACAATCTATAAGTTTAGTAACTACCTATTTAAAAAATAATCAAAAACAAAATGTTTCAATCTTAGCTTATGCAGATGCAGTTGGAAATATAGCATCTAACAAAAATTTAGCAACAATGCGTGCAGAAAATGTCAAATCGTTGTTAATGAAGGCAGGCGTTGCTGAAAGTCGGCTAAATATTGTTTCTATAGACAATGCCGATTCAGTTTATACTAATTCTGCGGTTGCACGAACCGACGCACGACGCGTGACATTTAAAATAGAATAATTTTTTTAGTAATTTACCAAAAAAGCCACTAAATTTTAGTGGCTTTTTTTATCTTTATCAAAAAAAATGGAAGAAAGAGAAAAATTTCTAAAAGATTTTCGGGGAACCTATTTGGGCGAATTATCCGCAGAAACCTCAGAAGACGAATATTTTCAAAACCAAACGCTTAGACCAATTCTTAAATTACAAAACAACCTTTTGATTGCAGTATGCAGAAAGCATATCTATAAATACAACAAAGATTTCAGTACTTTTTCGACCGACAAAAAACAAAAAGTTGTTGAAAATATGCTTCAAAAAGACGAAAAATTCAGAAAACTTTTAATTGGAATCATCATCGGATTGTTTACCGAAAACGAAATTGAAACATATCTCAAAAACACATCCAACCTTAACAAAAGAATAATTTCTATGCTAACAGAACGGTTTTTAAGCCAGTTGCAGGTACTATAAATACGAATTAAACATAGCTACCAAAACTACTCCTACTCACAATCTTTATTCTTTCATCTAACAGTCTAACAATCTAAAAATCTAATAGTCTAACGATCTAACAATCTCCCTTAATACCACCTTTTTTTATTCTGAATAGATCCTGCACCTTTTCTCGATTTGTGTGCGCCTCCGCTCCTATTAGAATTGTTTGGTGCCGTCGATTGCGCCGCCGCTTGCTCCGCCGGATTATTTTTATATGGATACGGATGATCTTCAATAACCGTTACGGGAACTTTTATTAATTTGATGATATCTTTCCAATACGGCTCTTCGTCTTTACTACAAAACGAAATCGCGATGCCACCATTTCCGGCCCTTCCCGTTCTACCAATTCGATGCACATACGTTTCAGGAATGTTTGGTAAATCAAAGTTTATGACGAATGGCAATTGGTCAATATCAATGCCACGCGCTGCAATGTCGGTGGCAACCAAAACGCCAACTTCTTTGTTTTTAAATGCATCCAAAACGCGTTGACGTGCATTTTGAGACTTATCTCCGTGAATGGCCTCTGCTGCAACTTCTTTCTTGCGAAGTGCCTTCACCACGTTGTCTGCGCCATGTTTTGTTCTTGAAAAAACCAACAAATCTGTCAGATTTTCATTCCTTATTAAATGATAAAGCAAAGCTCTTTTTTCCGATTTGTCAACAAAATAAACACGTTGCTCCACGTTTTCGGCTGTCGAAGAAACTGGCGAAACAGAAACCGTGGCAGGATTCGTTAGAAACATTTCTGCCAATTCGCGAATTGCAATTGGCATTGTTGCTGAAAACAACAATGTTTGACGATTGTGTGGTGTTAATTTCACAATTTTTTTCACGTCGTTCACAAAACCCATGTCCAACATTTGATCGGCTTCGTCAAGAACAAGCGCATGAAGATGGTCTAAATCAATGTATCCTTGTTTGTGCAAATCCAGCAATCTACCTGGCGTTGCTACCAAAATATCAACACCTTTTCGCAAGACATCAACTTGAGAAACCTGAGAAACGCCTCCAAAAATGGTCAATTGCGTCAGGTTTGTATATTTTGCATATTGATCAAAATTTTGCCCAATTTGCACCGCCAATTCTCGCGTAGGCGTCACGACCAAACACCGAATTTCTTTTGCTTTTTTGGACGAACCCACAATCCTATGCAGCTGATGAATGATTGGTATAGCAAAAGCTGCAGTTTTTCCAGTGCCTGTCTGCGCGCATCCCACAAGGTCGCGACCCGCTAAAATTAAAGGAATGGCTTGCTCTTGTATGGGTGTTGCCTCTAAATAACCAAGTTCAAAAACGGCTTTCTGAATACTATTTGAGAGTGATAAATCTTCGAATAACATAAAATAAAAATTTTGTAAAATAAAATATTGCGCAAATATAGTGTTTAAATCACGAATGAAGTTTTTTTACTTTTGAGCAACTATTAGCATCATTTGGGCGTTCCCTCATCTTGCTCCGTTGCCCAAGTGTATTCTATTAAGAGGGCAACAACGTAAAAATCGGTCGTGCTTTACGTTCCCAAACTGTCATTACGAGGTACGAAGCAATCTTGAGCGGCAAAAAGGGCTTGTCCGCCGAAGGTTGATTCCACTGCAACCACTAACGCAAGCACCAACATCACCAAAACATATTTTGTTAAAATAATTTTAAATCTGCAACAAAGTCAATATTTTTCTTGACCTTTGTAATAACAATTGTTTTTCTTTCTACATGAGATTTTTTTTCTTCTTTTTTTTACTCTCTTACCAATTTACATTCGCACAAGGCGCATTCGAGCGTGGCAATAAACTCTATAAAGAAGGCAAATATCAAGACGCAATAGAAGTTTATCAGTCTATCTTAAATGCAAAAAAACATTCTGCAGATTTATATTTCAATATCGGAAATTGCTACTACAAACTTAACAAAATTGCGCCAGCTATTTACAACTTCGAGAAAGCACTGTTTCTAAACCCAACCGATACCGATATTCAAAATAACCTGCTTTTTGCTCAAAAACGTCAAATTGATGATATTAAAGAAATTCCAAAAGTAGGTTTTCGTCACATCTTGCAGAATTTTACTGCAAAATACCATCATAATACGTGGGCGTGGATTTCAGTTTCTTTTGCAGGATTTTTTTTGTTACTGTTTACAGGATATTTTTATGCTAATAATTCCGTTGCAAAAAGACTTTTTTTTACGTCAATGATTTTGGTTTTACTTTTCGTCATCCTCTGCGTTGCAGCTGCCATAGTTCAAAAAAATAGTTTTGTTAGCAATCGCCCAGCTATTGTTTTCGCAGAAATTGCTTCTGTAAAAACTGAACCAAAAAGCAGCGCGCCCGATAGCTTTATATTGCACGAAGGATCAAAAGTTAATGTTACAGAGACACTTGATGATTGGAAAAAAATTGAAATTGCAGACGGAAAAAAGGGTTGGATTTTGGCATCGGGAATTAAAGAAATTAAATAATTACGTTGAAAATTACACATAATGAGCACAGATAATGAAGGATGGAGCTATAAAGAATTTATAAAACTTACAATCACCAAAGAATTTTTAAAACAGAAATTACCTTATAACAATTTGTTTATTTTTGATTGCCAATCGCAGAATAGAAAAGCAATATTTGACGGAATATTAGATGCATCATCATGGAAACCACAACAAGACGAAGACCCAACTGTAAAGCAAGCGTTTGATTATATCTATGTTACGGAACGAGATTTTACACCAAAGAAACTTTTTACATTTATAAAAAAAAATAAAAATAAAACGTTGATTTTTTGTGATGATGAAATTTTGAAGTCGCAAGATTTACTTAATATCGTTCAGAATGCCGTTTGCAAAAATCCTGAAACTGGAGAAAAATTTGTGATAAAATATCAAAATGAAATAGATTTTATCTTTCAAGGAAATATTATTTTTCTGACAGAAATGACAATGTATAAATTCAAAAGACAAAAAAAATATTTCTACGTTTGTCGTGATGTGATGAAATTGTAAGTTTTTTATTTTTGTTTACTTTTTACAAAATTTAAAAATATCTTTGCAAGGCACAGTCATTAGCATCTAAGCTGTTTCGTTGTGTTTAAAAACCAGACCATGGAAGCAGTAAAAGCCAAAAAACACCTCGGGCAGCATTTTCTCAAAGATGAAAGCATCGCCCAAGCCATAGCTGATTCTTTAAACCTCGAAGGATATTCTGATTTACTGGAAATTGGCCCAGGAATGGGCGTGCTTACAAAATTTTTATTGCCAAAACCCATTAATGTTTACGTTGTTGAAATTGACAATGAATCGGTGGTTTATTTGCAAGAAAATTTTCCACAACTTGAGGGCAAAATCATCGCAAAAGATTTTTTAAAATACAACATCAATGAGGTTTTTGAAGGTAAACAATTTGCCATCATCGGCAACTTTCCATACAATATTTCAACACAAATTGTGTTTCGAGCTTTGGAATATCGCAACCAAATTCCAGAGTTTGCGGGTATGTTTCAAAAAGAAGTAGCCGAAAGAATTTGCGAAAAAAAAGGCACAAAAGCTTACGGAATTCTTTCTGTTTTGGTGCAAGCGTTCTATGACGCGGAATATCTTTTCACAGTAAACGAAGATGTTTTTATTCCCGCACCAAAAGTTAAATCAGGGGTTTTAAGACTTCGTCGAAAAGAAAATTTTGCATTGCCATGTGGCGAAAAATTATTTTTTACGGTTGTGAAAACAGCTTTTCAACAACGGCGAAAAACCATGCGCAATAGTTTAAAAACCTTAAACTTATCCGACGAATTGCGAACCAATAAAATTTTCGACCTCAGACCAGAACAATTGGACGTAGCACAATTCATCTCATTGACCCAAAAAATAGAAGCCGATGGAATTTAAAATCAGTAAAGACCTTATTGTCGAGTTAGAAAAACTTATCCAAGAAAAAAACGATCCACAGCTGGAAGTTTTGCTAAACGACATGCACCACGCTGATATTGCTGAAATTCTGGATGAATTGGATTTTGACGATGCAACTTATATTTTTAGGGTTTTGGATGTTGAAAAAACGTCTGAAATTCTGCTCGAACTTGAAGATGATTTACGTGAAAATATTCTCTCAAGACTGACGCCAAAAGAAATTGCCGAAGAGCTTGACGAGTTGGATACTGATGATGCCACCGATATTATTTCCGAGCTTTCAAAAGGACGAATTGAAGCCGTTATCTCTGAACTTCAAGATGTTGAACATGCCAAAGATATTGTAGAACTTTTGCGCTATGACGAAGATACTGCTGGAGGATTGATGGGAAAAGAGTTGGTGAAAGTGAACGAAAATTGGAGCGTTTTAACTTGCGTAAAAGAAATGCGCATCCAAGCAGAAAATGTTTCCAGAGTTCATTCCATATACGTTGTTGACGACGAAAATCGTTTGAAAGGCAGGCTTTCCCTCAAAGATTTATTGACCACGGGAACCAAAACGCACATCTCCGAAATTTACATACGTAAACTCAATTTTGTTAAAGTAGATATGCAAGATGTTGAGGTCGCGCGTATTATGCAAAAATATGATTTAGAAGCCATTCCCGTTGTGGACGAAATGGGTCGTTTAGTTGGGCGCATCACCATTGACGATATTATTGATGTGATAAAAGACGAAGCCGACAAAGATTATCAACTTGCAGCAGGTATTTCGCAAGACGTGGAGGCCGACGATAGCATTCTGGAACTGACAAAGGCGCGTTTGCCATGGTTGGTTTTGGCACTTATAGGCGGATTGTTTTCGGTAAAAGTTCTTGGACTTTTCGAGGCGGCAATGCTAAACAATGGGAATCTTTTCTTTTTTACACCGCTTATCGCTGCGATGGCAGGTAATGTTGGTGTGCAATCTTCGGCAATTATTGTGCAAGGTTTGGCAAACAATACATTGAGTGGCACGTTGTTCAACAGACTAATTAAAGAAGTTTCACTCACACTTTTCAATGGCGTAATTTTGGCAACCATTCTCTTTCTGGGAACTTATTTTTTCTTAGACGTATCAATCGAAATTGGAATAACAGTTTGCGTTTCGTTGATAACTGTAATCATCATTGCGTCGCTAATCGGAACATTTGTCCCACTTTTATTAGAAAAATATGGCATCGATCCCGCACTTGCAACAGGTCCGTTTATAACCACGAGCAACGACATCTGTGGCATTTTAATCTACTTTTCAATTGCAAAATTGATTATTGGGTTTTAGTTTTTGGGCATTTCGGCTGATTGCTTCGTACCTCGCGATGAGCCGTCGGGCCTTACGTTCCCAAACTGTATTTGCGAGGCAAGAAGCAATCTCTTGAGCGGCAAAAAGGGCTTGTTCGCCGAAGGCTAATTCCACTGCAGTCCCTAATGCAAAATACCAAATATATAAAAAAATAATTCCAAACAACTTTTGCTATCTTTGACAAATCATAAGGCAATCTTTTCAAATTCATAGAAACATCAATATGAACATTCACATTATTGGCGGCGGAAATCTTGGCGTTGCAATTGCCATCGGAATTTCAAAATATACAACTGGAAACAGCATCACAATAACACGCCGAAACATCGAGAGCATTTTGTTTTTGGAAAAGGACGGTATAAAAGTTAAAAGCAACAATACCGATGGAATTGAAACTGCCGACCTTGTGATTCTAACCATAAAACCTTACCAAGTTTTTGCCGTTTTAGACGAAATTTTGCCACACATTAAGCATGCAATCATTGCATCAGCAGTTAGTGGTTTGTCCATTGAAGAAATTCAAAAAAAAACAGGAATTGACCAACCCGTCATCCGCATAATGCCCAATATTGCCGTTCGTTTTGGCGAATCTGCAACCTGCATTTCCTATCAAGAAAAAGACAGTTCAAACGCAAAAAGTGTCATAGACTTGTTCAATCAACTCGGCACAGTTTCCGTAATTGACGAAAAACTGATGGACGCTGCGACGGTGCTTGGCGCTTGCGGAACTGCATACGCATTGCGATATATTCGCGCATCCATGCAAGCAGGAATTGAAATTGGTTTTGATGCACAAACCGCACTTTCCATCGCCTCGCAAACCGCAAAAGGCGCCGCAACAATGGCTTTAATAGAAAAAATTCATCCCGAACAACTCATTGACCGCGTGACAACGCCCCAAGGTTGCACCATTGTGGGACTTAATGAAATGGAACACGAAGGTTTTAGCTCGTCGTTGATTAAAGGAATAAAAACCAGTTTGAAGAAAATTAAGGGAATGTGAGAAAGTAGAAAGTATTAAGCTTTAAATATTAAGTATTAGGTTGAAAGTGAGATAGCAGAAAAATAGAAAGTGAAAAATTAAAAGGTTGTTTTAGTATAACTTTTGACACAGTAACTTGGTAGAAAGTGCTATTGTTTCAAATAGATATTTAAATTCTATTTGTTTTTGCCACAGACCGTGCCTGCCGGCAGGCAGGTTAAAAAGATTTAGGAATTTTAATATTAAAAAATCTGTGTAAATCTGTGTAATCTGTGGCTAAAATAAATCATATAAAAATTATTCCAAAGCAATAGAAATTCATAATAATTTAAGCATGAAAAAAATATTTTTTGTTATCGTAATTGCAATTTTATTTGCAAGTTGCAAAAAGGATTTAGAATTCAAAACAGTAAAGTTCTATAAAAAAACCACCATGCCATGCAAGCAAGGTTGTCCAGAAATCTCTGTAAATGTTCCTTTTGCAGAACCAAAAAGTGAAGTTTCAGACAGCATCAATAACCGTATTTTTTCTGTTGTGCAATCTATTGTGTATAATGAGGAAGCGCGAAAAACCTTTCCAGATTATGATGCTTTATTGGCAAATTTCATCGGTCAATATGAAAAAATGCAAACCGAAAATCCGCAAGATGTTTTTGGATGGGAAGCCAGTGTAGAAGGTAAAATAGTGCACCAATCCAAAAATATTATAAATTTTGAAATTTCACATTATAGTTTTACGGGAGGTGCGCACGGATATCGAGGACTGCGCTCTATTCTGGTAAATCCAGAAACGGGAAAATCAATTGCGAACGAAGATTTGTTCGTAAACGAATCTTTATTCAGAGCTTTTGCTGAAAAACAATTTAGAGCGAAATTTAAAATACATAATGATTCACTAATCAATTCTGCTGGTTTGATGTTTGAAGACGAAAAATTTCAATTGCCACAAAACTTTTTCTACACAAAAAAAGGATTATTGTTGCACTACAATAGTTATGAAATTGCAAGTTATGCGCAAGGTCCACAAAAATTATTATTGCCTTACGAGGTTTTAAAACCATATTTAAAATTAAAATAATGAATAAAATCTACTACCTGTCAAGTTGTGACACTTGCCGAAAAATAATCAAACAGTTGCCACAAACAACCAATTTGGTTTTTAGAGACATTAGACAAGATATCATCACAGAAACGGAATTATCAGAAATGTATGCACTTGCAGGAAGTTATGAAGTGTTGTTTAGCCGCAAAGCTCAACTGTATAAATCACTTGGTTTGAAAGAAAAACAATTGAGCGAAACAGATTTTAAAAAATATATTTTGGAACACTACACTTTTTTGAGCCGTCCTGTTTTCATTATTAACAACAAAATTTTTATTGGCAATTCAAATAAAAGTGTGGCTAACGCGATTGCGGAATTGAGTTTGTAACATCGAACAATTATCCAATATTATAAAAATTATAGATTACAATATAGTTATTAAAAACCTACCTCAACTGCTTTTCCAATTCTGAAATAATTGTTACGGCTTTGTCAAAATCTTGTTGAATGGCAGTTTCAGACGATGGCGCATAACGTGCAAATTCGCAGTTTTCTGTCAAGTTAATAAATTGCGAAACAGTTTCTTGGTTCGCATTTTTAGACAATAAAATTTCAGTGATTTTGTCTTTGCTCATTTCCGAAGTTTCAATCTGAAGTTTTGCTTTCAAGAAATTGTGCATAGCTTTTTCCAACGACACATAAAATGCTTCCTTATTCGCGAGTTGTTTCTTGGCTTCTGACAAATATTTTTTAGCCAAACGGTTGTTCATTTTTAAACGGTTTCCAAAAACATCTCGATCCAAACTATCTTTTCGACGTCGCAAAAGCACCAAGGCAGGAATGCATAAAAATGGAAAACCCATCAAAGCATAAAAAAGTGGCGACCCTAAAAAATCTGTTGTTTTGGTAGAAACGAGCTCGGTTTTTAGTTTTATAAACTGAAATTGATCTGTTGCCGAAATTGTTTTTTTGTTCACGCCATTTGTTGATGCGACCGCCGTTGTTGACGCTGGGCCATCCAAAACCTTAATCATAATTTCGGGCGACGTGATGGTTTTGTAGGTGCCTGACTTCAAATCAAAATAAGAAAACGACATGGATTTTACTGCATAATCGCCTTTGAATTGGGGAATTATTGCATATTTATCGGACACCGTTCCCGATGTTCCTGCCAATGTTGTGGTTGCTTTTTCATCGTGAACAGGATCGTACATTTCTAATGCGCTTGGCACAATTGGTTTTGGCAAATCAAAGAGTTTTAAGTTCCCCGAACCCGAAACTTTTACTAACAAATCTAAACTTTCGCCATGTTTCACCACTGTTTTTGTTGGCGTTGCAGAAAAAGAAAAACTACCCACTGCCCCCGAAAAATCTATTGGTTTTCCAGTTTCTGGTAAGGCGCGCACATTAATGGTTTTTGAACCCGCTGACACTTTTTTGTTAGCATCGGCGATTTGCATTTCGCCAAAAATATTTCTTCGTCCTGTTGGAAGTTGCAAATCTAAATCTAACGCCAATGGTTCGATGGTCAGTTTTCCAGATTTTTGTGGATACAGCACCACTTTTTTCAAAACCACAACCCGATAATTTTCACCTTTATAAACAGTGGGTTGCACTTCCAATTTTTTTATCTCAATGTTTTGGCTCCAAAAATCATTATATTTTGGTTTGTCTAATTCTTGCGAATTTGAAATTCCAATATTATTGCTAAAATATAGCTTGTAAACTACCGTAATAGGCTCGTTTATATATGGATTTGTTTTAGAAATTTCGGCAATCAAGTGTAAATCATTTTCTGCCGTTGGCACAGGCATTTCGTTTGGATCTTGCGGAATTTGAGTGGCGGTAGTTACTGTAATCTTGACGATTGCCGTTTTATAAACCTGATTATTATACTCAATTGACGCGGATTTGATGGTAAAACTGCCTTTTGCAGTAGGTTGCAATACGTATGAGTACATTTTGTTGAAAGACCCGCGACCGTTGACCCACTGCTGACTGACCTGCTGATATGGCCCGCCAACAACCCGAAAACCTTCAAAATTTGGCGTGACGAAATTATCTCCATCGACGTTCATCACAAAATCAATTTTGAAACGTTCGTTGAGGCCAAGTTTGTTTTGACTCACTTTTGCCTCAAATTGCACTTGCGCAAAAGCATATTGTATGAAAAATAATAAAAATAGAACCAATGTCTTCATCGTCAACAAAAATAGGGCAAATTAGAAATAAAGTTGTTAAAAAAATTTTAAAAGTTTGAGTAGTTAGCTTCGGTTTTGGTTTTATAATTTTTGGAAGCCAATCCAGCTATCATTCCAAACCTTTTTTCTCACATCCTTTTTTTTGTAGGTTCAAAAAGAGCTTCTATGGTCGCTTTTTTTAACCTCAAAAAAATAGGCTTTGTTTCAAAAGGGTTTTCCTTTCTATCCGGGCTAAAAAGCAGTAAATTTCAAATAACTTGTTGATTTTGTAATTTAAAAATATGTGCATTTAAGCCAACCATAATACACTGAAACATCTCGACTGCGCTCGATGGGACAATAAATAAGAGAAATTTTATAGATTAATAAAGTCTATTTTACAACAACCTTTTGACTTTTGACTTTCGACTTTCCAACTTTCAATTTATAAATTACCAATCCTTTTCAGCTCTTTTTGGAGTGGTTTTTTCTTTGCTTTTGTTCACTTTTTCCTGTATTTTTTTTTCTTCGTTGTTGACGGCGTCGAGCAGATTTTCTAAGCGTTGTTTGGAAATTCCTCCGCCCTCGGGTTTGGGTTGTTGTGGTTGTGGTTGTGGTTTTGGGTCTTTGCCATCGCCATCTTTTTTGTCTTCTTTCTTTTCTTTATCTTTTTTCTCGTCTTCTTTTTTCTTGTCGTCTTTCTTTTTGTCGTCCTTTTTTTTGTCGTCTTTTTTTGGTGGATTTTCTTTCAGAAGTTTTTTGGCAAGCGCATAGTTATACCGAGTTTCGTCGTCGGCAGGATTGTTGATGAGTGCTTGTTTGTAGGCGTTCACAGCGTTTGTGTAGTCTTTTACTTTCATGGCTACGTTGCCCATGTTGTGAAATGCTTGGTGTTTTTCGGGACGAACCTTTGCATCGGCAACAGCTTTTGCATAAGCTAAACCGGCTTCTTGTGGTTGGTTGATGCGGTAAATGGCATTTCCTAAATTATAGGATGCGATGGATTTTTTTGGATTTTTTGATCCCGAAATTCTATAATTTGCTTCGGCATCTAAATAGTTTTTTTCTTCAAATTCAGAGTTGGCTTTCGCCAAATATTTGTCTTGTGCAGTTATTTTTATGAGACCGAAAAATAGTATAAAGGCAATAGCCATACAAGTTTTGAAATTGAGCGTTTGTTCAGAGTTTCCAGACATTAAATTCTTAATTTGAAACGAAAAATTTGTGCTTTGATTCGCGTTAGGGGTCCGCCCCGGCGGACACGTAGAAGAGTAGCTCTTGGCATTGCGAGGTAAGACGGAATTTAAATTTAAAGATTGCGTCGTCCCTCGCAATGACAAAGCGGGAGCGGATAACCCGACCGGACTTGCGAGGCACGTGGCAATCCGGGAACGCCCAAATAAAAAATTTAAAATTTTTTGGAATATTTTCATTTTATTTTTCTTCGTTAAAGAGGTTTAGCTTGCGCACCCAATTGGTTTTTCCGTCTAACAGGAAGCTGTCGATTACAATTAAGAGCAATGCGAGCCCCAAAAACCACTGAAATTGTGAATTAAAATCAGTGTATTGCGTGGTTTCAAACTCGGTTTTTTGAATGTTTTCGAGCGCGTTTTTCACAAAGTCGAGCACTTCTTTGGTGCTGTTGCCATTAACATATCCTCCTTTTGTGGCTTTGGCGATTGCCATCAAAATTTCAGGGTTGAGTTTGGTAACCACAACCTGATTGTCTTTGTCGCGCTTGAATCCGTCGACAACGCCGTTGACACGAAGTGGAATTGGACCACCTTTATCGGTTCCGACGCCCACGGTGATGATTTTTATGCCTTGATTTTTCGCTTCTTCCGCGCCTTCCATTGCCTGCTCTTCGTGGTCTTCGCCATCGGTGATGATGATTAGAAGTTTGTTCGTTTTGCTTTTTGGATCGAAATATGTTGCCGAAATTTTTATGGCATCGCCAAGTGACGTACCCACTGACGAAAGCATGTCTGTGTTCATGGATTGCAGAAACATTTTGGCGACGTTATAGTCCGTTGTAATGGGCAAAACTGGATAAGCACTGCCGGCGTATGCTACAAAACCGATGCGATCAGCGCCTAATTGATTGATGATTTGCGACACAATTTGCTTGGACTTTTCGAGTCTGTTGGGCGCAATATCTTCTGCCTGCATGCTTTTTGAAACGTCGATGGCAAACACAATGTCAATGCCTTCGCGCTTGACGGTGCTTGCCTTTATGCCGATTTTTGGATTGACTAAAGCTATAATTAAGGACGCAAACGCCAACAATATTACAGCCACTTTTAATGCTGGCTTAAACTTAGATTTTTGTGGACTTAGTTTTTTTATCATTTCTAAATCGCCAAATTCTTTTTGTTTTTTACGTTTCCAATAGAGATTGAAAAAGTATATTGCCACCAAAAACGGTATGATGAGCAATAAGGTGAGATATTTTTTTTCGTCTAATTCCATTTGTTGTTTTTCGGATATTCAATTGTAGATAATGTGTTGCATTTCCCTTATTACTTTTCTATATAAAACTTCTATAAATTGTTTGTCTCAACAAAAATTCTATCAATAGAAGTAAGCCTGCAAGCATTATCAAAGGCCTATATTTTTCGTCGTAATCATAAAATTTAAGCTCTTCAACTTCCGTTGTTTCGAGTTTATTGATTTCTTCGTAAATGGATTCCAAACGGCTGTTGCTTGTGGCTCGGAAATATTTTCCGCCTGTTTTTTTGGCGATGCTTTTCATCATTTCTTCGTCGATTTCAACCTTCATCATTTTGAAAAGAAATCCTCCGCCTGGCGCTAACGCATAGGGGAATTCTGCCATTCCGTTGGTTCCAATTCCAATCGTATATACTTTTATGCCGTATTCTTTGGCAATATCGGATGCGGTTTGTGGCTCTATAAAACCTGCATTGTTGACACCGTCGGTCATCAGAATCACAATTTTGCTTTTCGCTTTGCTGTCTTTCAATCGGTTAACGGCGGTTGTCAATCCCATTCCGATGCCTGTACCATCGACCAAAACATTGTCGTATTTGATGCTGTTGATGGCTTCCAAAACAACGGCTTTATCGCTTGTTACGGGCGTTTTTGTATAGGCTTCTGAGGCATAAACCACAATTCCGATACGGTCGTTTGGACGGTTTTCCACGAATCCTTTTGCTACTTTTTTGAGCGATTCCATGCGGTTTGGTTTCAAATCTTTGGCCAGCATAGAACCTGAAACGTCCATAGACATCACAATGTCAATGCCTTTTGTGGTTTTAGTATTGCTACTGATATCCACCGTTCGTGGGCGCGCCAATGCGACAATAACAAATCCAATTGTCAACATTCTCAGTAAAAATAATAATGGTTTCAGCTTAGCCAACAAACTTGGTTTTGCGCCAAAAGCAGACACATTACTGATTTTTAGTGTTACCGATTGTTGGTTTCGCTTCCAAATTTGCCAACCAATTAGAAGTGGCATGATGGCAAACAACCAAAGAAATATGGGATTAAGAAAAGTGATATTATTCATTGGTTGCGTTTATTTTTAGCTCGACTGAATTTATAATTCTGTCTGCAATTTCATTGGCATATTTATCGCCTTCTTCGTGAAGCAAAATAATTTGTTGCAATCCACCATTTTGAGAAAATAACAGAATTTCATAATAAATTTTTGTGCTCGACTTAGTGATTGGATTGATGCTTGAAAAAGTCCCAAAACCTTTCATACCTTGAATGCCTTGCTTGGTATCAAATGCTTCTTTTTTCACCAGCATGTTTTGTCCGCCTTGCAGTTCAATCATTTTAATTGAGCCCTCGATTGCTTTGTCTAAATCAATTGTGGTCTGCTGTTTGAAACCAAAAGTTGACACCATAATATAGAAATTATCAACGAAACTGCCGTAGGCAAACGACTGCATCTCTTTGATAAGTGCCAATCCTTCTTTAGGCATTTGCTTAGACATGTCAAATCTTTTAAGCACTTTTGGCGTTTCGACAATCACAGATGGATTTCCATATTGACTCGAAATCCATTCTCCTTCTAACAATTCTTTGGATGGATGTCCGATTAGATTGTCTTTCACATAGTCAAAACCTTTGGTGATGATAAAAAATGTGGTTATAAAAACAAACAATCCAACTACTGAACCAACAGCAATTCCTATTCGTTTATTCCGTTTTTTCTTTAATAAAAGTGCCACTTGTTTTTTTCGTTGCTCTTCATTAAGTAAATTATCATCTTCGACCTCGATCGCAACAGGAATGGCTTTGTCCAAAGTTATAATCACGCGTTCAATTTTCTTGCGATCGTCAGAAATTTCGAATTCCAACGGCTTGGATTTTGCAAATTTCACCAAATCGGCTTGCTTCAAAACCCGTTCTAAATTTTCGATGGTTTCAGGTGTCAATCCCATTTTCTTTTTTTGCGATGCCAAGCGAAGTCCTGCAATTAGTTCCGCCGTAGTGCTTTCCATGGCAGGAATTTCTATGGCTTCTTCAATGTAGTTTCGTGCAATGTCGGTCAGTTCAGAATAATAGTTTTTGACCTCCCCTTTTTGCCAAAGTTCTTTCTTTTCAAGGTTGTTTAGTAGTGAAGTGGCTTTTTCAATAGGTGTTTTATAAACTTCGGCAACTATTTTTTTCTTTTGATATTTCTTTAAATACCAATAGACAAATGCGCCAATTCCTGCCAAAAGAAGTAATCCTAAAATCCATTTCCAAATCCAGCCATAATCTGCTTTTTGTTTGGCAATTGGTTTAATGTCAAACATTTTTTGCTTGAGCGTATCGACAACAACATTGGCAACTTCCACCACAATAGAATCTGAAAAAATAGGTTTTTTGTTGATGATAATTGGCAACGAAGGAATCACATATCGACCCGAATCGAACTGGGCCAAACCATATCTTTTGATGAGTTCATATCGGTCGCCTTTGCGAACGGTGTCAATAACATAATCACGAATCACTTCCATCGCGCCAAAAGTTTTACCTTTTGGAAATTTCACTTGTGATAAAGTATCAACTTCTGTTTTGATTGTTAAATTAAACTGCGCCCCAATTTTATTTTTGGTGGTGTCGATTGTTGTTGTGACCTTTTGAGAAAAAGAAAAGGATGTGTATACGAAGAAAATTATAAAAAATCTCATTTGATTAACGATTAACGAATATGGATTAACGATTAACGATTGTTCGCGGTCGCCAATAATTTATTGTTTGATTTACTAGTTCTGATACTGCTAACAAATATTGAAATTTATTTGTTTTTTTTTGTAAATTTTTAAATGTTTGATTATTTAAAATTAAATGAGCTTTCTACGCTAATTTCAAATTCAATAAAGTTTCTCATTTGATTAACGATTAACGATTGTTTGCGGTCGCCAATAATTTATTGTTTGATTTACTTGTTCTGATACTGATAACAAATATCGAAATTAGTTCATTTGCTTCTTTTTGTAAATTTTGAAATGTATGGTTGTCTAAAATTTAATGCGCTTTCTCAGCCAATTTCAAATTAACTAAAGTTTCTCGCAATTCTTTCAAACAAATGCCCATTTTATGAATAAAATCTTTAGGACTTTCCACACTTTGAGCTTCGCCATAATTCAATGCGGGCGATGTTGCCGACCTAATTATTTGAGATGATAAGTGAATACCCGCATAATTTTTTTTATAAGTTTCTGTAAATAAAATAATATTTGCTCCAAAATTAATTAACCTATCTTCTAATTCGTACTTTGTCATTTTTGAAACATGTTTAAAATATTAAGTATAATTATGTAATTTTAAGTAAATGTTAGTCTCAATTGCTTAGTCTTACAATCATTAATCCAATAATCGTTAATCCCAATAATCGTTAATCTAATAATCGTTAATCTAATTAATCGTTAATCCCTATCTCGATTTAAAATACCCCAAAAGCTTCGTCACATAATTATCATCAACACGCGTATTGACAACGCCTGCGCCACATTTTGAAAATGTATCTTTGAAAAATGCAACTTTTTGGTGGTAATATTTTTCATAATTCATGCGCACTGTTTTTGAACTCGTGTCTATTAACTGAGTTTTTCCAGTTTCGGCATCAAGCATTTCCACCATGCCCAAATTTGGAATTTTTTCTTCGCGAATATCCCAAACCCTGATGCCTGTGATGTCGTGTTTTTTTGATGCAATTTTGAGCGTTTGCTCATAGTCAGACGACATAAAATCAGAAATCAAAAACACAATGGCTTTCTTTTTTTGAGTTCCCGACAAAAATTTCAACGCTTGCGCAACATCGGTTTTCTTGCTTTTTGGTTGAAATTCAATCAATTCTCGAATGATGCGCAACACGTGAGGTTTGCCTTTTTTTGGTGGAATATAAAGTTCAATTTGGTCTGAAAACAAAATAAGTCCAATTTTATCGTTATTTTGAGTAGCCGAAAAAGCCATTGTCGCAGCAATTTCGGTAACAATTTCTTCTTTAAATTGATTTTTAGAACCAAAACTTTCAGATCCCGAAATATCCACCATCAACATCATGGTAAGTTCACGCTCTTCCTCAAAAACTTTTACGTGGGCTTCGTTGTATCGTGCCGTCACGTTCCAATCGATGTTTCGAATGTCATCTCCATATTGATATTGTCGCACTTCAGAAAACGTCATGCCTCGACCTTTAAACGACGTGTGATATTCACCCGAAAAGATGTGATCGCTCAACCGTCGGGTTTTAATTTCTATTTTTCGTACTTTCTTGAGTAATTCTTTTGTATCCATTTTTTTATTTGTTTCAGGTTTCAAGTTTTCTTTGTTTCAAGTCGCTTTAAATTGAAACTTTAAACATGAAACAAATTATTTTCTATTAATTTCTTTTAACTGCATAATATCTAATAAATCCTTTGGTCGATTGGCTTTAATTTTACTTGTTATTAAATCATCAAATGATAAAACATTCCAACACAAATATGAAACTTCTTTTATTTGGTGTGGAATACTTTCTTTGAAAGCGGAATCAAAAGATTTATTAATATTAAAATTTGTAATCAATTCTAAATCAAGGTCATATGGGGAAAATTTTATAGAAATATTTTGTTGCTGACGTTTAACTTCCGCAGGAAAATCATCTATTTCGTAATCCATTTCTTTAAATACGCCTATCAATTTTTTTAAATTTTCTTCGGTTGTTTCAATCCAAAAATCAACATCGGTAGAATGCCTTTGATACCCATGAAAATTAACTGCACCACCACCAATCATTATCATTCTAACTTCATGCTTGTTTGCCAAAATCAAAAAATCATCTATTTTAGTTTCCCAAATCTTTTTCATTTTTTCATTTTTTGATGTATAATAAAATTATTTGGATTGATATTATAAATTTCTTTCGGCGGAAATAAAAAATTAATTTTTCGAGATAAATTTAAAAAACTCTGAAATCTTTCTGCACCTGAAAGTTTCAAAAAATCGTCTGTTTGGATTCGGTTGCTATCTTCTTTCGTTTGAAATTGTATCTGCATAATTTTATAATTATTGTTATCCGCTAATTAATTTTGGTTCTTTTCTACAAACCATCAACCAACAACCATGAACTATCAAGGTACTTCAACCTCGTTTATAATCTTATTGATAATATCCACCGACGTGACATTTTCCGCTTCAGCTTCATATGTAATTCCAATTCTATGACGCAACACATCGTGCACCACAGCGCGCACATCTTCGGGAATCACATAGCCACGACGCTTAATAAAAGCATAGCATTTCGCTGCAGTTGCCAAATTGATACTTCCACGTGGCGACGATCCAAAACTGATTAACGGTTTCAAACTTTCTAATTTATATTTTTCAGGAAATCGCGTCGCAAAAATAATATCAAGAATATATTTTTCGATTTTTTCATCCATATAAACTTCGCGAACAGCTTCTTGTGCACGTAAAATTTGTTCTACGGAAATCACCGCATTGATTTTTTCGTATGCACCCTTCAAATTTTGACGAACAATCATGCGCTCATCTTCCATTTTTGGATAATCGATTACGGTTTTCAGCATAAACCTATCAACTTGCGCTTCGGGCAACGGATAGGTTCCCTCTTGCTCAATTGGATTTTGTGTGGCAAGCACCAAAAATGGTTTGTCGAGTTTAAAAGTGGTGTCGCCAATCGTAACTTGCTTTTCTTGCATCGCTTCCAAAAGCGCCGATTGCACTTTAGCGGGTGCGCGATTTATTTCATCAGCAAGCACAAAATTTGCAAAAATTGGTCCTTTTTTTATCGAAAATTCATTTTGTTTAATGTTGTAAATCATCGTACCCACAACATCTGCAGGAAGCAAATCGGGCGTAAATTGTATTCTGCTAAAACTACCTTGCACAGCCTGCGCCAACGTGTTGATAGCCAATGTTTTTGCCAATCCTGGAACACCTTCTAACAAAATGTGACCTTGACCCAAAAGCCCAATCAAAAGCCGCTCAATCATGTGTTTTTGACCTACAATAACTTTGTTCATCTCCATTGTCAAAAGGTCAATAAAGGCACTTTCTCTCTCAATTTTTTCGTTGATTGCTCTAATGTCCAATGTGGTTGAATTTTCTTCCATTTCTAAAAAATATTACTTTAAAATTACTGCTAAATTTTGTGTCCGCAAATTCACATTTTTTTTCAACCTTTAATGTTAAAAATTGGTTAAAAATTAAGCTAAATGGTTATATTTATGGACTTATTATATTTTATTTTAAATATTTTTAAGAATTTGTGTCCACTTTAGTTTGTAATATTTAATATATGAAAATGTTTTAAATATAAAATTGTATTCTCTGATACTACTTTCTAAATTAATATTATTTAAACATAATAAATTAAATCATAAAAATATAATTAATGTTGCAATCAAACAATCATAAAAAATAATTTACTTTTGCTTCAGAAAAATTTCAAAATATATTAAATATGGCATCAATAACGCAGCAGTTCGGAATGACCGAAGCTCTTGGGCAACTCGGAATTTTAGCAATTAATCCAGGAACTTCGACTGGTACAAATCATTTTTCTGATGGAGAAATACTTGAAAGCTATTCGCCAGTTGATGGCACTTTAATTGCATCAGTTAAAACCACCACAGAAGCGGACTATCAAAAAGTTATGGAATCAGCAACAGCTGCGTTCAAAACTTTTCGCTTGATGCCTGCGCCACAACGTGGCGAAATTGTACGACAGTTTGGTGACAAACTTCGCAAACATAAAGAGGCTCTTGGGAAATTGGTGTCCTATGAAATGGGAAAATCGCTTCAAGAAGGATTTGGCGAAGTACAAGAAATGATTGACATTTGCGATTTTGCGGTTGGATTGTCTCGACAGTTGCACGGTCTTACGATGCACTCTGAAAGGCCGGGACACAGAATGTATGAACAATATCATCCGATGGGAGTTGTTGGCATTATATCTGCGTTTAATTTTCCAGTAGCAGTTTGGGCTTGGAACACCGCATTAGCTTGGATTTGCGGCGATGTGTGCGTTTGGAAACCATCCGAAAAAACACCGCTTTGTGGCATTGCATGTCAAAACATAATAGCAGAAGTCATCAAAGAAAATAATTTGCCAGAAGGAATTTCATGTTTGATTAATGGCGACTACAAAGTTGGCGAAATGATGACAAACGATGTCAGAATACCACTTATTTCTGCAACGGGTTCAACCAGAATGGGTAAAATTGTAGCACAAACAGTTGCTGGGCGTTTAGGCAAATCTTTGTTAGAACTTGGTGGAAACAATGCGATTATTGTAACGCCTGATGCAGACATAAAAATGACCGTCATAGGCGCAGTTTTTGGCGCCGTTGGTACAGCAGGACAAAGGTGCACCTCAACCAGAAGACTTATCGTACATGAAATTATTTACGATAAAGTTAAAGATGCAGTTGTGGCCGCATACAAACAACTCAAAATTGGAAATCCGCTTGACGAAAAAAACCATGTTGGTCCACTTATTGACAAACATGCAGTTTCTATGTATGAGAATGCACTGGAAAAAGTGGTTGATGAAGGCGGGAAAATTTTAATCGAAGGTGGCGTGCTTGCAGGCGATGGATTTGAAAGCGGTTGCTATGTGAAACCAGCAATTGCCGAGGCACAGAATCATTATAAAATTGTGCAACATGAAACATTTGCACCTATACTATATTTAATAAAATATGCAGGGGATGTTCAGGACGCAATTGCAATTCAAAATGGTGTTGCACAAGGATTATCATCAGCTATAATGACAAACAATTTACGTGAAGCCGAAATGTTTTTATCAGTTACAGGTTCAGACTGTGGCATTGCAAACGTAAACATTGGCACTTCAGGTGCGGAAATTGGCGGTGCATTTGGTGGTGAAAAAGATACAGGCGGTGGCAGAGAAAGCGGCTCTGATGCTTGGAAAATTTATATGCGTAGACAAACAAATACTATAAACTACACGACAAGTTTGCCACTGGCACAAGGAATAAAATTTGATTTAGATTAATTTTTTACTCATATTTCTAGAACGCTTTTTCTAATTTAAGATTAAGCGTTTTTTTAGTTAAATTTGCAAAATGAATAGTTTCGAAGCAACATTTACTGAAATTACTAACTGGCAAAAAAATGTCCATTACAGCACCGGTGGCACTCGAAGTAAATATATTGCATTAAATCCCGAGAACAATGAAGAATATTTTTTTAAAGGTTCAAAGGAAACAATCGAAGGTGAAATTAGATATCCAACTGAATTTTGGTCAGAAATTGTGTCATCGAAAATTGGTCAGTTGCTGGGATTTAAAATGTTAGACTATAATATTGCATATGATAAAAACCACAAACAGAAAATTGGGTGTTTATCAAAGTCAATGGTAGATAATTCTGTTAATCAATTAATTGAAGGAAAGCGTTATTTGACTGGTTTTGATGAAAAATATGATTCCGAAAAAGACAAGAAGCATTATACTTTTCAGTTTATTAGACAAGCATTGATTAAATCTGATTTCGAATATTACATTAACAACATCATCGAAATTATAGTTTTTGATTCTATCATCGGTAATTCAGACAGACATCAAGAAAATTGGGGAATTATTATTGATTATTCTCACATAAAAAATGTTACTGATAATTCACTATATAATAAAAATAAAGGTTTAACTGTTTATTTTAAAAACTTTAAAAAAATTTTAAAAGCTGAATTACTAACTAAAGAAAAAAAAGAGATGGCAACTGACATTTTAATAAATAATGTCAGCTCTTATTTTGCGCCAATTTATGATAGTGGTTGTTGTTTAGGAAGAGAACACGAAGATGCGAAGGTTGAGAAAATGATAAAAGACAATCAAATGTTGCAATCATATATTGATAAAGGTAAATCTGAAATTCACTGGGAAACAATAGGTGAAAAATCGAAACATTTTGAATTGGTAGCGTTACTAATACAAAATTATCCAAATGAAACTACAAAATTTATAAATAGAGTTAAAGATAATTTTGATGAAAAAAGAATTATAGAAATAATTCAAGATATTGATTCAAATTTACCTACAGATTTAATTAACTTTAAATTATCAGAAAATAGAAAAATATTAATGTCAAAATTAATAACTTTACGCATGCATAAAACTTTAAGTTTAATATGAAAGCAATAGGAAATATTCATCTTATTTGGCGCCCCGGAAAAGGGAGCAGAAGAATTTCTATTGGAATTATTAAAAAAAATGAGTCCAATGGTGTTCGTTTTTTGTACAATAGTTCTGGAGTCGAAGTTGCTAAAAAGTTAGGTTTTGAACATTATGAAGGATTACCTGACACTTCAAAAGAATATTTTGAGAATGTTTTGCAAATATTTGGGCAACGTTTAATTAAAAGTGAAAGATTAGACTCAAAAGATTTTTTTGATTTTTGGAATGTTGATATTATCAAAGCAAAACATAAATTTTACATGTTAGCCTTTACTCAGGCACTTTTACCAACTGACAACTTTGAATTTTTAGCAGATTTTAATCCTGTTAAAAATCTCTCCTTTGTAACCGAAGTCACTAATTTATCAGAATCAAAAATTAGTTCAGATTTAATTAATATTGGCGATATGTTGAGGTATGAATTAGAACCAGAAAACAAATATGATAAAAATGCAGTAAAAGTTTATAAAAATGACTTATATGTAGGGCATATAAAATTAATTCACTGTAATGTTTTCCATAAAACCAAAAAAACATTTAAACTTCAAGTCCAAGGTACTGAAAAAAATGGTGTTTTAAAAAGAGTCTTTGTAAAAGCAACTTTGTAACTTAATATTTTAGCAATTAATAAAATTTGATTTGTACAAATTATGTAAAAAAAAGAAAAAGACAATTTGAATTAATTTTCAAATTGTCTTTTTTTTATTTTGTTTATAAAGTAAAAACACATAACAAACAGCAGCAACCGCCAAAACGTATAGCGACAAATTTATTGGAAACACCGGTGGCTCACCAGGTGGAGGCGGTAAATCCTGCGAATAACTTATAGTATTAAAAGTTATAGCAGCAAATAATACCAAATAAAAAATTAGTTTTTTCATAAAAACAAAAATAAATAATAAACTGACAAGATTTAAAAATGTAGTTTTTATTAAAAATTAAATAATATACAGCAAAGATTAATTTTTGTTTTGTACAGATTTATAATCAATACAAATAAATAAAAAAACTTTAAATAAAGCAACTTTTTTTATGTAATAAGACATTGTTCTCAAAAAAATGCTCTTAACTGCATACTTCCTGTTTGTATCGCACGAATGTCTGCGCTTTTTCGCGCTTGATAGTTTAAATTTATATCTAAAAAAGAAGTTAATTTTTTTTGAACCAACACTTTCCAAGTAAAACTTTTGCCATTCGGCAATCCTTCTAACATTTGAAAAGCCACTGGTGTCAATGCATTTCCAGTGAATTGATTGTCTATCAAGCTGAAATCACCATTTATTGTAAATTGCTTTTCATTGGAATATAAAAAAATCAAACCTAATTTCTGTTGCTTCAATACTTCCAATGTACCAATTTTGTTTTGCTTATCTTGAAAATCATAAAAAATTTCTAAGGATGACATTCTTGAAAATAAATATGATATTTTTGGCATTACTGAAATGGTTTTTAGCTCAAAATTACGTGACGTATAATTGTCCGATTGCGATTTTGACACACCACTTTGAGCTTCAACTTGAAACAGCCACGACTTTTTGAACAAATGCTGATATTGCAATTGATCTGAAGAAATGCTGTTTTTTTGACCACCAACAGAAAGCAAGCTTACCGTTTTATTATTAATATAGTTGTATGTTACAGAATGACGTTGCTTGCCCCGATTATAAAAAAAACTATTTCTAAAATTGCTGTTTTGTCCTAAAACATTTTGATTATCACTTTCAAAAGGATTTAAATTAAAATTTGAGCCAACTTTAAAAATTTTTCTATCTATCAAAAACGAAGATTGATTGTAAAAATGGGTTAAAATTTTCTTGAGGCCTCCCCTATTTTGCCATTGATTTGGGTTAAAAACAAGCGATTGCGAAAATTTATTTTGATGCGTATTTACAAAAATTTGATTTGGCAAAAACACCCTAATATATTTTGCTTGGTCTGAAAATTGTGCAATTTCAAATTCCTGCAATTCCTGAATTCCGTTACGGTTATAGTCCAACCACGTGTAGATACCCTTGCCAGCATCCACTTCTATATACGTAAATTCTTGTTGCGCAATAGTTCCCGCATTGGTTTCGTACAGCGAATTTGCTTGAATCAATTGGTCAAAAAATCTGGTATTAAACACAATCCTACTGTTCAACGAAGGGATGTCTTGTATTAAATCATTATTAAATTTAAGGATTCTATAATTTGCAAAAACTGATAAATTAGTTCTATTATTTTGCAAAAGTTTGGATTTCAGATAGTAAGAATCGGACACATTTACTCTTTTTAAAATTCCCGATTGTACACTGTCATTTGCTCTATGTAAAACTCCCAATTCCACATAAATTTTAGTTGAATCACCACGACCAACAAAAGCACCAATTTCACTAAATTTCTGAGTTAATTTTGATAATTGTTGCGTTGTTTGAATAACTTCATTGTTGTCTTCAAATCGAAAACTGCCTCCAATCCAATTTTTTTTGAATTTATATTTAGAGATTGTTTGACTGCGCAAAAATTTAGAAATTGATACATTCCCATCACTATTTAAAATGCTATTGTCGGAATCTACGGATATGTGTTTGAATTTTAGATGCGTATTAAAAAGTTGCCTAACTCCATCGAAACTATCTGAAAAACTAACTTTTTCAATACTATAATTGATAACACCTCTGTTAGGCAGCAAAGCAGACAGACCAGATGTTAGAATGCTTTGATTTCCTGTTGGATTTGTGATGTTCCAATCTCTATTAAATTCTATCGCCAACACGCGCTCAATTGGCTGAAACTGTTTTTGAATAAATTGAAATGTTCCAAAATAATCTATTTTCCACTGGCGCGTAACTAAACGTTGTTTTGCTTTTATCTTGCCTGCAAATCCAGAATTATCGCTATCGTTAATATTTGAAAAAAGATTTACATCCTTATTGGAAATGCCCATTTCAAAGTCTATGTTTGTTTTCTCGGACGGATTAAATTGTCCTATAACAGTAGCAATAGCAATTTTTGATGGTGGTGTCAATCGGACAATAGGCTCAAAATTTCCTTGTAAAACTCCAGCAACTGGCGCCACGTACCGATAAATTTTTCCAATTGCATTGCTGTTTTGCAACACATAATTTCCTGCATTTATTCCCACAAAACTAAACCGAACACTAAACAAAATGTCAGATGAAAGGTTTGAATATTGGAAAACTTCAGCGCCTCCAACAATTGTTTTTTTATATAGGATTTTATTGTCCGAATAGACATCTTGAAAAGCAGATGGTGCAAACATCAAATTATTATTGTCGCCAGCCGATGCAAGATTTTGAACCTGATCAACAGTCAAATTTTGTTGCAAAGGTTGATTTTTCGCATCATTTTCAGAATATAAAAAACCACCTAAATTCCATTTTTTTGATTGATGTGTTGCTCCTGCATAGCCAACAAAACGAGTGAAACTTCTATCTGAGAATTGATATTCTACATTTATTCGCATTTCGGACGTAATCGAAAATAGATTTGTAAAACGGATTTCGCCCGCATTGTAGTCAATAATATAGTCATTGTTTTCGCCACGTTTTAGCAAAATACCGTTTACGAAAACGCGCTCCGAACCTGAAACGATAAGTACAAAAAGTGCATCGTTCTGACCTCTGAGTTTGTACGGACCCTGATTTCCTTCTGCTCCGACAAAAGTGCTTCTGGCATATTGTCCTCGCACCAAAGCAGCGGTTGCAAAAACTTTTGTCAGGTTATTTGGCGTTCCAAAACTATGAATTGCCGACAACCCTTGCACCTTCTTATTGAAATTTAAAAATTGAGATTGTCTGTTTTCAAGAAATAAATCGCCTGCTCGAAGGCTCCATTTGTCTGCAAAAAGTTCAATAAATACTTGGTCAAATTCATCTAATTTTTGTGAATATCCGCCTTGTTGCAACGGTATGTTACTATCTTGGATAGACGCTCTTAATGAAATTTTGTTAGATAATTTGCCTGAAATTTGCAGATCCAAGGCAGAATTTACAACTGCATTTTGATTGTTTCCAATCGTCAAACCTCTTGTAATGCTTCCCGAAGTATTAAGTCCATCAAAAGGTACAAATTCTTTAATCATGGTTTTCTCAATTTTGTAGAGATTGCTCGTGGCGCTTCCATTCGGAACGATTTTCGCATCATCAAAAACACTATACGATTTGGTCAAAAAATCTGGATATTTGTAAAAACTTACAACTAAACTATCCTTTGGAAAATATTTTTTTTTGTTTATAGTTAGTAACGCTTTTTTATAATCTACCTTATAAAAGGATGTGTCAATAAGCTGATTATCGGCTGTTTTTAATTCAAAGAAACTTGGGTTGATACTGGTTTTAAAAATTGAAACAGTATCGGCTTTGATTAAGACTTTTTTTGTTTCTTTCAATGAAATTTCTTGCGCTGAAAGCACAAAACAATATAAAATTAATAGAAAACTAAAAAGACTTTTTAACATAGAACTAAAAACGCTTGAATGTCAAAAGTAGTGTATTGTTTTGAAAAATTATAGCGGTCTCTAATTGTATGCAGGTTCTACCCATTTCTTGACATTTGCAAAAATGGGTTTCAAAAATTTAATTAACTGTTCATATTCTATCAAAAAAGCATCATGTCCATGAATGGATTTTATTTCATGATACCATACATTATTTTTTAAAGTACTTAAATGTTCATAAGTTAGACGATTTTCGTTTGCCGTAAAAAACGCATCAGAATCGATACTAACTATATGAATGTTTGCAGAAATATTTTTAGCAATCCAAACAAATTCGGTGTCGGTTTTTGCGAAATTAATTGTTTTTAGTAAGTGATTCATCAGTTTATATGAAGATAGTTCAAACCGGTTTTTAAGCTTTGTTCCATGATTTTTCAACCATTTTTCAATGGCAAACTCGTTAGAATTTTGAATCAAATTTCTACGAAACTTCTCCTTAAACGACTCGGGCGTTCGGTATAAAAGCATGGCATGCGCTCGGGCATCTTCAATTGGATTTATAGAGTTGTTTAAAATGTTGTCCTGAACCAAAACATTTGCAATTATCCAATCTGTTGCTTTCCAATCGGTTGCTATCGGAATAAGATTTTCAATTTTTGATGGTTGCAGTTTCGCCATTTCCCATGCAATTCCACCACCGAGACTTCCTCCTATTACTGCAAAAAGTGAATCTATTTTAAGTTGAAAAAGTCCTTGCCAAAAAATTTCGGCAATATTCGCGCTAACATAATCTTTATAGTTTTCAATCAAATTATGTGCTTCGCCATCATACCCATTCCCTGGAATATTAAAAGCCAAAACCGTAAAAATTTCTGTATCCACTGTTTTATTGATGCCAATCAAACTATTCCACCAACCATCTTCTCCAGCTACATTTGAATTTCCTGTTAACGCATGGTTCACTAAAATCACTGGCGCAGAGCCGATTGGTTGCCCAAAAATTTGATAAGACAGTTCAATGTTTGAAAGCTTTAAATTGTTTTGCAAAGTAAAATCTGAAATTATTATTTTTTGTAACATAATATTATTGTGTTGTAGAAATAATTTGTTCTGTTGAAAAAATAAGAAACTACCAAGTTTGCCTATGGCTTTGACTTGGTAGTTTTCCAAAAAAACCTTAAATGAATGTCGGCACCGAAAGTGTTTCAAATACTGCTTGCAAATCCGCTTTCAAATCATCAATGTTTTCAATGCCAACCGACAAACGAATCAAATCTTTTGTCACGCCTGTTGCCTCTTGCTCAGCATCAGAAAGTTGTTGATGCGTAGTGCTTGCTGGATGGATAATCAGCGATTTTGTGTCGCCAATATTTGCTAAAAGCGAAAACAATTTTGTTTCATCTGCCACTTTTTTTGCAGCTTCAAATCCGCCTTTTAATCCGAATGTGATAATGCCACTTTTGCCTTCAGGCAAATATTGGTCTGCTAATTTTTTATATTTTGATGTTTCCAAACCTGGGTAATTCACCCACAAAACTTCTTCTTGCGTTTGCAACCAAGTGGCTAATGCCAATGCATTTTCTGAATGTTTTTTGATTCGAATTTCTAATGTTTCCAATCCTTGAATGGTTTGAAAAGCATTAAAAGGACTTAAAGCGGCACCAAAATCTCTCAAACCTTCAATACGAACTTTCGCAATAAACGAGGCAGCGCCAAGGGCTTCGTAATATTTTAAACCATGATATCCTAAGGATGGTTCAGTAAATTCTGGGAATTTTCCATTGCTCCAATCAAAGTTTCCGCCATCGATTATCACACCGCCCAAAGAGGTTCCGTTTCCTGTAATATATTTTGTCAACGAGTGAATTACAATGTCGGCACCATGCGCGATTGGATTCAATAAATATGGTGTTGCGACCGTATTGTCAACAATGAAAGGAACTTTAAATGCTTTGGCTGCCGCCGAAATGGCTTTCAAATCCAACACATCTAATTTTGGATTTCCAAGACTTTCAGCAAAAAACACTCTGGTGTTTTCTTGTGCGGCGTTGGTAAAATTTTCTGCGTTTTCTGGATTAACAAATGTTGTTGTGATGCCTAAACGAGGTAACGTTACTTTCAATAAATTGTAAGTTCCTCCATACAAACTACTTGATGCTACAATGTGATCGCCTGCTTTTAAAAGTACCAAAAGTGCCGTTGAAATAGCTGCTGTCCCCGACGCTGTAACCACAGCTCCGATTCCGCCTTCAAGCGTGGCGAGGCGTTGCTCAAGAATGTCGTTCGTGGGATTGTTGAGTCTTGTGTAAATAAATCCTGCTTCGGCAAGACCAAAAAGATTGGCTGCATGGTCAGAATTGTTGAAAACATAAGAACTTGTTTGATAAATTGGAACCGCTCTTGTTCCTGCATTTTTTGTTGTGTCGTGTCCAGCGTGTAAGGCGTTTGTTGAAAATTTTAAATTGCTCATGATAAAAAGGTTTTAAAAAAAGGTTGTTGAATATTAAATTTATTGAAAATTATTTGTTGTTATTTATTTTAGATTCTTGATTATGTGTATAAAAAAAGTCCCTTTGGATAGCAAACCAAAGGGACTTTTAAAAATAGAACATCTATCGTTATTTGGGTCGCTTATGGTCGTGTCCATTTGAAGTGCACATACACATCATCATACAACACATTGACATTTTTTGACCGAAATTTTTCATTTTGAGATTTATTTAAATTTATTTTATAAAAAAAACCTTTGCGATTTGCAAAGGTTTAAATTGTATATATTTTTGTTTAAAAATTATGCAATATTGTCCTTTGCGGAAGATTTCCACATCATACAACACATCATTTTTTTATTTGAAAACATCGTTTTAATTATTTTTACAAAGATTTCACATTTATATTGTAATTACCAAATAAAATATGAATTATTTTCTATATTTTTCATAATACATTATTTTTTAGATGTTTAACTTCATTAAAAAATCCGTCTGACTATCACTTCCAATCATAAAAACGTGTGTATCGAAAATATCAAAGCGATTTTTTTGATAGAAAGCTATACCTTTTTTGTTGTTTTCCCAAACGCCGAGCCAAACATATTGCAATCCTGACGCTTTCGCAACTTTAATGGCTTTGTCCATCAACGCTTGCCCAATTTTTTGTCTGTGATATGATTTTAAAACATAAATTCTTTCAATTTCTAACGAAACTTTATCTCGCAATTCTGTTTGCGCATCGGCAAAATTTACTTTTAGATAGCCAACAATCTCATTATTTATAAATGCTAAATAAAAATTAGAACTTGAATTTAACAATTGATTTGAAATAGACAACAAAGTAAGATGTTCGTCTAAATATAAATTTAAATTTTCGACTGTATTGTGTTCCAAAAAAGTTTCGGAAAACGTTGTTTTTGCAATATTTAGAATATTTTCCGCGTCAGAAAAAACAGCTTTTTGAAGTATAATCATAGCTATATTTAAAAGTCAAATGGCTTCTTTAGTTACAATTTGCAAGGTTTCACGACTGATTTGTTTCAACAATACTTCTTTGTTAAGTTCTACAATCGCAGTGGCTTTTTCATCAAAATGGCGAATGGTGTAAAGCGATACGTTTGCGTTAAACGACACTTTAAATTTTTTCGAAAGTATGTTTTTAAGCGCATCAAAATTATTAAATTTATCTTCCACACAAATTGAAAAACTAATGGCAGAATTTTGAATTAAACTTACTTTCATTTTATATTGATGCAACAACCCGAAAATTTCACTGATGTTTTCCTCCATAATAAACGAAAAATCAATGGACGAAAGCGAAACCAACAATTGATTTTTTTTGACAATAAAACAAGGTAATTGTGGCTCCAAATCTTTTCCTTTTGAGACGCTTGTACCCGCTAAAGTTGGGTTTATAAATGATTTTACATGCAGCGGAATTTCCTTTTTTTGCAATGGTTGCAGCGTTTTTGGATGAATTACGCTTGCGCCATAAAAAGCCAATTCAATTGCTTCTCGATATGAAATTTGGTTAAGCAAAGTTGCATTTTCAAAATATCTTGGGTCGGCGTTCATCACTCCTGGCACGTCTTTCCAGATGGTAACACTTTCTGCATTGAGACAATAAGCAAAAATGGCGGCCGTGTAATCCGAACCTTCACGACCCAAAGTAGTGGTAAAACCATTGGCATCCGATCCCAAAAATCCTTGCGTAATATTCAAGGTTTTCTTTTTTATGTTTTTTGAAATATTCACCTGCGTCAGTTCCCACTGCACATCGGCATCTCTATAAACATCATCGGTTTTTATGAAATCTCGAACATCAATCCATTGCGTTTCGATGCCTCGAAAGTTCATATAAAAACTCAGAATTGTCGTTGAAATTAGTTCGCCTAAACTTACAATTTGATCATAAATAAAGTTATAGTTTGGCGATTTATTATGTCCTAAAAAATAATCTAAATCTAAAAAATGCTGATTTACTGCCGTAAAAACGTCGTGTTTTTCATCTTCAAACAAATCCATCAAAATTTGATTATGATATTTTTTTACATCTTGAATGCTTGACAATAAAGTGTGCGACTTTTCAAAATAGTCTTTCGCAACAATTTCTAAGGCATTAGTAGTTTTTCCCATTGCCGAAACTACCAACAATACATCTTGATAACCAACAGTTTGCAAAACTTCGTAAACATTTTTTATTCCATCTGCATCTTTCACAGATGCGCCACCAAACTTATATATTTTCACGTTTATTTGATATTTTTAACAATTTGTTATAAAAACGTCAAAAATATAAAAGTTTTTTGAAAATTTGGATTGTGAACAAAGATTTACTGTAACAATTTATATTGAAAATGTTACTTTTACGCGTCACCACTTCCTTATAATACACCATGTTTATCGTAATTTTGAGAATTTTATTGAGTGCAAAACGTTTAAACTTTACGACTTTTTAACTTTCGACTCACTTATCATACTTCATTTTTCTCAAAATCCGCATTGACTCTTTGAAATTTGCAAATACATTTTTATATGGTTTCAGTTCCGCTCGTGCATCTATTAAAATTTTTTTTGCATTTTCAAATCCATTGAGGTAGCAGATCATTAAAGTTGATGGCAAAAATGCTAAATCTCGCAGTTCACGATCAGAAAGTTCTTGATTTTTTTGAAGTTTATCAATCAGAAATAAATTAGAATTATAGATATGAAACAACATTTTTCGATTGAAAACAGGCGGCTCGAAAAGCATATTTCTATCGATTTTGTAATAGCCGTTTTCAAAAAATCGAATCGTAACTTCTTCAAGTGGATAGAAACTCGTTTTGTCGTTAAGCCCAAGTGGCACAAACTCAACAATCGTAAAGCTATGTTGATCGAACGAAATCGTCACGTCGTCTTGCGCGGAATAAAAAAGTTTGACCTGCTCGTTTATCAATTCAATATCAACACGAGAAAAATAGGTGTTTTCGCGCACTTTTTTTGGAATTCCCGACCAGCAAACCACGAAAAGTTCTTTAAAAACTTTGTAATTTGAAGGAATATCGGCGTGTCGAACATTCACAAAATCCATCACACCGTCGAGCGTATCGCCAATGCTGTTGCGCGATGCGTTTTCTATGGATGCGACAATTTGAACATTTAGAAAATTCTTTTCAATTTTATTTATTGCAGGAACAGAGTTACTACCCAGTCGCATAAAAACAGCGTTTGCCGTAATCATGTGGATATTTTTTTTGAAACTCGACACTTTTTTATTAGACTTTATGGTCACTAAACCAACAACTTTTTCTTTGCGCAAGTTTGGAAAAGGCACATTTTCATATTGGATTGTAGGTGGATTATCCAAGAAAGCATTCACAAGATTTTGAATGCGACTGTCGTCAAAAAAATCGTCGCCAACAATTTCATTATCAGTATCTTCGACACCAACGACAATATAAGAATTATTGTTCGGATTGGAATTTGAAAGCGCGCAAATATGCTTAAGAAATTTTGCTTTTCCCTCGCGATGATGCAAATTTAGTTGCCGTTTTTTGTCGTAAAAAGAACACTCATCGTTGTGAGCTAATAAATTCCGTATTAGCAAACGTTTGTTTATCATAGCTGTTTCAAAAATAATCAATTATTACTTGATATGGATATTATTTATAAATGATAATGAAAAATTTACCTACTCTATGCGTGTTAAATTTGTAAAACAACAATGAAATAAATTATTGTAAATATAATTACTGTAAATATAATTACAGTAAGTTTTGATACAGTAATAAAATTTATAAAAAATATCGTACATTTGTATTTTAAATAATTAGATGATGAAATTTTATAATAGAGAAAAAGAAATAAAACTGTTGCAAAACACGACCGAAATGTCGCAAAAATCTTCAAAAATGACGATTGTTGTTGGTCGAAGACGTGTTGGTAAAACAAGTTTAATACTCGAAGCGTTTAAAAAATCACCATATTTATATTTGTTTGTAAGCAAAAAAAGTGAGGCGCTCTTGTGCGCAGACTTTACTTACGAAATTGAAAGTCAATTGAAATTTAAAGTTTTTGGTAAGATAAAAACATTTGCGGTGCTGTTTGATTTTTTGATGGAACAATCAAAAGTTAGTCCTTTTACCTTGGTTATTGATGAATTTCAAGAATTATACAATATAAATCCATCGCTTTATAGTGAAATTCAAAAAATTTGGGATTTACAAAAAGCCACGTCAAAAATGCATGTTATTTTTTCGGGTTCTGTTTATTCCTTAATGACAAAGATCTTTCAAAACATAAAAGAGCCACTTTTTGGCAGAGCAGACGAGAAAATATTTCTGAAATCATTTGATGTTCGAACCTTAAAAAAAATACTGTCGGATCACAATCCCGATTATAAAAACGAAGATTTGCTTGCATTATACGCAATAACAGGTGGTGTTGCAAAATATGTAGCACTGTTTATGGATAAAAACTGCACAAACTTAAACGCCATGTTGGATGAAATTTTTAAAAATAATTCATTACTTGTAGACGAAGGTAAGAACGTTTTGATTGATGATTTTGGAAGAGACTACAATACCTATTTTTCTATATTATCATTGATTTCCGCATCAAAAACTTCACGAACGGATATGGAAAGCATACTCGAAAAAAGCGTGGGTCCATATTTGGAAAAATTAGAAACCGATTTCAATATTATCAAAAGTGTCAAACCGATTTTTGCGAAACCAAACAGCCGAAAACAAAAATATTATATTGAGGACAATTTTTTGAAATTTTGGTTTAGGTACATTTATATGTATAAATCTGCCGTTGAAATTGGTAATTTTGACTATTTGAAAAACATTGTCAAAAACGACTTTTCGACGTACAGTGGTAAAATTTTGGAAAAATATTTTACAGAAAAAATGATTTTAGCCAATCAATTTTCAGCAATTGGATCTTATTGGGAACAAAACAACAACAATGAAATTGACATTGTCGCTGTTAATGAAATTGAGAAAAAAGCAGTTATTGCTGAAGTAAAAATGAATAAATCTAAAATTAGTATTAACGTATTGCAGTTAAAAGCAGTGAAATTAGTTGAAAATAATTTCGAAAATTATGAAATTGACTATCAATCATTATCAGTTGAAGATATGTAATTGTACATTTTAAGCTAAAAAGTTGACGCTAATAACGCATTAAAAGTATTACCCCAAAGCTGCAAAGACTGCGAAGACAAAATTCTTAAAAATCAGACTTTGTTGCTATCAAATTGGCAATACTTATTTTACATTTAATCCACTTTTCTTCCCAAATTCGCTTCCCATATCGCAAAATAATCTTCAAGTTGTAAATCTACTTCTGATGATTTTGCAAGATTTCTAATGCGATCAAAATCAGTTGTTCCAAAAACTGGAAGAATATTTGCAGGATGCTTTTGAATCCATGCAAACAAAATCACTTCAGCAGAAACATTGTATTTTAAACCTAATTTGTCAGAAATTGCTTTTACTCGAATGGATTTTTCGTCGTTGGACTTGAAAGTGCTTCCGAGCGGATTCCATGCCATCGCGTGGATGTGGTTGGACTGCATGTAGTCCAAACTTCCGTCAGACATGGCATCAAGATTTGTTGCTGAAAATTGAATTTGGTTGTATTCAACTTTAATTTTTTCTCGCAATAATTCAGTCTGAAGTGGTGAAAAATTTGACAAACCGAATTCCATAATTTTTCCATCACGAATAAGTTCAAAAACGGTGTCAGCCACTTCATGCGCATCCAAAAGCGGACTTGGGCGATGTAAAAGTACTACATCTATGTAGTCTGTTTGTAAATTTTGTAGTGAATTGTCGACACTTTTGATAATATGTGCTCTCGAATAATTATAATGTTTGATGGTGGTCGATCTGTTGTCGGCTACTGATTGTATGCCACACTTGGTTATAAACTGCACATTTTTTCTGTCAATTTTTGACGCTGTAAAAGCTTTTCCAAATTCGGCTTCGGTAGTATATCCACCATATATATCCGCATGATCAAAAGAGGAAACATTATTTTCCAGGCAAAATTCAATACGTTTTGCCATCTCAGTTTCAGAGAGTTTTTTGCCCCAAGCGCCCCAGTTCATTGTTCCTGCGACTATAGTTGAAAGTTTTTGCTTTTGCATAATTAATTTTATTTTCAAAAGTAACTCAATTTAAATTGACGTGTTCTATTATAGCGTAAATTTTCGCAGTTATTTTATATTTTACATATAGCTTTAATGATGACTTGCAATACTTTGATTTAATTTTGTTCGGTATATATTATAATAATGATTTAGCAAAAATTATCAATTTTAAAAATTTTCAATATAAAAAAAAAATCCCGAACATGTCGGGATATTTTCTATTTAAGTTTTTTCTTAATTGCAACTTCATGATAAGCTTCAATAACATCTCGTTCTTCGATATCATTAAAGTTTTTGATTTGAATTCCACAATCATATCCTTTTAAGACTTCTTTCACATCGTCTTTGAAACGTTTTAGTACTAATAGTTCGCCTGTGAAAACTACAACGCCTTCGCGGATAATTCTGATTTTAGAATTTCTGGTAATTTTTCCGTCCATAACCATCGATCCTGCAATTGAGCCAACTTTAGAAATTTTGAATATTTCTCTAATTTCAGCAGTACCCAAAACTTCTTCTTTCATTTCTGGTGCCAACATGCCTTCCATTGCATCTTTCAAATCATCAATCGCAGCGTAAATAATAGAATAGAATCGAATATCAATTTCTTCTTTATCTGCCAGTTGCCGTGCATTTCCAGCTGGTCGCACATTAAATCCAATAATGATTGCGTCTGATGCGGATGCCAACATCACGTCAGTTTCCGTAATGGCTCCAACGCCTTTATGTATGATATTAATTTGAATTTCAGGCGTAGACAATTTCGAGAATGAATCTGAAAGTGCTTCAACTGAACCGTCAACATCTCCTTTAAGAATGATGTTTAATTCTTTAAATTGACCTAAAGCGATTCTACGTCCAATTTCATCAAGTGTAATGTGACGTTGCACACGAACGGATTGTTCACGCATTAATTGCGTGCGCTTCGCGGCAATTGCTTTTGCCTCACGTTCGTCGGCAAAAACGCTAAATTTGTCTCCCGCGGTTGCTGAACCGTCCAATCCGAGTACGGAAACTGGCGTCGAAGGTCCTGCTTCTTTAACGACATTTCCACGTTCATCGTGCATTGCTTTGATTTTACCGTGATTTTTTCCAGCAAGCATATAGTCGCCAACTTTCAACGTTCCGTTTTGTACTAAAATTGTAGAGACATATCCTTTTCCTTTGTCCAAAAATGCTTCTACAACAGTTCCTGAAGCAACCTTATTCGGATTAGATTTAAGCTCTAAAACTTCCGCTTCAAGCAAAACTTTTTCTAATAATTCTTTAACGCCGACACCTGTTTTTGCAGAAATGTCATGTGATTGTATTTTACCGCCCCAATCTTCTACCAAAAGGTTTAAACCGGCGAGTTTTTCTTTAATTTTCTCAACATTTGCATTAGGTTTATCAATTTTGTTGATTGCAAATATAATTGGAACATTAGCTGCTTGTGCGTGTGAAATTGCTTCTTTGGTTTGTGGCATAATGTCGTCATCAGCCGCAATAACGATAATTGCAATATCCGTGACCTGCGCACCTCTCGCTCTCATCGCCGTAAAGGCTTCGTGACCTGGTGTGTCAAGGAATGCAATTTTTTGTCCATTGTCTAACTTAACACCGTATGCTCCAATGTGTTGTGTGATACCACCCGATTCTCCTGCAATAACATTTTCGCTTCGAATGTAATCCAACAAAGATGTTTTTCCGTGATCTACGTGTCCCATAACGGTAACAATAGGTGCACGTTCCAATAAATCTTCAGGTGCGTCTTCATCAGATTGAATCGTGTCTTCAAGTTCTGTTGAAATAAATTCTACTTCAAAACCAAATTCGTCAGCAACTATTGTTAATGTTTCTGCATCTAAACGTTGGTTCATGGTAACCATGATTCCAAGTGACATACAAGTTCCAATTACTTTCGTGATTGGCACATCCATCATTGTTGCGACTTCGCCAACAGTAACGAATTCTGTCACTTTTATGGTTTTGCTTCCTTCATCGATAGCACGTTGTTCATCATCAGATTTTTGACGGTGCGTGTCTCTTTTATCTCTTCTATATTTCGCCGCTTTCGATTTACCGCCCTTTCCTTGAAGTTTTTCAAGTGTCTCGCGAATTTGATTTTTAACTTCCTCTTCTGTGGGCTCAACTTTTGCAGTAATGGCTGGTCGGTTGCTTTTTACAAAACTTCCGCCACGTGCATTGCCTCTGTTTGCTGCAGCACCGCCAACGTTTGGTGTAATTTTATTTGGATTAGCTCCTGCAACTCGCGGAGTAGCTGGCGCAGGCGCACCTGGCTTAAGCGGAATTCTTTTCCTTTTGTTTTTGTTAGCATTACTGCTTATTGCGTTTGGAGCGCCTGGTTTATTTGGAGTAATTTTCGGTGGCGCGTCTGATTTTTTCTTCGGTTTGTTAAACTGAGATAAATCAATAGTCTGCCCAGAAAACGTTGGACCGCTTAATTGAACATACTGCGTTACAACTTCCTCTGGTGGCAATTCGACAACTGGTTCAGCAACAACTTTTACGATTTCCTCTTTAACAGGAGCAACAGTAGGTACAATTTTTTGTGTTTTTTTATCCGACTTAGGTTTCTCGCTTGGCAATTGAATTGTACCGAGTACACCTTTAGATTCCTGCCGATTTGATACCAATACTGGTTCAACAATTTCGATAGTTTTTTCAATTGGTGCTTCAACAATTTTTACAGGAACTTCAACCGCCACTACTTTTTGAGGATTCAAATCAATTGTCCCCACTTGTTTTGGACCTAAGACAGTTGCTTTTGCTTTTATAACTTCTTGCAAACGAAAGCGTTCTTCGTCTGCTCGACGTTTGTCTTCAATTTCTTTTTCGCGCTCAATTCTTATTGCTTCCTTTTCTTTACGCTTTTCTTCTCCCACTTCTTTTGATGCGTCTTTGCTTCCTTTGTCGCTGGCAAACTGATTTTGAAGTATGCCAAATTCTTGGTCAGAAATTTTAGCGTTTGGATTGGAATCAATATTAATTCCTTTTTCTTTCAAAAAATCCACAGCTCTTTCCAACGAAATATTAAATTCGCGTAAAACCTTGTTTATTCTAATAACTCTTTCTTCAGACATAAAACCTTTTTATTTTGGACCTATTTTTTGCAATTTTTTTGACAGTTCATCAAATATCATGCAAGTTTTGTTGATTTCGCCCAATTTGAGTGCAAATATATGCAATCGGACTCGGTGTTTTTGTTTTTTTAGTAAAGAAAAATTAATTATCCGTTTAGTTCATCTTTCAAAATGTTCATTACATCAATAATTGTTTCTTCTTCAAGGTCGGTTCTTCGTGCCAAATCCGCAACATTTTGTTTCAAAATGCTTCGTGCGGTATCCAAACCTATTTTTGCAAATTCTTCAATAATCCAAGCTTCAATTTCATCTGAAAATTCCGACAATTCAACATCATCTTCTTCATCTGCAACAACGCCTTCGCGAATAACATCTAATTCATAACCAGTTAATAAGCTTGCTAATTTGATATTATGTCCGCCTCGACCAATGGCTTTTGAAACTTCTTCAATCTTCAAGAAAACTTCTGCACGTTTAGTTTCTTCATTTATTTTTATGGAAGATACTTTTGCTGGGCTCAATGCTCTTGTAATATATAGTTGTGTATTGGTTGTGTAGTTTATAACATCAATGTTTTCGTTGCCCAACTCTCGCACAATACCGTGAATCCGAGAGCCTTTCATTCCAACACATGCGCCAACTGGATCAATTCTATCATCATAGGAATCTACGGCAACCTTTGCTTTTTCACCAGGAATTCTTACAACGCCTTTTACTATAATTAATCCGTCGAAAACTTCTGGAATTTCTTGTTCGAAAAGTTTTTCTAAGAATTTTTCAGACGTACGAGACATAACGATTGAAGGCTTGTTACCTTTCAATTCTACGCTTTCAATGATACCACGAACGCTATCTCCTTTTCTGAAAAAATCAGATGGAATTTGTTTTTCTTTTGGCAAAACAATTTCATTGCCATCATCATCCATAAGAATCACTACGCGTGGCCGAACATGATGCACTTCTGCTGTGAAAATATCGCCGATTAAATCTTTGAATTGCTTATAAAGATTTGTATTGTCGTGTTCGTGAATTTTCGAAATAAGATTTTGACGCAATGCCAAAATAGCTCTTCTCCCTAAGTCAATAAGTTTGACTTCTTCGGAAACTTCTTCGCCAATTTCAAAATCGGGTTCAATTTTTCGTGCGTCTGTGAGCGTAATTTCCAAATGGTCTAAATCCAAATCGTCGTCTGCTACGATCACGCGTCTTTGCCAAATTTCCATATCGCCTTTGTCTGGGTTGATGATGATATCAAAATTATCGTCAGAGCCAAATTTCTTTTTAAGAGCGTTTCTAAAAACATCTTCTAATATGGCCATAAGCGTTACACGATCAATGAGTTTGTCGTCTTTAAACTCTGAAAATGAATCGATTAATGCTAAATTTTCCATGCGTATTTTGTCTTATTAAAATGTTACTGTAACTATTGCTTCGGTTATGTCTGCATATGAAATTTGTTCAATTTTTTGAACAGTTTCTTTACCTTTTCCTAATTTTTTAGGTTCTCTTGCTTCCCAAGAAAGTGTAATGTTTTCTTCGTTTGCATTTGTTAAAATGGCTTCAATCGTTTGGTCACCAACTTTCACGATCAACATTCTGCCAATATTTTTAATATATTGACGGGTCATTTTTAGTGGTGTTCCCACGCCAACTGATGCTACTTCAAGTCCAAAATCTATTTCTTCTCGATCCAAATTATGTTCAATTGCACGACTGATATCCATACAGTCTTGCAACTGCACGCCATTGTCTCCATCAAGCGTTATAATTATCTTATTGGCGTCAGTGATTGTAAAATCTGTCAAAAATACAGAAGGCTTTTCTGCCAAACCTGCATCTAAAAGTTGTTTCACTTGTTCTTTGAATGTCATGGTAGCTATAAAAAGAGGCACGCCATGCGTGCCTCATTATGTGTTTTACTTAAATAACGGTGCAAATATATGTTTTTTTTTTAAAACTAAAAAATGTTTGTTTATGCAAAAACATTAAATCTTTTTAGTACCTTTAATTTATTGAAAATCAAACTTATAATTCATCTGTAACAAAAAAACCTATGAAACGAATTTTAGTACCTACCGATTTTTCTGACCATGCCATGTATGCCTTAAAAGTGGCCGCACAAATTGCAAAAGAACATCAAGCAGAACTTTTGCTGTTGAACCTTTTGGACTTACCAACACATATGAACGACGCTGTTAGCAGTGGCGTAAACATTCCTGAAGTGATGCTTTTTTTGACCAAAACCAATGAACGTCTTGACGACTTGATGGACGAAAATTTTTTAGATGGGGTCAAAATTAGTGCTGTCGCCAAAATTGAAAAGGCTTTCCAAGGAATTGTAAAATATAGTAAAGAACATGATGTGGATCTGATTGTTATGGGGTCACACGGGCAATCGGGTTTTCAAGATATGTTGATTGGTTCAAACACAGAAAAAATTGTTCGGTCGTCAAGCATTCCAGTTTTAGTTATTAAACAAGAAACAACCGATTTTGCGACTAATAATTTGGTGTTTGCATCAGATTTTTCAAAGGAAATTAAAAAACCATTTGAAAAATTGGTTGCATTTGCGAAAGTTTTCAAAGCGCATTTGAATTTAGTGATGATCAACACGCCAAACAGTTTTAAGTCAAATATTGTTGCTGAAAAGCGGATGGCAGACTTTATGCAGGATTATGATTTAACAGATTATTCTTTACATATATATAATGACACGAATGTTGAAAAAGGAATTTTGAATTTCGCAAACAAAGTGAATGCAGATATTATTGGTGTTTGCACGCATGGTCGCACTACTTTTGCTCACTTTTTTGTTGGAAGCATTAGCGAAGATTTAATGAACCATGCGCCGAAACCAGTGTTGACTTTTAAGATTTAAATTAAATGGCTATGAAATTGGTGATATGCTTATAGGATAAAATTGAAAAATTCGACTACTATAATAAAAAATGCTTTTTTTATGTCGACAAGATATTCCCATATGTGTCTTTAATAATGTAAAATATATTTGATTGACCCCTATAAACTTGAAATCGCATGATAGTATTGCGAGTTTCGTATTAATTTGTTTGTGCCAGTATGATTTTAGAATTGGGACTAAAATTACAGTTAGTCAATTATTAATTATTTGTTAAAAATTTAAAATTACCTATAAATTTAATTATATTTAATTATAATAAAGTAAGTTTCTTCTCCAACTTATATTAATTTAATTATTCAAAACATATTAATTATTATTCACTTAAAAAAAATTATGAAATATCTATTTAAAATTTTATCCGTTTTTATTTTAACATTATTTGTTTTTTCATGTGATAAAGACGATGATCCAGTTGTTACAAATCCAAATGTAACATACAAAGTTGCGCTAAATGGAATGAATGAAACAACGCCAAATTCATCAACTGCATCAGGCGCTGGAGTACTAATATTTAACAGTTCAACAAAAATATTTACCTTAACTGTTACGCATACTTTGGCATCTCCTGCTGCTGGGCACATTCACAAAGGCGCAGCTGGCACAAGTGGTCCAGTTGAATTTTCATTGGGAAATTTAGTTTCTCCGATAACGTATACAAGCGTTGCACTTAATGCAACTCAAGAAGCGGATTTAAATGCCGGACTTTACTATGTAAATTTGCATAGTGCAGCGTTTCCCTCAGGAGAAATTAGAGGACAGATTGTGAAATAACCGTAAATTTATTAGCATAAAAAATTTATACCCTGCTTTAATTTCGATTAATGCAGGGTTTTTTCTATTTAATATAGTGCTGAAAACATGAGGTGGTATATATATTTTTTCAGAACTATAGCTTTTAAATTATACCGTTTATGCATTGCTTCGCATATTCGCTATATCAGGCTCGGGTCAAAATAGTCCAATAAAAATCGGGCTACTTTCATAATATAACGCCATAATACCAAAAAATAATAGACTAATTTAAATTGGTGCTTGGTATTATGTCGCGTTTTTGCTACCAATTTGCAAAACAATAAATATAAAACAAAGCCACCTCTAAAAACTCAGTTGCAAATAAATATAAATCTTTTTAATTGCATTTTTAGCAAATTACCATTAAGCATATTAAGAAAATTAAACAAGGAACAACTTAATGATCTTAATAAATTTAATGGTTTACTTTAAAGTTAAAGTTTAACTTAATTTTTAGACGCCCCCACAATTAGAATCATAAAATGTTAAATTTTGCCTAATGTTATTAAATTGTAAAATTTAAATGTATTTAATGTAAATAAATTGTTATCTTTGTTGAGTTAATATTAATTTAAAAATACAAAAGTGATGAAAAAGTTTATGATTATGGGAGCATTGTTATTTTCAGTAGTAATTTTTGCTCAAAAGGTAGCACCAAAACATGAAATTATAGATGGATTGGTTAAATCTGTTTATTTTTACGACAATGGACAAATAAGTCAAACCGGTTTTTACAAAGATGGCAAAGTTCACGGACAGTGGACGTCATTTGACGCTTCGGGAAACAAGATGTCTATTGGAAATTTTGAAAATGGTGTAAAAACAGGAAAATGGTTTTTTTGGACTACTGAAAGTTTAAGCGAAGTTGATTATTCTGATAGTCGTGTAGCAAGTGTTAAAACGTGGATTGAAGAGTCAATTGCATATCGCAATTAATGCTATTATATTTTACAAAAAAACTTGTATAGATTGCTAACTACTTTCCAAAAAACACCTCTTTTTCAGCAATGAACAAGAGGTTTTTTTTATGATATAATGATTTTTTAGCGATTTAAAAAATCACGCACTGCGACTATATCAATCTGCGCATTGCACCACTCATGTAGTACTTTTGCGCCCGTTTTTTCATAAAAACTGATGGCAGTTGTGTTCCAATCTAAAACATTCCATTCAATGCGACGCACATTTTGTTTTTTTCCTTCTTTAAGAATTTCAGTATAAAGTGCCATTCCAATGCCTTTTCCGCGAGCGGACTTAGAAACAATTAAATCTTCAAGATGAATTGTTTTTCCTTTCCAAGTCGAATATCGGTTATAGTATAGTGCCATGCCAAGAATTTTATTATCAACTTCAGCGACGAAAGCTTCAAAAAGTGGATTTTCTCCAAAGCCATCTTTGCGCAAATCGTCTGTTGAAATTTCAACTGCGTGTGGTTCTTTTTCAAAAACTGCAAGTTCTTTAATGAGCTTAAAAATATCATCTACATCTGCAACGGTCGCTTTTCGAATCGTCATATTATTATATTTTATGAATAAAAATTTCACTAATACTAATTTTATTGCATATCAGTACGTGAGTTGATTTATAGTAATTTATTATCGTAGGAAATGATGCTGCGTAATTTAGTGCAGTGAAACTGTTGGATTTGCAAAAAACGAGACAGTCCATGCTTAAAGATTGTTTTTGAACTTCTAAATCCAAAGCAGAAATAAAAAAAACCGACCGTAGGTTTTTACGAATAGTTACACATAAGAAACTTCGCTATCCTTTATGAATAAAAACTATCTTTAGTCATCGAAAAACTATTTCTTTTTGATTGGTTTTTTTGCAGGCTTCACAGCTGTTTTGGTTGTTTTGGAGAATTTTACATACGGTTTGTACAGACCATCGTTTGTCGCCATTTCTTTTGCTTGCTGCGCTCTGTCTGCAGGATCAGGGTGTGAGGACATCATTCTGGTGATAAAATCGGAGTTCGATCCCTCGCCCATTTTTGCTAAAATATTGAATGCTGATTCAACTGCATTTACGTTATAGCCATTGCGTTTCATAAAATCATACGAAAACAAATCTGCTTCTGTTTCTTGCTGTCGATTGTGTTTGCTGTCCCACATGGCTTTGCCGATTTGCCCCAATTGGCTGTCGGTCATTGCTGCAATTTTTTCTGATTGAGAAGCTGCTCCATCTATCAAGGCTTGTTTTCCGAAAGCAGCGCGCATCGCATCTTTTGAATCTTCGTTTGCAACATGGCCGATTTCGTGACCGATGACTGCAAGCAACTCGTTGTCGTCCACAATGTCCATTAAACCAGCGAAAACGCGCACACTTCCATCTGCGGTAGCAAATGCGTTAACATCTTTAAGTTTGTAAACTTTATAATTTAATTTTAAACCATTTTCTGAAATGTGGTTGCCAAAAACTTTGTTTAAACGAATGGTGTACGGATCTTTAGGCAACGCAACGGGGTTATCTTTGTCCATTTTTGCAACAGCTTGTAAACTTAATGCAGCAGCATCTTCGTTTGTAAAGGTCAACGCTTTAAGGCCATTTGCGGCAGCGCCCAAAAGTCTTTCACCAAGATTTATCTGCGCAAAATTTTGAAATGTTGCAAATAAAAAAATAACAATCAATGTAAACTGTCTGTAAACTATCATAATAAAAGAATTTATTTCAAATGCAAATTTACAAATGCTAATCTAAACTCAATCATTTTTTTTATGATTATAAACCAATTCCCGATTAACGGTTCAATTAAGGTTATAAAAGCAACAAATTTTTTGAAAGGCTATTAATTATAAATTTTAAAGTCGATATTTGTATTTTTAACTACATCGATTTCGTTTATGGAAGAGCGTAATACTACACTTGGAGAATTTATTATAGAAAATCAAAATTCATTTCAATATTCCTCTGGCGAATTATCACGAATTTTAAATGCCATTCGGTTGGCCGCAAAAGTTGTCAGCTACAAAGTTAATAAAGCTGGTCTTGTTGACATTATTGGCGCTGCAGGCGAGCAAAACATTCAAGGCGAAGATCAGCAAAAATTAGATGTATATGCTAATGAAATTTTTATTCAAACACTGATAAATCGCGAAATTGTATGTGGTATCGCATCTGAAGAAAATGACGATTTTATAACCGTTTCTGGCGCAGATAAAAAACATAGTAGCAAATATGTGGTGCTAATGGATCCTTTGGATGGCTCATCAAATATTGACGTAAATGTTTCCGTCGGCACAATTTTTTCTGTTTACAAACGAGTTTCACCTGTTGGGACGCCCGTTACTATTGCTGATTTTTTGCAACCAGGAACGCAACAAGTAGCAGCAGGTTATGTGATTTATGGCACGTCCACAATGTTGATTTATACGACCGGAGATGGCGTCAACGGCTTTACGCTTAATCCCGCAATTGGTACTTTTTATCTTTCACATCCTAATATGACATTTTCTAAGGACGGAAACATATATTCTATCAACGAAGGCAATTACGTGCATTTTCCTCAGGGTGTAAAAAACTATTTGAAATATTGCCAATTAGAAGAAGAGGACCGACCTTATACTTCTCGATATATCGGCAGTTTGGTGTCAGACATTCATCGGAATATGATAAAAGGAGGGATTTATATTTATCCAACAAGTTCAAAATCTCCAAATGGTAAATTGCGCTTACTTTATGAATGCAATCCAATGGCTTTTATTGTTGAACAAGCAGGTGGAAAAGCAAGCGATGGCTTTGGTAGAATTATGGAAATTCAGCCAACTGAACTTCATCAGCGGGTATCATTTTTCTGCGGAAGCGTCAACATGGTATTAAAAGCTGAAGAATTTATGAAAAGTAGCGATAACTAAAAAAAAAGCTGTTAATTTGTAATATAGATTAATACTCAAATTAATACAATGTCTAAAAACCAAGCAAACGGAACTGAAAATTTGCCACCAAGTGGATTGGAATCTGCGCAACGACTCGAAGCAATAAAAAACTTAATTTTTGGTGAAAATATCCAACAAATTGATCAAGATTTTCAAGGTCTAAAAACGCTGATCGAACAACGAAAAGAAGAACTTGACAACTACATCGAGGACACACGCAAGGAATTGATGCACAGCATTGACAACCTTTCAACAGATCTAAACATCAGAATTACTGATTTAGAATCAAGTTTGGAAGAAAAAGCCAATGCATTAAATCACAAAAAAGTGGACAGAACAACATTAGGAAACATGTTGGTTTCTCTCGGCGAGAAAATAATGAAAGATTAAGACAGCATTCTTATGATGACTGATGCCGAAAAGCTTTACAAACTTAAAGAGTTACTTCTGACAGAAGACCGTGATTTTGCCAACTTAATATTGGAAAAATTGGATTTGTTAGAGAAAATAATTTATGTTGAAAATAATCTATCGGATAAAATAAGTCCAATAATTAATAAGAAAATTTCTGATTTTTCTGTTGAAATGAATGAGAAGATGGGCCCAATTGTATCCATGTCGCTATCATCAGAAATCAAAAATTCTCAAGATAAAATTGTTGATATTCTTTTTCCAATTATCGGAAAAATGATAAAGAAGTTTGTGCAACAAGAAATGAAAACGCTTTCAGACAGCATTAACGCGCAATTGTCAGAAACTTTTTCAATGAAGAAGTATTCTCGAAAAATAAAGTCGATGTTCAGCGGCGTTTCCGAACAAGACATGATATTAGCTGAGATCTCAAAACCAGAATTGCAACAAATTTTTATTATAGAAAAAGGCTCTGGACTAATTTTAGCAAGTTTTTCCAAAACACAAACCATAGACCAAGATATGATTGCGGGTATGCTAACAGCCATCAAAAGCTTTGTGGAAGATGCATTTAGTGCGGGCAATCAAAATTTAGAAAACATTGATTATGAATTATATACAATACAGATTCAAAATTTTTCATCGTATTATATGGCAGCCGTAATGTCTGGGAGTATCAATAATTTTTTTAAAAGCAAAATTCAAGACAAAATGTTAGAATTTGCGGATACGCATTTAAAAGACAAGGCAAACAATCAAAAACTGCTGGTGGAAAACCTTAAATTGCATTTTGAAAATGAATAGTACAAAAAAAATAGTAGTTGTTGGACACTTTAATGTAGGAAAATCATCAATGATTCGAAGATTTGTGCAAAACGAATTTTCTGATGATTATATGGTAACTATTGGCGTTCATATTCTAAAAAAAACCGTGAAGATAAGCAGCAATGACGAAGTTGCTTTGGTAATTTGGGATATTGAAGGCAAAGAAGACATTCAAACTGTGCGCGCATCTTATTTGCTCGGTACATCGGGTTTCATATATGTTTTTGATCCAACAAGAATTCACACCTATCAAAATCTTGCGGAAGAACAAAAATTTTTAAAAAAAAACTATCCAAAAATCCCAATGATAACGGTTGCTAATAAATCGGATTTAATAGACATTAATTTATTTAAGTCCACTATTGTAGCTGGAAATATGCAAGTTGATTATTTTTCAAGTGCAAAGACAGGAGACAATATTGAGCTTATCTTTGAGAAATTAGCCAATGAAATGCTGCAAAAATGTTAGAGATTATTAAAGAACAGTTTTTACTTAATCAAACCCAAACCATTGTTTTAAATAAAAAAGGTATAGTTTGTGAGTCAGACAATCAGCTTTTTATTATTGATAGTCAAACTCAAATACAAGATTTTCATCCGTTTTTTGAAATTGGGATTGTTGACTTATTGAAAAAACCAAATTACACCGAAACTTTTTATTGCATTCACATTCAATTACCGACAAGAAATGGCATTTATGATGTTTATTTAAATTCGGGAAATGAAACGTTTTCGCCATTTCTAATTATTTATGATTTTACAGATCGATATTTAGCCTTTCAAGTTGTCGCACAAGAAAAAAATCTTTCGTTGCTGAGCTTTCGAGAAGAAACATTAAAAAATCAAAAGTTACAAATCGAGAAAGAATTTAAAAATAAATTTTTAGCCAATGTAACTCACGATCTACGAACTCCAATTGCATCAGTGCTTGGTTTTATAGAAATTATTCAGCAAACACAACTTACGACAGATCAAATAAACATTCTAAAAACGATACACAATACCGGCAGTCATCTTAACGATTTGGTAGAAGATTTGGTAGATTTAGCTAATATAGAAGCGGGTCAATTTGCATTTCGAAATAAATCTTTTGATTTTTATGATTTTGTATATCAAATTGAAAAAACTTACAACATAAAATCAGCGCAAAAAAACATAGATTTTATCTTGAATATTGATAATAAAATTCCACGATATATTGTTGCGGATCGAACGCGATTGTTTCAATTGATTACAAATATTATGGACAATGCCGTGAAGTTTACGCAAAATGGAAGCATTGTTTTGACGATGAAAGAAAATTATAGAAGAGCAGATAACGTTGGCCTACAAATTCAAGCTACGGACACTGGCATTGGGTTTTCGGCAAAAAACCGATCGAAAATATTTGAAAGTTTCACAAAATTGCATACTGACGATTTTGGCGGACTCGGATTAGGACTTTCTATTGTTAAAGAAATAACCACACGATTAGGCGGCACCGTAAAAATAAAATCGGTTTTAAAGCAAGGCACAACAATCGAAATAAATGTTCCGCTAAAAATTGACATGGAAACATCTTCCAAGGCAAAAAAAGTTGTTGTCAAAGAATTTCTGGCATCAGATTTCAAAAATAAATTTAAAATTTTGGTTGTGGATGATAACGAAGTCAATCAACTACTACTACTGAAAATGATTTCCGATCATGGTGGGTTTTTTATAGACATTACAGATTCAGCTGAACAGGCCTTGACGGTTGTCGAAAACGAAGCGTATGATCTTATTTTAATGGATGTGAATATGCCCGAAATGAGCGGCATTGATGGTGTGAAAATTATAAAAAATAATTTAAAACTAAAAATCGCAAAAACGCCCATTATTATTTTGAGCGCAAAACCTTCAGCAAAAGAGCGACAGGAATGCAAGAGCCTTGGCGTAAAAGAATATATCTCGCGACCACACACGCGCGAAGAACTTTTTTTGGCGATGTACAAAGCATTGCGGGTAAAAAAAGTGTTTTGATTGTGAGTAAATAAAAACTAATATCGTAGTAACGCGGACTAATTTACTTTGAAAAACAAAAATGAACTGGGAACAACTTTTATCTCTAAAAAAGCAAGGCGACACAAGCAAGCGTTTACGAAAGGAGCAAGATGACACGCGGCTTGGATTTGAAGTGGACTATGACCGCATAATTTTTTCTGGAGCCTTCCGGAGTTTGCAAGATAAAACGCAAGTTATTCCGCTTTCCAAAACAGATTTTGTTCACACGAGACTCACGCACAGTCTTGAAGTTTCGGTTGTCGGACGGTCGATTGGCAGATTGGTAGGTAAAAAAATCATAGAAAAACACCCGCATCTGCAAGAAATTTATGGTTTTCAACCTAACGATTTTGGCGCAATTGTCGCCGCTGCATCCTTGGCTCACGATATTGGAAATCCACCATTTGGACACTCAGGAGAAAAAGCCATTGGCGAATATTTTTCAATTGGAAACGGACAAGTTTTTAAAAAAAATCTTGACGAAAAACAGTGGCAAGACCTTATAGATTTTGAAGGAAATGCCAATGGATTTTCCGTTCTGACCGCAAATAGAGAAGGTGTAACAGGCGGTTTGCGATTGACCTATGCCGTTTTGGGTGCATTTATGAAGTATCCAAAAGAAAGTCTTCCAAAGAAACCTACAGTACAAATTGCCGATAAAAAATATGGTTTTTTTCAATCTGATAAAGGTTTTTTTGAAGAAGTAGCTTCAGAATTGGGAATGATTCCAAACAAAAACCATGATTATGTTGGATTTGAACGCCACCCGTTGGCGTTTCTGGTTGAAGCCGCAGACGATATTTGCTACACTATTATCGATTTTGAAGACGGCATAAATTTAGGCTTAGTTGATGAAGATTTTGCATTGGAATATCTGATAAAACTTGTTAAAGACAGCATCAAAGTCAATAAATATCATACTTTACAAACCAAAGAAGATCGCGTCAGTTATCTTCGGGCGTTGGCAATTGGTAATTTGATCAATGATGTGGTGGCGGTTTTTATGGAAAATGAAAGCGATATTTTGAGTGGAAAATTTCATTTTTCGTTAACCGACAAAAGCCAATATAAAGCACAAATGGATGATATCATAAGCCTAAGTGTACGAAAAGTCTATCAAAGTCGAGAGGTTATTGAAAAAGAAATTGTTGGATACCAGATTATACAAACACTTTTACACAAATTCATTGTTGCCTTTAACAACCAAAACGAAGGAACAATGTCTAACTATGACAAACTTCTGATGCAAACATTGCCTGAAAAGTTTCAGGTAGAAAAAGAAAATCTATACGATCGATTGCTCCATATTTGCCATTATGTATCATTACTCACCGACGGGAATGCTCTCGAATTATACGAAATGATCAATGGTAAAATGAAATTGTAAGCAGTCATATGTTTTTAGAAAAAGCAAAACGTATTTTATAGCGCATTGCAAAATTTACTAATCTAACTTTTCTGTCAATTTTTTGAATACACTTTTTGCAGGTTTGCCAAGATACAATATATCATAAACTGCATCTATAATGGGAGTTTTTGCACCATAAGTTTGGTTGAGAGTCCACGCACTTTTGGTAGCATAATATCCTTCTGCTACCATGCTCATTTCCATTTGAGCAGATTTTACGGTATAGCCTTTTCCTACCATATTGCCAAACAATCTGTTGCGCGAAAAAGTTGAATATCCCGTTACGAGTAAATCGCCTAAATATGCTGAATCGTTTATGTTTCGCTTCATGCGGTGCACTTTGCGAATAAATTTTTTCATCTCTCGGATGCCATTGCTCATCAATACGGATTGAAAATTGTCGCCATAGCCAAGTCCGTGAGCCATTCCTGCTGCAATTGCATATATGTTTTTCAGCATCGCCGCATATTCTGTTCCAATAATATCGTCAGAAATTTTTGTTTTTATATAATTTCCAGACAAGCATTTCGCCACAACTTTTGCTTTTGCTGCATCGCCACAAGCAATTGTTAAATAAGACAATCGTTCCAGCGCAACCTCTTCGGCATGGCATGGGCCAGTGATAACACCAATGTTTTCATACGGAATGTCATAAGTTTGATGAAAATGTTCGCCAACGATTAAACTTGTTTCTGGAACAATTCCTTTGATTGCTGAAAAAATAATTTTACCATCTAAACTTGCGGTCAATTTTTTTAGTTCTGTACCAACAAAAGCAGATGGAATTGCAAAAATCAAATAATCTGCATATAAAACAGCTTCGTTTATGTCGCTTGTTAATTTCAATTTTTTCAAATCAAACTCAACGCCTGTCAAATAATTCGGATTGTGATGAAATTGTTTAATATGATCAATGGCCTCATTATTTCTCATATACCATGCGATTTCTGGCAGGTTCACACAGAGCATTTTTGCAATGGCCGTTGCCCAACTTCCACCACCGATTACTGCAAATTTGGGTTTATCAATCATTTGGTTAGTTCAATTTGGTTATAATTCAAATGTAGGAATAAAAGCCATAAAACAATTTTGTTTTTTGCAGAAATTAATCTACGCGTTTTTCGATTAAAAGCGTTAGTCAAAAATTTAAATGTATTTTATTTCATCTACACAATATAACCTTAAAATCTTCGTTATAAACAAAGTTAGTTAGTTAAATTTAGTTACGAAGGCAATTCATTTGCATGGATTGCCTTTTTTATATTTTAAAAATCAATAGCTCATTTCCAAAATTTGTTTAACCTTTTCAATGGTTATATTTTGTTTTTCGCCGAGTGAATTCCAACCTCTTTCATTGAATCTTTCTGCAACAATATCAGCGGTTTTTTCATAATCATTGGTGCAATCCGAAATGCGGGTTTCCATTCCCATTTTCACAAAAAATTCGATAGTCTTAGCAATCGCTTCATGCGCAATTTCATCCGTTGTTCCAGTCAGTTTAAAAATTGCTTTTCCATATTGAGCCAATTTATCTTTCTTGGTTTCAAACATGGTTTTATATAAATTTGGCGCAACAATGGCAAGTGTTCTTGCATGATCAATGTTATAAAGCGCGGTGAGTTCGTGTCCAATCATGTGGGTTGCCCAGTCAGACGGTACTCCTTTTTGTATCAATCCGTTAAGAGCCATTGTGGCGCACCACATATAATTAGACGCCAATTTGTGGTCTGCTGGATTTTCTACAACCGATGGACCAATTTCTATCAAGGTTAGAAGAATAGATTCTGAAAATTTGTCTTGTAAAATAGCATCATGCGGATAAGTCAGATATTGTTCCATCACGTGCGTGTATGCGTCAACAATTCCATTTTGAATTTGTTTTTTTGGCAAAGAAACAATCACTGATGGGTCGCAAATAGAAAATTTAGGAAAAAGAGCACTTCCGCCTAAAGTTAATTTTTCTTTGGTTGTTGCAATCGTTACGACAGAACCCGAATTCATTTCCGAGCCTGTGGCGGGAAGTGTGAGTACAACGCCAAACGGAATCACTTTTGAAATATCTGTAAACAGATGTCGTTTGCGCAAGATTTCTACTGGATCGCCTTCAAAATTTGTTGCTCCAGAAATAAATTTCACACCATCAATGACACTTCCGCCACCAACAGCGAGCAAAAACGTAATTTTTTGTTTGCGAACAATTTCTACAGCCTTCATCAATGTTTCGAAATGTGGATTTGGTTCGATGCCACCAAACGCAACAATATCAAAATCTTTCAATGCAGAAATGACCTGTGCATGAATCCCGTTTTCAAAAATGCTTCCGCCACCATAGCAAAGCAAAATTTTTGAATTTTTAGGAATTAGATTCGCAATTTTCTGAATTTGGTCTTTACCAAAAATATAATTTGTCGGATTGTAAAACTCGAAATTTAGCATGATTTATTTTTTATAAAGATTATTATGTTCAATATATTCCCAAACTTTTTCAGATAGCAAAGGTCGGACATTTTTTTTAGACAGAATACCTTTCCGAATAGACGTTGATGAAATTTCAACAATTGGCGCATCTATTTTATGAACGCTTATAATATTATGATTAAAACTTTCAATTATCTCAGATGTAATTCTTGGATAAACATAAATTTCATGATTTTGCTTTATAATCTCAAAGTTTTTCCATTTATGAAACGAATTTAAATTGTCTGCGCCCATCACAAGAGAAAAATTATTATTGGGAAATTTTTCTTGCAAATAGGCTAAAGTGTTGGCTGTATAATTTGGCTGTGGTAATTTAAATTCAATATCGGACGGTTTTAATTTTGGGTAATTCTCTGTTGCAAGTCTCACTAAATGCAAGCGTTGTTGGTCGTCTAAAAGCGTTTTTTTATCTTTAAATGGATTATGAGGCGTAACAATCAACCAAATTTCCTGCAAATCAGAGTGCTCCGCCAAGTGATTGGCAATAATCAAATGTCCGATGTGAATGGGATTAAATGAACCAAAATATAAACCGATTTTCATTAAAATTAAAAAATTTAAAAGTTTAAAAATTGAAAGATTTTCTGATTATTTTAAGAAATCTTTCACCAATTCGTAGGCATCATTTTTGGCAATATCAAGATCGTAGTTTTTGATGATTTTGTCAAATTGCGGTGCGGTTGCGAGTTCAACGGATGCTTTTGCAATGCGCATATTAATTTTATCGTCGTCTTCCGTGCTTCGTTTTTTAAGTCGGATTTTGAGTTCATCAATGCTCGGTGGCTTGACGAAAACGGCCAATGTTTCAAGAGGAAATTTTGACTTTATTCGTAATCCGCCAGCAACATCAATGTCAAAAATCACGTTTTTGCCTTTTGCCCAAATCCGATTTACTTCGGATTTCAGCGTGCCGTAGAAATTATCTCGGTACACTTCTTCCCACTCCAAAAAGTCATCTGCTTTGATGTGCTTCTTAAAATCGGCGGTTGATATAAAATAATAATCCTTGCCATTCACTTCATTGCCTCGTGGTTCGCGAGAAGCTACTGAAACTGAAAATTCTAAATTTAAATCAGGTTGTGCAAGCAAATGTCTAACGATTGTTGTTTTACCCGAGCCTGATGGTGCTGAAAAAACCAATAACTTTCCTCTTTTTAAAGTGTCATCCATGCCTACAAAACGTTCAAAACTTGTTCTTTAATTTTTTCTAACTCGTCTTTCATCATCACCACTAATTTTTGCATCGGTGCATGATTGGATTTTGATCCCATTGTATTGATTTCTCTTCCAATTTCTTGTGTAATAAATCCTAATTTTCTGCCGTTTGCTTCCGTTTTATGAATCGTTTCTATAAAATAGTCCAAGTGGTTTGTCAAACGAACTTTTTCCTCGGTGATGTCCAGTTTTTCTAAATAGTAAATTAGTTCTTGCTCAAAACGATTTTCATCCACATTGGTTTTTAGTTCCGAAATGGCTGTGCGCAAACGATTTTTGATTGCATCAATTCGGTCGGAATCGTGCGCCAAAGCTTCATTCATATATTGACGAATGTTCTCAATGCGAAGTGTAAACTCTTTTTCTAATGATTTGCCTTCAGATTGTCTGAATTCAAGAATATTTTCAATGGCTATGCCAATAGTTTGGTGAATTTTTTGCCAGTCATCAGCGTCCATTTCTTCACGCTCAATTTTCATGGCATCGGGCATTCTGATTGCCATTTTCAGCAATTCAGTTTCATCAGACGATGGGTAAACTTCCTTTAATTGAGCAATGTACCCTTTAATAATTGGAACATTAACTTTATTTGATGTTTGTTCCGTTGTTGATTCTATAAAAACAGAAAAATCAATCTTGCCTCGTTCAAGTTTTGTAGCAATTTCGTTGCGAACCATTAGTTCCATTTCTCGATATGCTTGTGGCAAACGCGTGTTCAGATCAAGCCCTTTGCTGTTTAGCGATTTTATTTCGACATTTATTTTTTTGGATTCGAGTTGCAAGGTTGCTTTCCCAAAACCAGTCATTGATTGTATCATTGTTGAATTTTATAAAGAAAGTAAAGATATTAAAAAGGAATTGTAAAAAGTTTGTACGCAGAAAATATATATAGTTGTCTCGTACAAATTAACAACAAATGCTATTAGTATTGCTTTATTTGCAATTAAAAAATGCCATAGCCATTTAAAAATATTTTGCTAAAATTTAAAATAGTGCACAAATTATTTTACTTCAAATTGTTGTTTGCTTGCAAGAATTAATTTTTCAAAATTGCTTTAAGCATTGAATCTGTTTGCAATATATATTCAAAATATGCTTTTTCGCCATGGATTTGTTTCAAAAATTCTGCATAGATTTGATTTTTTATCAAAATTCTGTTTTCATTCCAATTTAGATTAAGACCACTTTTTGCCAAATGCTTTTGAAATTTAATAAAATACACATCGGATTGAAATAGTTTGCTTTCTAATTGCAATCGATTTAATTTTTCAAATTCTTTTCTATGTTCATCTAATTGTTCAAAAACAAAAAATCCGATGGCGCCAGATTGCATTAAATAAGCTGTTGCTTCTGTATTGATATTTGAATCTAACGCGACAAAAATATCGGGAACGATGCCACCGCCACCAAAGACCAACTTTCCATTTGGTGTTTTGAATTTCAGCGAATCGTTTATTTTGATGCTGTCTTTGGAATATAACTCGCCTGATGCAAATCGTTTTTCAAAGGCCTTGTAATATGCCTCGGCACCTTCTTTATATGGTTTTTGAATAGACCGACCAGTTGGCGTAAAATATCTTGCAATTGTGAGGCGCACAGCTGATCCATCGTCAAAATTCATTTCGCGTTGCACCAAGCCTTTACCAAAAGAACGACGCCCAACAATAGTTCCACGGTCATTGTCTTGAACGGCACCTGCCAAAATTTCGCTTGCAGAAGCTGAGTTTTCATCGATTAATATATAGACTTTTCCTGTTTCAAAATTGCCTTTTTCGGTTGCAAAACTGCGATCAATTCTTCCTTTTTTGTTTTTTGTGAATACCACAAGTTTATCTTTTGCAAGCAATTCGTCAGCAATAGAAATGGCTTGTTCCATGTAGCCACCGCCGTTTTCTCTAACATCGATGATCAAAGTTTGTAAGTTTTGTTTTTTCAGTTCAAGTAAGGCTTTGGTAAATTCATTGAAGGTGGTTTCCGCAAAACGATTGATTTTTATATAGCCTGTTTTTGGCGCAACCATCAATCCAATATCAACACTTTTTATGGGCACAACCGCCCGTTTAAGATTTAGTTTTATGGTTTTTCCTTGAGATTTTCTGAAAACAGTTAGTTGCAAATCACTATTTTCTGTTCCTTTCAAATAGCGATAAAGGCTGTCACTTGGCAATTTCCGTCCGTAGATTTTGCTTTTGCCAGCATATAGAATTCTATCTCCTGCCAGAACACCTGCTTTTTCTGACGGTCCGTTTTTTATGGTATTGATGACGGCAAGTGAGTCATTATACATATAGAAATTAATTCCCACACCAACAAAATCGCCTTTCATGCTTTCGGCAATTCCATTTTGTTCTTCCTTTGGAATGTACACAGAATGCGGATCAAGTTTTTCCAAAATATTGCCTAACGCCAAATCAACAATAGAATCGGTGTCAACTGCATCAACGTATTCATTGTCAATAAATGCAATTAGCTTGTTGAGTTTGTTTTTATGTGAATTTTTCGTGTTTAAAGCAACAGGTACGGGATAATTTAAAAGTCCACCCACAGTCACGCCCAATGCAATAGACATAAAAATAAGTAAGGGTAGAAATTTTGAATTATTTTTCATTTAGAAAATTGTATTGTTGCTGATAAAACAACAATTTTAGAGAAATATTGCGATAATTTATGAAATCATGAAACTAAGGTAAATGTACGACTTCAACTCCTGCTTTTTTCAAAAATAGCAAACCAGAATCGTCTCGATATCCCGTGCGATAAACCACTCTTTTGATGCCAGATTGGTGGATAAGCTTACTGCAATCTTTGCACGGAGACAATGTAATATAAAGTGTGGCACTTTCGCAGGATTGTGTGCTTCGTGCAACTTTCAAAATTGCATTTGCCTCAGCATGAAGCACATCCCATTTGGTTGCGCCCGTTTCATCTTCACAACAATTGTCAAATCCAGATGGTGTTCCGTTGTAGCCGTCAGAAATAATCATTTTATCTTTTACAATTATGGCTCCAACTTTTTTTCTTTGGCAGTACGATAACAATCCCCATTCGGTTGCAATTCTAAGATATGCCTGGTCGTATTTAGTTTGCTTTTCGGAAGTCATTCAAAAATAATTGTATAACAAAAATAAGTAAATAAAATTTGCTTATTGTTAAAATTTACTAAAGTGCAATTAATATTATATTCGCACATTTTAAAAATAAATGCGATACAATTTGTTCATTTAGAATTTAAAAGCATCTCTATAATAATGTAGTAAAAGCAATGTGACATTATACCGAGATATAAAATACAACTTAAAAAAGAAACCCCTCACAATTGCAAGGGGTTTTATTGTTTTTAATGGTTTAAGACTTCTTCGCCTTCCTTCATTGGAACATTTTGTGGTACAAAATCAGTATCGTGTCCTGGTTTACTATAATCATAAGGCCACCTGTGTACCTCAGGAATTTCACCAGGCCAGTTGCCATGAATGTGTTCGATGGGCGCTGTCCATTCTAACGTATTAGAACTCCATGGATTTTGTACCGTGCGTTTTCCGTAGAAAATACTTGAGAAAAAATTGTATAAAAACACCAGTTGAAATGTACCTCCAACCAATGCAAATATCGTAATCAACACGTTTACGTTTTGCAAATCGTCAAACAATGGAAAATTTGTATTGGTATAATATCGTCTGGGAAGACCAGCCATTCCGATGAAGTGCATTGGGAAGAAAACTCCGTAAGCACAAATTGCTGTCACCCAAAAATGAATATATCCCATATTTTTATCCATCATTCTCCCAAACATTTTCGGAAACCAGTGGTACACACCCGCAAATAAACCATAAAGGGCAGAAATTCCCATAACCAAGTGAAAGTGAGCTACTACAAAATATGTATCGTGAACGTTAATATCTAAGGTTGAATCTCCAAGAATAATTCCTGTTAGTCCGCCTGTTATAAATGTAGATACCAATCCAATTGAAAACAACATGGCTGGATTCAACTGCAGATTTCCTTTCCAAAGCGTTGTGATATAATTAAAAGCTTTTACCGCTGATGGAATTGCAATTAAGAGTGTTGTAAATGTAAATACAGATCCCAAAAATGGATTCATACCAGAAATAAACATATGGTGACCCCATACTATTGTAGATAAAAATGCAATTGCAAGTATAGAAGCAATCATGGCTCTATATCCAAAAATTGGTTTTCTTGAATTCGTTGCAATAATTTCAGAGGTGATTCCTAAGGCTGGTAACAAAACGATATATACTTCTGGGTGACCTAAAAACCAAAATAAGTGTTCAAACAATACTGGAGATCCGCCTTGATAATGCAAAACTTCGCCAGCAATGTAAATATCAGACAAGAAAAATGAAGTTCCAAAACTTCTATCCATTATCAACAGCAATGCTGCAGAAAGTAACACTGGAAAAGAAATAATTCCGATGATTGCAGTTACAAAAAACGCCCAAATTGTTAATGGTAAGCGCGTCATTGTCATTCCTTTCGTACGTAAATTTATAACAGTTACAACATAATTTAGGGAACCCATCAAAGACGAAGCGATAAAAATTGCCATAGATACCAACCAAATTGTCATACCAGAACCTGACCCTGGAATTGCTTGTGGCAAGGCGCTTAGCGGTGGATATATTGTCCATCCAGAAGACGCTGGTCCCGATTCGACAAATAAAGAACTTACCATAATCACACTTGATGTAAAAAACAACCAATATGAAATCATATTTAAAAATCCTGACGCCATGTCTCGGGCACCGATTTGAAGTGGTATTAACAAATTACTAAATGTACCACTCAAACCAGCCGTCAATACAAAAAACACCATTATAGTTCCATGTATGGTAACTAAAGCTAAATAAATGTCATTACGCATGACGCCATCTGGAGCAAATTTATCGCCTAAAAAGAAGCTAAAAATTTTAAATGATTGTTCTGGCCAAGCCAGTTGCATTCTAAAAAGCAGAGACATTCCAATTCCTATGATTCCCATTATAATACCCGTTATAAGGTATTGCTTAGCAATCATTTTGTGATCAATACTAAATATGTACTTTGTAATAAAAGTGTCCTTATGGTGATGCTCATGTTCGTGTGCACCGTGGTCGTTTCCGTGATCGTGATCTGAAGCTGACATAACTTTTCGATTTATAGTTTATAAATTATTTCTTTATTATTTGCGCCATTGTTTTTGCCACCGATGTTGGCTTCACGGCAATACTGTCCTTTGCAGGCGTTTCAGTATCTTTTGATTCTTTAAATGTTTTTATTATTGTTGGCTTGCTTGCTAACCATTCTTTAAAATCGCCAGGCGTATCAACAACTAATTTCATTTGCATGTTATAATGTGATGCGCCACATATTTTATTACACAATAATAAGTAATCAAATTGATAAGGATCTAATGGCGGTTTATTATCTGCAACCAACTCTTGAGATTTCTTGGCTCTAATTTTATTGATATTGGCAACTTTTTCTAACATATCAGGCATATCTCTTCGATCTGCGGTTGTGATTGTTGGTGTGTATGCAAACTGCGTAACCATTCCTGGAACACAATTCATTTGTGCTCTAAAATGTGGCATGTAAGCAGAATGTAAAACATCTTGAGACCTCATTTTAAATAAAATCTTTTTACCTTTTGGGATGTGAAATTCACTTGTTACAGATTTATCATCCTGCGCATAAGGATCATTCAAATCGGTACCTGTTGTGTTGGTTCCATCAATATACCGAACATTTGCTTTTCCAAGAACATTGTCTTTACCAGAATATCTTGCTTCCCAACCAAACTGCTTGGCATAAATTTCAACAATTAGCACATCTTCTGTTTTTTCATTCACGAACATGATGTTTGTCCAGGCATACAATCCATAAAGTATCAGTACCGCTAAAACGGCTGCGGGAATCACCGACCAAATAAGTTCAAGTCTGTTACTATCAGCAAAATAAAGTGCAGTGTTTCCTTTTTTTCCACGGTATTTAAAAGCAAAATAGTGCAATAAAACTTGCGTCACGGCTTGAACAGAAAAAATTACGATCCACGTAACATCCATCAATGCATCAAGCCCAACACCATGCTCTGAAGATGGATGAGCTAAAACAAGATTACCCCATTTTAATAAACCATATATTGTAAAAATATAAATGAAGGCCAAAAATGCAAACATTATATAACCCTGAATATTATTGTCTTTATCATTTGCAACCTGCGAATCATCTGATTTTTTTCCAACTTGCGTCAGGTGAAAAATCTTAGACAATTGCCACAGCGCAACTGATAATAATGCTAAAACTATAATTACCAACAAACTTGTCATCTGTTTTTTTTTAAATATTAATAATGAAAATGTTTACTTTCCTCTATAAATGGATTTCTTTTTGGTAACAATGGCACTTTTGTAAGCGCAGTGAATACCACAAAAATAAATAATCCAACAAAGAAAGCCAATGAACTTATTTCCGAAAGTCCGATAAACCATTGATTGCCAACTGTTGAAGGCATAATCATGTTATAGAAGTCTAAGTAATGACCGCAAAGAATGATGATTCCCGCCATAACGACAATCCATGATAAGCGTTTAAAATCAGAATTTATAAGAATGATTACTGGCAAAACAAAATTCATGACAACCATACCAAAAAATGGTAAGTTGTAGTCTTCAATTCTTGTTATATAATAAGTAACCTCTTCTGGGATGTTTGAATACCAAATCAACATAAACTGTGAAAACCAAAGATATGTCCAAAATACACTGAAACCAAACATAAATTTTGCTAAATCATGAATATGACTATTGTTTACATATTCTAAATATCCACGACTTTTTAGATATAATGTAATGATGGCAATTGTTGTAACACCGCTTACAATAAACGAAGCAAATACATACCAACCAAATAATGTGCTGAACCAGTGCGGATCGACAGACATGATCCAATCCCATGACATGATTGATTCTGTTACTATAAAAAACACAAGAAACGCTGCCGATAGTTTGAAATTCTTTTTGTAGTTTGAATTGTCATCAGATTCGTCTTGCGCCAAACAATTCTGTCTTGAATAGTATCTGTATAAATTCCAACCTACTAAAAATATTGCTGCTCTTATTAACCAAAATGGAACGTTTAAATATCCTGTTTTGCCTGCAATAAGTTTGTCAAATGTTGGTTTTGCTGGGTCTAATAACTCAGCGTCCATCCATACAAACAAATGATTAAAGTGCATTCCAGCTAAAATCAAAAGAACAAAAAAGATAATGGAACCAACGGGTAAGTATGCGGTTATTCCTTGCATCACCCTAAACAAGACTGGCGACCAACCAGCCTGTGCGACTTGCTGAATGGCATAGAAAGCAAGTACACCCAAAGATATTAACATTAAAAATAAACAAGCTACATACAATGCAGACCATGGTTTGTTTTGTAGTTGGTGCAACACATGAACTAAATGTTTTTCATGTTCTGCATGTTCATCAACTTTTACATCTTTACGTTTTACAATATTTTGTTGTTTTTCAACTACTGCGTTGGTTGCGCTAATTGTTTCTACCGTCGTTGTTGAACTGGCAACGGAATTTTTTACTATAGTTGTTTCATTTTCAACATGTGTTTCAGTTGCACTTTTCGCATGGCCAACATCGGATTTTGTTGCATCATGCGTTTTTTTATCGTCATGACTTGCAGGTTTTTTTCCATGTTCAATTGCTTCTTCATCGTGACCGCCACCGTGCGCACCGTCTTGATGCTTTAAAATTTCTTCAACTTGCGTTATATCTTTTGGTGCTTGATAAAAACCAATACCAATACCAATAGCACCAAGAGCCATCAATATAAGTGAAAACGTTTTTAATCTGCTTGAAAATGTGTACATATTTGTTTTATCTATGTTATACAATTATAGTTCGCTTTTCAGCTTCATTACATACTGCGCAACCATCCAACGTTCTTTTTGATCAAGTTGGTTTGAGTATGCGCCCATTGAATTTATGCCGTATGTGGTGATATGATATACACTTCCAACTGTTACATCGCGATCAGCATAGCTTGGAACACCAAGAATTTTTTCTCTTTCGACTAAATAACCTTTACCGTTTCCTTTCTCACCGTGACAAATTGCGCAATATATATTGTATAATTCTTTAGTCTTTTCCATATCCACGGTCGTAGAATCTAATTTCGAAACTGTAACCAATTTAGAAGCTTCGTATCCTTCGGTGGAATTTGGCAACTCATAAGGAACAAACCCTCTTTTTATTGTACCTGCAACTAATAATTGATTGGACTGTCCGTTTGCGAAAGCATCGGTTTCCTGATATGTTTCATATCCAACGGACTGATACATGTTTGGAAAATATTCATAATTTGGACTTTTCGTATCATTACATGAAGTTAATACAAAAGTAAATCCGATTGCAATTAATATTATATAGACGTTTTTCATAACTTTATTCGTGCTTATCTACAATTTTTACTTCAACTGCGCCAGTGCTTTTAAAAAAATCAACCATTTCATTTTCGTCACCGTGAATGGCAACTTCCATTAAGAAATGATCGTCCGTTGTTCTTACATCAGGATTTTCGGCATTTTTAAATGGCCATAATCTACTTCTCATGTAAAAGGTCAAGACCATTAAGTGAGCCGCAAAGAAAACAGTCATTTCAAACATAATTGGAACAAACGCTGGCATATTTTCAATGTAGCTAAAACTTGGTTTTCCACCAATATCCATTGGCCAATCTTCGATCATAATAAAATTCATCATCCACGTCGCAAAGGATAAACCTAACAAACCATATATGAATGCGCAAATTGCTAATCGTGTGTGAGGCAATCCCATAGCTTTATCCAATCCGTGTACTGGAAATGGACAAAAAACTTCTTCGATGTGATGATGAGCGGAACGGGTTTTTTTTACCGCATCCATCAATATATCATCATCATTATAAATGGCGTATATAACTCTACTACTCATGATGTGTGTCTTTATTTTCTTCTCTACGTTTCTTAAAAAATTCTCCAGATGATTTCAAAATTGTTTTTACTTCTGCTTGCGCTATTACAGGGAACGAGCGTGCATATAATAAAAATAATACAAAAAAGAAACCAATTGTACCTATATATATTCCAATATCGACAAACGTAGGCGAGAACATTGTCCATGATGATGGTAAATAATCTCTATGTAATGAAGTTACGATAATTACAAATCGTTCAAACCACATTCCGATGTTTACGACAATAGAAATTATGAATGAAAACATAATACTTGTTCTCAATTTTTTAAACCACATAAATTGAGGTGAGAAAACATTGCAAGTCATCATTGACCAATATGCCCACCAGTACGGTCCAGTTGCTCTGTTTAAAAATGCATATTGTTCATATTCAACTCCTGAATACCAAGCAACAAATAGCTCTGTGATGTAAGCTACACCAACAATAGTTCCCGTAATCATAATTACGATGTTCATCAATTCAATATGCTGGATTGTAATATAAGCTTCCAAATTTGAAACTTTTCTCATAATAATAAGCAAGGTATTTACCATTGCAAACCCCGAGAATACGGCACCAGCTACAAAATAAGGTGGAAATATGGTCGTATGCCAACCTGGAATTACGGATGTTGCAAAGTCAAAAGATACAATCGTGTGTACAGAAAGCACAAGTGGTGTTGCTAATCCTGCCAAAACTAATGATACTTCTTCAAAACGTTGCCAATCTTTTGCGCGTCCACTCCATCCAAAACTTAAAATAGAATATATTTTTTTATTGAATGGCGTAACAGCTCTATCTCTAATCATCGCAAAATCAGGAAGCAAACCTGTCCACCAAAACACTAATGAAACAGATAAATATGTTGAAATTGCAAATACGTCCCACAATAGCGGAGAGTTAAAGTTTACCCAAAGTGATCCAAATTGATTTGGTATTGGTAAAACCCAATATGCCAACCACGGACGTCCCATGTGAATAATTGGAAACAAACCCGCTTGAATTACAGAGAAAATTGTCATTGCTTCTGCAGATCGGTTGATTGCCATTCTCCATTTTTGTCTAAACAATAGTAATACGGCAGAAATTAGCGTACCAGCATGACCGATACCTACCCACCAAACAAAATTTGTAATATCCCAAGCCCAACCAACGGTTTTGTTCAATCCCCATGTTCCAATTCCTGTAGAAATTGTATAAATAATGCAACCCAAACCCCAAAGAAATGCGGTAAGTGCAATTGAAAATACTATCCACCATTGTTTGTTAGCGCGACCCTCAACAGGTGCAACTACATCTAAAGTTACATCATGATAAGATTTATCACCTATAACTAAGGGTTTTCTAATGGGCGCTTCGTAGTGAGAGGACATATTATGATTTTTGATTTATGATTTTAGATTTTTGATATCGGATTAACGACTTTAAAAAACCTTACGTCACTATTTATTAAATTTTATATACAATTAAATATATTTTTAGAATGCAACTTACATTTTAAATATATTACCATTATTAATTTTTATGTATTTCTTACTTTAACATGATAAAAAACATTTGGCTTTGTACCAACACTTTCTAATAAATGGTACATTCTATCATCGGCTGCCAACTCTTTTACTTTGCTATCTTCATCATTAACATCTCCAAAGACCAATGCATTTGTTGAACAAGCATTTGAACAAGCGGTTTGAAATTCACCATCTTTTACGGCTCTTCCTTCACGTTTTGCGGTCAAAATTGTTGCTTGTGTCATTTGAATACACATGGAACATTTTTCCATTACACCTCGAGACCGAACATTGACATCTGGATTTAGCACCATTCTGCCCATATCATCATTCATATGGTAGTCAAATTCTTCATTTTTGTTATATAAAAACCAGTTAAAACGACGTACTTTATATGGACAGTTGTTCGCACAATATCTTGTTCCAACACAACGATTGTATGACATGTGGTTTTGACCTTGACGAGAATGCGTTGTTGCTGCAACGGGACAAACTGTTTCGCAAGGCGCGTGGTTACAATGCTGACACATAACAGGTTGAAAAACAACTTGTGGATTCAAAGCTGCAATTTCAAGTTCTCCAAAACCGCCAAGGGAACCTTTATCGCCTGTTAGTCCATCAAAATTATCTTTCTTTTCGTCGTCACCTGCAAATGTACTTTCTGATGAATAATATCTATCAATACGCAGCCAGTGCATATCCCTACTTCTTCTAACTTCTGCTTTTCCAACAACAGGAACATTGTTTTCAGCATGACAAGCAATAACGCACGCGCCACAACCAGTACAAGCATTCATATCTATTGAAAGATTGAAATGATGTCCAGTTGAACGATCAAAAGACGCCCATAAATCTACAGTAACAGCTTTTACAGGATTGTGATCCAAAGAAACCATTGGTTGCTCGTTCCATTCTTGAACTGTAACCTTAGGATCATTAAAAATATTTAAGGTTGTCTCCTTAATAATATCGCCACGCCCCATCAAAGTTTTCTGAAGTTGCACACAAGCAAATTCGTGATTATTTCCTGATTTTGTTATTGTTACAAACTGAACGTTGTTAAAATCTTTATATAAACCATAGGCGTTCACACCGACTTGCATCACTTCCTTAAGATTGGCTTTTTTGCCATAACCCAATGCCAAACCAATCGTTCCAACAGCTTGTCCCGGTTGAACTATAACTGGAACTTGCTCTAATTTCTTACCATTAAGATCTATTGTAACATAACTTCCGTTCAAACCACCGTTTGCAACATTATCGTTTGATAAATCGTATTTGTCGGCATCCGTTTTGGAAATAGTGATATAGTTATCCCAAGAAACACGTGTGATTGGATCTGGTAATTCTTGCAACCAAGGATTGTTTGCTTGTTGTCCATCTCCCAAACCTGTTTTGGTATATAGCGAAAGTTCCATTTTACCATCTGCTTTTGCCGATGCTAATGCAGATGCAGCACTTCCAAAATCTGCACTAGATGCTGATAATGCAGAACTTGTTCCCACAAAAACACCATCATGCAAAACTTGATTCCATGCTAATACACCAATTATGGTTCCAGCATTTGACTTCAAATACTCATAAAATTTCACAGTGCTTCCTGTTAAAGATAAAAGCGCATCTTGAAATGGTTTAGTCTCTGGAAATAAAGGTCTGATGGTTGGTTGCGTTAGTGCATAACTGCCTTTTATGATAGAAACATCATTCCAAGATTCAAGGTAGTGCGTTGTGCCAACAGCTATTTTAGATAATAATGCAGTTTCATCTTCTTTCAATGAAAAGGAAACAGATAAATTTGTTTTTTTCAAACCTGCTTCAAAATCCGCAGTATTTGGAAGTGTATATGCAGGATTAACGCCACTCATGATAAGCGTATGCACGTTTCCAGCTTTTAAATCTTTTAAAAATTGTGCTACTTGTGCATTTGATCCTTTGCGGATTTTTCTTGCGCCAATTGTTGACGATGCTTCACTTGCCAAGGCACTATTGATTCCAAGAACCAAAAGTTGTGCGTTTTTATCTTGAATTCCAGATACCAACAAACCTTTTGAACCAGCGGATTTCAGTTGTTGCGCAACTTTTACAATATCAGCCTCATTCGCTAACTTTGCGGTTGCAATCGACGCTCCAGTAACAATATTGTATATTTTAACTAAAGCAAATTTTTGATTAGCAACGCTCATTGGCATTCTTACATCAGCGGCCGCACCAGAAAGTGTCATGTTTGCTTCTAACTGAAAATGCTTAGACATTTTGCCATTCTGTGGAACGCGACCTTTGGCATAACCTGTATCATAAGAGCCACCTTGCCAATCGCCAAGAAAATCTGCGCCAACAGAAACAATTACACTTGCTTTTGAAAAATCGTAGTCGATTAAAGCTCTTTCACCATAAATGGTTTCAAATGCGTCTAATGCTGGTGATTCAGAAACAGCATCATAAATGACATGCTTTCCTGTTGGGTTCTGTGCTAAAAATTCTGAAACTAATTTTTCTGTTGTTGGACTTGCTAAAGTGTTTGTAAGCAACACAACTTGCTTTGCACTTGTTTTCGCCTCGGCTAAACTTGCTTTTATTTTTGTATTAACATCCGACCATTTAGCCGGTTTTCCATCAATTTTGGATTCTTTTAATCGCATACTGTCATAAAGAGACAAAATGGATGCGTGAACTCTTGCGTTTGCTGAAAATTTTGCACCAGCAAGCTTATTATTGTCAATTTTTATTGGACGCCCTTCCCGGCATTTTACAAGTAAATTTGCAAAATCAAAACCGTCAAAAACTGTAGTTGCATAGTAATCAGCAACACCTGGAATGATTGATTCTGGCTGAACAACATACGGAATTGATTTAACAACGGGACCTTCACATGCAGCTAAAGATGCAGCAGCAGTTGTGAAACCAACGTATTTCAAGAAATCTCTTCGTGTAGTTGAAGATGCAGAAAGAGTGGCTTTATCTCCAAGAAAATCCTCTGTTGGAATAGCTTCCACAAATTCGTTATTTCTTAAAGTATCAACAATAGAACTATTTTCGTCCAGTTCTTCAACACTTTTCCAGTATTTAATGTTTGATGACATCTTATGTATAGGTTTTAACTTCTTTATTTTTATTTTGCTTCAAGTTTAGAATTACAGGTTGGTTCGAAAATGAACTGGAAACCTTTAACTTTCAACTTTTTTAGTAATGGCATTTCCCACATTCCAAACCACCCATTTGCGCAGCGGTTAATTTGTCAACACCATATTTTTTCGACAATTGTTCGTGAACTTTATCATAATATGCATTGCCTTCCATTTTTACTTCAGTTTCTCTGTGGCAATTGATACACCAACCCATTGTTAGTGGTGCAAATTGTTTTTGAATTTCGTAGGTTTCAACTGGGCCGTGACATTTTTGACATTCTATTCCCGCAACCGTAACGTGTTGCGCGTGATTGAAATATACAAAATCTGGTAAGTTGTGTATGCGAACCCATTTTACAGGTTTTGTTTTTCCAGTATATTTCTGAGCTGTTTTGTCCCAACCTACTGCATCATAAAGTTTTTGTATTTCGGCAGTGTAAAATTCTTTGGTATATTCCACATACACAGAATCTTTTGACCCTTGAAATTCAGCAATGTTTTTGTGACAGTTCATACAAACGTTCAAAGATGGAATACCAGAATGCTTGGATACACGCGCAGATGAGTGACAATATTTACATTCGATTTTATTTTCTCCAGCGTGAATTTTGTGCGAATAGTGAATTGGTTGGATTGGCGCATATCCTTGGTCGATTCCAATTTGCATTAAAAACCCGTAAACAAAATAGGCACTCGCAAGCAACATGAATATGGCCGAAACCAATACCAAAAACTGATTGTTAGCAAATGCTTTCCAAATTGGCAACCCTTTTTCTTTTTCAATCGCAACAACTTCAATACCATTTGCTTTCGCAATTTTGCTTAGTACTCTATAAACAAAAAACAACATTGCAATTAAAATTCCGATTACTATTGCAAGTGCTCCTAATATAAGATTATTTGATGTTGCGCTTGTTGCATTTCCAGTTTGTTGTCCACCTGAAGCAGGTGTTGCTGCTACAGCAACTTCAGCTGGTGCATCTGTGTAAGCAATAATGTTATCAATATCTGCATTTGTTAAATTTGGAAATGCATTCATTACAGAAGGTTTGTATTCTTCCCAAAGCTTGACTGCCTCAGGATCGCCAGATTTTATCATAGCGGAACTATTCCTAATCCACTTGTATAACCATTCTTTATCGTGCTTTGCCCCTACATTTCGTAATGCGGGCCCTGTCATTTTAGCGTCAAGTTTATGGCAAGCAGCGCATTGTGCATTAAAAATTGCTTTTCCGGCGGCAGCATCTCCTGCGCCAGCTGTTGCAACAACTGCTACGGGCGGCGCAACTGCAGTTTGAGCCACAGTAGTGAACGTAAACGTTAATAGAATTACAAAACTTACAATTAAATTCCTGGAAATCGAATTATGGTTACCCACGTTTTTCATATTACAAAATGATTATCGACTAAATTTTAGTATGCTATTTTATGCTACTGTCAACTATAGCAACATACTTCTTTAAAAACTTGGACAAAAATACGATATAAGAACTATTCCAAAAAATGGATTAATAACTAAATAATTAATTTATACTTAATCTAAATAACATATTTGCATTGCATCTTATATTAATATTACTTTTGTATCACAAACATCATACTATGAAAATTTTAGTGAAAAAATTATTATTTCTATCCGTAATATTCGTTGTTGCAAACATTTCAAAACTATGTGCACAAGAAAATAATATCACAGTCATACAAGATTTAAAATTTGAAAAACTGTTAAATGAAAAAAGAAAAATTTTTGCGTCAAATCTCTCAGATAATACGTTTAAAATTCAAATTTTTAATGGCCCAACGGATGAAGCTCGGAAAATATTGAATGCCTTTCGTCGTGAATTTCCTGCAATGGAGTCAACTGTGGTTTTTAATACACCCAATTATAAAGTAGTAGCTGGTAATTTTAAAACGCGAATTGCCGTAGAACATGATTTACTTGAAGTTAAAAAAATATATAAAAACGCATTATTGATTCGTCCTCGTCCATAAATTTTTTGGTTTTGTAAAAATCAAAAAGGAATAAAATATTTTTCTTGTCCGATAATTCCAAAATTTAAACAGCATTAACTTGCCAGATCAATTCGTTTTAAAAAAAACGTATCAGCCAATTTTCAGTAATACCAACTTTTTGCGTAAATTTGCATTCTTATTTTTTATAAAATGATTGAAAAAATACACCAATATATTGCCGAAGCACAATCTTTTGCAACGGACAATAAAGCAACTTTAGAAGAATTCAGAATAAAATTTCTTGGAAGCAAAGGATTTTTAAAAGAAGTTTTTGCCGATTTTAAAAACGTGCCAAACGATCAGAAAAAAGAGTTCGGACAAGTTATCAATTTGCTGAAAACTATTGCCGAAGAAAAAGTAAAAACCATTAGTGAAACGCTTGAGAACAAACAAGAGTTTGCAAATTTGTATGGCGATTTAACGCGTCCGTCCGTACCACTTTCCATCGGTTCTCGGCATCCAATTTCAATTGTAAAAAACCAAATTATTGACATATTTTCAACCATTGGATTCAACGTTTCCGAAGGTCCAGAAATAGAGGATGACTGGCACAATTTCACCGCACTAAACCTTCCAGAATATCATCCGGCGCGCGATATGCAAGATACATTTTTCATTCAAACCAACCCAGATGTATTGCTCCGCACGCACACGTCGTCGGTGCAAGTGCGATACATGGAAAATAACCAACCGCCAATTCGCACCATTTCGCCCGGACGCGTTTTCCGAAATGAAGCCATTTCGTCCCGTTCTCACTGTATTTTTCATCAAGTCGAAGGTCTTTATATAGACAAAGATGTGTCTTTTGCCGACCTCAAACAAACCCTATTATATTTCACAAAAGAAATGTTTGGCAAGTCCAAAATTCGACTTCGCCCAAGCTATTTTCCATTCACCGAACCAAGCGCCGAAGTCGATATATATTGGGGATTAAAAACAGAAACCGACTATCGCATCACAAAAGGAACTGGTTGGCTGGAAATTATGGGTTGCGGAATGGTCGACCCAAACGTACTAAAAAATTGTGGCATCGACGCAGACCAAAACACAGGATTTGCCTTTGGAATGGGCATTGAACGCATCGCCATGTTGCTCTATCAAATCGGCGACATCAGAATGTTCTATGAAAATGATGTGCGGTTTCTGCAACAATTTAAAGCAAGTATTTAGTCATTGCGAGGCGTTGCGAAGTATAAAGCAACCTAATCTGAAGCAATTTCCCGCCATCATTCCAAATCTTTTGCGCGAAAACCTTTTTTTGTTAGCCCAAAAAGGAACTTCTATGGTCGTTCTTTTTGACCCACAAAAAATAGGTTTTCTCTCAAAAGGATTTTCCCTTCTGTCGGGGCTAAAAACTTCGAATATGACGGTTCATTATTTACGCAAAAAAGTAAATATTACACAAAACAGTAAGCGGATGAATAATAAAATAGTGAAAAATTTATTTGAATTTTGGAGTTATATCGGAATACAAAATAATTCATTTAATAATAATAAAAAATTCAAAACTGTTTCAATTCTCGGCGCAGATTGGCCAAAAAGAGTTTATGATGTAGTAGATAGTATAGAAAGTTATGAAGAAATTTCGAAATCAAATATTATCGATTCCTTTCCGAAAATCGTTACCATTCATAAACCAACAAAATTTCTTGATTTAAATAAATTTCAATTGAGTTTCACGCACATCAATATGGGTTTGGACTTAAAAAATAATAAAAATGAATCCTTTCAAAATAAAAATATATACCAAATAAAAACAAAATCAGATGTTGCCGAATTTGCCAAAGTGGCATCGCAAGCTTTTAATTACCATGTTGACGGTGCAGTTGTTTACAATGTGGCTAAAAATTCGCAACAAGCCAAACTGTATGTTTTTAGAGAAAATCTAATAAATTATGGCTGTGGAATTATATTTTTTGACAGTAATAATGTAGCGGGATTTCACATGATCGGCACAATTTCTGAAGGTCGCGGCAGAGGAATTGGCAAAAGTATTACTGAAAGATTAATTCATGAAGCCGTTAAAAATAATTCTAAATATTGTGTCTTAAATGCTTCAAAAATGGGAGAATCAATTTATAAAAAGCTTGGATTTACGGCTTTTGGGATTTTGGAAAATTATAAAATAGTTTAGAAACAAGCACATCATATCAAACAATATTTGCATACAAATGAAAGCAGACATCACAATCCCAATTGTCGAAAACGTTTTTTTGGCAGCCGTTCAAGAATGGTCGGACGATTTTATGGACAAAATTTGGAATACCTACCTCATCAATGATTCTGATTTTCAGCTTGATGGCGTCATGGTCGTTTCAAAAGCATTTGGAACGTTAAATGGCGAAATGAAAAAAACTTCTTTGCTTCGACATGCGTTCATTGAAATTCCGCCCGTTTCAGTCAAAAAACTCGAAATGATTGAGAAAAGTGTCTTGCAACTCAACAACGAGTTTATGCTCACCTATTTTATGGAAGACAAACTGTACGACAAAAAGTTTATTTTCAAAGCTAATTCCATTAACGAAGACAATGTCGAAGAAGTGCCTATTTTGTTTGTAGATGGCGTGATTGTTAGGTAAGGTGAGATAGCTTAGTACGAAAAAAGAGGCAAGAAACAAGATGTCATGGTCATATAATATGGTAAAAAAATACAAGATGCCTGTAAAATTATTGCAAAATACATATATCAAGAATAGTCATTCAATCTATTATAATTCATTCTACAAAATTTGTCTTATCTTGCTTCTTGACTCTTGCCTCTTAAATCTTCCTAAATCTCCTCTCCAAACCCTCCACATCAACTCCACAAATTCTCTGAAGCTCTTCAATGCTCCCGTGTTCCACAAAATTGTCAGGAATTCCGATCACTTTAACATTGATTTCATACTGATTTTCCAAAACAAAATTCTGAATAGCCGACCCAAAACCGCCGATAATTGTTCCATCTTCAACAGTGAAAATCATTTTATAGTTTGCGCATATTTCGCGCAACATTTTCTCATCTAAAGGTTTCACAAATCCAAAATGATAGTGAGAAAAATCATCTGAATTTTCAATGTTTTCTATTGCTAATTGCACATTATTTCCAATGGTTCCTGTCGATAAAATTGCTGTTTTTTTACCTTTTTTTATACATTTGGCTTTTCCAATGTCGATAGTTTCATATTGTCCAAAATGCTTTTCTTTCCAATCGGAAAATTCTCCACGCCCACGTGGGTAACGCATCGCAAGCGGATGTTTGAGCCCAAGCGAAGCGGTGTACATGATGTTTTGCAATTCAATTTCATTCAACGGAGCAAAAATAATTAGGTTGGGAATCAGTCGCAAATATGCCAAATCAAAAACGCCATGATGCGTCGCGCCATCTTCGCCAACGAGTCCAGCGCGGTCAATGCAGAAAATAATAGGCAAATTCTGTAACGCCACATCATGGATAATCTGATCAAAAGCCCGTTGCAAAAAAGTGGAATATATGTTGCAAAAAACCACCATTCCTTGTGTTGCCATTCCCGCTGAAAGCGTAACGGCGTGTTGCTCGGCAATTCCCACATCAATAGCACGATTAGGAAAAACGTCCATCATCAACTTCAGCGAACTTCCTGTTGGCATTGCGGGTGTAATACCAATAATTTTATCATTTTTTCGAGCCAAATCCAAAATGGTTTCGCCAAAAACATCTTGATATTTTGGCGGTAAATTCTCGGTCGATTTTAGTTTAATGTCGCCAGTTTGGGGATTAAATTTTCCGGGTGCGTGATATTGCACTTGATTTTCTTCGGCTTGTTGCAATCCTTTTCCTTTTGTGGTTACGATGTGCAAAAATTTTGGCCCTTTGACGGTTTTTAATCGTTGCAATTCCTTGATAATAAGCTGAATATCATGTCCGTCAATTGGCCCAGAATAGTCAAAGTTCAACGCTTTTATGATGTTGTTTTGCTCGTGGTTTTTGCCTTTTTTTATAGATGTCAAATAGTTTTTGAAAGCACCAACACTGTGGTCAATTCCTATTTCATTGTCGTTTAGAATTACCAATAAATTAGCATCGGTAACGCCAGCATGATTCAAGGCTTCAAATGCCATTCCACTTACAATTGAGGCATCGCCAACCACGGCAATATGGTGTTTTTCAAAATCGCCCTTTAGATTTGACGCCAATGCCATTCCTAAAGTTGCAGAAATTGATGTCGACGAATGTCCAACGCCAAAAGTATCAAACACGCTTTCGTCTCTTTTTGGAAAACCCGAAATGCCGTTTAGTTGCCTGTTTGTATGAAAAATATCTTTGCGCCCAGTCAAAATTTTATGAATATAGGCTTGATGTCCAACGTCCCAAACCAACAAATCACTTGGCGTATCAAAAACATAGTGCAACGCAATCGTCAGTTCCACAACGCCAAGGCTTGCGCCCAAATGTCCTTCTTTTGTTGCCACAATATCAATCACAAACTTGCGAAGTTCCGACGCCAACTGTGGCAAGTCTAAAATTGAAAGTTGTCGTAAATTGTAAGGATTGTTGATGGTTGATAAAAGATTTTGCATAATACAGTACAGAAAAATTATGTACAAATCTACAAATTTAGCAGTTGTTTTGTAATTAAATTTTACGTCTTAATTTGTAAGGCATCAATCTAATTTATCGATAAGGTTGTAGCCACAGACCTGTCCACCGCAGGCTGATTTCACAGATTAGCACAGATTCTCAAATCTTTTAAATGCAAAATTCTTTTAATCTTTTAAATCAGCCTGCGGCGGACAGGTCTGTCGCAAAAAAAATGTAAATCAAGTTATGTGAATATACCATTTCTTAAAAAATCCACAATTAACAATTTGTTGTATCGATGCGATTTATATTTTAATAATTTAGTCAACAATTTAAAATTTAATCATTTGAAAAAAGTTTTACCTTTATATATATTATTATTTACTGCACACTTCAGCTTTTCGCAAAATTCCAAAATACTTCAAGGCAAAGTTTTGTTTAAAGAAAATCCATTGCGGGATGTTGAAGTTATCAATTGGAACAAAAAAACCATTACAAAGACAGATGCAGACGGCATTTTCTATATTGAAACCGCAGAAAACGATACGCTATATTTTCTTTCTAAAAACCATCTCGATAAAAAAATTGGAATCAAAAAATCTGATTTTCAATTGGATATTTTTAAAGTTAATTTGACTGAAAAAACAGTTGATTTAGAAGAAATTACCATTATTAAAAATCAGTCTATAAAAATTACAGTAAAAGAAATTGATCGCGATATTGTCAAGTTAGAAAAAAGTGCTTCTCGACCCGAAAACGAATCTGTTGATATGAATACGATTAAACATGGCGCAAACGTTGTGAGAATATTCAAGGAATTTTTCAAAATTTTCAAAAAGAAAGATGAGCCAAAACCAATTCCAAAGCCCGCTGCTGATTTCAAAAAATTTGTACAGTCAAAATTTGACACAGAATATTTCGTCAAAACACTCAACTTGAAACCCGATGAAATTTCAAAATTTATTGCCTTTTGTAATGAAGATGCTGAGGCTCGGAAAGTGGTGGAACATTCCAATATTTTGACTGCAATGGATTTCTTGGCGAAGAAAAATAAAGAATTCAAATTGATAAGTAAGTAGCATATAGTAGCGAAGTTTACATGGTCATGATTTGTATATTTATTATTAAAGCTTACAAATTTTTATAAGAAAAATTATAACATTTGTTTACCAAAATGTTAAATTTCTTTGTTTAACTTTGCAAATGTTTTTGAAGTAAAATTATAATTGTATATCAGCAATTGTTGATTATTAAAATTTTTTTTCTGCAAACCACCTTTATAACTTTACGACTTTAAAAACTTTCAACATATAAATCGTAGCAAGACTTTAAAACTTTCAACTAATCTATGAAACCAGATCTATTTCAAGCCCCTGATTATTATTTACTTGACGACTTACTTACCGAAGAACATAAACTTGTTCGCGATGCCGCACGAGCTTGGGTAAAGCGCGACGTGTCGCCAATTATAGAAGAATATGCCCAAAGATCAGAATTTCCCAAACAAATTATCAAAGGTTTGGCAGAAATTGGCGGCTTTGGACCATACATCCCAGAGGAATATGGTGGCGCAGGCCTCGACCAAATTTCTTACGGATTGATTATGCAAGAAATCGAACGTGGCGATTCAGGCGTTCGTTCCACATCGTCTGTGCAGTCAAGTCTTGTGATGTTCCCAATTTGGAAATATGGCAACGAAGAACAACGCAAAAAATACCTTCCCAAACTTGCAACGGGCGAAATGATGGGATGCTTCGGTCTTACTGAACCAGATCATGGGTCAAATCCAGGCGGCATGACCACAAATTTCAAAGATAAAGGAGACCATTATTTACTCAATGGCGCCAAAATGTGGATTTCAAACGCACCTTTCGCCGACATTGCCATTGTTTGGGCAAAAGACGAATCGGGTCGCATTCACGGACTGATTGTAGAACGCGGCATGGAAGGATTCACAACGCCCGAAACACATAACAAATGGTCATTGAGAGCCTCATCAACAGGTGAATTGGTTTTCAACAACGTAAAAGTGCCAAAAGAAAATCTTTTGCCAAATAAATCAGGACTTGGCGCGCCACTTGGCTGCTTAGATTCTGCACGTTACGGCATTGCTTGGGGCGCTATTGGTGCCGCAATGGATTGCTACGACACGGCACTGCGCTATGCAAAAGAGCGCATACAATTTGACAAACCTATTGCAGGAATGCAATTACAACAGAAAAAATTGGCCGAAATGATTACCGAAATCACCAAAGCGCAACTGCTCACTTGGAGATTAGGCGTTTTGAAAAATGAAGGTCGCGCTACTACAGCGCAAATTTCAATGGCAAAAAGAAACAACGTTGACATGGCCGTGCACATCGCTCGCGAGGCACGTCAAATTCTTGGCGGAATGGGCATTACGGGAGAATATAGCATCATGCGCCACATGATGAATCTCGAATCTGTTCTCACCTACGAAGGAACGCACGACATCCATTTGCTCATCACCGGCATGGACATCACCGGCATTCCAGCCTTCAAATAAAAGTTAAACCGATTTCGTTGAAGTCGGTTTTTTTTTATAATTAAATTATAAAATGAGTAAAAAAGCAATAACACAATTAGAAAGAATTGATAATGTTCATAAACTAATGGTCGTTATAAATGAATAAAAGCTTGACATTTTGACGACCGACAATATGAATACAAGGTCATTAAAAACCATTCCATGGAAATTGTAGCATCGGTTGAATGGGTTAAAAAATTGACAAAAGGTTTTTTTAAGTAATGGAATAAGCTTGGATCTACCATAAAAATTTGCTTGTATTTTTAATCAAAGCAGTATTAAATATGCAGTTAAATTGCTTTGAGGCACAGAAAAATTCACCAAAGTATTTTTTAAATTAAAGAAAAATTAGCAACTGCATCACATTTTAACTGTACACCTTTCAACTCTACCAACATAAATCCTACATTTGCACCGCAAACTCAAAACTGTTTATAGCATGCAACTGTACAACACATTGAGCGCAGACGAACGAAAAATTTTGATAGACAAAGCTGGAAAACAAAGGCTTACGATCTCTTTCTACGCCTACGCCAAAATATTTGACCCAACAACTTTTCGAAACCAACTTTTTTTGGCATGGCAGCCACTCGATGTTCTTGGTCGTATTTATGTGGCATCTGAAGGCATAAATGCACAGCTTTCTTTGCCTGCCGATAATTTTTATACTTTTAAAAACAGTATTGAAGCCTATGATTTTATGCAAAATCTTCGCTTAAATCTTGCAGTAGAACAAGACGATTTTTCGTTTTTAAAACTTACCATAAAAGTGCGTGATAAAATTGTCGCCGATGGTCTAAACGACAAAACCTTCGATTCAAGCAATATTGGCATTCACCTTAAAGCCGACGAATTTAACAAAATGATTGAAGATTCAAACGTTATTGTGGTTGACATGCGAAATCATTATGAATCGGAAATCGGACATTTCAAAAAAGCCATTCGCCCTGATGTGGACACTTTTCGCGAAAGTTTGCCAATTATAGAAGCACAATTGTCGGAACACAAATCTGACAAAAAAATATTGATGTATTGCACAGGTGGCATTCGTTGCGAAAAAGCAAGTGCCTATTTCAAACATCGTGGTTTTGAAGACGTCTATCAGCTTGAAGGTGGCATCATTGAATATACTCGACAAATAAAAGCAGAGGGATTGGAAAGCAAATTTATTGGTAAAAATTTTGTTTTTGACCAACGCTTGGGCGAAAGAATCACTGATGATATTGTTTCTAATTGCCACCAATGTGGTACGCCATGCGACAACCACACAAATTGCATAAACGATGGTTGTCATTTGCTATTTATTCAGTGCGACAGTTGCAAATCTAAAATGGAAAATTGTTGTTCTGCCGATTGTCAAACCACTATTCATTTGCCTATAGATGAACAAGTTAAAATTAGAAGTGGTGTAAAAAACGGTAACAAAATTTTCAAAAAAGGAAAGTCCGATGCTTTAACATTTAGAAATTCCAACCCAACCGAGAAAGCATTATTAAAAGACATTCAACCAATTGTTAAAATCCGAAAAATATTTATTGGAAGTGCCACGCATTATTATACAAAAGCAAATATTGGACAGTTTTTAGTCGAAGAAAGCGAACTTAAAATTGGGGATTCTATTATGATTAAAGGTTCAACAACAGGGGAACAACTATTGACTTTAACCGAAATGATTGTCGACGAAAAATCTATGAATAGCGCGGTTTTTGGAGATATTATTACTTTCAAAATTCCATTTCGCATTCGATTGTCTGATAAATTGTATCGGCTTGAAGAATATTAATTATTGCGTTTTACAAGTATAATGTATTTTTTACAAATTTAAAAATGAAAATTAGGTTAAAATGACTATCATCGTACCTTTAGTGCGGAAAATTTGTGTGAAATTATTATTAAAAAATCATATTATAGAACAATATTTGACTGAAAATCAAAAGGAAAAGCAACTTTAAGAGATTTTTATAAATAATTGATATCAATAATATGCCCTACTTGACGAAAGCGTATAATCTTCATTAGTCAAATAAAACTATAACTACAATCTATCGTAAAACATTTTTTATGTTAGAAATTTCAATAGTTTTGTGTAAAATATTATATTTAAACTTAAACACTTATACAATGGAAAACAACCCACACGCAAGCCAAACATCGTACAACGTGAATAGCGAAACAAAATGTCCCTATTTTGCAGGACCTTCAGTTGGAACGGAAGCTAAGCAAGGTGCAGGATCAGGTCAAACCAATCGTGATTGGTGGCCAAATCAATTAAAGTTAAATATTCTAAGACAAAATTGTACGTTGATAGATCCAATGGATAGCAATTTTGACTATGCACAAGCTTTTTTATCCTTGGATTTATCTTTATTAAAAAAAGATTTGTCCGAAGTGCTTGTTACCTCACAAGATTGGTGGCCAGCAGATTATGGAACTTACGCAGGATTGTTCATTCGTCTTGCATGGCACAGTGCAGGAACGTATCGAATTGCTGATGGTCGCGGTGGCGCAGGATTTGGAACGCAACGTTTTGCACCATTGAACAGTTGGCCAGACAATGCCAATCTTGATAAAGCACGACTATTGCTTTGGCCATTAAAACAAAAATATGGCAACAAAATTTCATGGGCAGATTTAATGATTCTTGCTGGAAATGTTGCTCTTGAAGATTCGGGATTTAAAACTTTTGGTTTTGCAGGCGGTCGTGCTGATGTTTGGGAACCACAAGAAGATATCTACTGGGGATCGGAACGCGAGTGGATGGGTGACAACCGATACAATGCGGAGCGTGAATTGGAACAACCGCTTGCCGCCGTTCAAATGGGATTGATTTATGTCAATCCAGAAGGACCAAACGGAAATCCAGATCCACTATTGTCGGCGCGGGACATTCGCGAAACTTTCGCCAGAATGGCAATGAATGATGAAGAAACTGTGGCACTTATCGCAGGTGGACACACACTCGGCAAAACCCACGGCGCTGCCGATCCAGGGAAATACATAGGCTCTGAACCAGCCGGAGCAAGCATTGAAGAGCAAAGCACTGGATGGAAGAATAATTTTGGAACTGGCCATGGTGGCGATGCTATCACAAGTGGACTTGAAGGTGCTTGGACTACAACGCCAAACAAGTGGAGCAATAATTATTTTGAGAACCTCTTTAAATTTGATTGGGAACTGACCAAAAGTCCTGCTGGCGCGCATCAGTGGAAACCAATAGACAACGAAGGTTTAGGCATTGTTCCTGATGCCTTTGATGCTTCAAAAAGCCATACACCAATCATGTTAACTACAGATTTGGCGCTAAGAATTGACCCTGTTTACGAACAAATATCGCGTCGATTTTTAGCAAATCCAGCCGAATTTGACGATGTTTTTGCAAGAGCATGGTTCAAATTAACCCACCGAGACATGGGTCCAAAAGTTCGATATTTGGGAGCTGAAGTTCCATCTGAAGAATTAATTTGGCAAGATCCTGTTCCTGCCGTTACTTACCCAATAGTTGACAGTCAAGATGTTGAAAGTTTAAAATCGAGCATTCTTGCATCAGGGCTCAGTGTGTCTCAATTGGTTTCAACCGCATGGGCATCGGCTTCAACATTTAGAGGATCAGACAAACGAGGTGGCGCAAATGGTGGTCGAATTAGACTTGCACCACAGAAAGATTGGAAAGTAAACAATCCATCGCAGTTGGCTATGGTCTTGGAAAAATTGTCACACATTCAAAAAGATTTTAATAGTGTAAATGGGAAGCATGTTTCAATGGCGGATCTTATCATCATCGCTGGAAATGCGGGCGTTGAGTGTGCTATTAGAAATGCAGGTCATGATCTCAAAGTTCCATTTTCAGCAGGAAGAACCGACGCAACGCAAGAGCAAACAGACATTCAATCTTTTGCAGTTCTTGAGCCGCAGGCCGATGGATTTAGAAATTATGTGAAAACGAAATATACTGTTTCTGCCGAAGAAATGTTGCTTGACAAAGCGCAACTTTTGACATTGACTGCGCCAGAAATGGGCGTACTTCTTGGCGGAATGCGTGTGTTAGGAACAAATGCCGACCAATCAAAAACTGGCGTATTTACCGATAGACCAGAGGCTTTGACCAACGATTTTTTTGTTAATTTATTAGACATGAATACCACTTGGAAAGCCGTTTCTGAATCAGACGATTCATTCGTAGGCTCAGATAGAAAAACAGGAAATATCAAATGGATTGGAACTCGTGTTGATCTTATTTTCGGGTCAAATACAGAACTGAGAGCCATTGCGGAAGTTTATGGTAGTTCGGATTCGAGCCTAAAATTTATTCATGATTTTGTCGCAGCATGGCACAAAGTTATGAATTTAGATCGTTTTGATTTAGTTTAGGTCTTTTCAAACAATAACAAAAAAGGCTGTCTAAAATTTTAGACAGCCTTTTTTATTGAAATATTTAAAAACTATTTCAAATTAAAAGAAGCCCCAATATTAAACACATATTGATTATTGAAATCAGTTGCGTTTTTATCATATCTTGAAATAGGAACGGTTGACTCTGTGTATATTCCAAAACCATCCGTAAAGAAATACCTAATACCAAGGTGCGCACCAAAATTTCTTAATCCAAGGTGTAAACCTGGGTAAATATCAATATTTTCTGGCAATTTCAACACATTTCCGATATTGGCATTAAACCGTGCTTTCAAATCGAAACGATCTTTAAACTCTAAATTGTACGTTAGATTGTTGGTAGTTATTTCAGAATTTAAAAGGTAAACGCCTGAAATTCCAAAAGATACATTTTCTCCTGCACCCATGTCATAAGTTAGATTGATTCCAGAACCATTTTTTTGAGCCGAAAATCCAACTTGTGCTTTTTGGTCTCCTTTTCCTGAATAGGCTTGGGAAAATCCAGCGACCGTTGTTGCTAAAAATAGCATTGTAATAATTTTTTTCATGATTGATTTTTGTTATTATTTTTTACAAAGATAGTATATTTTTAATTACGCCCTTTTTCATTTGGATAAAGTATCGGAAGTGCATCGCTTTGCCAAAATTCTTTGCTGTCAATGTTTAAAATTGATAGCTTTCCTTTGAACGCAGCGCCCGTATCGACATTCCAAACATTTGCTTTTTGCAAAGGCTCCGTCTCACCAAGTAAGGTTACCGGCGTGTGTCCAATAAAAATTTCTGCGTATTTTTTTAGCCTTCTCGGATAGCATGGAGATGACTTCTTGAAGCTCAAATCTAACGCAACGGCTGTTTCCCAAAGTGTTCTGTCCCAGTAGAATAGTCGTTGATAATATTCATATTCAACTCCGTGCAGGTTTGTAAATCCAGCATGAACAAACAGTCTATTTTGTTCATCAAGATAATAATTTTGCAGGTTTTTAAGAAATTCAACATGTCGTTTTTTAACTGTTGAAGATACTTTTGTGTAGGCAATCACAGTTGCCTCACCACCATGATTATACCATTCTGTATTGTCTTTGCTTTTGTCAAGCCACTGCAAAAGCAGTTCATCATGATTGCCACGAATAAAAATGCACTTTTGTGTTGTGGATAATTCAATTAAAAAATCGATTACTGCGGGAGATTCCGACCACCCATCAACATAGTCACCAAGAAATATTAGGGTGTCATCCGCAGAAACATTTGCACGATCCAAAACCTGCACGAGCGCGCGCAATCCACCATGTATATCGCCAATAACAAATATTTTTTGCATGTTGTTATATTGAAATATTATAACAAAATTAAATCATTTAAAAATAATTGCTTACAATTATGATCACAATATTTACAATAGTTTAGCGATTAAATTTATATTCTCTGGTAATCTCCCAACATTTTGCAGTTTAATAGCAGCTAATTTTTGAGCAATTGTGATTGTTTCCTCAAAGTTTTTATCATGCAATTGGGCATATAAAAATCCTGTCCAAAAAGCGTCACCGGCTCCTGTTGTGTCTTTTATTTCTTTAATATCTAATGCATTGTGTCGCATAATTCCTTCTTTTTTATCGGATAATACCACTCCGTTTTTGCCTTTTGTTAAGCAAATGGTTGGCGCGCCTAAATCGTGAAAATAAATGAAAATTTCAGATTCAGATTTTTGTACTCCAAACAACCTGAGACAATCGTCGTCACTAACTTTTACAATAGGATTGTAAGACAAATATTGCTCAATAATCAATTTTGCCTCCGCTCGGTTTGGCCAGATTTTTTCGGAATAATTGATGTCGATGCTAATAATTAAACCTAAAGATTTAGCCAGTTTTGCTGCATCAAGAATTGTTTTTTGCGCCGGATTTCTACTTAAGGCAAAACAAGTGGTATGAAAAATTTTTGCTTTTTCTAATATGAATCTTTCAATTTGATGACTAAGAATTTGGCAGTCTGCTTCTCGATAAGCAATAAATTCAGGTGTTGTTGTGGATTTGGAAACAAAAATTACAGACGTAGGCACATCTTCCAACTGATTAATTTTGGATGTGTTTACGTTGTTTACTTTTAATTTATTTATGATATAGTCACCCATTCCATCTTTGCCACAGCTTGCAATAAGCATCGATTTTAAACCAATTCGAGCGGCGTTCACCGCAACATTTGTTGGCGAACCACCCAAAAAACGATGGTAGTTTTTTGTTTCGGAAAGGGGCGTGTCAACCTCATGCCCAATAAAGTCAATCAAAACTTCGCCTATGCAAATGATATCTATTGTTTTTTCCAATTATTGTAGTAGTTTAAAATTGTTATAAACGCTTTGGTGAAGCATTATAGTTGCGGCGGCACTCCAAGCGCAAAATTTTACGCCGTTCGGCTGTTCAGTTTCTGAATTAAAATTTTCGTAGAAGCCATAATCTTCTTTTTCGTTGATGAAGTTTAAATGTTTTAGCAAAGTTTCCGCGTTGTCAGTTTTATTTTTAGACAATAATGCCAGTCCAAAAAATCCGTTGACCATTGCCCACGTTCCACCATTGTGAAATTCATTTGGAAAATTCCGAAATTCGTATTTGCAATTATTTTTGAGTAAATTCCAATCTAAATCAGTAGTTTGAATTGGTGGCCAAAACGAGGGAAGTAATTGTGATTTCATTTGCTGCGCTAAATTTATGGAATAGCTTAGCATCTTTTCTTGAAAAGTTGTACTTCCAATATTCATAAATAACGCCAACGAATTTCCAAAGGCATCAAAATAGTTTTTATACCCAGCAGGCGAAAACGATGCGGGCATAAAATCTGAAATGACGGTTTCTTTAAAAGCACGTTCGTGATATTTTTCTGTTGTTACATCATCGGTAAAATTGGCTTCGATTTGCGAAAGAATATGATGAATTTTTGCATGTAATACGTCAGATTTTTTGAATTGATTATAGCTTCGCAAAGCCCAAACGCGCAATACTTGATCGAACAAAACATAGCCATCGGTCACATATTCATCGGCCCAATTTCCAGAAAGTGGCACATACATCAGATGTTTATTATTGAATTCCCATGCTTCCATAAGTGATAAACATTTTTGAATATGATCACCATATTTCTCAACGAAAGCGGGATTTTTTGTGTAAAAAGCATATTGGCAAATACCTATAATAAACCACGAAACCGCATCCACGCGACCCGCCAATCCGCCATAACTCACTTCATTTTTTTCAGCGTCAATAAAAACGTTAGAAGGAATTGTTCCGTTCGCATGCTGATTATTCGCTAAGGTTTCAAGTGTTTTTTCAAATGTGAAAATCAAATCCGCATCGCCAGAAGCCAAAGCCGCTAAACCACAAATAACGCCGTCGCGCGCCCAAACACGTTGGTAGTTTGCAATATCAATTGCGCTTGCTAAAAAACCATTTTTAGAAGATGATTTTCGTAGCAGTTCAATCGCTTTTATGTATGCAATATTATCCAATTTGAGGTTTTTTTTGAGTAATCAATAAGGTACAAAGTGAAGCAATAATAAGCAAAACGCCAGCAAAACTTATTGCCATGCGAGGATCGTTGCTTAAGAAGTTTTTTAGAATATATCCGAAACTTAAACTTTGAATAATCATTGGAATAACAATCATCATGTTGATAATGCCCATGTATACGCCATATCTTTCTTTTGGAATATCAGCAACAACCATCAAATAGGGTATGCCCATCATGCTTGCCCACCCAATTCCAAAACCAGTGATCGCCACGAAAAGTAAATTTTTATCAGCGATGTGCGGAAACGTTAAAAAACCCGCCGCTGCTAAAATTAAACATACAAAATGTACATATTTGGCGCCATATTTTCGTGCAAAACCAACCAAGGCAAAAGCGGTCAAAAATGTAACAATATTATACCAACCGTTGACCAATCCTGTCCAACTGACTGCTTCTTCATATGCCGCAGGATTATTTTTTGGTGTGGCATTCCAAACAGAAAGCGCAATACTTTTGGATGAATTTTGCCAATAGCAAAATAGCGCATACCATTGAAACAAATAAACCAACGCCAGTTGCCACATCACTTTCGGCATGTCGCCAATGGCTTGAAAAATTTCGATAATCGGTTGAAAAACGCCTCTTTTTTTGGCGCGCATAATTCGTAACTCTTCATCAGTCGGAACAATTTCAGTCGTAGTTTTCATGCTCCACCAAATGGAACCTATGGAACAAACAGCTCCCAAAAAGAACGATGCGTAAACCCAAGACGGCAGTGCGCCCGTTTTTCCGATTATAATCATAGGAAAAATAAACAGCGATAAGTTAGCTAATGTCTGTCCCAAACCTGTAAAAAAACTTTGCATTTGAAAACCCAACGGCATCTGTTCGTCGTCTAATTTATCGGCAATGAAGGCGCGATATGGCTCCATAGCTGTGTTGTTTCCAGCGTCTAAAATCCAGAGTAGACCAACTGCCATCCACAATGCGCTACTAAATGGAAACAGCATCAAGCAAATACTGCACATCAAAGCTCCTACAAAAAAGTAAGGTTTTCTGCGGCCAAAACGTGGCGACCATGTGTTGTCGCTCAATGCACCGATCAGTGGCTGAATAAGCAAACCCGTCACAGGGCCGGCAAGATTCAGCAATGGAATTTCTTCGGGACTTGCGCCAAGAAAATCATATATTGGGTTGACGGCACTTTGTTGCAATCCGAAACTGTATTGAATACCAAAAAATCCGACATTCATGTTCCATATTTGCCAAAAGTTCAGTTTAATTTTGTTCATAATATTACGTTTTTTCGTATTTAATGTATTTTAATTTTGGCGTAAGGTTATTTAATATTGTAAAACCACAAATTACACAAATTGACAAAAATTTTTATTTTAATTGAATTACACAAATCATAAACGCAGTACATATTCGTGAAATTCAATTATAATTTTCTTTTATTTTTAATTCGTGAAGATATATGTATAGATATGAATAGCTTAACAACAATCAACAGATTTTTAATTTATGATTATTTAGTATGTATTTTAATTAGTATATTTATCTCGTACAATATATGTTTAGGACTTACACCTAACTATTTAAATGGAATAACAATTGTAGCTTTCCATTCGCTTTCGCTTCCGCCGTTGAACGGATTGCTTAGATAGTTTTCTATTGGCTTCATATTCAGCGCAATATTTTGCTTTTTGGCATAATCAATCACCTTAAACCAAGCCCTATCCGAGGTTCTATAATTCCCAAAATAGTCAATTTGTAAACCTTTTTTTGCTGTAATTGTTTTAAATTTTACGTTTTTATCAACAATATATTTGGTGTTTTTATCTATCGGGAAACAATAATTAAAACTAATTTTTTCTGTTTCTAAATCTAATTTTGTGACTTCACAAATTGGTTTTCCAATGATTGGGATTTTATTATTATGAAGATATCCTACAATAATATTATCGCTTCCCATCATGGTTTGCGCCTTTTCTTGCATCACAGTTTCGAGCGTAATGTAGGCTACAAAAACTTCAGTAGTCGATCCTTCGGTAATTTTCCCGATTTTAAAATTTGAAAGGTGCTCTTCTAAACCAGTTTTAAAAGTCTTGATTTTTTGAATTTCATTACTGATGAATTTCGACCCAAAAGGCGCCGATATTCTATTCCAAATTTTATTGGTTTTGTCGTTTATCCCAACTTTAATTTTCGTTACGGAATCGTTGATGCTTTCAATTGTCCAATTATATTCCACAACGGATTGACCCGCCGTCATGGTTTGACGCAATTTCGTAAACTGTTTCTTTTTTGTGATTACAAATTTTTCTTTTTCAGCTTTTTCTCTGCTTTTTGCCCAGTCTAAAATACCTTGGTAGACTGTTGCGCTTGCTGTCTTTGCTGCAAAGTTGATCTCGTAATCATTTTCTTTTATGAACAAAAACCATGTTAAAAATATTGCGAATATTGCTAAGACAGCAATTATTATTTTTCTTTTTGAAGTCATTATTTTTTCATTTTCAATTTTAAATTAACGTAATCGCCAATCAGTTGCCCTTGAATAATTCCATTTACGATGGCAGATTTATAATGTATGCCCCCGTAAAACCTGCTTTCAGAAGCTTCTTTTGCCGCTTCATGAAACGATTTATATTTCCGAGAAGGCAATCCAAACTGTAATTCAGAATTATCGGTATATTCAAAATTAGCTCCAAAAATATCAGTTAAAATAACGGCAGAACACGTCGAAGCGACCGAATGTCCGCTTGGATATTCAGGAAATGGTGGCGTTTGCAATAGCGGTTTCCAGTTTTCGTCAATGTTTTGGTTGATGATGGTTTCAGGGCGAACCACATTACTACGGTATTTTTCGTCCCAACAGCTGATAAAAGATTCAAACAATCCGATTGATGTTTTAGTATATGCAAAAACAGTTTTTTCAAAATCAAATTTAGATTTTTCACATGCGATTTTTGTAATCGCCATCCAATGTCCGCCTGGCGAAATTTTCTTTTTTGCAAACATCATGTGCCCTTGTGTAACGGTCGCGTATGGATTGCAATCCCAGAATTGTGCAATCTGAACTTCAGAACAGCTGTCGCCTTTTTTTGCCATTTCTAAACTTATGGCATGCACTTGTTGTACTTCTTTAAAAAAAGCAGAGCCTTTTTCTAATGAAAACGGTAGGGCAGTTGCAGGTTTAAACTGCGCCGACGAGTCCAGCACGATTGTTCTAATTTTATTCCAATGTGGTTCGACACCATCCATGTAGGCGGGCGGTGTGGGCTGCCAACGTCCTTTTTCGGAGGCTCGCACGGTATATTTTGGAAAAGTTCGCGTTTGTTTATAGTTATCTTTTGCCATCCATTTTTTGATTCGTTCGGCAACTTTCAGCCCATATTCCTTTGATATTTCAAATTCCGCTTCGTTGCAATCGCTCCATTTTTTATATAAACTATCTCTGAAATTTTCAATGGAATTTTCCGAAAAAACCAATGCTTTGCTCACTTCCATGTGCGCGACAAGTGCTGCAACTTTTTGGTTTACACCACTTTTCGAGTCTAATTTTGGTATAGAATCTAAATGCTGTATTTGGTTTTGAAGCGAATTATAAGTCTTGCTATTTTGCGCTATAACTTCATAAGATGCAATGTTTGGATAGACATAAATACGACTTGCAACGGGTGGCGAAAAAATGTCGTGCAACATAATTTGCGACACGTTTTGAACCGAAGCATGATAATCTTCGGGGCTCACATCAATTTTTCCGTCTTTCTTACAAGATAGAATGGTGCATATTATTGATGCAAAAATTAAAACTTTGATTTTCATTTTTAATGATACTAATTTTTTTATAATTTAATAAGCTACAGTCCAAAATGTATTTTTAAATTCTTTGTGTTTTTGCCACAGATTATAAAGATGTAAAAGATTTAAAACTTATAATAGTAAAAAATCTGTGCAAATCTGTGAAATCAGCCTACGGCGGACAGGTCTGTGGCTAAATTAGAACATATAAAAATTAAACTACGGCCATTAATTTTGAAGTTGATACACTTCTGCTTTTTTATTATTAATACTTACGACAAGGTATTTCTTATTATTAAAATTTAAAATATTGAGCTGACGAACTGCTTTTTGCGTCAAATCAATGCCAATTTGGTGGCCGAAAAGCGTCTTTTTTTCATTGATAATTAAAGCGCCAGAAAAACCATCCAAACGAGAGTGAAATGGTGTCGTACCAAAATAGTTTCCTGCTGCAAAAACACTTTCTGCTTTTCCTTCAAAGTTAGATTTTGCAAAACAAGTGATGGGCGAAACTTGCATTTTATTGCCAAATGCCGCAAATTCAAATTTGCCTTTGTTGTTTTTTAAATAACCGGATTTTAAATTGTGCACTTCAAATAGTTTGGCTTTTTCGAGCAGTGTTTGATCGAAAATTTCCTCTAAAGTTTTGCCTGCAAAGGATTTGTACGATGTAAATTTCTTTTTGAGCATGCCACTAAATTGCTCCGCGAGTTCGTCTAATCCTAATGTTGTATAGTATTTTCCGTTTTTCTCGATGGCAACAATGGTTTCATAATCTTCGTTTTTATCAAAATCATCATAATACATTTTCATTGGAAAAGTTGTTGATGCTTTAAACTTAGAATTGTTGCCCCAATTTCCCAACAGGTAATCTAAATCCCCATCTTTGTCGATATCAAATGGAATAATTGCTTGATATAATCCATTTAATTTTTCGGGCGAAACGGATGTGGTTACATCAGAAAACTGTCCATTTTTATTTACAAAAAATTTCGGAGCCATCCATTCGCCTGCAACAATAACATCTGTTTTTCCATCAGCATTAAAATCTGAAAAAACCGCATCAGTAACCATTCCGATTTTTTCAAAAACTTTGTTTTGAACTATTGTAAAAACACCCTTATTATTGTTTAAAAGATAACAATTTGGCATCGATCCAAAACGATTAGTAACAGAATTAGTACCTATAAATAAATCTAAATCACCATCATTATCATAATCAAAGGCTTTTATAACGCTCGCATTTTCGCGAATGTCGGGTAATGTGGTTTTTGTTAAAGTGTTGCCGTTATACAATCTATTTGTAAGGTTTTGTGCATTTTCGCCATTGCCAGTTGCCACAAATAAATCATTGATTTTATCGTTATTAAAATCTGCAATTACTGCTGATGAACTCTCAAAAATAGAATCGTTGCTAATTTCGAGATAGTTTTTTAGTGAAAAACCAGTTTTATTTTGCAAATAAATTTGTGCTTCTTTGCCTCGTGCGTTTCCAAAAAACACGTCGTCCAAACCATCACCATTGAGGTCGCCAATTGCAGTTGCTTTTCCTCTGTCTGACCGTTTGTAGGGAATCAGCTTTTGAGCAGTAAAGTCCACAAAATCATTTTCTTGATGCGTAAAATTTAAGCCTAAATTATTTTCAACGCGTGTAAAAACATTTATAGCTTTTGGCTGTAATGATTTGTAGTCAAATTGTTTACGACCTGCAACAGCTTTAATTTTTAAAGTTTGATTTGTTTTAACATTTTTAATTGTTTGATAAGAATTATCAGGCCAAACAACAACCAACGAATCTACAGTTGCCAAATTTTTGAACCCAAAATGAATAATCGGTTCCGACGACGATTGAAAACCACGTGTGGTTTGCAGTTCCTTATATTGCAATGTTTTTTTAGAATATGCCAAAACTTTAGTGCCAATTCCGAAAGTGTTTTTGCCTTCAAAAGCCAAATTTATTTTTAAAAAATTTGCTTTTTCGTTCGTTTGATTCCTATAAATGGAAGCAACATTATTCAAATTGTTGGTAACCACATCCAAATCTCCATCGTTATCTAAGTCTCCAAATGCACTTCCGTTAGAAATGATGGAATCATTTTGGGTCCAAATGCCAGATTTATTTTTGAATTGTAAATTTTTGGAACCTTCAAAAACATAGTTGGAAACATTGCCTTTTGGCATTTTGGTCAACGCTTCTTTGTCCAATAATTTTGTCGTAGCAATTTTGGTTTTGATGTTATCGTTTGAAAAATATTTCACATAATCCAAATCATTTGGTCGTTTTGGAATGCCATTCGACACAAAGATATCTTGTTCTGCATCTTGATTAAAATCTGCAAAAAGCACGCCCCAACTCCAATCTGTTGCCGCCACGCCAGATTGAAGAGCCGTTTCTGTAAAGTGTTTTCCTGCCTGATTTATTTGCAACATGTTGCGCGTATATTGGTGGTGGTAGCCCAATTTTTCAGTCCGAATTTTCAGAGTTTGCGGATTATCATCGCCTAATGATGATTTTAAAACCGTCTCGTTTTCGGGCAACATATCAAGCGACATTAAGTCGGGAAACCCATCATGGTTAATGTCTGCTACGTCCACGCCCATCGAAAAACGTGAAGTGTGTCCAAAATAGTTCTTCAAAGATTCGGTAAATGTACCGTTGCCATTGTTTAGATAATAATAATCATCTTCATGAAAATCATTAGTTATATAGAGGTCTTGAAAACCATCTAAATTAAAATCCGAAACCGCAATGCCGAGTCCATAACCATTGACGCCTCCAAAAATGCCAGCTTTTTCGGATACATCCGTGAATTTATTATCAATATTTTGAAACAGTTTGTCGCCGCATTCATAACTTCTTTTGTTGCGAATGTTGGCATTTCCATACGATGCTTCGCTGTGAACCGCATGATTTAAAAGATACATGTCCAAATCGCCATCATTATCATAATCAAGAAAAGCTGCTGAAGAACTATAATTATCCAAATCTAAGCCATATTCAGAGGCACTCTCTGTAAATGTATTGTCTTTATTGTTGATAAATAGCTCGTTGTGACCTTCAAAACCATTTATGCCTACAACGGCACACACATAAATATCCAAATATCCGTCGGCATTAACATCCGCCATGATGGTGCCAGTTTTCCAGTCGCTTTCGCCTTCAACGCCTGCTTTTATAGAAATATCTTCGTATTTATTGTCGCCTTTATTGAGATACAGTTTATTTTTTCCTTGGTTTGACGAAAAGTAAATATCAACAAGCCCGTCATTATTGATGTCGCCAAGTGCCACGCCGCCGCCATTGTAGTAATATAAATAATCTAAAATAGAAATGTTTTTCTTTTCGTCTAAATCATTTCTGAATGTGATGCCACTTTTTTCGGAATCCAATTTTTCAAAAAGTGCGTCCTCTTTCTTAGAACAAGACACAATTACCATTGCCAAAAGGCAGAAATATGTATAGTAATTAGTCATTCTTTCTAAAAATTTTAGGTTTACTATTTTTAATTACTGCCAAAATTGTAGTGGCTTTATTTTTATTTTTTAATAATTGAAGGGTTTTTACTTCGCCGCTTAAATTGATGCCACTTGTTTTATTTGGTATGAAAATGAATTTTTTTGAAGTGCTTCCCAATACAACTAAGCCATTATTTGCATCCAAACGACCAAACTGCGGTTTGAAATCATATTGATTTCCGCCAAGTATTAAGTCTAAAATGCCATCATTGTTGACATCGCTTGCGCAAATGGCATTTATAGATGAATATTGAGCTTCTTTTGGTAAAATCTGTACATCAAATATTCCTTTTCCATTATTGAATGCGACAACACTTTCCTGAATCACGGCTTTTCGTTGTATGGCATTTGCAATAATTTCGGGCGTAAAAATGTCTTGAACAGATTTCTGACAATAATCTGCAAAGCTTAAATTTTTCTTTTTTATTGACGGAATTTGCCCCGAAAGTTCTTTTTTCAAATGTATCGGAATGTCTTTCTTATTCAGGGTTTGCGTTGTGATTTGTTCAATGGTTCCGTTTGCATCAAAATCATTTACGAACAGATTCATTGGATTTTGTGCCGTTGTTTTGTACGAATAATTACAACCGCGATTGCCCAAAACAAGGTCTTTTTTGCCGTCATTGTTCAAATCTACGCAGGAAACAGCGTTCCAATATCCCGACAATGCCGACAAATTAGATTTTAATGGTGCCAACCGGCGACCTGTATTTTTGAAAATTTGTGGTGCCATCCAATCACCAACAATAATCAAATCTTTTTTATTATCATTGTCGATGTCCTCCCAAACGGCATCGGTGATCATGCCAATTTCATTAACTTTAAATGCTTTTTTATCGATGATATTAGTGAAATTCCCTTTACCATCGTTTTCGAGTAACAAATGTTTTGGTGAAATTCCATAAACGCCCGGAACGCTGCGGCTACCAATAAACACATCAACATCGCCATCATTGTCGAAATCGTTGGGTGAAATTACAGCCACGTTGTTGTTGGTTGTAGGAATCATATTTGTAGATTTCGCAAAAATTCCTTTACCAGTGTTTAGGTATAATCTGTTTTTATAATTGGTTTGGTCTTCTTTTTCATTTCCTCCAGAGCCAACTAATAAATCTAAATCACCGTCTTTGTCTGCATCTAAAAATGCGGATGCTGTATCTTCATCAATCGCGTCTGCGCTGAACGCATTTTGTTTTAATTCGATAAAATTGTTGTTTTGTGACAAATAGATTTTACCAATTTGATTTTTTGGTGCACCGATATAAATGTCATCATTTCCATCGCCGTTGATATCGCCAATTGCAGTTGCAGGTCCTTCTTTTGATAGCATTTTTGAGATTAAACCTTCATAATCAAAGTCAATGTAATCATTTTCTTGATTGGCAGTGATATTGTGTGTGGCTTCCGAAAAAAGGGCTTTGGTTTTGTCAACTTTTAATTTATAAACCGTAGTTGCATTTGAAATATCGAGCTTCAATTCTGAATTTGTTTTAATATTTTTCACAATTTGACAGTTTCCATTTGGCCAAATCACTTGCAATGAATCTATTTTTTTATCGCCTAAACCAAATGTCATTTTATAATCCACCGACGATTGAAAACCACGCGAAGGAATCAATTCTTGTTTTAAAATTTCAGATCCGCAAAAAATTGAAACCGTGCTTCCAATGCCAAAAGTGTTTTGATTATCGCCTTTTAGCGCCACTGTCAAATATTGATTTTTTGGTAGTTTTTCAGAATTGTTTCTATAAACAAACGCCTCCATATTGACGTTGTTTACAACCATGTCAAGATCGCCATCATTGTCTAAGTCGCCGTATGATGCACCATTTGAAAAACTTGGCGTGTCCAATCCCCAATCTGTTGCTTGATTTGTAAACGTCGTATTTTTGTTATTTTGAAATGCATAATTTGGAATTGGTGTGCTTGGCATTTTTTTCACAATGTTTTCCATGTCTTCTTTTTTGCCGTAAACCACCATTTTCTGCATTACTTCATTGGCGAAAAAGTCCATAAAATCTTGATTTGTCAAGTCGTGTGTGATGCCGTTGCAAACATAAATGTCTTTATATCCATCGTTGTCCATGTCAAAAAGTAGCGCGCCCCAAGACCAATCTGTTTTTGCAACGCCAGCATAGTGCGCCAGTTCTTGAAATTGACTATTGCCAGTATTTACTTGCAAAGTATTCTGCATGTATTGATTGTAAAAATCCATACTCAATTTGCGAGTAAAAAGATCATAGTTGTCAAAACTTGTGGTAGTTTTTAGTCGTTCATCGTTCTCAGGTAGCATGTCGGTTACAAAAATATCAGCAAAACCATCATTGTTGATATCTGCCATGTCTGCACCCATCGAAGATTGGCTAATGTGTTGTGCCCATGTTTGAATCTGTTCAGAAAAAGTCCCGTTTTTATTGTTGATGTATAAATAATCTCGTTCATAAAAGTCGTTAGACACATAAATATCAGGATACAAATCGTTGTTTACGTCGCCGACCGTGACGCCGAGACCAAACCCGATGAGGCTTCCATAAATACCAGCTTTTTCGGAAACATCGTTAAATTTTCCGTTATTGTTTTGCAGTAATTTATCACCACCACCTTTTAAGATATCGTTTACTTCCCAATCTTTATCCCGAAGCTCTCTCTTGTTAGAATAATTAAGACTACTAACCGGAATAAAACTATTGTTAAGGATATACACATCCAAATCGCCATCTTTGTCGTAATCAAAAAACGCGGCATGGGTTGTGATGCCTGTGTCTGCAAGATTGTATTCGGCTGCTTTTTCTGTAAAAGTTAGGTAGCCATTGTTGATAAAAAGTTCGTTTTGTTGGCTTTCGCCTTTTGTGCTTCCTGCGTTGCATACATAAATATCCAGAAAACCATCGGCATTAATATCCACAAATACTACGCCTGTAGACCAAGTTTTTGTGCCTTGAATACCTGCTTTTTTGCTAATGTCTTCAAATTTAAAATCGCCTTTGTTCAAATATAAAGTATTGTCTCCAAGGTTTGATGTCATAAATACATCCGAAAGTCCGTCGTTGTTTAGATCGCCAATGGCTACGCCTCCACCATTGTAGAAATTACGATATTTAAAAATGTTCATGTCGGCACCATTCTCAATTTTATTAATAAAATTTATGCCCGACTCTTTACTGTCAATCTTTGAAAATAAATTGTTTTTTGCAGATTTTGAATCCGAACAATTTACTAAAAATTGTAGTGAAATTATTGCAAAGAAAAAGCATAGATGATTAGAATTCATTGTGTTTCGCTGAAATTTATATGTGTCTTTCAACATGATAAAAATAAAAAAATTAAATGTAATAGTTGCTGATAAGCGCTATTTTTTAATGCTTCAATGTGTTAATTATTGTAATCTTAAAATTTATAAAAAAAAAGAGGGTAATGTGAATTACCCTCTTCATAACTAAATCAAAATGAAATAAAAAATTTTAGTAACCTGGGTTTTGTTTGATGTTTGGGTTTAACAAGGCAGTTGTTGGGATTGGCATTAAAACAGTGTGAGGAGCGGTGTTAGTCATTGATACGCGCGCAGTAGTAAATGTACCAAAACGAATCATATCATTTCTTCTCCATCCTTCTAACCAAAGCTCATTTCCACGTGCTTTATAAACACCTGCTAAAGTTGATAGATCCAAAATAGTTGTTACTCCAACACGATTTTGTAATTGGCTTTGTGCTGATCCTAAAGACCCGGTTCCACCTCTTAGAATTGCCTCGGCTTTCATTATTAACGCATCTGCGTATCTCATCAATACGTAGTCATTTTCTGGCTTGTCAATGTTTGTAACATCTGGAATATACTTTTGTGGTCTAATTCCAAATTTTTCTATATCAGCTACAACAGTAAGTACACCGGATTGTGGTAAATTTGCACTGCTAAACGTCAATGGGAATGAACCATTTACAGGTCTTGTTGATAAAGGATAAACGCCCGCTGCATATGCTTTTTTTACAGGTTTATTGCTTGCATCCTTAACTATATCAAATTTTCCGTCTGCATCTAATAAATAAACACCCGCACCATTAACCTTAATTTCATCATACGTTCCTGCAAGAGCATATTGCTGAGCAATTTGCATACCTAGTGGATTACCAAAATTATTGATGTTAAACTGATCATTATTTTTAATACGTCTATCATTTGGATCAAAAGTATTATAAAAATCTGTTAAGACTGAGAAACCATTCCATCCACCTGGTGTTTGATTGTAGTGTGCGCCCATGTACCATCTTCTACGAATTTCACCCATTTGCTGGCCATTAATATTTTTCGATGAAAATATTATTTCAGGGCAGCTGTTATTTGCTGGTTTAAAATTATCCCAATAATCATTTGCCAGCGAAGTTCCTGAGCTCATTGCATCAATATACTGAATTGCCTTTGTCATGTTTGCAGCATTATTTGCACTAAAGCCTGTATGAGTTGGACTGTCAAAAACAGCTTTGTTCAAATAAATTTTAGCTAAGAGGAACCGTGCCGCATCTTTATTTGCAACAGATGCATCGCCAGAAATTTTTTGTGGTAAATCCACTAAGGCAGTTTCTAACATTGAAATAATTTGTGCTGTAGCCGTTGGAGAATCCCATAATTTTGGAAAATCATCTGGTGATGAACCTACTTCTCGATATGGAACTTTTCCAAATAAATCAATAGCATTATAGTAATAAAATGCTTTTAAGAATAACGCTTGAGCTTTTTTAGCTGGTGCAATTCCGTTGATAGCAAGTGCTAAATCACAGTTGTAAACGCTAGATAAAAGCGCTTTCCATGAATCGTTTACTTCCCTGCTGTCAGCATTCCAAGTATGCTTATGATCTTGTAACCATGCGCCACCATCTCCCCAGTCACCAGCTCTTGTTGGAACAATAATGATGTCTGTAGAAACTTCAGCCAAAGCATACATTCTGTCCTGTTGCTGAAACTCACGAAGCCCAACATATGCCGAATTCAAAATTACATCTGGATCAGCCTTTGAAGTTTCAGTTGCGTCTAAAACTTGTTCATCCAAATTGGTACAGTCTACAAATAATGTAGCTATACCTAGACAAATTCCAATTTTTAATAAACTATTTTTTTTCATTTTTTTTATATTATAATGTTACATTTAAGCCTAATGTGAAAGTTCTCGCACGCGGATATGCCAAGTAATCTATACCCGCCGAAGGAATTCCATTTAATGTCTTTTCAGTGTCAACTTCTGGATCAAATCCTGAATAATTAGTTATTACGAAAAGGTTTGCACCATTTACAAAAAGACGTGCATTTTTAATTTTTATAGCTTCCAATAGTCCACCTGAAAAATTATAACCTAGCGTTAAACTACCCATTCTTAGAAAATCTCCTTTTTCAAGATATTTCGTAGAAGCTGTATTTGCATCGCTTACATTTTGCGGTGAATTAGCTACTGCAGGGGTTACGTTCCTAGCACCTAATTGACCTTTGTAGAATAGTGCATTATTGGTATTGTTGTACAGATAATGCCCGAAAGAACCATAAAATGACGTTGAAAAGTCAAATGATTTGTAAGATACGTTTGTCGAAAATCCTAATGTGACTTTTGGTAACGGTTGTTTGTCTAACATTTGCTTATCGGTTGAATATTGCGAATCTCCAGCAGCATTATAACCTGTAAATTCTTTAAGATAGTAGTTATATACCGGGTAACCATCTTGTATTCTTTGCACAAATTCATTAGATAATCCTTGACCATCGATTGCAGCAACATCGAAAACGTTTGATGCACCTAAATTTTGAACTTTATTTTGTAAAAATGCGGCGTTTGCTGCAAAATCCCAAGTTAAATCCTGTTTGTCAATAATTTTATAGTTTAATCCAATTTCAAAACCTTTGTTAATTAATTCACCTTCTAAATTTTTATATTTTATACCTTGTGGCGATGGTTGTCCAGAAGTGGAAGGAATTCCTATAATTAAATTGGTTGTACTTTTTTGAAAGTAGTCCACAGAACCGGTTAATCTATTTTTTAGAAGTGTAAAATCAGCTCCAACTCCATATGATGTACTTGTTTCCCATGTTAATTCTGAATTTGCATTATTAACAGGTACAAATTCATTAGAACCATTATATCTTATTAAACTCAAAGAAGAGTTTCTTGGAAATTCAATATTACCTGTTTTTCCAGCATTAAATCTAACTTTTAAATCGTTAACCATTCCTTCTTTTCCTTCAACTACTTTATATCCTAAACCTATTGAAGGAAAAGTACCATATTTTAAACCGGATGCAGCCTTAGACGATCCGTCACGTCGTACAGTTAAATCAACATTTAATTTTTTATATAAATTTAATGATGCACGACCAAAAACAGACTGAATTTCTTCAAGACCTCTGTACGATGTACTTCTAAATTCCGTTGGGATTCCCCCGGCAATATTTTCTAAAAGATTTCTTTGAGAATTTGGAAATCCTTTTCCAAGTACAAAATTACCATTTGACTGATATGCGTAATAAGAATAACCCAAAATTGCGTTTAAAGAGAAGTTATCAGAAAAACTTTTGTTATAGGTTAAATTGTGCTCAATGGTTTTATTTATTCTATCATCCGAAGCAATTGTTGCTTGGCCTCTATATACTCTCTGGTCAGTTGGATTTGTAGCAACTGCAAAATCTTGAATGATTAAATCTGGCGTTGCTTGCTGACTTACTTTAGAATTAGATTTTTCAAAACCAATTACAAAACTATATTTAAGATCGCTTCTTAATTTGAATGTACTTGTAATGTTTCCTAAGAATTTATTCAAAACACCATCATTTGTGTAAGAATCTTGAATATGTGCTGGATTAATATCAGTATCGCCTAAAAATGTATATCCGCTGGGTTGCGTAGCATCTAATAGTGATTGTGTTGGATTCCAACGTAGTGCAGAACTTAACAAGTTCCCAACAAATCCAGCGTTATTCGTTATTAAACCCCTTTGGTCATTTATTACAGAATATGATAATCTTGTCTCAACTTTCAAACGACCGTCAATAAAGTCATTAGAATTATAAAGCGATGCTGTATATTTATCTAATCCAGTTTTATTAACAATACCTTCAGATTCAGAAACACCTATTGAAACTCTTGTATTGCTTTTCTCGGTAGCACTTGAAAACGCAAAGTCATGATTAATTCCAATTGCAGTTCTTAATATTGCATCTTTCCATTCGTAAGATCCACCTTTATTATTTGCTGCACCTAAAGGAGTTGCCAAAAATTCTTCTCTGCTCATTACATCAAATTTTGAAGCGTAGGTTGATGTTGAAACTGAAGTCGCATAAGTAAATTCAGGTTCTTTAGATTTGCCTTTTTTCGTTGTAATAACAATAACTCCATTCGCACCGCGTGCTCCGTAGATTGCAGTAGAAGAAGCATCTTTCAAGATTGACATACTTTCTATGTCATTTTGATTTATAAAACTCAGTGGATTTTTAGCTGTGGATGTTCCAAGACCTAAACTTGATGCTCCTGATGAAACATCGCCACCTGCTAAGGGAACGCCATCAACAACGATTAGTGGTCCGTTTCCAGAACGCAAAGATCCATTTCCTCTAATACGAATGGATGTTGCAGCACCAGGTTCTCCAGAAGAATTTGTAACTTGAACACCAGCTACTTTACCTCGCAAGATTTCTGCTGGTGATACTGATGAAATATTATCAAATTTTTTATTCGATAAAATATCAACCGCCCCCGTCGCATCTTTCTTTTTTACCGTACCATATCCAATTACAACTACTTCTTTTAAATCTGCACCTTCATCTTCTAATACGACATTTAAAACCGATTGTCCATCAACTGCGACAGATTTGGATTTCATTCCAAGGTAAGTAAAAACTAAAGTAGCATTTGATCCAATATTTTTTAAAGTGTACGAACCGTCAGCTTCTGAACTGGTTCCGTTTTTTGTGCCTTTCACTGTTACGGAAACTCCATTTAAAGTTCCTCTGCTGTCAGAGACAACACCAGAAACATTTTGTGAATAACCGATTGTGCTACAAACCGAAGTAAGCATTACAAGAAAGCCTTTGATTAGACTGTTTTTCATTTGTTGGTTAAGAATTAGTTAATAAATTGTTTGGATAAGTTTATTCAGAAATCAAAAGTACAATTAAATTTTAATAAAGTATTAACTTTTCTCGAACTACAACGATGTAGTTGTTCCGAAAACGTTTTCGATTTGATTTTTTGTTTAGAATTTTTATGATTATTTTATACAAAATGAAAAAATAAGCTAAAATATTTGACAATAATGAATTAATTTACCACAAAAAAAATGTGATTCTTGACTATTTCGATATAGAAGGTCAGTTCAAATGTTTAAAAGTTGAAATGTTAAAAAGTTTATGCTCCAGAAAGTGTTAAAGTTAAAAAAAGAAAAATAGATTAATTAGATTGCTTGACTTTTACCATATAGGAATGCTTTGAAGTTGTCTATGTTTTTTAAACTATTTCCAATTCTTGTATTCATCATTAAAATTAAAAAAAACCTATCGTAATAGGTTTTCTAAATCAAATAATATTTTGTACAAGAGTTTTATATTATTTATCATTGATCAATAATATTGTGTTGTTCAAACTTTTAAACATTTTAACTTTTAAACTATTTAACTTCTATCGTCTTATCCTCCGTTCCAATACCAATAATTTTCAACGATTTCCATTGTTTCGGCAACATTCCTTTATTGAATTTCAATCCATTGTCAGTTTGTTCCACGCCTCCAAAACCATAAATAACGGCTTGTAGCATCGCGCCAGCACCCGTCGCAAAATACGGATTGTTGCTGTTCGCCGATTCTGAAAATACGCCAAATGGTGGGCGACTATTTGGCAAATATGATTTTACAAAATAGCTATACGCCTTGTCTGCATCGCCCAAGCGAGCGTACAACACAGACAAAATGCCTGATGCCATTGCGGGACCATCTTTTTTATCAACTTTTTCTGTGTAATATTCCAAGTCTTTGCGGATTTGTTTTTCGTCGGTGATCACGTGCAATGGATATGCTAAAAGATTCACGTCGGCTTGTTTTATGGTTTGTCCGTCGTAACCTTTATAGTTTTGTGTGATTCCATTTTTAGTGTGAATAACTAATTTTTCTGAAACGTCTGTCCACATTGGATTTATGGGTTCACCCAAAATTTTGGCTGCTTTGATGGTGTTTTTCAATGCTTCAATGGCTGATGCGTTCGTAAAAGCATTGTCGTCAACATGTTGCGCATATTCGTCGGCGCCAACCACATTAAGAATTGAATAGGAATTATCAGCGTTTTTTACAACCCGCGAAACCCAAAAATTTGCAGTTTCGCGCAACACTTTATATTCTTCGCGTAACCAATTTTTGTCTTGCGTCAACGCATAATAGTTCCAAAATGCAATGGCAACATCGGCGGTGATGTGTTGTTCAAAAATGCCCGTAAGTGCCCAAGTTGGCGTAGCCTCTTCACCTGTGTCGTCAGATTCCCAAGGATACATGGCACCTTTATATCCATAGATGCTGGCTTTTTGTTTGGCTTTTTGCAGTCGGTCAGACCTATAATCTAAACACGATTTTGCCATGTCGGGTTGCAACACCAAAAGTGCAGGAAACATCCAAAGTTCGGTGTCCCAAAAAATGTGTCCGTTATATCCTTGCGACGACAATCCCATTGGAGCTATGCTTTGGCGGGTTTCTGGTCGGATGTATGAATATAAATTATAGAGTGCAAACCGAACGCGTTGTTGTGCATCAAGGTCACCTTCAATTTGAATATCGCCTGTTTTCCACAATTCTGCCCAAGCTTTTGTGTGTCGAGCAACCAATTTGTCAATGCCTTCTTGCAAAGCAAAAATCGGTTGACGCTCGGATTCATTCAATGGATCAGTAACGTCTTTTGAAGTGACGATTCCGCCTGCGACAGCGAAACGATAAGTTTTTCCTTTTAATAATTTTTTAGTAAAACCAAGTTCATTATTGTCAAATTTCAATTCCTCTGATGCGCCGTCAAACAGAAATGTGGTGCTTGCCGCAACGGTATATTTTCCTTTTAAGGTTTTTGCAACCGTATTGAAAACTGGCATCAAATATTGGTTGTCTTTTAATACGCGATAGTTGCTTTTTGCACCTTGCAATTCATCGGGAACAACCATATAATTACTTGCAGAAATGTCAATATCTTGCTGTGGAACAATCGTTACAATTGCCATTGCTGAATATGGAATGGCTCTATTTGCAAGAATACTATAATCTATTTTGGCTAAATCTTTAAACGAAAAAGACGTTGTACTAATACCTTCTTTCATGGAAACGACTTGCGACCAATTGCTGATATTGTCGGATTTTACTTCTTGTCTATTAATCGAAAGGCGAAGATTCAGAAACTCGATGCCACGCACAATGCGACTGATTCCGTTTTCGGGGCTTGCATCATAAACACCATTCAAAATTATTTCTTTTGTTTTTAAGGGCGTGTCGTCGGTTACGATTCCAATTTGTCCGTTTGCCATGGAAACACCAAAATAATTTTCGCGCGAACTTGCGGTCAAATGCCATTCGTCAGATTTTTGTTGGGCATCAGCAATGTTTAAGCCGCAAAGAAATAGTATAGCAACGAAATTTTTAGCATTCATCAGGATGGATTTATTTTTCACGAATGTATATTTTTTATAATCAAAAATTACAAAAGTTAATATAAAATTTACAAACCGTGAATCGAAAACGTTTTCGATATGCATTTAATTATTTTTTAGCTGATATTTTTTGAGTTATAAAAATGATTTATAACTTAGCAGTTGAATAACAGAAATTTAATGCAAAAAAGAGCCATTATATTGGTTGGATTTTTTCTCACTTTTACTATGTTTTATAACATGGCGAGCGTTTATTTGCTGTATAATTTCGATAAACAACAGAAATGGGTTGCCGAAGTCGAGCAGGCGCGAACGTCCGAATTTCATATCATAAAATTAAATGCGTCACTATATTCCTTTGCCGAAGATTCTGATTTTAGGCAAGTGAATCAAGATGTTATCATTGGCGAAAAAAGTTTTCACGTCTTCAAAAAGCGAATCAAAGACAATATTTTGGAATTGTACGTTTTAAATAATCTAAATGAAACCGCAATTGATGTCAATCTTTCCAAATTAGCCGAGGTCAGTTTTGACGATGATTTAGATTTGGCATCATCACCTTTAAAAAAGCTTCTGAAATCAATTTCTTTTGATTATATTTTTAATAAAGAATTTACGATGGACAATAATGCCGCACAAAACTTATGTGCTTCATTGTATTATTATACCAATCAAAATCTAAAAAATGGCTACACTTCTCTGCCATTTTCTCCACCAAAATTTGTTATTTAAAACTGAAAGCATTTTAGTACACTTATTATTAGAAATTTTTAGGTCGCAAGTTAATTTATGTTAGCATTTTCTGGTTTTTTTAGCCACAGACGTGTCCGCCGAAGGCTGATCGCATAGATTTTTATCTTAGTTGACTACACAAATTATAAATGCGTCGCATGTTCGTGAAATTCATTTGAAATTTCTTTTTTCTTTTAATTCGTGAAAAATACTAAGTACATTAGGCGTGTAATTAAAAAACAATCTTTACAGATTTCTATTAAATGTTTATTAAAATCAGTCGCTTGTACTTTTACATTGCTATGAAAAAAGCTTTTATCGGGTTAAAAAAGCATCTTACATTCTCACTTTTCACACATAATATTTCACAATCACATTAATGAAAAAATTATACCTATTTATATTCCTATTATTCATAAAAACAGCACATTCTCAAACCGAAGTCGATGCCATCATGATGAACAAAAACTTGTTTTGCGTCGGCGCAGTTTACACCTACAGCAGTTGGACTGACTATTGGGAAGGCATTTTCAAGCGTGACAATCCAAACCTCGGCACCGTGTCCACCACCATGGTTGGCATAATGGGAAATTATGGTTTAACCAACAAAATAAACCTACTTTTTAATGTTCCTTATATTGAAACCAACGCATCCGCGGGCACCATGCGAGGCGAAAGTGGCATTCAAGATTTATCTTTTACAGCAAAATATAATTTTCTTGAAAAAAACTTTGGAAACAATTCATTCTCGCTTTACACGATGGCTGGATTTTCTGTGCCACTTACCAATTATGTTGCGGATTATTTGCCGCTAAGCATTGGTTTACAAAGCAGAACCGCCACAATACGATTAATGGCAGATTTGCAACACGGCAATTTTTTTGGAACCGTTTCTTCATCATACACCAAAAGAGATAACATAAAAATCGACAGAAACACCTATTTTACAACCCGAATGCACTATACAAACGAAGTCGACATGCCCGACGCCATCGGTTCAAATTTCCGCGCGGGCTACCGCACGCAGTGGATTATTGCCGAAGCAGTTTATGAAACTTGGGTCACGCAAAAAGGTGGTTTCGACATCACAAAAAACAATATGCCATTTCCGAGCAACACCATGAACATGGCACGACTTGGCATAAATGGAAAATATGTGTTCAGAAAAGTTCCAATGCTGTCGATAATTGGTGGCGCAAACAGCGTGACGAGTGGCAGAAACGTTGGTCAGGCAACCACATTTTATGGTGGCGCATTTTATATTATCGATTTTAACCGAACTAAAAAAGAAATCAAACATGAAAAATAATATTTTTAAAATAATACTGATCGCAATTACAACATTGATATATTCTTGCAATGACGACATCCAAGAAAGAAACATGCAATTCCCGCAACTCAATCCATCCAACACTGATGCGAATGCAGGAACGTGGAAACCAATTTTGTTAACATCGCCCGACGAATTTAGTTTGGATGCGCCCATTTCGGCAACCTCAACCGCTTTTGCACGTGAGATAAATGAAATAAAAAGTTATCAAGTCAGCATTACTGACGAGCAACGACGCATCGTTGACTATTGGAGCGTCGGTGGCGTGTTGCGTTGGAACGAAATCATGCGCGAACTTGTTGCCAAATATAATCGTCCGCCATATCAGAATCCAGACGGAACGTATCCAACGCCATCGCCAGCAAATCCGTTTGCAAACACGCCTTTTCCTTTTTCCAATCCGCCATATGCTGCTCGCGCGTACGCCTATGTGAGTGCCGCGCAATATGATGCGTTGATTGCAGCATGGCACTACAAAAAACTATACAATCGTGCAGCACCATTCACGGTAGATACAAATTTTCAAGTCATGATTCCAAAAAGTACTTTGCCTTCCTATCCTTCTGAAGATGGCGTTTTGGCGGGCGTAACCGTCGAAATGCTAAAAATGTTGTTTCCAACCGAAATTGCTTTCATTCAACAAAAAGCCGAGGAGCAAGAACTTTACAGAATAATTTCAGGAGCCAATGTCCGCAGCGATGTTGATGCAGGAATTATTCTCGGACGAAAAATCGCGTCAAAATTTATTGCTCGCGCATCCGCCGATGGATTGGGACAAGCTGTTGGAACGCCAGCGCAGTGGCAACTTTTCGAGACAATGTGCATTGCGCGTGGCGAAATGCCATGGAAATCTTTAGACGTGCCTGTTCGCCCGCCAATGTTGCCGTTTTTTGGAAACGTAAAATCTTTTTTAATGACGCCTGCTTCAATCATAGCCAACCGACCACCGCCGCCGCCATCTACCAATTCTCAAACGTTTAAAAACGAACTTCAGGAAGTAAAAGATTATAGTGTCAATGTCACGAGAGAAAACCAACGTATTGTGAATTTTTGGGCAGATGGCGTGGGAACTTTTACGCCACCCGGACATTGGAACATGGTTGCTACCGAAGCATTCGCAACGCAAAACCACAGCGAAGTCCGATGGGCGCGCAACATGGCAATGCTGAATATCACCATGATGGACGCTGCAATTACGTGCTGGGATTCCAAATATTTCTATTTCAATCCGCGACCATGCCAGATAGATTCAAGCATAAAAACCACAACAGGCGTACCAAATTTTCCAGCCTATGTTTCGGGTCATTCCACTTTTAGTGCCGCTTCCGCAACGTATTTAAGTTATGTGGTTCCTGCGAAAACCAATATATTCAAAGCCATGGCAAACGAAGCTTCACAGTCTCGACTATTTGGCGCCATTCACTACAGAAGCGATTGCGAACAGGGATTTTTATTGGGGCAACGCGTGGGACAAATAGCCATTTTGAGAGCGAATGGAGATGGAGCGGATTAGATATTGGTTTTTTTGAAGCCAATCCAGCTATCATTCCAAACTTTTTGTCAAAACCCTTTTTTTGTACCGCCAAAAAAGAGCTTCTATGGTCGCTTTTTTTGTCGAACAAAAAATTGGGTTTTTTCCAAAATAGTTTTCCCTTCTATCTGGGCTAAAAGATTGTAGATTTTTGATTGAAGATTTTTGATTGAAGATTTTCGATCCGCAGCAGTTCGTGCAACTTTTCATCAAAAACTATATCATTCTAAAAAATCATTTTGCAGCAACAAAGTCAGTTTATTCAAAAATTTTAAAATTTATTGCGGATTGTAAAAGTCGGAATTTCAGAAAAATTTATCATATCATTCAACTTCGCCAAATCACAATCAAAAATCGTACATCAAAAATCCTTAGTCCAGCTCATAAGCCAACCTTACCGTAATTCTTGCAGTTTTGTTTTTATTGAAAGTGTCGTTGTTTCCGCCATAGCTGTCTTCTTCGGTTGAGCCTTGTCCCGTAATTTGAAAAACGCCCATTGATGCAGTTTTTAATTTTCCGAGACTTCCATCGGCGGTTTTTACAATTTTTGTGGCGCGTTCGTTGGCGTCTTTTGTGGCGTTTTCTATTAAGCTTTGCTTTAGACTTGGCAAGTTAGAAAAGGTGTATTGTATGGAATTTGAAGTGAGTTCAATTCCTGAATTGATAAGTTCCGATGTTTTGCTGGAAACGTTTTCAATGCGTTTCATAAGATTTGGATTTTTCTTTGCCGAGAAACTAATGGTTTGAGTGGCTTCGTAACCGTCAAAAATGGTTTCATATTTACTTTGGTTCGAATTTTCAAAATTTTCAGTCCTAACTTCTTTAAACTTTTTTTGAAAATTTACGGCTCCAAAGCTAAACTCACTTGCCGAAAATCCTTTTGAAATAAAAAAAGAAGAAACAATTTTTTGGTCGGCCGTAATTTTTCCATAGGCCGTTTTGATGTCAAAACTGTTGGCAGCGAAAGATCCTGTCCACAAAATTTCATCTGAAACAAAATCTTTTGTTCCAAGTCCGATTACGGAAATCGTGTCAAGATTGGCGTTTCGGCTTTTAAAGGCGCGACCTAAAATAAAGGCTGTAATAACAATTGCTAATCCAATGATCAAAGATTTTTTTATGGTAGTTTCCATGTTGTATTGTATTTACATCTATTTTTCAAAGGTAGTCATTAAAAAATTTATAGGTGTACCTAAATACCACTTATGTCCATAAAAAAAACCAAATAAACTTATTCTTTTCCGACAATCCGAATAAAAAAAGTCTTTAGCAGCAAAGGATATTTAATGTTTTTTTTTGTCTTGAGAATAAAATAACTTTGTTTCTTCATTCTGTTTTACAGACATCAATATTGGTATTTGGTCAGATTTACAAGGAGTGAAAATTTTATTAATTTACTTATCCCAAAAACTACATTCATAAATGTTTATGCCCAACTTTGTAAATTATAGAAGACACAAAAATCACGAATTAAAAAATTTTTGAAATGCGCTTTTAATGATAAAGATTATATTATAAACAATTTAGATTTATCTATTAAAAGTTTAACAGACCTTTTTTTTGAGGTTAAATTTTAAAGAAATTAAAAAAAAATCACCGAAAACCACTATTAAAACATAGCAGCAATTTTGCGCAGTATGTTGCGTTTTTTTAGTTTTTTGCTGTTTTTATAAGTTACAAAATGAATTTTTCTAAAATAATAATTTAGACTTTGAAAACGTTTTTGATGTTGATAGATTAACATAACAATTTGATTAAAGCAGATTTATAAAATTGATTTTACAAAATATTAAATGTTTATAGGGGCATTTGCTAATTGAAAAAACAAACTTGAGCCGATTAAGACTCAAGTGTTGTTTTTTAGAAAAATATTTTAAAGAAGGTTAAAGCATGCCTTAGTTTTTAACAAACTTATTTACGATCTTGCTTTCTCCTGAAGAAACCTCTAAAACATACATTCCTTGGGCTAAACTTTCGATGTTGATCGTAGTCGCATTACCGTTTTGTACCAAGATTTTTTTGCCTGACATGTCGGTGATTGTTAAACGGTCGATTACGTCGTTGTTTGCCATAATAATATTTAATATAGTTGATGCAGGATTTGGATACAACTTATATGCCTTTGAATTAAATTCATCAACATTCAGTGAAATACTCATCGTTACTGCTAAACTTGTTGTGCTTTCACAACCGTTGACAATTTGATTGGCGTAGTATGTTACGCCATTCACTAATAGCGTGGTTGGCGCTAAGGGGCTTGTTCTGTTAGTTGCATTTGATGCTGAGGCATACCACTTAACTCCAGTTCCGACAACTACTATGTTAGCAACAGTATTTCCCGCAGAAAAAGTTTGTGTTGCAACGCCCGTTGGTGCAAGCGTAGTGCCGATACTCACAATGGTTTTTGTGGGATTTCCTTCACTGCACGTACCCGTACCGACCACAGCCACAACAGCGTATTCTCCAGCGTTTAGTGCCGTTACGTTATTTATGGTTATGTTTTGAGTAGTTGCTGTGTAATTATTTGGACCTGTCCATTTGTAAGACGTTGCTCCTGCAACATTGGCAGCAATAAGCGTCAGATTATTACCAACACAAATAGTTGAGGTGCCACTTACAATTGGTGCACCTAAAATATTGGTACATATATTAAACACGCGTCTTTCTGCCAATCCCCATATTCCTGCTGCGTTTTTAAGCCTTACAAACACATTGTGATTGCCAATTGTTAAAGGTGCAGTGGCTAAATTTGGAATAGTTATCACAAGCGTATTTGTTGCAACACCAGTACTGATTGCTGTTCCCAAGCCTACTCCAGGATCAGTGTTGTAAAAATATTCCGCAGAAACAATTGGCGAAACTGACAAAATTGTTGCTGGTGGTCGTACATATACTGTGCGTCCTTCGTACATACTCCATTGTCCAGCTGCGTTTTTTGTTCTAATAAACAAATTATGAAACCCTTGAGACAACCCTGTCGTGATGGCTGTGGTTGTTACATTTAAAGTTTGTGACGAGGCAAATGAAGCTAATGCCGTGCCACTACCAATACCTGGATCTGTGTTAAAAAAGTATTCTGCGGCAACAACAGGCGAACTGCTTAGCACAACAGTTGTTGGTCTCACATAAAATACCCGCCCTTCATACATTCCCCAAACTCCAGTTGCGTTTTTTGTTCGGATAAATAAGTTGTGAAAACCAGTTGTGAGCGTTGGCAAAACAATATTATAGTTCGTGGTTATTGTTTGCCCACCTGTTGTTGCAAGTGGTGTTCCGTTTCCAACGCCAGGATCTGTGTCGATAAAATATTCTACAGCGGCAATTGGACTTGAATTTAGCGTTACAATATTATTGATACAAGTAGGTTGATTAATACTGATGTCGACTGCGTTGCTGCTGCCTGTTAAGGTTGGACTGCTGCTGACCACACGAATGCGATAGCCGGTTCCTGCTGGTGTTGCCAACGGAATGATGGCATAGATGCTGGTGTTCAATGCACCGTTCAAAGTCCCGATGTTTATTGGTGTTGCAAAAGAGCCTGTTGCATTTGATAATTGTGCTGTAAAAACATTACCTGCATTATATTTTCCTGTAATTGCAAAATCAACGGTAATGACTGCGCCTCCACAAAAATTTCCACCTGCAACAACCGCTGCACCTAATGTCGTTTCTGCTGTGATGCCTATTTTTGCTATAAATGGATTGAAATTTACACCGTTCAAAGTAGTATTTCCAAAAGTACTGGCTGTTGTATAATAACCATTGACATAACAATTCCCCAAAGCATCTACGCCTATTTTACTGCCAGCATCTTGACCACTTTCTCCTGCTTGTTGCAACCATGCAATGCTTCCAGTTGGATCATATTTAGCAACGAAAATATCGCTAATGCCGCTACTGGTGTTGCTGATGTTTAGTGCAGAAAAATTAGTTCTATGCTGAAATCTTCCCGTTACAAAACAATTTCCTTGCGCATCAAGGGCAATTCCATCACCATGATCTGAATCTAAACCAATACCATTTTGTGTCCAAGTTACAACCCCAGCTGCATTATATTTGGTTGTAAAAACATTAAAATTTAATGCATCATAATAAGTGCCTGTAACATAGCTGTTGCCAACACCATCAGTAACAATATCATTGGCGACAGAAAATTCGGTTCTTTGTTTTTCCCAAACTGTATTGCCCGATGGATCACATTTTCGAACAAATGCCACGTAAGTACTCGAGAGAAAGTAAGATCCAACTATATACGAGTTCCCAAAACCATCAACAGAAATACTTTTTACTTGATGAACCAAGCCAATTCCCCACGAAGTCGACGCTGTAACAGCACTAAAAGGGTCTACTTTTGTCCATTGAACCACACCATTTAAATCATATTTTGCATAAAAAAACCGTGTAGAACTGTCTATAATATACCCTCCTATATAACAGTTTCCTGCGGTATCAATTGCGATGCTATTGCTTTGTTCTTGATTTACACTTCCGTATTTTACTGCCCACTGCGCGACACCTGCAGCATTGTATTTGACAATAAAAATATCTGATAGCCCTGAATTGACAAGCGTGGTTGAACCAAAAATTGCTGCTCCAGTGTATGAACCAGTTACATAATAATTTCCAGCCAAATCTACGGTAATGTCTTTTGGTGTTTCAATTCCTGAGCCACTACTTGCTGTGCGATTCCACACTAAATTTCCCAGCGCGTCATATCTTTTGACATTAACTCTGTTGCTTACTTGACTTACAACGAAGCTGTTGCCTGCTGTATCTGTAAAAATAGAACCCGAATCTGTAGCTGTAATAGCTGTTACACCATCTACATTTTTCGCCCAAGACCAGTCTGGTGTAGTCAATTGGCTGCTGCCATTTACTGAAATGGCACTACCATTGTCTGTTCCAATTACTGTTGGACTGGCGCAAATCACGCGCACACGATAGTCTGCTGCAGGAATAGTCAAAGCTGGAATCACACAACTAATGGGACTTGTGAGACCCACCCCAATACTTTTCGGGAAAAAGAATGAACCAGTTGGATCTGATAGTTCTACAGTATAAATTGTTCCCGCTGGAAAAGTTCCTCTTGTACTGAATGGAACGCTAATTGCCGATCCCGCATTATAGTTTCGCGACGCCAACGGCAATGTCGAGATTCCTCTACTGCCTTCAATAAATTCGCCTAACTTGGCTAAAAGCGGTTGTCGGGTTATACCACTTGCCACTGTTGTACCGAAGGTAACACTGGTAGTATAAAAACCACTAATGTAGCAATTGGTTGCGCCGTCTAAAGCTATTTTACTCCCACCTTCTTCGCCACTTGCGCCGGCTTGTTGCACCCAGACAATATCACCCAAGTTGTCATATTTTGCAATAAAAATATCGCTAATACCACTGTTTACATTGCTGATGGCTATAGACGCAAAAGTAGCATCGGATTGAAACCGTCCAGATACATAACAGTTTCCATTGGCGTCTATTGCAATTCCGTCTCCAAAATCTTTGTCTGGTCCGCCTGCAATTTTAGACCAAATAATTTGACCTGATGCATCGTACTTAGTTGTAAAAATGTCAAAATTTGTGGCTGATAAATATGTATAACCTGTTACATAGCTGTTTCCAACATTGTCAGTAACGATATCGTGTCCAACGGCAAGTTCTGTTCTTTTTCTTTGCCAAACCAAATTTCCAGAAGGATCGCATTTGCGTATAAAAAAAGTTCCGGCGGCATTAAGATCCGAATAAAATCCTGTAAGGTATAAATTACCAAAATTATCAATTGATATGGCATTTACTTTATCTGAAGTTGAATTTACGTAACCACCATCGATCTTAGTCCACTGTGCCACTCCGGTAGCATTGTATTTGGCATAAAAAATATGATTAACTGTAAAACCTGTTTCTCGAACATATCCGCCAATATAGCAATTTCCAGATGCATCAACAGCAACACTATTGCCTTGATCATTATTTGTACCGCCATACTTTTGCGCCCATTGTACCACACCAGCTGCATTATATTTCACAATAAAAATATCGAGCAATCCAGAACTGGCTAAAGTGGTTGTTCCAAAAGTAGCAGATCCAGTGAAGGAACCTGTAACATAGTAGTTTCCAGCTGCATCAACTGTAATGTCCGTTGGAAGTTCTGCTTGTGTGCCTGCGCTTCCAGTGCGACTCCAAACCAATGTTCCAAGTGCGTCATATCTTTTGATGTTGACTCTGCTGGCTACTTGGTTCACCACATAGCTGTTGCCAGCGTTGTCGGTAAAAAGTGATCCATCGTCGGTGGCGGCAACTGCGGGCACACCGTCGATGTTTTTGGCCCATCTCCAACTTGGTGTTGGCACTATTTGGGCATAAGTTTGCGCGCTGTACCAAGTAGTGAGCATCACAAACAAAAGAAATATTATTTTTTTCATTTTAAACGTTTTTAGCATTAAAATTTTAAATCATTTACAAAAAATTTCACTAATTAGCGTTGACCTCTTGCTTTTAATTCTATGGTCAACGTTCCGTTTTGTGGAATCACAGAGTTTTGCAAGTCCATGCTGGTTACTTGCGGAATGTTAGTTGCCCCTGTAAAGTTTGGCATGGGGTAGCTTCCGCCGTGAATGCCAACGTCGGTGCCATCTGTACCGTAGATAAAACCTATTGAGCTAGCTTGTAGAATCCAGGTTTGTGCGGTTGCGTCTTGCAAAGAAATATTTAATGGTATTGTAGTTGTAAATTGACTGGCAACTGTGTTCAAATTTCCTACGCCTGTGTTGTTTACTGGTGGAAACACTTTATAGTTTGCAGGATCGGCATAAATCATGATATTTTTATTATAAGTATTTTGAGTTCCATTAAAACTACTCAATGCTGCTGGTTCAATAAAAATATTATTCGTTATTGTGGCGTAGCTAACAGAAGATAGAGTAGCCCCATTCAAAAAAATATTGTTTGTGATAATAACACTTGGTTGGTTTGAGGTAGCAACATAAGATAATATAATATTGTTGCTTACTATTGTATTTTTAAAATTATTTATAACAAAATAATAAAAAAAATTATTACGCAAAATCCAACCTGTACCTAAAATTGTAGAATAATTACCAATATAATTTCTTTCTAAGGTTATATTGTTTACGGATAATGACCCGCCTGAACCTGAAATATCATTAAAGTATATGCCTTTAATAGTACTTCCAGTAGGTAATGTTGTTGAATTTCCTTGGCTCAAAAAAATAGAACCTAATGTTGTTCTAAAGTTAAATTGTGTTCCTGTTACGTTGTGTCCTGCACCTATAAGTACTATGCGTTTGTTTAAGGTAACATTGCCATAGCTGGTTTGTGAGCCATGAACGTAGATGGTGTCGCCAACGGCAGAGGCATCTACTGCCAATTGCACAGAGGTAAATTGTCCCGCGCTAACGGTTCCGTTGTTTACGGTTCTAATGATTGCGTGTGCTGAAAGTGCTGTTGCAGCAAAAACCAGTGAGAATAAAAAATTTTTCATAATGTTGTGATTTTATTGTTTTGCCTACTCTTGGTCAGGATTTTCGGCTTGCTCCTTTTTTATTGTGGGTGTTTAAATTTTAGATAAATGTTTTGTAACTATCTTTTGTGCTATTTCTCCAATAATATAAGGTGCAGATACAGAGGGATTTTCAGCATATTGTGATAAGTGAGTGTATTCAAATTCTTCATTTATTTGAAAATCAACAAAATGTACCGTTTCGTGAATTAATGTGTTTACTATTGATGACAAAGACCTATCTAAGTTTAATCTATTAATTTTAATTTTGGTTTGTGTAAACGCATTTCTGGCAGAAAAAGGTCTCCATATCGTTTTAACAGTAATAGTATTTTTCAAGCTTTTGAATTCGTTTGAAATCTTTTGACCATTATATGAAGTGTCTTTCGTATCATTAAATTTGTTAATTTTTTCAATTTCTGTGTAAAATTCGGGACTTAATAATATTCTGTTAGCGATAATAATTGCTTCTATAAGTTGCTCGTTTTTACCATCGTATTTAAGTTGCGGTTGTGCGTGTCCAATATTTATCATAAATAAATAAAGTAATACAAAATAAATTTTTGTTTTCATGGTTGGTTTGAGTTAAGGGCTATTATTGTTTTAATTTATTTGTTCCAATAGAAAATCGATAGCCAAATTGCAATTGATAAAAAGCATCGTCAATGTTTGGTGTTGCATCATTGAAACTTCTAAAACGCAAGAAAATGCTTTGTTTTTTGTTGTCGTATGGCGAGTAGTAAACTTCAGCTTCATTTTTAAAAACTACAAAATGTGAAGGATTTTCTATTCCTGCAATTGTATTTAAACCTTTTGTGTCATAGTTTGTCCATTCTGTTCTACAAATCAAACCGAAATTGTTAAAACGCTTAAATTCAAAAGCAAGACCTCCTCCTAAACCTATTGATTTATAGTTAACTGCGGTGCTTTCAGTAATTGGTAAATCAGCAATTAAGTATCGAGCAGTACCAAAAATACCAATGTCAAATGGAAATTCCTTTGTAAATTTATAAGTCAAAACATTTAGGTTTAAACCCATTCGTAAATAAGATTTCTCTAAAATTTCTAATGGTTGTTTTATTTTAGAAGTTGTTGCATTTACAGACTCTAAAGTTAAGTTTCTAACATCAGATTCAATTTTCGAAAATGCAACAAAGGGTGTGATTTTTTTAAATAGGAAAAGATTTGTATGTGGAATACTAAATGGCGAAACAAAAAAATCTGCCTTTCCTTCAAGTTGTACAATTCCGTTTGGCGCATTTCCAAAGAGAGCAAGAAAATCTGTATAGGTTCGCAATTCCACCGTGTTTTGCAAAGAACTATCCGAAATTACTTTGTATTTTGCAGGTGCATTTTCATTGGTTAAAGTATCATTTTTAATCAAAGGAAAATCAAAAACCTCGTCTTCTGGCACATAATTGTTACCTGCATTTGGCGTGTAGTCTAAAACATCGGAAAGTTTTATTCTGTAAAATTTAAACTTTATCTTTTTTTCCTCGATTTTTTTCCCATCAACTTCTATGTCTTTCCCATTAATTTTTATAGGTTTTAAGTACAAAAAATCATTATGACTTAAGCGAGAAAGTTTTAATAAACTTGTAGCGACCTTGTTTTGAAACACATATTCATTGTTATTATCGTCTGTTACAAACAACCTTATGTCAACCAAACTTCCTTCAAAAGCATGCATTTTTATGGCTTTAAAATATAAATATTGGTTTGTTTTATAATCACTTTTTTTCAAGTTCAAAAATTTTTTTTCTCTGGTAACTTGTTCGTATTCTATTTTTGCACCTTTTTTGGGAATGGAAAAATCACCTAAATAAGATTCGATATTGGTATTTAAAATCTCATCAAATATGGCACTTACTGTTTTATTTTTAAAAATATCGTCCTTTTCATCTATTACTTTTTTATCACCAAAAAAGAAAAAAGTTTTTACAGGCTCTGGAGTTGTGTTTATAATTGTATTAATTGTATGTTGGTGTGAAAAATTTTCATCTAAATCTTTCTTTGATACTTTTTTATCTTCGTAAAAAATTTTGGTAGCTTCCGCAATCTTATAAGTTCTATCTAAATCTTCTTGTGCTTTGTTTACCAAATCTCCTTGAGCTGTTAGAGCTTCTCTTTCGGCTTGAGTACTTTTAGGTGTAATTTGATCTTTTAAAGAATTAAATTTCAATGTTTCATTCTCAAATTTTTGTTTAAAAGATATAAAATCAGTGTTCAATTTTTTCAAATCATTTAATGCCTTATCAGTTGGTATTTGACCAAAAGCTGAAATCCCCAAAAACAGCATCAAAAAACTTAATAAATTTCTCATAATTTCTAATTTTTAACAAACTTCTCCACCACTCTATTTCCAGCAGACATAACCTCCAAAACATACATTCCAACGGCTAAACTTTCGATGTTGATTGCAGTTTTATGACCAACTTGCTCCAAGATTTTTTTGCCTGAAATGTCGGTGATTGTCACTTTATCAATTTCCAAATTATTTAAGTTTTTTATAAACAAAACGTCTTGCGCAGGATTTGGATAAACAGAAATAGTAGCTTCGGCTTTTTCTAACTTTTCTGTGCTCAACGCGATTGCGCTGCTGTAGTTATAGGTTGTTCTTGAACTAAGTTCAAAACTATTTGTAGTAGTATTTAAACTCAAACCACGGTTTGTCAAAAGCTTATTCACATGCGGGAAGTCTTCAAAAACATTGTCTAAGCCAGTTTTGTCTTTAAAAGGATGTGCGAAACTGCTCATAAGGCTTGCAGTATCATAGGTATATTCAGTTTTGTAGTTGTAATTGCCAGATTCTGTTCTACTCAATCTGTTTCCAGTTGCATCATATACATAATCCGTTCTGCGGGCACCTGTTTCTGTCCAAACATTGTTAAAAACATCCCATTTTGCGCCTCGTTCTGTTATAAGTTTGTTGTTAGCATTGTATACGTACAACGTTTTAGAAGAATTTACCCACTGCGAATTCGTCCATTCTTGATTAGTAGTTGTGCTTAGTTTATTGTTGGCATTATATTCATATGTAGTTTGCTCATCATTCACCCATTGTGAATTTTGCCAATCATAAAATAATATGGTAATAGGAAGGTTATTAGCATTGTAGTTTACAACAATCTTATAGCTGTTTACCCAACTTGAATTTAACCATTCTTGTGATTCTACCGCTGACAATCGCCCGTTTGTATATGCATAGGTGCTTTTATCATCGTTCACAAGTTGATTTGTTTGTTCATTAAAACGTTGATAAATCGATTGAGTAATTCTATTACTTGCATTATAGGTGTTTGTGTCCTTTCCTCCCACGGTAACTAAACTCCCACTCATCTGCAAATATGTTTCTACCAATAGGTTATTGTTTGCATCGTATTCGTAGTTAAATCCATAGCTGGGAAACCAAACGCCCTGACTAATTTGTTCTACTTTACTCGACAACAATTTGTCTTGTGCCTGAAAAGTAACCGTCATTAAAACGATTAAAATTGTAATTTTTTTCATGATATTAAAATTTAATTTTGCCTACTCTATTTTAGGATTTTCGGCTTGCTCCTTTGGTTTTTGTAATAATAATTTCAATACAACGTTTTTTATCCATTTACTTCACCGTCAACCTCGTCGAAAAATCAGAGATCACGTTTTTATATTTTCTCAAAATTCTGTCCCAGTCGCGGTATTGCTCGTCGGCTTTTACGCTCGTGGCGTTCGATCCAGAAGATTCGCTGTTTAATTTGACTTTGAAAGTCAACGGTTCTGATTTGGCAAGTTTGATAATCAGCCTTGTTCTGATGGTGTTTTGCTGAAAAGATTGTACGCTCCAAGCGGTGCGCAGATAGGAAGTTTCTTTGTCGCTGACTTCAATGGCGTCAAAATAGTCGGTCACAATTTGTGTGGTCAGTTTCCAAGCGTCAATCACAGAAAGATTTTTGTTTACCTCTATTTCAAAATCAATGTTGGCTTGATCGGTTTTTACAGATGCTTCTTCGGCATCGTCTTTTTTCATTTCAAAATAGAGGCTTTTTGGTGCTTCTGGACCTGCTTTTTTACCACATAATGTGGCATCATAATTCAAATATCCGGGTTTTGAAACCTTTACTTTATAACATTCTTTGCTTTCAAGTTTGAGTTTAAAGTTTCCCGAACCCACATTTTGCCCGTTGATTACAATGCTGGCATCAGCCTCTGACGCACTGATTTTGACGGTCTGCGCCGATACGTTGTGTTGAAAAATTAAAGCCAGTACTGTTAAAATAAAATTTTTTTTCATGATTATTATGTTTGTTACTTTGCCTACTCTGTTCAGTTTTCGGCTTCGCTGTTCATTATTTACATTTTTATTGTTAAATCTTTATCAAAATAAAGTCATTATAGAAACTTCCACAATACCTACAAATAGGTATTTTTCTTAAAGTAATCCTATCGAAATGCATTTGTTGATGAGTTCAGTTGCATTCTTGCAGTTAGATTTCTTGTAAATGTTTTTGCGGTGCGTTTTAATTGTAAATTCACTGATATTTAGGTTTTTAGCAATGATTTTGTTTTGTAAACCTTCCCTAATAAGCTTTATGATTTCAATTTCTCTTGAGGTAAATAATGTATATTCGCTCGAATCTTGAACTACATTAATATCTGTATATGATGGGTATCCAGATAGGCCAATCAAAGAATAGGTGAAACTATTTATTTTTGTAATATGGTTTATATCCGTATGAATGTTGAGTGATTTTCCGAAATTTCCGTTTTCATCAACAGTTAAAATAATCGCCTGATGGTTTAATAAATGATAGTCCCCATTTTTCATTCTGCTCCGAAAAGAATAATTTGCTTTGTAGTGCAATATGCATTCTTTCCCAATGTTTGTGTACATAAAATCTAAATTGGCATTTTCAGCACTGGCAACAAAATTCATATCTTCAGGATGAATCGTGTTTATGATGTCGTCAAAAGTGACCGTTTCTGGACAAAAGCCATGAATATCTTGAATTGACTGGCTAACATGCGACAGTGACTTGTCGAAAAAGTCTATAATGTAAAAATAAAAAGGTCCTACACTCACCAAGCTGTTAATTATATTGTTGACTCTAATATCAGGAATCAAAGTGCTTTGAGTGGCAGTTTTTTTTCCGTTATCCCAAACAATTTGAAGTTTATTAGTCTCTTTTGACATAAATTTATAAATTAAAGGTCAATAATTGTTAACAAATTAAAGAAATGTTAAATACCTTCACAATACCAACTTCTTGGTATTTTTTTTAGTTATTAAAAGCTAAAAATATTTGCTTGAATATTGTAAAATTGTCAATATTTATGAGGGTTTGTACAGCTTTTTTTTTATAATAAAGTATTTTCTTCTTAAAAATAGTTGTCATTATTTTGATTCATTTTGAAAGCCTACATTAAAAATTTATCAAAATAAATATGTTTTACGTAAAGATTATTTAAATCAAAATTTAACTTTAGTATGGCTATAAACCTTTAACTTATGCGGACTTGCCAATGCTTCATTTGTGTAATATTGTACAAAATAATTAAGGTATTAAACAGCAACAAAAGCGCAATTTTATCTATTTTTTGACGGTTAGCGATTTCACAATTTTGCACAATACCAACTTCTTGGTATTTTTTATAACCATAAAAAACTATAAATTTGCTTTATGTTAAAATATTTTTTATTATTAATCTTGTTCATGCAAACGAGCTTTGCAACTACAACGCCCTTAAAACCATATGTTTTTAATAATGACTACTATCATTTGTCGTCATATTATCAATATATTGAAGACTGCAATGAATTTTCAGCAAAACAAATATTCCAAAAATTTCAAAAGGGAGAATTTAAAACCCGAGAACCAAATACGCCGTTTAATTCTGGGATTTCAACTTGTAGTTACTGGCTAGTCGTAAATGTTTTAAACAAAACTGATTCAAAACAAAAATTTCTGTGGAGTTTCTATAATAATGGTTTGGCTTTTGAGCTCTATGAACTTAATGCAAACAAATTGGTTTATAAAAGCAAAGCCTCCATGCATTTGGCACTTCCAAATAGGCCATATCCTGTTCGTAGTGTTTCGTTTCCGTTTTATCTTGAAAAAAATAAAAACACAATTTTGTTTGTAAAAGTCACACCAACTACCAATAAAAATGTGTATTTTCCAACTGATATAACAACTCCTGAAGACTACTTAATTTATGAAGTGGAATATAGTTATTTATTGGGAAAATATTTTGGAGTTTTACTATTTGCGTTGTTTGTCAATTTGTGTATGTTTATAATTATCCGTGAACGAATTTATCTTTATACTATATTTTATGTCTTTTGTATTATTCTATTTCAATTGTCAGATTTTCATTTTGATTCTTTTGAAATTCCAACTCCAATTTTTCAATTCTGGAGCAATATCAATAAGGATTTTTATATTGGATTATCCATATATTTCTATGCGAAAATTTTTCAGATTTTCGTAGATTTAAAAAAACATTATAAAACTTTAAACCGTTATTTCAATTATTTAAATCTTACTTTGATTTCTATCACAGTGCTTTTGCTTGTGCCTGTTTTTTTAACTTCTTCAATTAAATATCCAAGTCAACTTGCTGATTTGCTGATTAATATTTTAGTTTTCATTGTTATTGTTGCAATGCTATTCCTCACTATTATTGGCATAAAAACACGTAAAAAATATTTTTTACAATTTGGAATTTCGTTCGTCTTCCTTTTATATGGATTTTTATCTTTTATGCTCAACAATTTTAATTTTTATCGATTACCAATTCTTAAGCCTGGAAACATTATAAATGGATCGGTCATCGAAGTTGTTTTGCTAACAGTTTTCTTTGTCTATAAATTTAAAATAGAAAAAGAACAAGCGGCACAAAAAATTATTGCCGAAACCAAAAAAAACTATGCCTTAACAAAAAAAGTGCTAACCATCGAGTCTGAAGAACAAGAACGCTTGTCTAAAAATATTCACGACGAAATAGGTAGCGATATCACGGGACTTAGACTGCAACTCGAAAATAATTTGCTTGCGAGCGATATGGCAACTGACCAACAAACACTGATTCTCGAAAATGTAAAAGGTTTGTACGAAAAGGTTAGAAACCTTAGTCATTTTATGAAGCCCGAAGTTTTTCATAATAATTTTATACAAACCATTGAAAATCAAATAGATTTCTACAAAAAAAATGTGAAAAACATTGAATTTGAGTTATTTACAAACATAAAAAAAGAAAATCAATTCAACAGCGATATTCAAACACAGCTTATCCGAATCATTAAAGAAGCCTACACAAATGCGCTCAAACATGCCATTGCATCCAAAATTGCCATGCAGTTGATTGTTGAAGATAAAATTTTGATGGCTATAATTGAAGATAACGGAATTGGTTTCGACTCGACCAACGAAAAATATACGATTGGTCTTGAAAACATGAAATCAAGAGTTGCGTTTTTATCTGGTAAAATAAACATCGATAGTAACAATAAAGGAACGTCAATCATCATCGAAATTCCAATATCATGAACGAAAATCAATACAATATTGCCATCGCAGATGATCACAAACTAATTTTGTCAGGCATTCGAAACATCATTTTAAAACATAACCTTGGAAACATTGTTGGCGAAGTTAACAATGGTGTTCAAATGCTACAATTGTTGCAAAATGAAAATGTAAACATGGTGATTTTGGACGTAAACATGCCTGAAATAAATGGAATTCAAGTTGCAAAACGAATTTCAGAAATGTATCCAAATATTTCCATTTTAATGCTTAGCCAATATGAAAATATAGCGCTTATCAAAGAACTTAAAATTATTGGAGTTAAGGGATATTTATCTAAAAATTTTGAAATTGAACAACTCGTAGAAAGTATTAATATCATTAAAAAAGGTGGTACAAATTTTCCTTCATTATCACAAGATCATTTATCATTTAATAACGATAATATAAACTTAACCTCGCGCGAAGTTGAAGTGATATCGCTTATTGCACTTGGAAAAACATCAAAAGAAATTGCATCTCAACTTTTTTTAAGTCAATATACTGTTGAAACGCATCGCAAAAATTGCATGCGAAAACTGGAGGTAAATTCCACTACAAACCTCATTTCAACCGCGAAAGAAAAAGGTTTTATTTTCTAAAAACGCCCTTTTCCACCGTTGCAAAAACCCATTTTTTAAATTACTTTTGCCAAATGATACGTTGGATAATAAATCTGTTTTCATCACCTAAAACAGAGCAAGCAGAAACATTTATGAAAAAAATTTTGATCGTCGGACTTGGAAACATCGGCGCAGAATATGCAAACACGCGCCACAATGTCGGCTTTAAAATTGTAGATTTTTTTGCCCGAAATAACGAGGTATCCTTTGAAACCGCAAAACTTGGTGCCCTTGCAAAATTTAACAGTAAAGGAAAACAATTTTTATTGCTAAAACCAAATACCTTCATGAATTTGAGCGGAAAAGCCGTGCAACATTGGATGCAAAAAGAAAACATTTCAGCAGAAAATGTTTTGGTAATCACCGACGATTTAAACCTTAGTTTCGGAAGCATTCGCATCAAAGCAAAAGGCAGCGATGGCGGACACAACGGACTAAAAAACATCAATTTAGTGTTAAATTCAAACGAATATCCAAGGTTTAGGTTTGGTATTTCGGATGCTTTCAAAAAAGGAAAACAAGTGGACTACGTTTTAGGTGAATGGGATGCCGAAGAGCAAGAAAAACTTAAAGAAAGACTCGAAATTTCCTCAGAAATTATACTGTCGTTTGGCATGGCAGGCTTAGAAACCACAATGAATTTGTATAATGGGAAGTAAGTTTTAAAGTTAAAAAGTTATAATGTTTAAAAGTTTGTGAGCATAAAATTATAATTAACAAAATCTTAGTTCTTTAGTTTCATAATGCAAAAAATATAATCTTTGTTCCTTGGCTTCTTAGTGCAAAAACAAAACCTTGGCGCCTTTGTGGCAAAAATAAAATTTTGTTTCTTGGCTTCTTAGTTCAAAAATAAAACCTTTTTTACTTTGCATCTTTGTGCAAAAACAAATACAAAACTTCCTTTAAATGAAAAATATAATCGCAGAATTGCAATGGCGTGGCCTCGTTCACGACATCATGCCCGGCACAGAAGAGCAACTTCTAAAACAATCAACGGCAACATACATCGGTTTTGATCCAACATCGGATTCGTTGCATATCGGAAGTTTGGTTCCTATTATACTATTGACACATCTCAAAAATTTTGGACATAAACCTATTGCCCTTGTTGGTGGCGCCACGGGAATGATTGGCGATCCTTCGGGGAAATCAGATGAGCGGAACCTATTGGACGAAGCAACTTTGGACCACAATGTTGAAGGCATAAAAAATGTTTTATCTCGATTTTTAAACTTTAACGACACGTCCGAAAACGCCCCAATTTTAGTCAATAACTACGATTGGATGAAGATGTTTTCGTTCATAGATTTCGCGCGCGAAGTCGGAAAACGCATCACCGTAAACTACATGATGGCAAAAGATTCTGTCAAAAAACGAATCAATTCCGAAGGCGACGGCATGAGTTTTACAGAGTTTACTTACCAACTCATCCAAGGCTACGATTTTTATCATTTGCATAAAACCTACAATTGTTTGCTTCAAATGGGCGGAAGCGACCAGTGGGGAAACATCACAACGGGAACAGAATTGGTGCGCAGAATGAACGTCGATTCTGACAATAACAAAGCATTTGCAATGACGTGTCCGCTGATCACAAAAGCCGATGGCTCAAAATTTGGCAAATCCGAAGGTGGCAATATTTGGCTCACGACTGACAAAACATCGGTCTATAAATTCTACCAATTTTGGTTGAACACCACCGATATTGATGCTGAAAAATATATCAAAATTTTTACGTTTTTAAATGAAGAAACAATCAATACCCTAATTGCAGAACATCAAAACGCGCCACATTTGCGTTTGCTTCAAAAACAATTGGCATCAGAATTGACAATTTTTGTTCATTCCAAAGCCGATTTAGAAAAAGCCATTTCAGCATCAAATCTGCTGTTTGGAAACACATCCGAAGACGATTTAAAAGCTTTGGACATGGCAACAATTCTCGAAGTGTTTGATGGCGTGCCACAAGCCAACATTTCAAAATCAGACCTTGAAATAGGCATAAACATCATTGATATTCTAAACGAAAAAACAGGCTTCTTTAAATCAAATGGCGAAGCACGACGTGCTTTGACTGCAAATTCGATATCGATAAACAAACAAAAAGTCGATGAAACATTTGTTTTAGATGCAAATCATATCATCAACAATCAATTTATTTTGCTTCAAAGCGGAAAGAAAAATTATTTTATTATTCGAGTAATTTAAATTTGTATTTTTACAATATAATATCAGTTTAAAATTTCACCTAATATCATACAATTATGGAAACACAATTTCTCACCGATTCAAAAGGTAATAAAACAGCAGTTGTGCTGACAATAAAAAAATATAACAAGTTGATGGAACGTCTCGAAGATTTGGAAGATATCCGCGCCTATGATGAAGCCAAAAAAAATGATGATGGCGTGCGAATAAATTTTGCAGATTATTTGAAGCAACGCGAAGCCAAATCAAATGGATGATTATACTATTGTTTTAAGTAATAGGTCTCGAAAAAATTTAGACAAAATGTCGGATGCAATAGCAAATCCGATTTTTAAAGCCATCCAAAATCTTGCAAAAAACCCACGTCCGTTTGGTTACAAAAAACTAAAAGGCAAAACAACCTATCGCATTCGGGTGGGTGATTATCGTGTAATTTATGATATTAAAAGTGAAATTTTAGTAATTGAAATCATTGATGTTGGTCATCGAAAAAACATTTATATGTAAAATTTTTAAAAAAATTTTTACCAAATCGCCCGTAAAATTATATAAAATTTTATCATCTCGTTATCATTATTATCTATCATTATTTAAAATAAACTACCATTTCTTTATTACATTTGCAATCTATATTTAGTGTAAATAAAGACTGCAAGATTACAAATGATATTACATAATGAAAGTCGATAAAAAAGAAATTCTTACTATACTCCAAACAATCAGCGTAGCGGGCGAAGGCAAAAACATGGTTGAAAGTGGTGCTATTTCAAATTTAGTAATTTTTGGCAATGAAGTCGTTATAGATTTGTTGCTCACCACCCCAGCCATGCACATCAAAAAACGTGCAGAAGACGACATTCGCAACCTGATCACAGTCACATTTCCATCGGTTGAAAAAGTTAAAATAAACACCAAAGTTCAACCTTCCGAAAAGCCAAACGAAGTAAAAGGAAAAGCTATTCCCGGCATAAAAAACATCATCGCCGTAGCTTCAGGAAAAGGAGGCGTTGGCAAGTCGACCATCACGGCTAATTTAGCGGTAACGCTTGCCAAAATGGGTTTCAAAGTTGGCATTCTTGATGCTGATATTTATGGTCCATCGATGCCAATCATGTTCGACGTAGAATCTGCGAAACCAACATCAGTAGTGGTTGACGGCAAATCAAAAATGCAACCCGTCGAAAGTTACGAAATCAAAATTCTGTCTATTGGATTTTTCACCGCACCAAGCCAAGCCGTCATTTGGCGTGGACCAATGGCAAGTAAAGCCCTGAACCAAATGATTTTTGATGCCAACTGGTGCGAGCTCGATTTCATGCTCATCGACCTTCCGCCTGGCACGGGAGACATCCATTTGTCCATCATGCAATCGCTACCCATAACGGGCGCAGTTGTTGTAAGTACACCACAAGCCGTCGCATTATCCGATGCAAAAAAAGGTGTTTCCATGTTTCTTTCAGATGCCATCAACGTACCAGTTTTAGGAATTATTGAAAACATGGCGTATTTCACACCCGAAGAGTTGCCCAACAATAAATATTACATTTTTGGTCAAGAAGGGGCAAAAAATTTGGCAGAAGACTTGGCGGTTCCCTTCCTTGGCGAAGTTCCCATCGTTCAATCCATTCGTGAAGCGGGCGATTATGGCAGACCAGCCGCGTTGCAAACAGGATCTATAATTGAAACTATATTTGAAGAAATTACTCGAAATGTAGTGTCCGAAACCATAAAAAGAAACCAAGATTTACCTGAAACTGAAGCCATAAAAATCACCACAATGGCAGGTTGCTCGGCAATAAAAAAATAATTTCTTGCTTCACCCTTTCCTTTGGAGCGGGCTGGGGTGATGCTAAATCCCAAATATGAACACACATGAACTAACCCTCGAAGTAGAAAAAGCCTTGGAAGAAATTCGTCCATTTCTCAATTCCGACGGTGGCGACATAACGCTCATTTCCATCGACGACGACAAACACGTAAAAGTACGTCTTGAAGGCGCCTGCACCAGCTGTAGCGTCAGCCAAATGACAATGCGAGCCGGCGTTGAAACCACCATAAAAAAGTATGCTCCACAAATCGAAACCGTAGTAAATGTAGCATAATTTGGGCGAATCCCTTCAATTGCAATTCCTGAAAAACGGAATTACAATTTCGGGTCGAGCTATCCGTTCCAATCTTTTTGGCGCAAATGTCATTGCGAGGAACGAAGCAATCTCTTCAACGCCAAAAAGGATTTCCTCTTCAACGTGTCCGCCGAAGGCTGATCCCTTTCGCAACACACCGTTGCCAATAATAATAAATATTACAAAATATAAGTTTGCAAAATATTTTTTTAGCAAACAACTTAACAACAAAATTCACCACCGACAATTCCCCCGCCGCGGCGGGGACAGCGGGCTAAGCTATGATAAAAACCGACATACTCATCATCGGCGCAGGACCAACAGGACTTTTCGCCATTTTTGAAGCAGGGCTTCTTAAACTAAAATGCCACGTAATAGATGCGCTTCCGCAAATTGGCGGACAACTTTCTGAACTCTATCCAAAAAAACCAATCTACGACATTCCAGGTTTTCCCGAAGTCTTGGCAGGGGATTTGGTCAATAATCTAATGGAACAATGCAAGCAGTTTCAACCCGGATTTACACTTGGCGAAAATGCAGAAACCATTAAAAAGCAAGAAGATGGTACCTTTATTGTAACAACAAACCTCGGTACACAACACCATGCCAATGCCGTTGCAATTGCAGGCGGATTGGGAAGTTTTGAACCAAGAAAACCACTCATCACGGACATAGAATTCTATGAAAACAGAGGCGTCAACTATTTCATAAAAGACCCAGAAGTTTACAGAAACAAAAAAGTTGTGATTGCAGGCGGTGGCGATTCTGCGCTCGATTGGTCTATTTTTCTGTCCAATGTTGCCGAATCCGTAACCTTAATTCACCGCAGAAACGAATTTCGTGGTGCGCTTGACTCTGTCGAAAAAGTACAAGAACTCAAACATGCAGGCAAAATAAAACTCATCACGCCAGCAGAAGTTGTTGGTTTAAACGGTGCCGAACATCTCGAATCCATTGACATTGACGAAAATGGCGCACACCGAAAAATAGATACTGACTATTTTATTCCGCTTTTCGGACTCACACCAAAGCTTGGATCCATTGCCAATTGGGGACTTGAAATTGAAAAAAATGCCATCAAAGTAAACAACAGTTTGGACTATCAGACCAATATTGAAGGAATTTATGCCATTGGCGACGTCAACACCTATCCTGGAAAACTAAAATTGATTTTGTGTGGTTTTCATGAAGCAACATTAATGGTACAAAGCGTTTACCAACGCATGAATCCAGGTAAAAAATACGTTCTAAAATACACTACCGTTTCGGGAGTCGATGGATTTGATGGCACGAGAAAAGAAGCCGAAAAAGCGGTTGTGAAAGCGATTCAATAATTTCTTACTTTTGTTTTTATAAATAGAAATTATGGAACATTTCAAAATGGACCGAACAGTCGTTTCTAAATCTTCGTTTAAAGAAGCCGATGACCATGTCACCTTTTATAAGGATAAGACGCCGTTGGAACGTTTCCAATCTGCACGCTTTATCATTAATAGCATTTTTGAAAATTCGGCAGACGGAAAAGTAGACAGAACAGTATTTAGCTCACGTAAACATGCCAAACATATTTAATCCCGATTTCAAAGATTTTTTAAAAATTTTATCGAAAAATAGAGTTGATTACATTCTTGTTGGTGGATATGCAGTAATACTGCACGGTTATATTCGTAGTACAGGCGATATGGATTTATGGGTTAGAAAAAATAGTTTTAATTATGATAAATTAAAATTGTCTTATCGTGAATTTGGCGCACCAATTTTTGGCAAAAATGAATTTTTGTCAGAAAATGTAGATGTTTGGAGCATTGGTCGCGAACCCAATAAAATCGAAATATTAACTCGTTTAACGGGGCTTGAATTTGATAAATGTGCAGAAAATTGCCAATTTTTTACTGAAGATGACTTAAAAATTCCATACATTTTCATAGATGATTTATTGATTAATAAAATGGCAACGGGAAGATTTAAAGACCTTAACGACGTTGAACAACTTAACAAAAAGAAATAATTCTAACTTTCCAACCTTCAATCTTTCCAACTTCCAACTAATCTAAATGTCCGATATTACCCTTAAAATTACTGACCGAAACGGCATTCAACATATTGTTCAAGCGCCAACAGACATGAACATGAACATCATGGAAGTGGTTCGCATGCACGAACTTGCGCCCGAAGGAACAATTGGCACATGTGGTGGAATGGCAATGTGTGCCTCGTGCCAATGCTATGTTTTGAACAACGTTGAAATTCCAGCAAAGTCTGATGATGAAGATGCCATGCTATGGGAAGCGTTCAATATGAAAGATAATTCTCGATTGGGATGCCAAATTCAAATTACGCTCGAAATCGAAGGTTTAGAAATTGAATTGGCACCAGAATAGTTTCATTATTTTCTTAAAACCAATAGCACGTTAGCCACTTTTCGTTCACCTGCTTTGTCCCAAATTTTATTATCACACGGATAGTTTACAATCCCATTTTCAGGTTGACCTTTTATCCAAAGCGTTGTTGATCCACCGCCATCGAGGTTAATTCCATTATAAACATCAAGCCATTGCAACATTTTCTGCACTTCAAAAAGCGACATTCCTTGTGCGTTTTTGTCGCGACCATCGACCGTGATTAGCAAAATTTTCCCTTTTTTAGTTTGTGCGATAACGGTTCGCGGATGCCTATTTTTATTGAAAGCAACGGTGTCTAATTTTTGAATAGTGTTTTCAAAAAGCAATAAAGGTCCTGAAACCATCACATCAGAATCAGGCAGATTATTTTCCCAATTGTCGGTTTCGTCCCATTTTTTAATTGCCATTTTATTGTCTAATATCGCCAGTGCTGACTTTTGATGAAAGGCACGTTTGTTTTTCGACAATTGATTTTGGTTTATAACTTTATTATTGACTTTCAGATAATCAACTGAACCGCCGTTTTTTGTGTCAAAAAAAGTGCCATTTATTGATGCAACTGCGTCGGCTTTTATTCCAAAATCACTTGTATTTTGAAGTGTTTTTTCATCATATCCAAATGCAAATTTTGTTTTTCTTTTTGGTTTGATTTCTAAAATACTAACCGTTTGATTGCTTAGAAAAACATTTCCTTCAAAACTATGTTGCTTCAAAATCATGCCGTTTGCAATTTTTTGGGTCTTCCATTTTGAATTGACAAAAGCTATGGAATCGGTTTGTGCAACAATATTTAAGGATAAAAATAAGAAAGCAGGTAGTAGTTTTAAATTTTTCATTGGAGCAAAATTATTAAATACAGATGTAGAACTTGTGAAAAAAAAGTACAATTTTTTACATCGTCCTGTGGCTTGGCGTTCCAGCACGAAAACAAATGTGGTAAACTTAATGTATCGTATTAAAAACCTCTGCCAAGGCGAACGCCAAACGGCTGTTGGTCGAAGTACTTATTTTTATGTTATTGAAATTGTATTTTCATTCGTATCAATACAAAATTTTGTTCCTTCTAAAAAGTCAAGTCCGAGAAGTCCGTTGTAATCTGAAAAAATTCCGTGCGCAATAAAGTCATAAACCTGTATTTCAAATTTCTTTTTTTCAATTCCTAACGACGAGAAAATGTCAATTTCGAAAACTTCAGTTTCTATAATTCCATTAGCCGTTTCAATTTCCACTGTTCCAATACTATCTTTTAAATCGTGACCAAGCAGATATAAGGCATTACTATCAATTGTTGTATTTGTTGCCCCAGTATCAAGAATCATTTTCAATTCATATTTTTGGTCAATCTCAATATTTACAAGTATTAATCCGCTTTCGGGTTCTCTTTTAAATTTGTAAATCATTTTTTTATGATTCTATTAAAAATTCCTGTGATTTTCCGTGTTGGTCTAAAAGTACCAGTATAAATTAATGTTATTTTGTCAAAATTCGACGTTTTATCTCGACCAATATAACACACTTCTTTTTTGTCTTTACTATGATACAAAGGTATTCCCGAAATAACATCAAGTTTACTTTCGTCCATATTTGGATTTCCTAACAAAACCCATTCGTCGGGATATAGATTTTTAATTTCCGCTATGTTTATTAATTGTCCCATTTTCACTGATTTTATATTATCCAAATTTACGGTTTATTTTCAGTTTAATCGAATTCTTAATTTAGATTTTATCAATATGTAAGGTCTTACAATTATTTTTTACGCATATCTACTATCGATTATTTAAAAAACAAACAATAATATAAAAACAGTATTAATATTGAAAATTTATCAAAACATTGTCGTTTGTCATTGGTAGCACATTAACATTTTTACACACATTTTTCTCGTCATATCAAAAAGAAACGTATTTTTACCAACCTTATAATAAATTAAAACATTGAAAGTTATCATTAAAACTTTTTAACATTGAAAACCAATCACATAACCCATATAATCGTTTCTTTTTTGTTGCTTTTTGTGATGGCTTGTTCCACCAAGAAGGACAAATTAGTTAATAGAAAGTTTCAGGCATTGAACACAAAATTTAATGTTCTATATAATGGAAATGTGGCACTTGAAAAAGGAATTATCGATTTGAAATCGCAATATAAAGATGACTATTGGAAAACACTTCCCGTTGAACGGATGATTATTTCTGACAAAGAATTGCAACCAGGTCAAAAAAGCCAAAACGCAAATTTTGAACTTTCTGAAGAGAAAGCGCGAAAGGCCATTCAAAAACGATCGATGTATATTGATGGGAAAGAAAAGAATTCTCAAATAGACGAAGCCCATATTTTATTAGGGAAATCGCGGTATTACGAACAACGATTTATTCCTGCGCTCGAAGCTTTTAATTATATTTTATTTAAATATCCAGAAAGCGATAAAATTTACGAAGCGAAAATTTGGCGCGAAAAAACCAACATGCGACTCGACAATGATGCGCTTGCGGTTCAAAATTTGCGGAAGCTTTTGAAAGAAATCAAATTTAAAGATCAAGTTTTTGCTGATGCCAATGCGACGCTTGCCCAAGCTTTTATCAACTTAGAACAAAGCGATAGTGCCGTTGCGAAAATTAAATTAGCTCGAGATTTTACAAAATCAAAAGAAGAAAAAGCCCGATATCGGTTTATTCTTGCGCAACTATATGAAAAACTAAATTATAAAGATTCTGCTTTTGCAATGTATCAAACCGTGATTGATATGAAGCGCAAGTCACCTAAAGCATACGTAATTCACGCCCACGAAAGACAATCTTCGCAGTTTGACTATGCCACAGGAGATTCGATTGCATTTTTGAAAAAATACAAAAAACTTTTTGAAGACCGAGAAAATCGCCCGCATTTAGACCAGTTGAACTATCAAATGGCAATGTTTTATGACAATCAGAAAAAAACCAAGCAGGCAGAAAGTTTTTATAAAAAATCACTTCGACGCAATTCTGCCGATCAATATTTGGTGGCATCGGACTATCGCAATTTAGCGAAAATAAATTTTGATAATGCAAAATATAAAGATGCAGGAATGTATTTCGACAGCACGCTGACGCGACTTACGCCCAGAACGAGGGAATTTAATGCCATCCGCAAAAAACGCGAAAACCTTAATGATGTTATCAAATATGAAACTATTGCGCAACAAAATGATAGTATTTTAAACTTGGTTTCATTGTCAAAATCAGATCAAATTGGGTTTTATGAATCGTACATATCAAAAATAAAAAAAGCAGACGAAGAAAAAGCTAAAGCTGAAAAAATAGCTTCTGAAAAAGCATCACGACTGGCAAAAGGTTCGGATGACAACAACAATGATATTGAAAAAATTGACGGCGCATCTCCAAAGCAAAAATCTATGGATGGATTTGCACAGGACGCGCTTGGGCAACCAAATTTTGGACCAAAAAATGCAGGTGGAATTAGTGAATTTTATTTTTATAATCCACAAACCGTAGCTTATGGGAAATTAGAATTTAAGAAAAAATGGGGCAACCGTCCGTTCAAAAACAATTGGCGACTTTCGGGTGATCAGATAAAAGGAAACGCAAACGAACCAACTGCAAATGAACAAATAGACGTTCAGACAGAAGACGAAACAGCGATAAGCAAAAACCTTGACCCAAAATATACTACGGATTTCTACATTAAAAAGTTACCAACGGACGCAAAAATTATTGCCGATTTAAGCAAAGACAGAAATTTTGCTTACTATCAACTTGGCGTGATTTACAAAGAAAAATTCAAGGAATATCAATTGGCGTCAAGCAAATTGGAACAACTTTTAGTAAATAAACCCGAAGAAAGATTGGTTTTGCCAGCGATGTATAATTTGTATAAAATATACGAAATCATCAACAAAGACAAGGCGCTCGCGATGAAAAATAGGATTGTTAGTGAGTATCCAACTTCACGTTATGCGCAAATTATAAGCAATCCAAATTCTAAGGAAACCTTGGAGGCCAATTCTCCAGAGACGATATATGCCAATTTATATAAAATTTATGAAAGCGGGCAACTATTTGATGTTTTAGAGAAATCAACAACAGCAATTGACCAATTTACGGGCGAAGAAATGGTATCGAAATTTGAGCTTTTGAAAGCCAACACGATCGGAAAATTACAAGGATTAGATGCGTTCAAAAAAGCACTTAATTTTGTGGCGCTGAACTATCCAAACGTAGAAGAAGGAAAAAATGCCGAAAAATTATTGGCGGATAACGTTCCAAAAATGGAAGCGTTAAAATTTTATGAAGACAAACCAAACAGTTGGAAAATTTTGTATCAATTCGAAAATAAAGACAGTATTGCGACAAAACCATTGATTGAAAAGATTAAAAAATTTACGACCAACAATAAATTTGCTACACTTAAATATTCTGTTGATAATTATAATATGACGCAAAGTTTCATTGTCATCCACGGAATGAAAGACGAAGAATTTGCAATAGGAATGGCTTCAGTTTTGAAAGAATTTAAGGAATACAAAGTGCAAGAAACTGCAATTGTGATTTCGAATGAAAATTATAAAATAGTTCAGATAAAGAAAAATCTGCCAGAATATTTGACTACGCCAAAGACCGCGCCTATTGAAAAAATTGTGTTTCCCGTTCAAAATCAGACCATTCCATTGGAAACACCAAAACAAAAAAACGTTCAAAATGCAACGCCAATGCCACCAAATGGTTTTGCAACGCCAGACAAGTCGGCTGATCCTACGCCTGAACAGAACCTGAAAATGATACAAGAAAAAATGAAAAACAACATAAATAATCAGCAAACTTTAACCCCAAAAAGACCCTAATTATGTTTGGAAAAAAACAATCAAGTGGCTCGTCTACCGAGCTGTTCGGTAAGACAAACCGCATTGTGGAAGGAACAATTATCAAAGGTGACATTATTTCGCAAGCAGATTTTCGGTTAGACGGCGAGTTGCACGGAAACTTCAAATCAAAAGGAAAACTCGTTATCGGACCAGCAGGCGGCGTGATTGGAAATATTACCTGCGACACAGCAGACATCGAAGGAAAATTTGACGGAAAATTAGATATAGCAGATTTGTTAAACATCAAAGCAACCGCAGTTATTAAAGGAGAAGTTTCGGTTTCCAAGATATCCATGGAGCCAGGCGCGGTGTTTACGGCAACTTGCGTGATGAAATCCGAGCAAAAGCAAAATATCCCGTTGCCTATTTCAAATAATGAAAAATAGAAACAAATGGTTGGCACTTATCAATATTCCTATTCAAATGGGTGCCATCATTTATGGTTTTTTTTATTTAGGCAAATGGATTGATTCCACATATCCGAACGAACGCGTCTATTATTATAAAATTTTTGTAATGATTGGCGTATTTTTGTCCTTATATAATGTCTACCGACAAATCAAAGAAACTAATAAAAGTTAGAAATGAGTTTTACGGTGTTGAAATATTTGTCTTTTATTGTTATAGTTTCCGTTGTCATGTTTTTTATAAACGGATATATACTTTCGTTTATACATGCAGATTTAGCAACATTCTATTATCAACTTTCTACCTTATATATAGTCTTCACAATTTCGTCAATAGTTATTATAGGAATTTTGATGTTTATAAAATCTAAAAACCTTGATATTGTTGGTATGAGCTTCTTGGTTTTGACTTCAATAAAAATGGTTTTCTGTTATGTTTTAGTCCGTCCAATATTAAGTTTATCTGCAAATGAAATGTCTATACAAAAAATGAATTTTTTTGTGATATTTATACTTTTTTTGGCAATAGAAACCATCGTTACGATACGAATTTTAAACAATAAATAATATTCGAATATTTGCCGACATAAATTTGAAGAATTATTTAAAAAATGTGCTTTGGATTATAATTTTAAAATGTACCTTTGCACCAAATTTACAAACGTAAAATAATAAGATAATTAACAGTTATGGTGATTGCTAACAAACCACTTCGATTTATATTTACCTTCCTTTTTGTTGCCATGTCAATGGTTGGTTTTTCTAATGAAAAGCCTGAAACTGCAGATGCAAAGCATGCGGAACCAACTGATGTTAAATCAAAAATCAAAGCTTTTATTGGTCACCACGTTTTAGATTCTCATGATTTTACGCTCTATTCTGATGACGAAACAGGCAAACATATTGGTTTTCCACTACCAATCATTCTTTGGGACAATGGCGTTCAATTTTTTATGTCATCGGAATTTCATCATGGGGAAAAAGTAGCAGAATCGAATGGGAATTTCTATATTTTGAATCATCATGATGGTAAAATATACAAGACAGATAGCGCAAACGGAAAAATTATTGAAAACGAAGAAACGGGTCACCCGTCGAATGTGCGACCTTTAGATTTTTCGATAACAAAAACAGTCTTATCAATTATGATAACTGCACTTCTGATGTTTCTTATTTTTAGTGGTTTAGCAAAAACGTACGCAAAAAATGGTGGCATTGCAATGGGTTTAGGTAGAATATTTGAACCAGTAGTTTTATACATTAGAGACGATATTGCCATTCCAAACATCGGAGAAAAACACTATAAGAGATATATGAGTTATTTGCTAACTATCTTTTTCTTTGTTCTGTTTTTGAATATTTTTGGATTAACGCCATTAGGAATAAATGCAACTGGAAACATTACCATTACGTTTTCATTGGCAATTCTAACATTTTTAATCACAAACCTTACGGCAAACAAAAACTATTGGGGACACATTTTTTGGATGCCAGGCGTACCAAAATTAATGCGAATTGTTTTGGCACCAATTGAATTGCTGGGAGTTGTTATCAAACCATTTTCATTGATGATTCGTTTGTATGCGAACATTTTTGCAGGACACATCGTTTTGATGAGCATTATCGGATTGATGTTTATCTTTAAAAGTTGGATTGGAAGCACGCTTTCGTTCGGACTATCGTTTGTGTTATCAATTTTAGAAATTTTAGTAGCTTTTTTACAAGCCTACATATTTACCATGTTATCTGCACTTTATTTTGGTTCGGCTGTTGAAGAACACCACCATGAAGAGGCGCATTAGTCAATTGTCAGAAAGTCGAAAGTCTTAACGTCAAAAACATGATGACTTTATGACATTTGACATTATGACTTAAATAAGAATGTTTAATTAAATATATATACATTATGACAACTATTCCAGACATTATTGGTGCAGGTTTGATCGTTATCGGAGCAGGATTAGGAATTGGTAGAATTGGTGGTTCAGCAATGGACGCAATTGCGCGCCAGCCAGAAGCTTCAGGGAAGATTCAAACAGCTATGCTTATTGCAGCAGCACTTATTGAAGGTATTGGTTTTGCTGCGTTATTCGCATCTTAATTAAAACTCAAAACATTGGTCGCAACGGTTGGTTGCAACCAATGTTTTATTTTATTTACAATTTTTATATTACACCTATATAATATTCAATTTTTGAAAAATGGATAAACTTATAAATCAGTTTGAATTCGGATTGTTTTTTTGGCAAGTTTTAATATTTGTCGGATTAATTTTCTTGTTAAAAAAATTCGCTTGGAAACCAATTCTTGATGCAGTAAACGAAAGAGAAGATGGTATAAAAAAGGCTTTGCTTTCTGCTGAAAACGCGAGAAAAGAAATGGCAAATCTTCAGGCCGACAACCAACGCATTTTGCAAGAAGCTCGTTTAGAGCGTGATGCGATGTTGAAAGATGCGCGCGAAATGAAAGAAAAAATGATTGCCGATTCAAAATCTGAAGCGCAAATTCAAGGTGCAAAAATGATTGAACAAGCGAAAGCAGCAATTCAATCTGAAAAAAATGCTGCGATTGCCGATTTGAAATCACAAGTTTCAGAGTTGTCAATTGCAATTGCCGAGAAACTTTTGAAACAGGAATTGTCGAACAAAGAAGCGCAAACAAAGTTAGTTGTTCAATTGTTGGACGATGTAAAACTAAATTAATATGTCAGGAACCAGAGCAGCCATTCGCTACGCAAAAGCTATCCTCGACATTGCATCAGACAATAATGTTGCTGATATCGTTGGTGCAGACATGAAAAAAATTGCGTCAACCATAAAAGGCAATGCAGAGTTGAGTAACTTCATTCACAATCCGACCCTAAAAGTTGAAGTGAAAGAAAGTGCCTTGATGGCAATTTTCACTGACGTAAATGAAATAACAAAAAAATTATTTCGATTGCTTAAAGAAAACAAACGTTTTGAAATTCTTGATGCCATTGCAGCTGAATATACAAAATTATTTGATGAGCACAATGGCATCGAAATAGCGAAAGTAACAACGGCGGTTGAAATGGACGATATTTTGAAAACAGCCATTTTAGCGAAAATTGCTACATTAACAGATAAAAAAGTAACTTTAGAAAACACAATTGATCCATCAATAATTGGAGGATTTATTTTGAGAATAGGTGATCAACAATATAATGCATCTGTTGCAAACAGGTTGCAAGTTTTAAAAAGAGAATTAAGTAATTAGTTATTTATATAAAAAATCATGGCGGATATAAACCCAGCTGAAATTTCAGCGATTTTAAAGCAACAATTAGAAAGTTTTGATACAGGCGCAACTTTGGAAGAAGTTGGATCTGTGCTTCAGGTAGGAGATGGTATTGCCCGCGTATATGGACTTTCAAATGTTCAATATGGCGAGTTGGTAGTTTTTGATACAGGCCTTGAAGGAATTGTTTTGAACCTTGAAGAAGACAATGTTGGTGTCGTATTGCTCGGACCATCAACTGGAATTAAAGAAGGATCTACTGCAAAAAGAACACAACGAATTGCCTCTTTAAAAGCAGGTGAAGGGTTGGTAGGACGCGTTGTAAATACGCTTGGTTTTCCTATTGATGGCAAAGGCCCAATAACAGGTGAGCTTTTTGAAATGCCGTTGGAAAGAAAAGCACCAGGTGTAATTTTTCGTCAGCCAGTTACAGAACCGTTGCAAACAGGCGTAAAAGCAGTAGATGCTATGATTCCTGTTGGTCGTGGACAACGAGAATTGGTTATTGGCGACCGTCAAACAGGCAAATCTACCGTTTGTTTGGACACTATCTTAAACCAAAAAGAATTTTACGACGCAGGAAAACCTGTGTTTTGTATATATGTAGCCATCGGTCAAAAAGCTTCTACCGTTGCAGGAATTGCCAAAATGTTAGAGGAAAAAGGCGCAATGGCATACACCGTTATTGTAGCAGCAAACGCATCTGACCCAGCACCAATGCAGGTTTATGCACCGTTTGCAGGAGCAGCAATTGGCGAATACTTCCGCGATTCAGGTCGTCCAGCGCTTATTGTTTATGACGATTTATCAAAACAAGCAGTTGCTTACCGCGAAGTTTCCTTGCTTTTAAGAAGACCACCAGGCCGTGAGGCATATCCAGGAGATGTTTTCTACCTTCACTCTCGTTTGTTAGAACGTGCTTGCAAGGTGATTGCAAACGATGATATTGCCAAAACAATGAACGACTTGCCTGATTCTTTGAAAGGAATTGTGAAAGGTGGTGGATCATTAACAGCATTACCGATTATTGAAACACAAGCAGGCGACGTATCTGCATATATTCCAACCAACGTAATTTCGATTACAGATGGTCAGATTTTCCTCGATGGAGATTTGTTTAATTCAGGCGTTCGTCCAGCAATAAACGTGGGTATTTCTGTATCGCGAGTGGGTGGAAATGCACAAATCAAATCGATGAAAAAGGTTGCAGGAACATTGAAACTTGACCAAGCACAATTTCGTGAATTGGAAGCATTTGCGAAGTTTGGGTCTGATCTTGATGCAGTTACCTTGAATGTTATCGAAAAAGGACGACGAAATGTTGAAATCTTGAAACAAGGTTTGAACTCTCCATATACGGTTGAAGATCAAGTAGCTATAATTTATGCAGGTTCAAAAAACTTGCTAAGAAATGTTCCTGTGAATAAAGTAAAAGAATTTGAAAAAGATTTTATTGCTTATTTAAACAACAAACACCGCGATACGCTCGACGCTTTGAAAGCAGGAAAATTAGATGATAAAATTACCGATGTTATTGAAGCCGTAGCTAAAGAACTTTCGGCGAAATACATATAAATAAGTATTAAGTACAAAGTATTAAGTATTAAGATCTTCTTGTACTTAATACTTAATACTTAAATCTTAATACTCAAAAAATGGCAAACCTAAAAGAAATCCGAAATAGAATAACCTCAGTTTCATCTACGATGCAAATCACATCGGCAATGAAAATGGTTTCGGCTGCTAAGCTTAAAAAAGCACAAGATGCGATTACGGCAATGCGCCCTTATGCTGAAAAACTAACCGAATTGTTGCAAAATCTTTCTGCTTCGCTTGATGGCGATATTGGTGGCGCGTTTACAACACAACGCGAAGTTAAAAAAGTTTTGGTTGTTGCCATTACCTCAAATAGAGGTCTTTGTGGAGCATTTAATACCAATGTTATCAAAGAAGTAAAAAGTAGGGCAGTATTTTACGGCGGAAAGCAAGTTGACGTTTTTGCAATTGGTAAAAAAGGAAATGATGTTTTAAGCAAAACGTTATCAGTTGTAAATAATGAAAGTAGCGTTTTTGAAGCCTTAACATTTGACAATGTAGCTGCAATTGCACAAACATTGACAAATAAATTTGTTGCAGGTGACTACGATAAAATTGAATTGATTTACAATCAGTTTAAAAATGCTGCAACTCAAATTATTCAGGTTGAGCAATTTTTGCCTCTTGCTCCAATTAAAACTGACAAGCCCGTTTCCACAGCAGACTATATATACGAGCCTGCAAAAGAAGAAATTATAATGGCGTTAATTCCAAAATCTTTGAAAACGCAGTTATATAAAGGCATTCGCGATTCTTTTGCCTCTGAGCACGGCGCAAGAATGACCGCAATGCATAAAGCAACAGACAACGCCACGGAACTTAGAAACCAGTTAAAACTTACATATAATAAAGCGAGACAAGCTGCAATTACAAACGAAATTTTGGAAATTGTTGGTGGTGCAGAAGCTTTGAAAGGATAACGATTTTTGATTTTAGAATTTTGAAATATGATTTTAGATTTATAAGACTGCCCAGCAAATTTTGCTGGGTTTTTTTTTCGATATAAATAAATCTAATTCAAAATTTCATTTCGGGAATTCCCCCTTCTATAATCAAATCAGCTTCGGTTGAGGCAATGATGTGTTCAACAGAAACACCTGGCGCGCGTTCCAAAAGTTTGAAACCAAGTGGTGTAACTTCAATAACGGCAAGCTCGGTAACAATTTTTTTAACACAACCAACTCCTGTTAGTGGCAACGTACACTTTATAAGAATTTTACTTTCGCCCACTTTGTTTACGTGCATCATGGCAACAATAATATTTTCTGCCGATGCAACCAAATCCATGGCACCGCCCATCCCTTTTACCATTTTTCCCGGAATTTTCCAATTGGCAATGTCGCCGTTTTCGGACACTTCCATTGCGCCAAGGATTGTCAAATCAACATGTTGACCGCGAATCATTCCGAAACTTGTGGCAGAATCGAAAAAACTGGCTCCTGCAAGCGTGGTGATGGTTTGTTTTCCTGCGTTAATAATGTCCGCATCTTCTTCGCCTTCAAAAGGAAATGGTCCCATGCCAAGCACACCGTTTTCTGATTGAAATTCCACGGCAATATCTTTACGTACATAGTTTGCAACCAATGTTGGAATGCCGATACCAAGATTTACAAAATAGTTATTCTGAACTTCTTGTGCGATGCGTTGTGCGATTTGTTCTTTAGTTAACATAACAATTGGATTTTTAGATCTTTAGATTATTAGACCGTTAGATTTTGGGATTATCAGATTGTTGGACTATCAGATTATTAGAGTGCTACAATTTTAGACAGCAATAATTTAAATGCATAAAATACCATTTTATCATATAAAAAGTCACTTATGCTTTCAACAGGTTTCAAGAAATATAAGTTGCATTTCGACTGCGCTCAATGTGACAAAATATAAACGAACAATTCATATATAAAAACTATATACGATTAAGTCTATAGCCATTCACAAGAATAAACTATTTGAAATGCACGCTTTCCTTGTAAAAATTGCAAAGTCTAACAATCTAAATATCCAACAATCTCTTCCTTACCGTTCTCTGTTCTATTCTCTTTTCATATTTCTCGCCTTGAAAAATGCGTTGTACCAAAATACCAGAAATATGAATTTGATTGGGGTCTAATTCGCATGCCTCAACCAATTCTTCTACTTCGGCAATTGTTATTTTGGCTGCGCCACACATGCAAGGATTGAAGTTTCGCGCTGTTCCTTTGAAAATTAAATTGCCCGCCGTGTCGCCTTTCCAAGCTTTGACGATGGCAAAATCAGCTTTAAAGGCGTATTCCATAAGGTGCATTTTTCCGTTGAATTCTCGAGATTCTTTTCCTTCCGCAACTTCGGTTCCATAGCCTGCGGGTGTGAAAAAAGCAGGAATTCCCGCTTGAGCAGCGCGACAACGCTCTGCCAATGTGCCTTGCGGAATCAAATCTACTTCAAGTTCGCCAGAAAGCATTTGGCGTTCAAATTCGGCATTTTCACCTACATAGCTGGAAATCATTTTTTTGATTTGCTTTTTTTGAAGCAACAATCCAAGTCCAAAATCATCAACGCCAGCATTATTTGAAATACAAGTTAGATTTTTTACGCCCATTTTTACGAGTTCGGAAATGGCATTTTCTGGAATGCCACAAAGTCCGAAACCACCGAGCATGATGGTGTTGTTGTCTTGAATTCCTGTCAAAGCTTCGGATACGGAATTTACTTTTTTGTTTATCATTTGTAAATAAGTCAAAAGTTTAAAAGTTGAAAGTTTAAAAGTTAAACAGCTTAATAAAAAAAGTGAATTTGAAATAAATTTTGCCACAAACCTGTCCGCCGGGGTGGAGGCACAAAGAACACAAAGTGATTACTGTCATTGGGTGATTTGCATTTATTCACAAACTAATGTCGTTTGGTGCAAGAATTGCCATAGCCCAAACCGAAGTGGAAATCCTTTTTGTGTGAAGTACCTTTTTTCTTGGAAAAAAAGAACGACCAAAGAAGTTCCTTTTTTGATTTAGAAAAAAACCGCTTCACACAAAAAGACCAGCCTGCGGCGGGCACGTTGTTGCAATTGGTTGGAAATAGCTCCAGAAACTACTCCGTAAATTCCTCGGTGCTTTGCTCTGTTTCGGTGGTGTCTTTGACGCGAATCACTGGTGCACGGTAGCAATCTACTTTTATTTTGAGATCTTTTGGGCGCTCAAAGGCTTCTTTACTGACATTTAGAGTTTCGTCTGCATAGCATTTTTTCATGAAAATCCCCCAAATAGGCAGTGCCGCAGTGGCTCCTTGTCCATAGACAGTGCGTTTGAAATGTGCCGATCGGTCTTCGTTTCCAACCCAAACGCCTGTTACAAGATTTGGAACCATGCCCATGAACCAACCGTCGGACTGGTTTTGAGTGGTGCCTGTTTTGCCGGCAATTGGGTTTCTAAAACTATACGGATAGCCCGTTACGCGGTTGAATCCGCTTCCGCCACCATCTGTGCGAAGTCGAGATCCTGAGCCTGATTCTGTTACGCCTTCCAACAGTTTTATGACTGCATAGGCTATGTCTTTGTCAAGAACATCATGTGACTCGGCAATTGATTCAAAGAGTTTATTTCCATTTTTATCTTCGATCCTTTCAATAACTTGCGGCTTGATGTAGATGCCTTGATTGGCAAATGTGCTGTAGGCTGCCACCATATCTTGCACCGTTATTTCTACCGCACCAAGTGCTATCGATGGTTGCGAAGGAATTTCTGATGTGACGCCCAATTTTTTGGTAAGCGCAATAACGGCATCGGGTCCTGTTTTGTCAATAAGTTTTGCAGAAACGGTGTTTATAGAATTTGCTAACGCATATTTTAAGGATACAAGTCCCATAAAACGACCATTAGAATTGTTTGGCGTCCAAGTTTCTGTTACGTTATGTCGGCCTTTTGGAATAGAAAAATTGCTGTCAATAATGGTGTCGCAAGGTGTCATTCCCAAATCTTGAATGGCGGTAGCATAAACAAACGGCTTGAAAGTGGAACCAACTTGTCGCGCGCCTTGCCCCACGTGGTCATACTGAAAATGTTTGTAGTTGATGCCGCCGACCCAAGCTTTTACGTGTCCGGTCTCTGGTTCCATTGCCATGACGCCTGATTGCAGAAAGTTTTTGTAATATCGAAGGGAATCATTTGGCGTCATGATGGTGTCGCGATCGCCTTTCCACGAGAATACTTTCATTTTGGTTTTAACGGAAAATGATTTGATAATATCTTCATCGGACATATCGCTTTCTTTCAATATTCTCCATCTTTCTGAATTTTTGCGCGAACGCATCATTAGTTTTTCAGTTTCATCTTTAGAAATGTTTACGAAAGGTGCGTTTTTATTATTCTTTTGCTCAGAATCGAATTCAATCTGTAGGTTTGACAAATGATCGGCAACGGCTTCTTCTGCATAGAGTTGCATTCTGGAATCAATTGTAGTGTAAATGCGAAGTCCGTCGGCATAAATATCATAATTAGAACCATCAGGTTTTTTATTTTCTTCAACCCACTTCTTCATATAGTCACGAAGATATTCTCGGAAGTAGGTTCCGATTCCGTCCAGATGACTTTCTGGTTTAAAGGTTATAACAAGTGGCTTTTTTTCAAAATTAGCTTTTTGACCTGCAGTAATAATGTTGTTTCTAACCATTTGACCAAGAACAACATTGCGCCTAATTTGTACTTTTTCTAAACGTTTTATGGGATTGAAAAGCGATGGGTTTTTAAGCATACCAACCAAAGTGGCACTTTCGTTTATAGTTAAATTTTTTGGTTCTTTGGCAAAATATACGTTCGCAGCTGAGCGAATTCCTACTGCGGTGTTTACAAAATCGGCCTTGTTGAAATACATCGCAATGATTTCGTTTTTGGTATATTGTCTTTCAAGTTTTATGGCAATAATCCATTCTTTACATTTTTGTATAATTCTAAATGGCAAAAACCGACTGCCTTCTCCATGAAATAAAAGTTTTGCTAATTGTTGCGTGAGTGTGCTTGCGCCACCATCTGATCCTAATTTCAAAGCTGCTCCCAAAGTTCTTCTACCATCGATTCCCGAATGTTCATAAAAACGTTCGTCTTCTGTGGCGACCAACGCTTTTACGAGATGTTGTGGCAAATCGGCATATTTGATGGAAGTTCGGTTTTCATTATAAAATTTTCCAATTACAACGCCATCAGATGATATCACTTCTGTTGCAAGATTTGAATTTGGATTTTCTAACTCTTCAAACGATGGCATGGAACCCAAAAGTCCCCAAGAGGCAAAGAGAAAAAACAGAAATATGCCGCCAAGCGTGTAAGCAAAAATGCGCCAAAACTTTTTTTGGTAATAAGCAACGTCTTTCGTTGAAGTTGACTGATTGGTTTTTTTGATAGCCATTGTAGTTTTTTTTGTAGCTTTTTTTTAAGCTATTGATGACTCGCGTTACTCTATAATTATTTTGTTTTTTCTAAATTTTCTATTCTAAATCCAACTTCTGTAATGCCACCTAAACTTTTTTCGCCTGCTATTTTTCCTGTTTTACGAACGGCTTGTTGAATGCTAATTTTGTATTTTCCTGATTTTGGAAACTTAAATTTTTCTTTGTAATATAACTTGCTTTCTTTTACATCTGAAAATCCATCGCCGAGCAATGTGCCGTCTGGATTTGCCATCAGATATTGTAAAGTGTCCACTTTTGTGAATCCGTTTGGATGTTCCATTGATACTATCAAAAATAAATTGCTATATTTATAATTGTTGTTGCTTCGTAAATTTACAAACAAATTGTGTGGTAAATTACTACCTTTTTGATCAAAAGTAAATGACACAATGCTATCCTTATGCCAACTTTCGCCGATTGTTTTATATTCGTCAAAAACCCGTGTGTCATCGCAAGAGAACAAAAGCAACGTTACTATAATCAATAAAAAACTATGCTTGTGGCTCATTTGGCTTCGCATTTGGTGTTATTTTTATTGGTATTCGCGGTTCGTTACTGACTTCAGTATTTGGATTTGGTTTGCGATTTTTGTTGCGGTTTTTATTTTTTGAGGTTGAGTTTGGTTGTTGGTTGTTGTTTGATGGTTGTTGGTTGATGGTTGATGGTTGTTGACTACTGTTTTTTGGCTCTATTACCATGCCTTTTGAAATTATTTTTGCGACACCATCTTTTCTGCTATTTGGAACAATTGCGTTTTCTGCACCACGCTTTTTGTTGTTTTTTCGTTTTACTTTTGGTTGATCAAATCGCGTCAAGCTTTCTTGTCCCATGGCATTATTGAAATCTTTCTGAGGTTCGGCAACAACTTCTAAAGCAAAATCTTCTAACGACGAAACTTTGTTTTTCAACTTATTTTCGGCCATTATTTCGCGTACTTGTTCTATTTTTAGTACGTGCCAATTCGCAAAATTATTAGTGTAAGCAAACCACATCAGACCTTTAAAAATATCTTGTTTCTGGCAAATGGCATCTCCTTTTTCAGTTTCAAGTTTTGTCTCAAATTCTGGAAAATCTTTGAGCGCATCCATATAGGTGTCCAACTCATAGTTTAAACAACATTTGAGTTTTCCACATTGTCCTGCCAATTTTTGTGGATTCAGCGATAATTGTTGGTAGCGCGCCGCAGAAGTGTTTACGCTTCTAAAATCTGTCAACCAAGTAGAGCAACAAAGCTCGCGCCCACAAGAGCCAATGCCGCCAAGTCGCGCAGCTTCTTGTCTAAATCCGACTTGTTTCATTTCAATTCTCGCGCTGAATTCTTTGGCAAAATCTTTGATTAGCAATCTAAAATCAATGCGATCTTCGGCGGTGTAATAGAAAGTTGCTTTTGAACCATCGCCTTGAAATTCTATATCAGAAATTTTCATTTCTAATTTATGTCCAATAGCCAATTCTCTGGCGCGCACTTTCATGGGTTCTTCTTTGTCGCGAGAAGCTGACCAAATATCGATATCGCGTTGCGAAGCTTTTCTATACACTTTCAACACGTCTTTGCTTGTTGGATTTACGCTTTTCTTTTTCATTTGAATTCGCACCAATTCGCCCGTGAGCGTCACAATTCCAATATCATGTCCCGACGACGCTTCGGTTGCCACAATGTCTCCCATCGACAAAGTTAGGTTTTCTGAATTGCGATAAAATTCTTTTCGTCCGTTTTTAAATCTCACCTCAACACAATCAAAAGGCTTTTCCCCATTCGATAAACTCATGTTAGAAAGCCAATCGAAAACCGTTAATTTGTTGCAACTATCGGTGCCACACGTTCCATTATTTTTGCAACCTTTTGGCGCACTGCCATCTGAGGTTGAACAACTTTGACAAGCCATAATATATGTAGAATGTCGCTCAAGGCGACTTTGAAAATTAGTAATTTAGATAATGGGTAAAGATAGTAATTTTTTTAGAATTGGATTTGTAGAACATTTCAACTTTGTAGATAATAATTGAACAACAAACATAAACACTTTTATAAAAAATTGAAAAATATTATTTCTTAATAGTTTAATCCTAAATCAAATTATTGCTCCAAACATAATGAATCAATTCTGCCGAAGTTTTAGAATTTGTTTTTTGGCGTAAATTACGCTTGTGGTTTTCGACTGTATGATACGAAATGTATAATTTTTCAGCGATTTCAGGCGTATTTAGTCCTTTTGTCATTAGCAACAAAATTTGATGTTCGCGTTTAGAAATTGATGGAATGTCAATTTGCAAATATTTTTGTGTTTCTATTGATGCTGAATAAAAGGTAAATTTTTGATTGGAAGGGTCAATCAAAGTCATCATACATTTCAATTCCAATTTTAAGTGCGATAAATCTGTTGTTAATATTAGCGTGCTAACTATCTGACCATCAGAATTAAAATATTTTTTTGGGAACTGAATCAAAACCCATCTGTATTTTAATTCTGCATCAAGCATTCTACAATAAATATTTAGTCTAACAGTATCAGCAAGTTTAACGGTCATTGTTTCTTGGATTTTAACTGCCATCGCAATTGCCGAAGCCAAAAATCCTTGGTCAGCTGGATGTATATTATTTATCCAAAAAGACGAATTTTTATCTATCCATTCCTCTTTGTGATAAGGCGTTAGTGTTCGAATATTGTCGCTTGCTGCAATCAAAGTCATGGTTTCTTGGTTCGGAATCAACCAAAAATATGGCGCAACTGCAAAATTTTCTGCTTGGTTTATATACGGTGTAAAATAATCTAAAAAGTCAAGTTTCATTGAATCCGAATTTGGTCTTGACATAATGTCCTTAAAATCGGTTGTTGATATTGGCTTTAATTCCATTTTTAAGCATTTATTAAATCAAATTATTAGTCCAAAAATAATGTATTAATTCTGCCGAAGTTTTTGTTTTAGTTTTTTTTCTCAAATTGCGTTTGTGGTTTTCTACCGTGTGAACAGACAAAAATAGTGCAGTTGCAATTTCGGGCGAATTCAATCCTTTTGCCATCAGCTTTATGATTTCTTGTTCTCGTTTTGTAATATTTGGCAAATCAACAGCAACTAATTCTGTTTTATTTTCTGGAATAGTATAATAAATATTTTGATTGTTAATTCTATCAGTAAGCGTCATTAAAATAGGTTTTTTTTGAAAAACCAAATGTGATAAGTCGGTTACCATGATCATGGCGCAATTCGACTTTGTCTTACTGTCTGAGTGCAACTTTGGCATTTGAATAAGAACCCAACGATAATTTTTAGTACGATTTAACATGCGCGCGTAGATATTTACTCGAATATCAGACTGCCTTTTTTTGGGCAAACCTTCTATTTTTTTTACTGCAAGATTTAGCGCAGAAAGCACAAACAAACGGTCTTCTTGGTGCAAATTTTCTGCTAAGAATAACGCATTTGAATTTGTCCAAATTTCGTGACTAAAAGGCGTTAACTGACCTATATTTTGACTTGCTGCTACAATTTTCATTTCATTGTTGTTACCAATAAACCAAAAAAAGGAACCTGTTGCAAATGCGTTGGCGTCGTTTATTTGTTTGCTGAAAAAAGTTTCAAAATTGCTAATTTTTAACGGATTGTCGTTTTTAGCTGTAGTTACAAATTCATTTAAAGATATTGGTTTAATATAGTTCATTAGACAATATATTATCATAATTCTCAACAATTTTACAAAAAAATGACAGATATCTACTATTTTTTTATTGTTTTTTTTGAATGAATTTTACTTGTTGCGAATTATAATTAAATAAAAACATTAATGTTAAGAATAATACTCATCCTGTTTTCTGCGTTAACCTTCGCCCAAAACATTGAAAATTCCAAATTTATTTTGGTTTCTGATGCATTTAAATCAAAAATAATCACCAATGATTTAGAATATTATATTGATGCTTCTCAAAATCTAAATATTAATAACTACAATACAATAAAATCTTGGCGCAACTATAATAAAGATCAATTTATAGATCAATACAATAAAAGAAGCTTAAACTTTAAGCTCTGGTTGCGAACACGTGTTAAAAATTCATCAGCAGACACATTAAATTTGGTTGTAAATATTGATAATTTTCGAAATTCGGAAATAGTTTTAAAAGACAAAAACATTCTTGAATTTAAAAAAGTAGGCTACTTGGTTCCAAATAATCAAAAAGATTTTCCAGCTAATTCACGCAGTTTCAAGTTAGAACTTTTGCCCTTTCAAGAAAAACAAGTTTTCATAAATACCTATGTAGATTATTTGCCAGAAACTGGATTAACAGTTATTGTTGAAACTCAAGAAAGTTTTAATAATGCAATTATTAAAAAAATCCAAAAGCACAATTCTTGGTATTTACTTTTTGGAATTTTGACTGGTGGCATTTTCATTATGATGATTTACAATACGTTACTCTTTTTTCAATATCAAGAAAAAAACTATTTGTATTATACTTTGCATTTGCTTTTTACCTTTTTGAACTACTGGTTTATCGCCGATGGATTGCATTACGATTTTTTTGGAAACTTTAATCAATATCGAGACTTGTTTTTAGAATGTACCTACACGCTTTCTTTTATATTCTACACAATATTTCTATTTTCAGTATTATCAAAAGGTACGCAGAAAAACACAAAAAAATTATTTGTTTTCTACGTCGGATTTATGATTTTTTATTTATTGAGTGTCAATATTGTCTTCCAAATTAACAACACCAATTTGATTTCAAATTTTGCATATGCAGCTTTTATATTTAGAATTGTAAGTTGCTTTTTTGGATTTTATATTGTTTATGTGTTGCTTAAAACCCATAAAAATAGTTACCTGAAATATATTATGTATGGCACTTTGGTTCTTATTATATCATATTTTATACATGTTGTTTTCAATTTAATGATAGGAAATTCTATCATCAATCATTATTTTAATTTAATTGGTTCACTAATAGAAATTTTATTTTTTACTTATGCTTTGAACCTTCGTAAGCGACTGGCCGAGCAAGAACGCGATGTTTTAATAAAAATGAATGAAATAAAATCGAGGTTTTTTGCAAATATTTCGCACGAATTTAGAACGCCTTTAACGTTGATTATAAGTCCGGTTCAAAGTTTAAAAAGTCAAATTATTGATGAAAGTCAATTAAACAAACTAAATTTAATAGAAAAAAATTCTGGCAGAATGTTGGAATTGGTTGACCAACTTTTGGAACTTTCAAAATTGGATAGTGGCAGTTTGCAACTCATTCTGAAAGAAGGGAATATTGCACTTTTCTTAAATTCAATTTTAGAATCGTTTGCTTATCAAGCCAAAGAAAATGATATCAATTTTAGTTCCAATATTCAAAAAAACACCGAAAATCATTATTTTGATAAAGATGTTATTGAGAAAATTGTTACTAATTTATTGTCAAATGCCATAAAATATACTTCAGCAAATGAAAAAATTTCGATAGAATCGAAAATAGAAAATAACCAATTGCAATTGCTGGTTTCTAACTCTGGTTCAGATATTAAAAGAGAAGATTTATCGAAACTTTTCGAACGTTTTTATCAAAAAAACCACACAAATCAAGGCGTTGGTATTGGTTTGGCATTGGTAAAAGAATTGGTTGAGTTGTATAAAGGTAAAATTGAAATCAAACTTGAAAACAATGTTTTAAGTTTTATAATTTATTTACCGTTAGAAAATTTGAATGAAAACGCACTACTATTTAGTAAAAACGAAGAAGATTATTTGTCGAAAGATGAAAAAGATAACTTATTGCCTAATATTGAAAATAATTCGGAACTTCCAATATTACTAATAGTTGATGATAACCAAGATGTTAGAACGGTTATAAAAGATATTTTTATTAATCATTATCAAATTTTAGAAGCAGAAAATGGTTCACAAGGTATAAAAATTACCAACGCAGCAATTCCAGATTGCATTATCACCGATGTTATGATGCCAATGATGAATGGTTTTGAATTGACTAAACATATAAAAAACAATGAATTAACGGCATCAATTCCGGTATTATTGTTAACTGCAAAATCTTCTGATGAAACTCATTTAGAAGGATTAAACAGCACAGCCGACGCATATTTGACCAAACCATTTAATAACGATATTCTAAAAGCAACTGTAAACCAATTGATTGCTGAACGAAAAAAATTACACCTTCGTTACAGTCAAGAGTTGGTTTTGCGACCTGTAGATATTGTTATCAATTCTGTTGATGAGAAATTTTTAGAAAAACTGCAACAGGTTTTAGACAAACAACTATCAAATTCAGAATTTTCGTCAGACAATTTTGCATCAGCGGTGGGCATGAGTCGTATGCAATTGCATCGTAAACTAAAATCTTTATTGGGCGTTTCAGCAACCGAATTTTTAAGAAACGAACGATTAAAAACCGCTATTATTTTATTAGACAAAGGCAACGGCAACGTTTCTGAAATTGCCTATTCGGTTGGTTTTAATGATGTTTCCTATTTCTCAAAATGCTTCAAAGAAGTGTATCATGTAACACCAACCGACTATTTAAATAAAAAAAACACGTTGTAAAGCATCGAATTTATTGACTTTTTTTGTCGTGTTACATTTGTCATAATCCTTGTTACAATAGTTACAGGGATTTTTTTTTGATTGAGATAATTTTACATCAGAAAAGAAATATAATGCATAATGCCTAAAAAGAAAAACATATTATATGAAGGCAAAATAGAAAAACTGCCAGACAAGAAAATTTATATCAATGTCAATCATCTCGAAAAAGGCAATTACGAACTAAATATCATTAACAAAAATAAATTAATAGTCAGAACAAAATTTATTAAATAACAAAATTAAATCAATTTCAACGTCACCCTGAGCGCAGTCGAAGGGCAATTTAAATTTTAAAAAACCATAAAAATTATGAATACAACAATTAAATTTCTAATGTTTACTTTCTGTTGCCAATACATTTTTGCTCAAAACGCAGTAGTTGCCAATGGTGGAAACGCAACAGGTAGTGGCGGAAGCTTTAGTTATTCTGTTGGGCAAATTGCGTACAACTTTTCAACTATCGCAAATGGTTCAGTTTCTGAAGGTGTGCAACAACCATTCGAGATTTCGACACTTGGCACCGACAATTTTTCAAATATCGTTTTAGAAATGTTTGTTTATCCCAATCCAACAACAAGCAGTATAACTTTGAAAATTGCCGATTTAGATTTTGAAAATTTAAAATATCAAATAATAGATCTTTCGGGTAAACAAATCGTTTCTGCAAGAATTTTAGATTTAGAAACTCAAATTTCATTAGAAAATTTGAATGCTTCAATTTATTTCGTGAACGTCATTGCGAGGAACGAAGCAATCTCAGGCAAAACCATTAAAACTTTTAAAATTATTAAAAAAAACCCCTAACCCCCAAAGGGGGAATGAGCAACTTATAAATAAATCTTAAACACTAATTTAGTATGAAATCAATTTACAAACTACCCGTCTTTATTCTATTTTCTATTTTCTTTTCGTTAAGCTCAAAAGCACAATCATCACTTGGAATGACTTATCAAGCCGTTGTCAGAAATGCAAGTAATGCGCTTGTCGCAAATGCTGTGGTTGGTGTTCGTGTGAGCATTATACAAGGCACTCCAACAGGAACCGTGGCCTATGTCGAAACACACCTTCCAACAACTAACATCAATGGTTTGGCAACTTTCAATATTGGCACGGGAACCGCAACTGTGAGTTCTTATTTTTTAATAGATTGGGCAAACGGACCTTATTTTCTTAAGACTGATATCGACCCAACGGGTGGTGTAAATTATACCATCACAAATACTGCCCAATTTATGAGTGTGCCCTATGCACAATTTGCATACAAAAGTGCCGATTCGGGTTGGGGATTGGTAGGAAACAATGCTTTTGAAGGCAATTTTATTGGTACAACAAATAATTCAGATTTGATTTTTAAACGAAATAACGTAAAAGCAGGACTAATTACTAACACTGGTCAAAATACCGCTTTTGGTTTAAATTCATTAGCAAGCGCAACAACAGCACAAAATAATACCGCAGTTGGAAGCGGTGCACTTCTAACAAATCTTGCCGGATTTAATAATACAGGACTTGGCACTAATGCGCTGAGAAACACCACAGGAAGCTTGAACACTGCCGTTGGTGTTGCCTCTGCGTTCGCAAACACTACTGGTGGGTCAAATACATCAGTTGGGCACTTTTCGTTAAAGACTAACATCGTTGGCGATGGAAATGTTTCGCTGGGAAATAATTCACTTGAAAACAGTGTTGGTTTTTTCAATACAGCAGTTGGTTTTCAATCACTTATTGCAACAACTGGCGATCAAAATACTGCAATTGGTTGGCGATCACTCGAGACTTTAACGACGGGTGGTGGAAACATTGCAATTGGAAAAATTTCTAATGTTCCCTCACCTACAACAAATAACCAATTGTCAATTGGTAATGTGATTTATGGTACAAATATGGGATCAACTGCAACGGGAACTATCGGGATTGGTGTGCCGGTTCCAACAGAAAAACTTGAAGTAGGCGGAAAAACTAAAACTGTTAATTTACAAGTAACGACTGGTGCTGGTGACAATAGAATTTTAACATCCGACGCAGTTGGAAATGCAATATGGGAAGCACCCGCAAATTTTAACTCAGGACTCGAATCCAGAATGACCGTTACACAATCTATACCAAACGATACACCTACGAAACTAATATTTTCAACCGAGTCCACCGACGATGCAAATGCACACAATGTCACAACCGGAAATTGGACGATACCATCATCGGGGTTTTATCATATTTATGCGACCTTGGGATTTAATGATATTATAAACGCAGGTACGTACGTCAGAATGATAGTTTACAAAAACGGTATAGTTTGGCGAACAAGCACAAGTGTGTTAGGTTTCACATCAGTTTTCAACAAATTTGACATTGCTGTAGATACTAAACTAATACAGGGCGATGTGATTTCTATATATGTAAACCAAGCCTCAGGCGGTTCAGTGCAGGTTGGCGCAAGTGCAGGTTCCGTTTATTTTAGTGGTTATAGGGTTTATTGAATAAAATCTTTGTACAAACCAATTTTTCAATATATCCAAATCCTTCAAATGATACTTTCAAACATTCAAAACACCAAGAATTTAAAAACTGATGCCCTTTCGATTTATGATATTTCAGGCAAAATTTTCTTGAAGCAAACGATATAAATCAAATAAAAATCCAGAACCTGAAATCGGGCTTGTACTTTTTGCAAATAGAAAGAGATGGAAAATTAGTAATAATAAATTTATAAAATCATGAAAACAATAATTTTTAGTTTAACATTTTCAGTTATGATTGCCATAAACTGCAATGCTCAAGTTCCAAATAGAGTTGTTTTAACGAAAGCTAATCCAAAGATTGGAACCATTTTAATGCCACGACCAACATTGAAAATGACAGCCTTCAATCCGGCGGTTCACGGGTTTAAATTTGCAAACACCTTTGAGGGCGTCGATGCAAGTTACAGATATGGAGGACTTTGTGGCGGAATGGTTTATGCTTCGTTGGATTACTACAATGCCAATATTCGTATCCCACAACAAACCTACGCGCCAAGCAATCGGTATCCGTTGCAGTCATTTATTTATAACCGTCAAGCCAACAGTGCACTGGAATCAAATGCAGACCGCTGGGCAGAACTTGGATTGAATCCGGGCGGAATCCGCAATAATGAATTTTTTGGCTGGGGAATTTCCATGAGAAATGCCGGCGATCGAATGAACGAATTAAAAACAATGATTGATGCAGGAAAGCCCGCGCCACTCGGACTTTTTGGTAGCGATGAAGTTGCAAGACATGGATACTATAAAGCTGGTAACCATCAAGTACTTGCCATTGGCTATGATTTTGGAAGGTATCAAGGAGACCAAGGTGCTTTTTTAGAAGATTTCAAAATTTTTGTTTATGACCCAAATTATCCCGGTCAAATTATGACGCTCAGAGCCAATGCTTCGCACAAATGTTTTTATTATGAGGATGGCAACAGAGATGCATGGCTGACATATTTTGTAAATTCCAAATACAATAAAGTTGCACCACCAACCATTGCAAATTTAGATAATAACAGAACACTTTACGCAAAGATTGGCACCGGCCACGACAATTTGCGTGGAGGAAATGACAATTTGGCGATAACTATTGTTTATAGAGATGGTACAAAACAAAACTTTCCAAACATCAATATTAGTGCGACTTGGGTGGCAGATTATACAGAAGTTGTTCCGCTGGTTCTGAATAGGCCTATAAATAACAACGCTGATATTCGAGAAATAATTCTTGATTGTTCCTTTGGAGGTGGTTTTGATGGCGAAAACTGGGACATGAAATCCATAAAAATCACTAAATCACGCGAAAGCGAAGTGCTTTTTGAACAACAAGGAACAATTCCAAGAGACGGACATTTGATCGTAAAACGATTCACGGGAAATGACAAAACAATAACATTCAATCTAAACTAAAAATTATGAAAAATTCAATTCTTATTTTAAAAATTTCAATTTTTTTATCGGTTTCAGCACATTCTCAAAACATGATTATCAATTCGAATTTTGATGATTTAAATAAAAAAGTGCCAAACCCAAAAGGCTACTGCCACACGGCTGCTAACAATCAATATTCAGATGTAACGCCCGCCAATAATTGGACTGCTTGGGTTAATAATCCGACCGAAAATTCGTGCATGATCATGGAAGTTTCTAATCTAAAAACAACTTGCAATCTGCCCCAACCACCCAAAAACAGTCTGGTTGGTGGCAACATGATGCATATTGTGAGCACCATCGGACATTCAGGATTTGCACAAAATCCATTGCCAAAAAACAATGGCGTAAAAGCAAGTTGTTGGGTTTATGTGATTCGAGGAAACGTAAATTTTGGTGTAATAAATTCTGGCAATAATGCCTTTCAAAATGTGGTTACGTCACAGTCAATTTGCAAATGGGAATACCTGTCATTTGAATATAAAAATCCGATTGATAATGTTACCATATATTCAAAATGGGCAAACAACGCAATGAATGATGGAGCAGAATTTTACATCGACAACATCATCATTGAAAATTTACAAAAATAAATTGCAGAAACTATCAAGAAAATGCTTTTCAAACCGATAAAAATCGTAGTCATTCGTACAAAATCAATTTTGAAAATGCCATCATTCAAATTTTTAAACTAAAACCATGAAAAAAACAATTTTTTTATTTTTTGTTTTCGCCCCGATACTGATATTTCCACAAATGAAACCCGGACGATATATCATCAAAAGCGCAATAAACGACAGAGCCATGCATTTTGACGGAAGTCGGATTACGATTCAGGAAACGTGTCCGGATTTTAATGTCAACTGTCAAAATCAAATTTGGGAAATTAAATACGTTCGTGGTCAACGTGGATTGTTTACGATGCAATCGGTTTATAATCGGAAATTGATCACCTTTAAAGACATTCCAAACCAAAATCAAATTTATGATGATATTTTCATGGAGGCACCAAAACCATTGGCTTCCATTCGGACACAATCGTTTTTTATTGAAGATGCAGTCGATGGCAAATATACCATTCAGCCGAACGTACTGGTCGAAAGTGATGTGAAAGATCCAAAAATTGATGTGTATTTATCAACAAAACTTAGCAATATCAACAGTGGCCGTGGCGATGTGCTGTTTGAATATAAAACGCAAGCACTTAACCCACAAGGTTACAACGATTTGTCTAATGTTTATTTCAAATTTTTTCCACTGCCCTTATCGGCTTCAACGGTTGTTGTTGCGCCAAAACTAAATAATGTGCAACAAAGTCCATCGGTAATTGTTGCACCCAAATCAGACAATAAATTGGATGTTGATTTGAAAACTGGAGCGGACAATTTGGAAGTGAAATCGTTTCAAGAAAATTTGGAAATCAGAATTGTTGTTCAAAATCATGCAGATATTATTGTAAAAGATGCCAACAAAAACCAAACTTGGCCAAATAATTCCATCCGTCGAATTTCATTTGCGTTACCGCCCGATATTAACGCCGATGCAATAAAGGAGATTCAAATTTATAGAAAACAACTCGGAAGTGCCGATAATTTTAAAGCCACAACGGCCGACAATTGGGATTTGCAAAGCATTTCGGCAACGGCAACACTCGTTAATAATGGTGTGAAAACCAAAACTGAGTTTGAAAAAATAGTGACTACGCGACGTGGGAAACCACTTTTTAGATTTATATATGAACGAGGCGACAATGAATTTGAAGGCACCGTTTGCAAAAAACAATTTGTTGTTAAAACTGCAAATTCACCAACTGCTCCCGACGAAAGTGCTGTAACATCAAATGCTGTCCTGAATATTTCTGTCGGTACAGGTGGCGACGATTTGCGTGGCGGAAATGACAATGCAAAATTGGTGTTTAGTTTCAAAAGTAAGCCACAAAAATTGTCGATTCCAAACATTTTTAGAAGTGCCAATTTGCCAAATTTCTCTGAACGAAACCGCACCATTGAAATGCCAAACACGGCAAACTTAGACATTTCTGACATAAAAGAAGTAGAATTGCATCATTCTGGCGGTGGCGGAATGGGTGCTGACAACTGGCACATCGACAAGATAAAAATATCCATCACAAAAAATGATGAAACAAAAGTGTTGATTGACCGGGTTGGTGCGCCAATTCACAGGTTCACGGGCGATTCGAGAATTAAAAAATTTAATGTAGAATAATATGAAAACAGCATTTATTTCACTGACTTTCTGCTTCATTTTTGTAGCATCATTTTCTCAAAAAAAAGGCGATCCAAGTGCAGACCGCAAAGAAGATCCATGCAAATATCCGAAAGAAGAAATGCGAGGGAAAACTCAAAAAGAGCAATTGGCTATTATGAAACCTTATATAGAATGCAAAAACAATCTGAGAGAATCCGAAAATAGTCGAACGCATGACAAAGATGCCGACGTAGAAAAACAACGCAAAGAACGCGAGAGACAAGAGGCGAACCGCGAGCGACAAGAACGTCAACGCCTTGAACGCGAACAAAATAGCAACACGCCCAGACAACCAAGCCATCAGCGAAATGATGCCGAAAAACAAGCACAGCAAAAAGCACGAGAAGAAAGGCAACGCGACGCACGAGAACGCAGACGCGAGGAGCAACGACTAAAACGAGAACAAGAAAACGCAAATTGAAATCTGTATTATGCAAACGACAACAAAATTAAAAATTGTGGCTTTTATGATTCTTATTTTCTTAAATACTTCTGCCCAAGGCAAATATTCGGGTGATTTTAAAAAAATTATAGGAACAAAATACTACACCGAAAAAGACATTCCGCTACTTGACAATTACACGTATTTTGGTGGAAGCATTATTTCTGACTCAATAGATTCCTACTATTTGTCGTTAGAAGTTTTTAGAAAAGGCAAAACCGCAATTATAATCTTGAGTAAATTAATCGATAAAGAAACCAAAAAACGCAGCATTATTGAAGTTTTGAAGATTATAGATGTGCCAAAAACTTATGAAATTAGGACATTTGGTTGTACCTCAAAAAACAGTAATCCTGATGATAAAATTGTAGCCGTAATAAATTCAAGCAGTCGTAAAAAGATAAAATTCATCAAAGAAAGCTACATTTTGAAAGACATTCGATTCGAAAAAATTAATGCAAAAACAATAAAATGTATAGATGAAATATAGATTTTGTAATATTAATCTAAGAATAAAAGGCTTTAGTATCCAAGGTGTATGTAAATTCTTATTCTTTTGCCACAGATTTAAAAGACTCAAAGGATTTAGAATTTTAATATAAAAAATCTGTGCAAATCTTTGTAATCTGTGGCTGAAAAATATTATATATTTATTAAACTAAAGCCACATAAAACAATTTTTAAAATAACATACATTATGAAAAACATATGTAAAATACTGATATTTTGTTTAGTAACAAATTTTGCTTTTGCTCAAAACAATGTAAAAATAGACACCCTTTTGGGAGACAATGGCATTTTTAAAAGATTTCAACCTAAAAAAATTATTGATGGTCAAAAAATCATTTTCAACCTAAAAGTAGCATTTTCAGGAATTGATAAAAAAGGAAAATCTGTTGGCGGATTTATTTTTATGAACACAAAATATGGCTATGTTGGTATCTCGCACAGCAAAGATTTTATTTTTGACCCGAACAACAAAAAATTTAATTTTATGGTTTTTTCCAATGCGATGCAAAATTTTACATTCCTGAATGACAACAAAGGAAAAAAAACAGTGATGTCTATGCCGTTTAATCCGAGTAATAAAAAAGACAAATTAGACATTAAAAAAAGTGCTGCTGCTCCCAAAATGTTCGCACAATTCAGTTTAAAATCTTATGCCTATAACAACGGAATCGGAAACAATAACAACATATTATTTTTTACCGATGCAAATCTTTCAAGCTCAAGTAAATTCAATAGTCAAATGGCTTATGCAGGTTTGGGATTTTATCAAATTGGAAACAAAACCGTGCTTTGCACATCAATGGAAGTAGATAAATCGAGCTTTACTATCGATAAAATCGAACCCGTAAATATAGTTTTGAACACCAACGAATTCAAAAAAGAAGATTTAGGAATTCCAAAAGAAATGATGGAAGCGATGATGAAAAAAATGAAAAAGCAGTAAATCTAAACCATTTCCAAAACTTCCAAAGCCCTTTTCAACGACTTAATATTCTCAAAAGTCAATAGCAATCGGAGTCCATTTGTAGTTTGTTTTTCTTTCATTTTGCAGAGATTGCCGTTTTTTTGAACAAAGTTTAAGATGGTCATGAACTGTGGAGAACTATAAAATGTTGATTGCTGGTCGGCAAGAAAATAGCAAATCATTTTGCCCTGTTTCATAATCAGTTTTTCAATGCCAAATTTGGTGGCTATCCATTTTATTTTGATGCTGTTCAGCAACGCCGTGGCCTGTTTTGGCAACGCGCCAAAGCGGTCAATAAGTTTTTGTTCGTATATTAAGAGCGTGGCTTCATCTTTTATCAAACTTAATTCATTGTAGAGTTTCAATCTTTCGGTGATGCTGTTGATGTATTCATCGGGAAACAAAAGTTCAAAATCTGTGTCGATGTTAATGTCTTTTACATATTCTTTTTCGGGTTTTTCTTCATCGGCGTAAAGGTCTTTGAATTCATTTTCTTTAAGTTCTTCGATGGCTTCGTTCATGATTTTTTGATAGGTTTCAAAACCAATTTCATTGATGAAACCCGATTGTTCGCCACCCAACAGATCACCCGCACCGCGAATTTCTAAATCTTTCATGGCAATGTTAAATCCACTTCCCAATTCAGAAAATTGTTCGAGAGCAGAAATTCTTTTGCGTGCATCGTCCGTCATGGCGTGATATGGCGGACAAATAAAATAACAAAACGCTTTTTTGTTGCTCCGCCCTACGCGACCGCGCATTTGGTGCAAATCTGAAAGTCCGAAATTATTGGCATTATTGATGAAAATCGTATTGGCATTTGGGACATCAAGTCCACTTTCAATGATGGTTGTTGCGACCAAAACATCAAATTCGCCGTTCATAAACGCCAACATCAATTCTTCGAGTTTTTTGCCTTCCATTTGTCCGTGACCAATTCCAACACGCGCATTTGGCACCAAACGCTGAATCATTCCTGCCACTTCTTTGATGTTTTCAATTCTGTTATTGACAAAAAATGCTTGCCCATTGCGCTGAATTTCATACGAAATCGCATCGCGAATCAATTCTTCTGAAAATCCCACAACATTAGTTTCTATGGGATATCGGTTAGGCGGTGGCGTGGTGATTACAGACAAATCTCTTGCTGCCATTAATGAAAATTGCAACGTTCGCGGAATTGGCGTGGCTGTTAGCGTTAGCGTGTCCACGTTTGCCGTGATGGTTTTGAGTTTGTCTTTTACATTGACGCCAAATTTCTGTTCTTCGTCAACAATCAGAAGTCCCAAATCTTTGAAAACTACTGATTTATTGACCAATTGATGCGTACCTATTATAATGTCTAATTTTCCTTCTGCCAATTGTTTCAAGGTTTCAGCCTTTTCTTTTGCAGTTCTAAAACGATTCAAGTAGCCTATATTCACAGGCATATCTTTCAAACGTTCAGAAAAAGAACGGAAATGTTGGTATGCCAAAATGGTGGTTGGCACCAAAACAGCTACTTGTTTGGAATTGTCAACAGCTTTGAACGCGGCACGAATTGCCACTTCGGTTTTGCCAAAACCCACGTCGCCGCACACCAATCGATCCATTGGTCGGTCGCTTTCCATGTCGGCTTTCACCTCTTGCGTGGATTTGGTTTGGTCGGGCGTGTCTTCATATATAAAACTACTTTCGAGCTCAAGCTGCAAATAGCTGTCGGGCGCAAACGCAAAACCCTTATCCAACCTGCGTTTCGCGTATAGTTGAATTAAGTTAAAAGCAATATGTTTGACACGCGCCTTGGTTTTCTGCTTCAAAACTTTCCAAGCGTTGGAACCTAATTTATAAATTTTGGGTGGCGTTCCATCTTTGCCCGTGAATTTTGAGATTTTATAGAGCGAATGAATGCTCACATAAACAATATCATTATCGGCATAAACCAATTTGATGGCTTCTTGTGTTTTGCCTTCGACCTGAATTTTTTGCAATCCACCAAATTTTCCAATTCCATGGTCGATGTGCGTTACGTAGTCACCAATGGCCAACGTAGTCAACTCTTTGAGCGTGATATTTTGTTTTTTAGAATAGTTGTTTTTGATGGAAAATTTGTGATATCGCTCAAAAATTTGATGGTCGGTGTAGCAGGCAATTTGAAGTTCCTCGTCTATAAATCCTTCATAAATTGGAAGCGTAATGGTTTCATATTGCTTGCGAATATCCTCGGCATTCGTTTCGTCTAAGGTTTCAAAAATATCGTGAAAACGTTTGGCTTGTGCGTCGTTGCTACAAAGAAGATAGTTTTTAATGCCATTAAAATGATTGTCGCTCAAATTATTCAATAATAAATCGAATTGTTTGTTGAACGATGGCTGAGGCAAAATATAAAATTCAAATGTTTTTTGAGTTTTGAAAATGGCGGTTTTTCCTGTTTCTACAATCGAAAAATCTTTTGCTTTCGCGATAAATGATTCTTGGTTGAGAAATAAATCTGCGGGCGTTGCGTGTTTTATATCTTTATTTAATTTTTCAAAAGCAGTTTCGGCTTTTTCGAAAAACAAATCTAATTTTGATAATAATCTTTCGGTATTGTTGATGAAAAGTACAGTATTTTGATTGATGTATGATAAGAAATTTTCTCTGTCTTCTTGAAAAAATTTGTTTTCAACATTTGGAATGATGGCAATTTTGGTTTTCTTTTCAATCGATAATTGCGTTTCCACATCAAAACTTCTGATGGAATCCACCTCGTTTCCAAAAAATTCAATACGGTATGGATTGTCGTTTGAGAATGAAAATACATCAATAATACCACCACGAACAGAGAATTCGCCTGGTTCGGTAATGAAATCAACGCGTTTAAATTCGTATTCATGCAACACTTCGTTGACAAAATCAATTGAAATTTTGTCGCCGATGGCTACTTTTAAAGTGTTTTTATCTAATTCTTTTTTAGTGATTACTTTTTCAAACACCGCCTCAGGATAAGTAACAATAACGGCAGGTTTTTTGCGAGAATTGATGCGATTAAGCACCTCGGCTCTGAGTAAGATATTGGCATTTTCAACTTCTTCAATTTGATACGGAACCCGAAACGAAGCTGGATAAAAAAGCACATCTTGTTCGCCAACCAATTGTTCTAAATCGTTTAAATAATAGGCGGCCTGTTCTTTATCATCAAAAATTACCAAAAAAGGATTTTCAGATTTTGAAAATAAAGTTTTTACTACAAACGAAAATGCCGATGCTATTAAACCCTTTGCGTGAATTTTGACGTTTTTTTGTTGCAACAAATCCGCAATCTGATTGATTTTTGCCGATTTTTCGTATTTAGATAAAAGTGATTGTTTGCTCAATTTGTGTGTTTATTCTATTTATATTATAATGAAACATCTGAAAATTTCAAATTGAAATATTGATTAATTTTTTCAGAAATCTCGAAACTGCTTGGCAATAAATTTTCAAATTTCTTTGGCAACAGATTGGATGTTTGGTATGTTGCCACGCCTATCGGCATGTTACTTGATTTTAAGGAATATTCAACGATTGTTCGATCTTTGCTTTTACAAATTATAATT